>NZ_AUUU01000170.1 GCF_002760435.1 Clostridium sp. LS
CCTTCAGCGATATTTTCATAGTTTTTCGGAACAAAAATATTTATTATTTCGGTAAGTTATCACATATGTTTATCTATATTATTTTATAAATTCTATAGTTCCCTTTGAGAGTTTTGCTATTCTTGCTAATGAATAAACATCATACCCCTTGCTCTTTAACATTTCTGCGCCCTTTTGAAATGATTTTTCAATAACAATTCCTATTCCAGCAACTTTTGCTCCTGCTTCTTCGATTAAACGTGCAGCTCCTAGCGCAGCTTCCCCATTAGCCAAAAAGTCATCAATAACTAATATTCTATCGCTACTATCTATATATTTTTTTGATAATGTTAATTCATAATTCATATTCTTAGTAAATGAATGTACTTTTGTCTGATAAACATCACCATTTAAAGTTCTTGAATTTTGTTTTTTTAACGTAACCATAGGTAAATTCATTTGCATTGCAGTCATCACTGCAGGTGCAATACCCGAACTTTCAATTGTAAATATTTTAGTTATTCCATGATTTTCGTAATACTTTTTAAAATATGTCCCCATTTCATACATTAGTTCAGGATCAACTTGGTGATTAAGAAATGAATCAACCTTTAATACACTTTCTGATAATGCTTGCCCATCTTCTAATATGCGTTTATGTAAACTTTCCATTTAACTCCATCCTTTTCTTCTTTGTATAATTAAAATTTACCAAGACAAAAAACACCTCAATGATAAACATGAGGTGCTGTCTTTCTTAAATAAATATACTAACTAATATTTAAAATCAAAACACTACCTCGTAGTCTGCTAATTTACGGATAGCAGGTAGAAACTTTCCAACCATAATATCGGAAATATACGAGTCTTTTGTACAAATTATTTTTTTATTATATCATACATGCACTTTTTAGACAAATAATTATTATAAATTTCCTGACATTTTTAATTTAAATTAATATATAGATATTAATGAAATAAAGTAATTATTTTTACATTGAAGATCTACCGATTTCAATTCTTCTGGTTTCTCCATTAAAATATGCATTCAAATTTTCACAGGTTTCTTCTAAAATCATCTTAGTTTTTCCAAAGCATAGTATCGTGTTTTTATATGCTCGTGTAGCAGTAATTCTTCCAAACTGAGGTACTACTAAAGTGGTTTGAATATCAGCTTTACTCCCCACAATTCCTGCACTAATATTTTCTCCCGCACTCAATATACCACCTCTTGCAACAGAATTGGCTTTTGTAAATAATATATCTTTCATTGCAGTTAACTTTGAGGTATACTCCCCAGCACCACCTATTATAATATTTCCTGTAGATTTAATTTCAGATTCCTGACAATATCCTATTCTTATATCTAATGGAACTACAATATTTTTATCATAATAATCTATTTCATTTTCTAATATATTAAGAAGCTTTATTAAATCTTTTAAGGATTTCATTTCTAAAATTTTAAGACCCAATACCTTTTCCTTTATAAAATCTACAAGTATGCTTCGTTTTGTTTTATTTTTTATATTTAAGGATACTATATTTAAGGCAACTTTTTGAAAATCACCAAAACTTTTTTCAGTAAGAGTTCTTATAAAGTCACTATTCTTAAAATCTGTGTTTTCAAGCTTCAATCCATTAATATACTCAATCATTTTAACAATCATGTCTTTAAAATCATTTAATACATCACAATATTCTTTTTTCCTTATATCAATCTGACCTGATAATATTTTTGAATTAATTGCATTTCCTAAGATAGTTATTTCTCCACCAGTAACAACATTTGCAGTATTTACATTATGACTTACATCTAAAGATCCACCGGCACTAACAAACATATTATCTTCAACACTGTTATAAACTTCAATATCTCCAAAAAATTTAATATTACAAGTCTCCATATTTACAGACTCAACAGTGTAGATTGGATTAACACTAACATTTCTATTAGCTATATGAGCCTTTCCCTCAATAAGGGCAATGATATTATTCCCCTCAATCTTACATCCATTTGTAGCATTAATAGGCATACTTCTAATGTATTCTCTTTTTATTGTTTGTCCAAGAACATTTATCCCATCTTCTCCTGTAGCCTCTGGGATTATTTCTGCTATTTTATCTCCTGCATTAACATTTGAAATTCTAAACAGATTTTTAAAATCAACTTTTTCATCCGAATCTGGCTCAGGAAATTGCATTTGAGTTGGTGTAAAAAATAATTTTACCTCACTAGGCTTATCATTAATTGGTTTTTTACCCTCTGCAACTAGAATTTCTTCAGTAGTCCCTTTTGATGCTAACTGAAGTTCTTCTTCTTTAAAGCCATATACTATGCCTTTACTCTTTAGAATCTTTTTAATCTCCTCAACTGTAAAATGTTCAGGCTCCTTCTCATAAATTTTCTCAGCAGAAACAGCTAAATTTAAAAATATATCTCGATCCTTCAGCCTATACTCGATTTCTGGCGTGTACTTTACAATAATATATACTTTCATTTTATCTTCTGAAATAATTACTTCTACCTCTTTAGTAGATTTAGTTTTTTCACAAGTATAAGTTATTTTATCTTTTGAAGTCACCTCATATTCCTTAAACGGCTCACAAGCAACGTCATTAATAAATAGATTTACATTTTTACGCGATTTTATAGTTATGATTTCCTCATTTGCTCCATCAACTACTATTATTTCCCCATTAACAACCTTTGCACCCACTTCTTTTTCCATAACCATCCCCCAAAATTATAAACAGTATCAATTTATTTAATTAAATTTCTCGTTTATCTTAAGGATTTCATTAATTAAATCATCGCTTATCTCAGGTGGAATAAACTCTGGTTTACTAAAATGATAACCTTGTAGATAATCTACTCCGAGTTCTATTAACTTTTCTAATTCCTCACTTGTTTCAACGCCTTCTGCTACAACTTTAATTCCTCTTTGCTTAGCATAGGATATAAGATTTTTAGAAATAATTTGCCTATTTATATCCTTATCAATTCCACGAACAATCCCCATATCTATTTTCACAAAATCAGGTGTAATTGCTAGTAAAACAGCTTCATTATTATACCCTGAGCCAAAATCATCAATAGCAAGCTTAGCGTTCCATTTTTCAATAGATTTTCTTTTTTTAGTGATAAATTCCCCATTAGATCTTTCGTTTTCAAGAAGTTCAATAACTAATCTATCTAGATGCTCCCCGTATAGCTGCTCAAATTTTTCACAATCTTCATTAGATAATGCTTGATTTGGTATAGAGTTTATAAAAAGTTTTGCTTCTTTAAATTTTTCAATATTCTTAAGAAATCCTTCAAGTGCTTTAAAAAATGTAATTCTTTCTATTTCAT
This sequence comes from Clostridium sp. LS, assembly GCF_002760435.1. Taxonomy (GTDB): domain Bacteria; phylum Bacillota; class Clostridia; order Clostridiales; family Clostridiaceae; genus Clostridium. The sequence goes on from NZ_AUUU01000170.1 coordinate 3,335, forward strand.
ATAATCTAAAATCTGCAGTTGCAAGTTTTATAATATGTAAAGGACTTCTCAAAGATTCTAATTGCGATCTCATAAGTGCTTCATAAGCAAATATACTTCCATTTCTAGCATCTATTATTGGTTGAAAAGCATATTCTATAAGTTCTTCATCAAGTAGTTTATTTAAATCCTCTTGACTGCTTAATAAAAATGAATCTTCGCTATATTCATCTTTGTTAAATTCACTTATATTTCCCTTTACAGTTCTCTTTATTTTATACATGGCAAAATCAGAGTACTTTGCAAGCTCTTCAAAAGTAGTTGCATCGTCTGGATACCATGCTATTCCAGTAGATATTCTTATTTTAATTTCTCTATTATTAGGTAATTTGAGAATTGAGTTTTCTATATTTTTATGAACTTCCTTTATAATTCTTCTAATTTCCTTTTTATTTTCATAGCCATACAAAAATGTATAAAATTCGTCACCTGATCTCCTTCCTATTATACCACCATACTCTTCAAATTTCTTTAGTTGATTAGAAGCTTTTCTAATATATTCATCACCATAATCATGTCCATAGGTATCATTTACATATTTCAAGTTATCCAAATCCCACATTATAAACGCCCCAATTTTTAAATCATCATTTTTTATCTTTTCTTTTACATTATTGTAAAATGCACGTCTATTTAGTATATTAGTTAAAATATCATAATCGCGTTCATATTCTATTTTTTGTTTTTCAAGTATTTCTTGAGAGACATCACTTATGACTCCAAAAGTTCTTGAGTCTTCTTGAAGCATTTTTAATTTAATCCACTTGGGTTTGCCATTCTTCCCTTCAATCCAATAAGTATCATCTACTCTAAGTTCTTTGTTCATTGTTATTCCATCTATTATTTTTTCAAAAGATTTTATATCTATGTATTTATCGAACTTATTAGGCTCTTCAATACCTACTACTTCAAGGAATGTTTCAGTACATAAAACTGTACTTTCTCCTTTTTTATATTCAAATGCTCCTATTGGCATGTTAAAAAGTTTTATTATTTGAGATAACTTTGAAGCTGAATCTGCAACATTTGTACTTAATGCCATAATTGCACTTGATAATTCATCAATTTCAGATATATTTATTTTTCTTAATTCTAGAGGCTCTCGTGGGTTACTTGTTCTAACATCTTTGGCTAAATTTCTTATTGGCCTAGTTATCCTTCCTCCTGTGATAATAACAAGCATTATTCCAATTACACTTGATATTATCAATGAAACAATTAGCAAATTTTTAAATCTAGTAGAATAGTATAAAAGATTGTCCTTTTCCACAATTCCAATTAAGGCCCATTTCTCATTTTCAAAAGGAGTGTTACTATTATATAAATTTAAATATTTTGTACACGCATATGCAATTTTATTTGATTCAGGCTCTTTTATTTCATAAATAGAATTATAAACTTCTTTATTATTTAATCGAATGTCTTGTTCTTCTCCAAGAATCTTATTTACCATAGGTCCTGTACTCATCATTTTTTCAAAATTCAGGTCATTATTACTATTTGCACCCAATAAATAAACACCATTTCCATTTGGATCTATTTCTTCATAATTAAGCAAAGTATTTAAATATTTTAAAGAAAGGGCTATTCCCATTACTCCATATGGTTGATTGTTATTATCTATTAAGGGAACTGAATATGTTATTACCTTTATGTCCTTTTCACTTAACGAAAAAGGCTTACTCCAATAACCTAAATCCTTATATGATAAATCTTTATTTCCCTTAGCTGCATCTAGTGGTTTCGTAAAAAATTCATTAGGCGATGCTAATACTTCATTATTAGGATTAAAAATAAATTTATTATTCCACCAAGTATCTAATGGAATTCCTAATTTTTGAGCAATGGATGCCGGCCCTCTCTCCATAAGTAAATCGGAATTATCATTTGGATTTGAATTAGGATCCAAATCTCTAAAATATAACCCTGTTTTTTCTTCTGAATCATTATCAAGTATTATGAAAGCACCTGTAACGTAATTTTTCCTTAGCATAAATATTATATCACTAGAAATATCATTTAATAATTCAGTGCTTAACTTAGGGTTATTTTTCAAATCCTTTACAGTGAGACCTCTATTTTCTAGTTTACTTAAAATAGCTTTATTAATAACACTTTCAGATTCACCAACATTGCTCCAATGTTGTAGCATTTCATTTTGCAAATAATTTTTCCTTGACTCAATTTTTTGATTTAGTATATTAAATGAGTTATCTCTAAGTATTTCAATTATTCCACTAAATGAAATTGCACTTAAGTATAAAAACACTTGTACAATCATAATAATTATCATTGGAATCAATAATTTTTTAATTATTGAATTCCTATTTTTAATAAAACTCATTACTTCACCTCATTTAATACAAAGTTGAACTCATATAAGTGAGAATCAAAATCTATGATTTTGCTAATCGAACTTATCCAGCGAACGGATGTGAGTCGGATAAGTGAGAATCAAAATCTATGATTTTGTTAATCGAACTTCCCC
>NZ_AUUU01000171.1 GCF_002760435.1 Clostridium sp. LS
CAGTAATATTAGCTATGGGTGCTGGTAAGAAAGCTGCAAAAGCTATAGATGAATATATAAAGTTAAACTCATAATATATGGTGGATTTATAAAGTCATGTTTTGCCTCCACAAATGAAACCTACAAAAATCTAAAAAGCGGATTTTTGTGGGTTGTTTTAGTTTTAGATTTCTTTTTTGTGAGAGACATCCATTTAAAATTTAAAGTAATGTTGATAGAAGTTTCTAGGATCTAGATTGATTTGCTGAAGTTTAGTTATAGGGGGCCTATATAAAAATTTTAATCCACAATTATAATATAACTTAAAGTTATTGAATTTATAACTAATATGTATTTGAGTTATATGGTAATAATGCTTAGAATATACATATATAGTTTAGGAGGTAATGAGAATGAATAAATCAGTGGCAAAAGTATTTAATTCAGCAGCAAAAAAATATGATATACAAAGAAGCGAGCTAATTCCTTTAATGAATATTTTCTATGGTGTAGCAGTTGAATTAGTTAAGATAAATAACGAGAAAGGAAAAGTACTTGATTTAGGAGCGGGGACTGGATTACTAACTGAATTGGTTATCAAAAAATACCCTAATGCAAAATATACATTAGTTGATATTGCTGAGGAAATGTTGGACATAGCCAAAGAAAGGTTTGAGTTATTAGATAATGTAAGTTTCAATGTGGAAGACTATAGAGATGGAATTAGCGGAGGAAAGTATGAGGCTATAATTTCTTCAATGTCCATTCATCATTTAGATTTTAACGAAAAGAGAAATTTATATAAGAATATATTTAATATTCTAGAAGAAGGCGGAGTTTTTGTTAATGCCGATCAGGTAAAAGGAGAAGACTGTGAGTCAGAAGAAATTGTTAAAGAGTATCAATTAAGCCATATTGAAAACTGCTCATTGTCAAGGGAAGAAAAGGATAAAACCTATGAAAGAATAAAATTAGATAAGATGGACAAAATGACTGATCAAATAGATATGCTGAAAGAAGCAGGTTTTAAATCTGTGGATATTTATTATAAATATTACAATTATGTGGTCTTTAGGGCTAGAAAGTAGAAAATTGTATTTGATTATATTGTGTTAATGATTAATTATAAATCATTAGCACTTTTTTAATGTCTAGGAAATTATAGAATTTCTAATTGTTGAAATTGAGTGATATCAA
>NZ_AUUU01000172.1 GCF_002760435.1 Clostridium sp. LS
TGGTAATATTATTAGTGTATCCCCTAAAATCAGTAAGTAAATATGAATATACTGAATTTAAATCAGAATCACAAACAGAACATTTCCTAACTGCTTCTAGCACTAGCGGTGTAGAAACCATATCAATACTTTTTATATTTATACCTGTCTTTTCTGAAATAACATCAGCAAAACTATTTAAAGATCCCATGTCTACAAGAAGCAATACACCTTTTCCTTCATCCACTTGCTTAACTTTTTCTATAACGTTATCTAAAACATCAGAGGGTGCTCTTTCAAGTGGCATATCAACAGCAAGAATGTTATCAGCTTCAAATAGTTTTTTAGCTACGCTAACCATGCTAGTTGCAATCCCTGATCCATGTGATGCTACTACAATACCGACTCTTTCTTGGCGAGATGATTCTTGTATTGAATTTAATAGCAATGCTAAATACTCAATCTCCACATTAGGTACACTAAGGTTAAAGCTCTTTTCAATAAGAGCATGAATTTCTTTAGCAACATCGTATTCTTTGCTTTCAATTGCTATCGATAAATCAATATTTGATTCATAAGAAACATTATTCTTCTTAATCCTATTAAATAATGCACTAAAATGAAGACTTGTTGCATAAATAAATCTTTCATTTAATTTTCTATTTAATCTGTTTTCAGCTAATACTTTTATTTTTTCTGCAAAATCCACTATATTTTTATCAACAATCTTTAGCAATCCTTCTCTACGACTTATATCATTTTTAAATCTATCATAAAATTGCTTTAAATGAATACTTATGTCGGTAGTAATAAACCTCTTTATTTCTTCATCATTCATACCTTCTTCCTGAAGCACAGACGTTTTATTCTCTATTATTCTATAAATATTAAATGGTGTTTCATAATCATCTGTTTCTAAAAACTTTCTATTGCCATCTGGTTGAATAGTAATATTATTAGGAATCATATTCCACATAGTCGTTTTATCTTTAGTTTGATTTCCAAAAGCTAATATTCCACTTTTTATATTTGGAGGTAATGTACCTAAATTTATTTCAATGTCCTTATTTGTGTTAATACAATTAAAAAACCCCTTTGCACAAACCAATTGTATATTAGATTTTAGCTGTCCCACATTTCCATAATTAGTGCTGCCTATGAGAGCTTTAATTGCTTCCGACGAAATCTTAATAGTTTTGTTCACTCTCTGAGCTTCTTTAGAAAGTAAATATTGTACAAGATCTAATTTTTCGTTAATAGGTCTTTCATCAAAAGGTGGAATAGTTATTGTTATAGGAATTCTTCTAATAAAAGTCTTCAGTAGCGTAGAATTTGGATCCTCAGTTGTAGCTCCAATCAATAGTACATTTGCTTTATGCTGTCTATCTGTTTCTCCTAACTTGTTGTAAGTTCCTGTATCCATAAAGTAAAATACCATTTCTTGGCCCTCTGGTGGCAATCTATGTATTTCGTCTAAAAATAATATACCTCCATTAGCTTTTTCAACTATACCTTCCTTATCCTTTTCAGCTCCTGTAAATGCACCTTTAACATGTCCAAATATATATGATAAAAGGAGTTGGGGATTATTAGAATAATCAGCACAATTAAATATTATAAATGGCGGGTCTTCAGGTAAATGTTTTATATTTTTATAATATTTGTACATCATATTAGCAAATAAACTTTTACCAACACCAGTACTACCTATTATTAGGGTATGCAAGCCGTTTGGTGGATATAATAAAGCTGCCTTTGCTTGTTCTATTTGATTTTTCAAACTCACATTAAATCCAATTAACGAATCGAAAGGTGATTTATCTTCTTTATCCTCAAGCAAATTAATAAAATCATTAATTTCTATGCCTTCTTCAGGCTCATCATTTAAAGATACATTTAATAATCTTATAAACTGTTCTCTATCAAAATATAGAACAGGTCTATTTTTAATTTTAATTATTCTCCTTTCTCTGTATAGAGTATTAAGCTCTCTAGAAGCATTGCTCCTTAATATTCCTAAATATTCTGCAACTTGCTGAGCACTAAATCCCTTAATTTTAAATAATTTTTCCTTAGAAAATTCTCTAGAATTTGATAATATATACTCATAAATCTTATCAATTAGCTTCATAGCATTATCACCTTCCTTTAATCCGTAGTTTTAATTTTTAGCGCCACCATTAGATATCCTAAACTATAAATAATACTTCCATTTAAATTTTTAAACGCATACTTATTTAATTTCTTATTCTCCAAAGCAATTACCGCGCCAAACAAGCGTGTAACTAAAGCATATTATAATAAATTTATTACTTCACTCAAAATAGGCATTGATGCTATTGCTCCATAATTTGTACATGTAATAGCACCTACTTTATTAGCAAATAAAATTATGTCTTTCCATCCTTCAAAACTTATATTTTGTTTATTCTCAATATCAGATACTTGTTTTAATACTGCTCCAACAAATGCATCTCCAGCACCAGTTGAATCTACTTGCTTAATTTCAATAGATGGAATTACTTCATGCTGTCCATCAACACTTAGATATGTTCCTTTAGATCCTAGTGTAATAGTTACAACCTTAACACCTAATTCATGCAATTTATTAACTCCTGCTGTTATATCTTTTTCTTTAGTTAATAGAAATAACTCTTCATCACTTAATTTAGTAAAATCACTTTCTTTTATGAAACCAATACTATCTTCAATAAACAATTCTAATTTATCTGATGTTATTAATGCATCACGATAATTGGGATCAAAAGATACATATATATTATTTGATTTTGCATATTCTAATAATTTAAAATAAGTTTTCTTTAATTCACCTTCTAAAAATCCTGTAGCAGAACCAAAATGAATGATATCTGAGTTAGTTATTTTTGATAAATCAATATTATCAAATGAATACTCTCCATCACTGCCTCTTAAAAAATCAAAATTACGTTCACCGTTTGCATCTATACCAACTAAAGCAATTGTTGTACTCCCTTTTTCTACAGCCATTTCAGTATTTATATTTAAATCTTTTAATAATTCAATCAGGTGTTTCCCAAAGAAATCATTCCCTACTTGTCCTAAAAAATAGGCATTTCCATTTAATTTTGAAATGCATGCTGCAACATTTGCTGGAGCTCCTCCAGCTTTTTTTTCAAATTTTTCTCCGTCTTTCAACCCTTTATCATCAACACAAACCATGTCAATTAAAAGTTCTCCTATACAAAAAATATTTTTACTCATCTTTATCCCTCCATATTTACTTCATACTTTATCTAACTACTGAACTTAATCTTTTAAATGTATTTTTTCTAATTCTTTTAATGCCTGATTAATCTGTGATCTTGCCCACTTGTCTCTATCTTCACCAGGATATTGTCTGTAAGTACACTCTATTACCTCAATAAGATATAAGTATATTTTATATAGTGTGAATCTTATGTATTCGTCTTTATTTAAATCTTCTCTTCCAACAAACGCATTCATAAGATTTTTATTGTCCCAAAAATATCCACATATTGGTTCAAGTAAAGGATCTCCAAATATGGCACGTTCACAATCTAAAACTCCAACGATTTTAATAGTTCTAGGGTCTATAATAATATTTCCTTCCCACAGATCTTTATGAATAAGTAATGGCTTTGTTACTTTATTTAACGCATCACTATGTTTCTTAATTATTTTATATAATTTATTGTTTTCAAAAGGAAATGAAATTCCTGCGTCTTCAGCGTCTTCTAACAGTTCTTTAATCATGTAAAAAAAAGCTTCAAACCATGTAGAAAATCTCTTGTTTTCTTGAGAAATGCTTCCAAAGTATTCTCCTTCTATTTCATTTATCTTTCTAACAATTTTGACCAAATCCGAAGAAATACTTTCAAATTGCTTTTCTGTAAGCTTATTACGTATCTCATTAAGAGATATTCCATCAACAAATTCCATAAATAAAAACTCGCATTCAATAATTTCGTTACTCTTGTCATAATACAAGACTTTAGGAACCGGAATATCTTCAATAGAATGCATTTTATTTAAAACAAATACCTCAGTTTCCATAATGTTATTTTCATATCTCATTACCTTTAACTCTTTTATAGGTGATATCTTAAGTACTACTTTTTGCTCACCATTAAAAACTATAATATATGCTGCATTGAAAAAACCACCTTTTAATTCTATTATGTCTTTCACTACTACGTCTTCTCCAAATGCCCGCTTTGTCATTTTTATAATCTGCTCATTTATAACCTTTGTCTTAGTTATGCTCACCATACTATTGCCCTCCTTAATTTAGAGTTTGCTTGAATAGTATTTATTATCTATTTCTTGTATTTTTCCAGAAATTTATCTACTTCGTCTAATGTAGGCATTATATCTATTGTACCTCTCCTCATTACAACCAACGCTCCAACTGCATTAGCAAATGTTATAATTTCTCGTAGCTCATTATCACCTAATTGGTCATCACTATATTTAGATAATAGTTTATATAGTACAGCTCCAATAAAACAATCTCCAGCTCCAGCTACATCTATAGCATTTACTTTGAACCCTTTATGAATAGCCATACTATTTTTGGTATAGATGTATGCACCTTCATTTCCTTTTGTATAGACTAATATATCAACTCGTTTTCTTAGAGATTCAATAGCTTTACTTTTATCACGAATCTTCGTAACAAATTCTAATTCTTTGTTACTTATCTTTAAAATATTTGCTTTGTCTATATATTTATTAATTATCTTCCTGTATTCATTATGATTGTCCCATAATGGTAATCTAACATTTACATCAAAGGATACTGTTATGTTTTTTTCCTTTGCAATTCTTATAGCTTTATCATGTGCGCTTCTAACAGGTGCGTCCACTAAATCCATTGAACAAAAATGCAATATATCCCCTGCCTTAAACCATGTTTCATCTATCTCGCTAGCATCCAACAGCATATCTGCACTTGGCTTACGGTAAAATGAAAATTCACGCTTTCCACCTGGGTGTAGTAGTGAAGCAAATGATAATCCAGTGTTTGCTGCTTCAGATCTAAAAATAGATTTTATATCTATTCCAATGTGAGATATTTTCTCTTCAAGAAACTCACCAAAAGGATCATTTCCAATCTTAGTAATTATTTGAGATTTTCCACCTAATTTTTTAACACAGCAAGCAACATTTACAGGGGCTCCACTCGGTAATCTAAAAAATCCTGATACGTTTTTTAAATTTACACCTATTTCCATAGGAATGAAATCTACTTGTGCTTCTCTATAGTTATTAATTTTTTCATAAATATCATTCCTTTCTATACCATAAATAGATTTAAATCTAAGAATTATATGAAGTTTCTAGTATAGAAGATGTTCTCTCTGTTTTATAGTTATATATACTAACTGATATTAAAATAGATTAGACGATAACATGAAAATGCATTAAATATTGAACTTTTGAGACAATTGACTTAAATTTTCTGCAGTTCCTGCTTGGCATTGCGATGATTTGGCAACCTCATCAACAGCTAAAGTGATTTCATTCATGCTAACTAATATTTCTTCTGAACTGGCAGCAGATTCTGCTGCTGTTTCCGATAAACTTTCTAATGCAAGATTTATTTGATTTATCACATCTCCCATTTGCTCTGATGAATTTAAAATATCACTTGCCATATCATTGACGAACTCGGCATCTTTTTCATATTGTATTCCGGTATTTTTAAGTAGTTCATAACTTGGCTTAACGCTATTTTCAAGATAGCCTAGAACCTCTTGCCCACTTTTAGATAGATTATTAAACGCGCCTTGTACTTTTTTAACCATTCCCTGAATACTTAATACCGCTTCAGAAGATTGTTCTGATAAACTTCTTACTTCGTCCGCAACCACAGCAAATCCTTTCCCCGCCTCGCCAACTCTTGCAGCTTCTATCGCTGCATTTAATGCAAGTAAATTAGTCTTCTCTGCTATAGTTCCAATAGAATCAGCCATAATCTTAACTTCTTGAACTATTTCACTCTCTTCTATGGCTCTTAAAATATTTATGCGACTTTCTTCATAAATCTTATTTCCTTCTTCTATGTTTTTATTTGCCATTTCTTTTATTTCAACAGCTCTTCCTTTTATTTCTGTTGCTGATTTGAAGCTTTTATTTGCTTTAGTATTCAACTCACTTGTAACAATAACTATTTTCTTCGCTGATTCACTCACTTCTTCAGTCGCAGCACTTAAGTCTTGCATACCTCTCGTTATTTGCTCAGTAGAATTGCTAACATTTTTCATTGTAGCAAAGACTTCTTCTACTGTAGCTGATAGTTCTCCACTAGTGACACTAACTTCACCGGAACTGCTAACAATTTCAGATATAAGTAGTTTAATTTTTCCTTTTGCTTTATTTAATGATTTAGCAACTTCTCCTATTTCATCATTAAATTTAATATCCACAGTCTGCGTTAAATCTCCAGCTCCTAAAGCTTTAGAAAAAATAACAATTTTCCTCAATTGTCTTGAAATTACTAGTGACATTAAAATCCCAAAAACTATAGCAATAATAAATTCTAGTATAGTGACAAATAAAACTGTTATTCTGGAATCATTATATCTTGTTGTATTATTTTCAGATTCCAATGCTGCGTCATCTGTATTCATATTAATTATTAGATCAAGTGAATTAAAAAGAGTCTGCCTTGTTTTAGAACCTATATTAATTTCCCCTAATGCAGATTTGTAGTCTCCTTTTTCAACAAAATTACATATTAATTCCGCAACTTCAGAATATTCTTTTGAATATTTTTCTATTAATTCAAATGTATCTTTTTGACTTTCTTTTAATAATGTTTCTTTATAAATGTCTAAAAGTTCTGTGTTTTTCTTAAATAAATCCTGTACTTCATTAGACTTATTCTTAATTTCTCCAATTCCTATTTTGTCCTCATAGCACACTATAACTAAATCTTCACTTATTAACGAATAATTTTGCTTTAACTCACTCAATATTTCTATAGATTTAAAATTATTTTCATACATTGACTTTGCATTAGTGTTTAATTTATCCATATTGTATATTCCTATATACCCAACAATTCCAGTAAATATTGCAATACAAATAAATAACAAAATTAATTTTGATGCAATTTTTAAATTATTAAGTAATTTAAACATAAAACTCACCCTCATTCCATGATGTTTAATAATTACATCACCTAATTAAGTATTACTAGAATTAGAACCGCCTCTTTTTTGTAAAATAATATTTTTTATTACAAACTCTTCAAGTATTTAAAAGTGGCTAAATTATTAAATCTAATTTAGTCACTTTGTAATACATCTAAATATAGTCCTTAGTTTAAAATAATACTATGTTTTTCAATATTTATTACAGCTTCTCCCTTGACATAAAATGAAATATCTGTTGCATCTAAAGTAGTGTAAAAAGTAGATGTCATTACTTGTTCACCATCATTCACAAAAATCTCTGCTGAATATTTATCTATTATTAATCTTAATTTTATCTTTCCGTTTTGATTTCTAACATTCATTTCTCTCTTATGCAGTGCATCACAAAGTCTTGCTGAATAACTTCTATCAAATGATACTATATTTCTTATTGGTTCAAAAGTTATTAATGTTTCATATTCTTTGTTTTTAGCAATCTTAATTCCAAACTCTTTATAGTCACCTTCAGTAATTTCAACAGTCATATCTATTTCTCTACCTGAAATTCCTTCTAAATTCGTATCACCATTAATTAACACATTTTTGTATTCTACATCATTCCCGTAATAATTTTTAATTTCTCTAATTGGATTTTGAATTAAATGACCATCCTTTATTGTAAGTTCTCTAGGAATACTCATCATTCCACACCATTTAAGGTCCCTTGGAACAATATTATTTTCCCAAGATTGCATCCATCCTATCATAATTCTTCTTCCATCTTCAGTTTCAAGGGTTTGTGGTGCATAGAAATCTAAGCCAAAATCTATAGTTCCATAATCTTCCCTATTAAATTTATGATTTTCCTTATTATATTTACCAATTAAATACACTGTATTGTGTCCATTATGAAATTTTAGTTCTTGTGCCTTTACTTCCATTGGTGAAATTATCATAATATCAGTTCCATCAACATTAAAGAAATCTGGACATTCCCACATGCGGCCTATTTTATTTACACATCTATCAAGAATAGTAACAAATGTCCATCCTCTTAAATCCTTTGATTTATATAAAAGAATTTGTCCACTTCCATCAGCATTTCTGCTACCAACTACAACATAGAAGTCATCTCCTTCTTTCCATATCTTAGGATCTCTAAAATCTTCTAAGTTGCTACCTTCTGGCAATGAATAACTTGTAATAACAGGATTGCAATCTAATTTTTCATAATCCACCCCATCTCCAATTGCAATACATTGAGTTTGTCTAATTAGGTGTGAGCCATCTTCTTCTATTTCATCTAACACTCCAGTATACATAAGTATATGCTTACCATCTGACTCTACAGCACTTCCTGAAAAACATCCTCCCATATCATATTCTTGATCTGGTGCAAGCGCCACCGGCAGTTGTTCCCACTTAATAAAATCTTTTGTTTTACTATGCCCCCAATGCATTGGTCCCCATTTAGTATCATATGGATGATATTGATAGAAAAGATGGTATTCCCCTGCAAATTTTGAAAATCCATTTGGATCATTAATCCAACCTATTGGTGAAGATAAATGAAATGACGGTTTCTGTCCTTCCGGAATATTCTTTATAGCTTCTTTTTCAAAAACTCTTACTTTATCTAAAATTTCACTATTATTTCTCACTATATTATTCATAATCATTTCCTTTCAATTATCATAGATATTACATAAGCGACCCTAAAGTCGCTTATGTAAGTTATTTATTTTGCATTAAATGAATCTAAATATTTTTGTTTAATATCTAATATTTTTTGTAATCCAAGTTTGTCCATTTCTTGTAAATAAGAATCCCATTCAGCATCAATACCACCGTTTAAAATCCATTCAGCTTTTTTACGTTCTGTATATGCTTTTACTGCTGTTTCATATTGTGTAAGTGTATCAATATCTTCTTGTGACATAAATACAACTGGGTAGATATTTTCTGCTTTCATATCTTTTTTATAAGTTTTACTAATTATATCTAATCTTTCTTGTGCATCATCTGGAGATGTTGTATATTTTCCATAATAACTATTAAGAACTGCTAATGGTCCTCCAACAAATTGGTTTGCACGAACTTCCCATGGAGATGCTTTGCCTAAAGGTAAATGTTTTAAAGTTTTATCTGCTGTTAATTCAAATACATTGGCATTTTTCTCATCACCATATGTTCCCCAGTTATCTTGTACTGATTGAACAGGATCGTATAACTTATCAATCCATTTTGCTGTTAATTCTAAGTTCTTATCTCCTGATGTTATAACACATCTTCCCACATCAACACCCATTGCATTTTGTCTAGTAGCATTAACAATTCCAGTAGGACCTGCAAGTGCTGGAAGTGGAATAAAATCATTTTTATTTACGGATACATTCGAACTATCCCATGTGAAGATCATACCATAGCGACCACTTTTACCTTTTGATACAAAAGTGTCCCATTTTTGAGTAAATGCTTCTGGATCTATAAGACCTTCTTCTTGAAGACTGTGAAGCCACTTGATACCTTCTTTATAGCCATCTTGAGTAGTTGAATATACAACTTTATTGTCATTAGTCACCATATAATGATCTCCATTATCTCCCATTCCAAAAGCCCCAAGTATAAATCCTGGATCTTCATTTACACCATTTATAACAAATGACATTGGAATTACATCTGTTTTTCCTTCAGGGTGTTTATCCCTAAATGCTTTTAAAACTGTAACTAATTCATCAGTTGTTTTTGGTACTTGAAGACCTAATTCATCAAGCCATTTTTTATTGATCCATGGAATATCTCCAATTGCTTGAATAGCTTCTTTTCCGCTTCCTAATTCTTCTATCCATGGGAATGAGTAAATGTGGCCATCTGGTGCAGTAATCATTTTCTTATACTCTGGTTTTTCTGCTAGAACTTTTTTAAAATTCGGCATATATTTGTCTATTAAATCTTCAACAGGAACTATAACACCTTGTTTTGAATAACGAAGTAAATCATTATTGTTCATACCAGCATTAAATACTACATCTGGAAGTGTTTCTTTTTTTGATAATGCTAAATTCTTCTTATCTGGAAATTGTTCATCTGGATAACATGTCCAATCAATGTGAACATTCGTTTCTTTCTCTAATCTTTGAAAAATAACTCTTTCATTTGGATTTTGAGTAGAGATTGAAGGTGCACTTGTAAGCATTTTTAAAGTTGCTGTTTCTTTTAATGGAAACGAAACATCCTTCAATGTATTTTTATCCTCAGTCTTACTTGTTCCACTTCCACATCCTGTGAATGATAGTACTGTTAGCAAAGCTAATGAAATGCTAACTAATTTTTTAATTTTACTTGTTCTCATATTATTTTCCCCTTCCTTAATATATATATTATTTAACCTTTTACTGATCCAGCCATTATTCCCTTATCAAAATATTTTTGGAAGAATGGATACATGATAAGTAAAGGTAAACTGGAAACAACAATAGTAGAGTATTTTAATAATTGTGCAATTTTAGCCATTGCTGCAGAACTTTGAATATCTGCAATCATACCTGCCTTTGGTGTATTTTGAATTAAAATTGATCTAATTACTAATTGTAAAGGTTGTAATTTAGCATCATCCAAATAAATCATGGCATCAAAGTAACTATTCCATTGTGCTACAAATTGATATAAAAGTAACACTGCAATAATTGGTTTACAAATTGGAAGCATGATTTTAAAGAAATGTGTAATATCACTTGCACCATCTATAGCAGATGCTTCTCTTAACTCTTTTGGTAAACTCTGGAAGTAAGTTCTTGCGAGTATAATATTCCAAACATTAATTGCACCTGGAAGTAAAATAGCCCATGGCGTATTAATCATCTTTAAATTATCTACTAAGAGGTATGTTGGCATTAATCCTCCTCCAAAAAACATAGTAATAATATATAATGTAGTAATAAGTTTTTTCCCTACAAAATCTGGTCTAGATAATGGGTATGCAGCTAAGATTGTAGCACCAACTGAAATTAATGCAAATCCAGTAGAATAGAATATAGAATTTAAGAAGCCTCTTAAAATCATATCGTCTTTAAATACCCTTGTATATCCTTCTGTTGACCATTTACTAAAATCAAATGTTATACCTTGATTACTTAATGTAGTTGGATCCATAAAAGAAGCAACAACTACATATATAAGCGGTATAATAATAGCCAATACGAAAAGTGTCATTCCTAAGTAACCACTTATTGTAATAAATTTATCAGAAAATGATAATTGCTTGAATTTCTTCATTTTCGTATTCATCTTATATTCCTTCCCCTTCGTTTAATTTTTTAACAATTGAATTCACAACTATTAATAGAATTATATTAATAACTGAATTAAACAAACCTACAGCTGTCGAAAAACTATAATCTCCACTTAAAAGACCGATTTTATAAACATAAGT
Source organism: Clostridium sp. LS (assembly GCF_002760435.1). Lineage (GTDB taxonomy): Bacteria > Bacillota > Clostridia > Clostridiales > Clostridiaceae > Clostridium. Next base: position 11,554 of record NZ_AUUU01000172.1, read on the forward strand.
TGGTAAAATTTCTGAAGTTGGTAAATTTAAATCCGTTTGCAACGCTAATGCTTTTTCAAAGCCTACGCTCATAATATTTCCTGCTGACAAAATAAATTGAATAACCATAATTGGCTTAATAGCAGGTAAATCAACATTCAAAATCTGTTGAAAAATGTTTGCTCCATCTATAACAGCTGCTTCTGTTAATTCTTGACTTGCATTTGAAAGTGCTGCTGTATAAATAATTGAAGCCCAACCCGCTCCCTGCCAAATTCCACTAGCTATATATATAGTACGAAATGCACTAGGCATAGTCATGAAGTTTGTTGCAGTTCCAAGCACATGATTAACTGGCCCAATTGGTGATAAGAAAATAATAATCATACCAGAAATTACAATTACAGAAATAAAATTTGGAGCATACATAATTAATTGAATCTTTTTCTTTATACCCTCACTCTTTACTCTTGCTAAAAGTAAAGCAAGAATAATTGGAGCAGGGAACCCCCACAATAATCCATATAAACTTACCTTTAAAGTATTCATTAGAAGATTCATAAAATCTGGTGACGCTAAAAATCTTTCAAAATGTTTTAATCCTACCCACTGACTATGGAATACCCCTGAAATTGCACTGTAATCTTCAAATGCAATTAATACTCCTCCCATTGGAACATACTTAAAAATAATTAATAGTATTAGCGGGGGTAACGTGAAGAAAAGATATAATTGATAGTTTTTTTTGATATACTTCAAGTTACTATATATTTTGGAACGTTTTTTGCTAATTGTAGGCAACCCACCGTTTGCCCCATTCATACTAGGTAATACACTTTTTACCTCATTCAAATTTATCTTCTCCTTTCATTTGATTGTAAAAACAAAACTATCATTTACATATAAAACAATAACTTATTTTACATTTGTAAACACATTTTGCCATCTATATTTTTTCTGTAAACCTTATCTCTAACTTACAAATAAATATTACCAAACTTTTATTACATTTGTCAATATAAATATTACATTTTATTGTTTTTTTATTTTTACATTTGCACACAAATTATATACTTTCCATTCTTATTTATTAGTATTTTTACATATATCACGATTCAGTTTTACATTTGACACTTTATTTGTTATACTAATATCAATGACATTACATAAAATATTAATATAGAGTTTATATAGTGAAGAAAGGAGCTTTTAATAATGCCGAATAAGAAAATAACAGTTCAGGATATAGCGGATGAATTAGGAATTTCAAGAAATACCGTTTCCAAAGCTTTAAATAATACTGGTACACTAGCAGAAGCTACAAAATCTAAGATTATTCAAAAAGCAATTGAAATGGGTTACAAACAATTTGCATATGTAAATAATGCATCATCTATTTCCTCCAATGTATCTGTAAATAAAGAGATTGCACTATTGACACATAGTATGCCAAATAATTCTCATTTTGGATCTCATCTTTTATCAGGTTTTGAAGAGAAAATTAGCACCCTTGGTTATAGATTGTCTATGTATGTTGTTCGTGATAATGAATTAAATTCTTCAAGTTTGCCGCTCAACCTTAATCCAGAATTAGTTGATGGCATAATATGCATAGAAATGTTTGATAAAAACTACTGTGAGCTGATATGTGAATTAGGTATTCCGACACTATTTATTGATTCACCCTGCACTCATGATAGCAAACCTGTAAATGCTGATATTCTTTTAATGGAAAACTATCATAGCATTTATAATATTGTTAAAACTTTAATTAATAATAATAAAACAACTATTGGTTTTGTGGGAGATATATATCATTGCGAAAGTTTTTATGAACGTTGGAAGGGATATTGCTCTGCTTTATTGGATTTAAAAATCCCCTTTGATATCACTAATTCTATTCTTGAAAACGATAAGGAACCTTATGTTGATCCAGAATGGCTTGGAAACAAGATAATGGAAATCCCCGTTCTTCCTCAAGTTCTTATATGCGCAAATGATTTTATTGCAATTAATGTCATAAGAGCTTTAAAACATAAAAATTTGTCTGTACCTAATGATATTTTAATATGTGGTTTTGATGATTCAATGGAATCAAAAATAATTGAACCGCGTCTCACTACTGTTAGAATTCCAAGTTATGAAATGGGGGATATTGCTGCAAATTTGTTACTTTCCAGAATAGATAATCCATCTATTCCATTTAGAACAATGCACGTGCGTACTTCTGTTAAGTTTAGAGAGTCTACGGGAAATATATTAAACGAAATAAACTATTAACGCCTCTGTTATTAAACAGAGGTTTTTTTGTAATATTTCTATATTTCACTTGTACTTTTATATTGGGATGCTTTTTACAAAACTGACTAATTACAAAATAAAAGCTTAGATACTGTTCCCATTTACTATACAAAATAAGTTTCCATTCATTCTCCAATACTTTTACTTCTATTTGCTTATGTATTTCTTCAAATATCTTTTTCTCACTATCGTTAACTATATCATATCCTATTCCTAACTTACCCAATTTTTTAAATTTTTCTTCATCAAATTCATTTATGTTATATCCTTCTCTTTTTAATTCATCCTTAAGTTTATTTAGATTATTAATTTTTAATCACTCTTTTTTTCTATTTTTTAAGGTCATGTTTTTTTGTGTCATATTCACCTCTTGTCTTTGGATCCCATGTTATATATCACCGTTTTCCTTACAATCTATTTTTACATCTATTACATTCAAGTACTCAAATAAGTTAAACACTTTTATGTAAATAAAAAAAGCTATCTTCAAATATATTGATTATTTGAAGATAGCTCTTTGATTAATATATATTATGAATTAATAAATTATGGACTGTTATTCTTGTACTGGTTTCTTTAATATACCTAGTATTATAGCACCAACTACAGATCCAGCAATTATAGCTGCAAGATATGCAAATGGATTAGTTACAATTGCGATAACGAATATTCCACCATGAGGTGCTCTTAATGCACATCCAAATGCCATTGAAAGTGCTCCAGCAACTGCTGAACCAATTATACAAGATGGTAATACTCTTATTGGATCTGCTGCTGCAAAAGGTATTGCACCTTCTGATATGAATGAAAGTCCCATTACGTAGTTTACAAGTCCCGCTTGTCTGTCCTTTTCAGTAAATTTATTTCTGAAGAATGTTGTACATAATGCAATTACAAGTGGTGGAACCATACCACCAGCCATAACAGCTGCCATTATATCAAAGTT
>NZ_AUUU01000173.1 GCF_002760435.1 Clostridium sp. LS
TCTGCTGACTTAAGAATCTCTTCTGAAAATATACCGTGGGTACCTATAATTACTGAAATCATTATTCTATCATCCTTTCTTGCTACATATATTATTTTTATACCTATATACATAGCAATTCCTATGCCAACCAAGGGTGTAAATAAAAAAATATATCTATAACTAAGACTATTACTGCCTCTCCCCATACTTAAATATTTTTAATTACACTCTTAATTGAAGATTTACATACTTTCGATTACATTTAACACAGTTTGCTAAATAACCTAACAGAATAAACACACATTTATCTAAAAATAACTGCCACTAACACACAATCTTTTTTAGATCGATGTATTAATGGCAGTTAACTTTTAGATTTTTATTCCGTAATTCTATCAATTCAACTAGAATTTATTTAAATCTTCCCATACTAGACTAAGTTTCATCTAATAATATCAGCAATATAATATAACTCATCTTCAGTTAAATTTATTGATAATGCATTTTTAAAAACTAAACTAGCTTCCTTCAATGCTCCTATAGTTTTTTTATCAAAGTTTTTATTATCCTCATCATATTCTAATCCATTGTTTAGTACCATTCTTTCCAATGCGCATGCAACATGAAACATAATTCGCAATTTAACTGGATTTTCAAAATTTAGATCTAATAACCTTTCAGTAATGTTCAAAAATTCATTCAACAGGGCATAGATTTTTTGTGGATTAAGAAAGGTTATAAACTCAGTAATAGTTTGTGTACAAAGATTTTCAAATATTATTTGCTTATCTTCCGTATTCTTCATATCTCCTATCTTTTTACCTCTGATAATACTTATTAATATATTCTCCCCTGTTCCATCAATTAATTGTTCTATAGATATAAATGGAATTTCAAGATTAGGATTTGTAATTCCTATAATAGCCAAAATATTATTTTCTTCCATTATCTTCTTAATGGACTTAGTTAAATTCTTCAATCCAAGTGAAATAATATTAATATTCTTAACCCCTATATTATTTGTAAC
>NZ_AUUU01000002.1 GCF_002760435.1 Clostridium sp. LS
TTGATATATAAAGAAAAAATTAAGAAGAGTAGTGTAAATACTTTACACTAACTTATATAATGGGGAGGCAATTTTATGATAAACGTGACTAATGTAAGCAAAACCTTTAATACTCCAACTGGAAAAGTAGAAGTATTGAAGAATATACAGTTTGGAATTCATCGAGGTGACATTTTTGGAATAATAGGCTTTAGCGGTGCTGGAAAATCTACTCTGATAAGATGTTTAAACGGTCTTGAAAAACCAGACTCAGGTAGCATTGTTATTGGAGAAAATGAAATAACAAAGTTAAACAGAAGCGAGTTAAGAAATGCTAGAAAAAAAATAGGAATGATATTTCAACAATTTAATTTATTTGATTCAAGAACTGTTTATGAAAATATTGCGTTCCCATTAGAAATCTCTGGATACAGAAAGGATAAGATAAAAAGCAGGGTAGAAGAAATATTAGAATTAGTTGAACTGTCAGAAAAAAGAGATTCTTATCCATTACAATTAAGTGGAGGTCAAAAACAAAGGGTTGGCATTGCTAGAGCATTAGCTAATGAACCTGACGTGCTATTAAGTGATGAGGCAACTTCCGCTTTAGATCCACAAACAACATTTTCAATTTTAGAACTTTTAAGGAATATAAACAAAAGGTTAAATCTAACAATAGTTATAATAACACATGAATTAGACGTATTAAGATATTGTACAAACAATATGGTTGTTTTAGAAGATGGACGTATTGTAGAAACTGGAGATACAGAAAATTTATTCTCAAACCCTAAAAGTGATACATTAAAGAAGTTTATAAATATAACAAATGGATTTCAAAAGAATAGAAAATTCTTAGGAGGTGAAGGAATATGAATAGCGATTTAGTAGGTCTTCTTTTGACTGGTACAAAAGAAACCTTGTATATGGTTTTTATTTCATCAATATTAGCATTTATCCTAGGTGTCCCAGTAGGAGTTTTGCTTGTTGTGAGTGATAAAGGCGGCATATTTCCTTTACTTAAAGTCAATAAGATTGTTGGTTTTATAATTAATGTGATAAGATCTATGCCAGAAATGATACTCATAATTATTTTATTACCATTAGCCAAATTAATAGTGGGAACTACTTTAGGGGCAAATGCAGCAATAATTTCAATTTCTATAGGTTCTGCACCATTTCTTGCTAGGATAATTGAAAATAGCTTAAAAGAAGTTGAATTTGGAAAGATAGAAGCTGCAGAGGCAATGGGTGCGACCCCTTTTGAAATAATAAAAAAAGTATTACTTCCAGAAGCACTTCCTTCAATTGTTAGAGGAATTACTATAGCAGTAATTGGAATAATAGGTTTTACAGCTATAGCAGGAGCAATTGGTGCAGGTGGACTTGGAAGTCTGGCCATTAGATTTGGGTATCAAAGATTTCGTACAGATGTACTTATAGGAACTGTAGTTATATTGGTAGTAATAGTACAATCAATCCAATTAATAGGAGATTTTATTGCAAAAACTATTAATAAGAAAAGATTCAAATTTGAATAGAATTAATTGATTTCATTTTATAAAAATCAATTTCATCATAAATGTAAAATTACTTAAACTTTTATAGTCAATTAAAAAATTATAGTAAAAATGGGGGGAATTAAAATGAATAAAAAATTATTGTCAATAATAACAAGCGGACTATTATTAGTAGGGGTATTTGCTGGATGCTCAGCTAGTAAACAAGATGCAAGCAAACAAGCAAGTACAAGCGCATCAAGTGAAAAAAGTGAAGTGACCTTAAAGGTAGGTGCAGCAGCAACACCTCATGCTGAGATATTAGAGCACATTAAACCAAAGCTTAAGGAGCAAGGGATAAATTTAGAAATAGTAACCTTAGATGATGAAGGTCAATTGAATCCAGCATTAGATGAGAAGCAAATTGATGCGAATTACTTTCAACATCTTCCTTACTTAGAATCTATATCAAAAGAGAAAGGATATAACTTTGAGGTTGCAGGAAAAATCCATATTGAGCCAATAGGATTATATTCTAACAAGATAAAGTCAATAAATGATTTAAAAGATGGAGATAAAATTGGAATACCTAATAATCCATCAAATGAGTATAGAGCACTAGTTCTGCTAGAAAAAAATGGCCTTATTAAGTTAAAAAGTGGACTTGCAGACTATTCTGCAACACCTAACGATATAGCAGAAAATCCTAAGCATCTTCAATTCGTAGAAGCTGATGCAGCACAGCTGCCAAGGTCTCTTAATGATTTAGCAGGTGCAGTCATAAATACTAATATAATTTTAGATGCAAAAATTGACCCCAATACAGCGCTTATTAGAGAAAGTGGAGATTCTCCTTATGCAAATATAGTTGTGGTAAGAAAAGGTGATAAAGATAGAAAAGAAATTAAAGCGCTAATAGCTGCATTAACAACTGATGATGTTAAAAACTTCATAAAAGAAAAATATGGAGTAGCTGTAGTTCCAGCATTCTAAAAGGAGAGAAGAGTATGTCATACAAGTTAGCATTTGCAAGTAGTGATGGAAAGGTTGTTAATCAGCATTTTGGGAGAACAAAACAATTTTTGATTGTTGAAGTGGATGAGAAAGATTATAGGTATGTTGAAACACGGGTTAATGAGCCGCCTTGTCAGGAATTTCAACATACTGAAGATGCTATGTCAAAATCCATTGAATTAATATCAGATTGTAAGGCAGTCTTTGTTGCAAGAATAGGACAAGGAGCTTTAGCCCAAGTTGAGGCAAAAGGAGTAAAAGGAATTGAAGCCCCTTATTTTATAGAAGACATACTTAAAAAGGTATTAGATTCAAAAGTTAATGTTCTAGATATATTTTAGATTTTAAGATAAGTATAAATTTAAATCTTGAATAGTAAAAGATCTATTCAAAGTAATATAAAGGAAGTGAATTATATGGGAAATTTTTCTCATCTCGCAAAGACTCATCCATGCTTAGGTGGTGAAGCTCATTTTAAATATGGAAGGATTCATTTACCTGTAAGTCCTTCATGTAATATACAGTGTAAGTTCTGCAAAAGAGGGTTTAATAAATCGGAAATTCGTCCAGGTGTAAGTTCATTATTACTTACTCCGGAAGAAGCAGTAAAAACAGTTAGGAAGGCATTAACTTTATGTCCTGAAATTAGTGTTGTTGGAATTGCAGGACCAGGTGATACTCTTGCAACTGATCATGCTATTGAAACCTTCAGATTAGTAAAGAAGGAATTTCCACATCTTATTAATTGTTTAAGTACTAATGGATTAAGATTAGCAGAAAAAGCAGAAAAAATTGTTGAAGCTGGAGTTGAAACAATAACAGTTACAGTCAACGCTATTGATCCTAAAATTCAAAAAGATATATGCTCTTTCGTAATAGATGAAAACGGAAATAAATTAGAAGGAGAAGAAGGTGCTAGAAAATTAATTGATGCACAGCTTAAAGGAATTAAAAAGATAAGTGAATTAGGTGTAATAGTTAAAATCAACAGTGTTTTAATTCCAGGGATAAATGACAAGCATATTAAAGAAATCGCTAGAGTAACTAAGGAATTAGGAGCATCCATTTTAAATATAATTCCACTGATACCTCAAAACGAACTTTCACATCTCGAGGCACCATCTTGTTTGATGTTAGATAATTGCAGAGGAGAAGCAGGTGAATACCTTGACGTATTTAGGCATTGCAAACACTGCAGGGCAGATGCTTGCGGAGTTCCAGGCAAAAATCAAGATATACATGGACAATTATATGATAAAGAGGTAGTTGAGACATTTTCACATGGCTAAAAATCATGGAAAAGAATGTTAGCTTTGAAAATGTAATAAAGAGGTTTGAGGTAAATAAAATACTAAAGTTTTATTTACCTTAAAAACATAGTAAACAAATAAGAATAATATGAGTAATATATAGTAAGTTATATTAGTTTAATTATCAATATCCTTGATAGATGGATGTTAAAGTAAGCTACGCACTAATATAGCCTTAAGGAGGAGATCAAAATGAAAATTGAATCATTATTAGTTCACGGTGCTATTGATGGAGATGAAACAACAGGATCAGTAAATGTTCCAATTTATCAAACTTCAACATATAAGCAGCAGGAACTTGGAAAAAATAAAGGATATGAATACTCAAGAACAGGAAATCCAACAAGGGAAGCATTAGAAAAAACTATTGCATTATTGGAAAGTGGAATAGGCGGTCTTGCCTTTAGCAGTGGAATGGCTGCTATCACAGCAGTCCTATCTCTATTTCATAGTGGTGATAAAATAATTATTCCTAGTAATCTTTATGGAGGTACCTTTAGAGTAATTGATAAAGTATTTAAAAATTTTAATCTTCAATATGAGATAGTTGATTTTTCAAGAGTAAGTGATGTTAAAAGAATTTTAGATAGTAATAAAAATGGATCTGGCATAAAGGCAGTTATTATTGAAACACCTACAAATCCTCTTATGGATATTACAGATATTGAAGAAGTAAGCAAACTTGCAAAAGAATATGGCGCACTTACTGTTGTAGATAATACGTTTATGTCACCATACCTGCAAAGACCTTTAGAGTTCGGTGCGGATATTGTTGTCCATAGTGCAACTAAGTATTTAGGGGGACATAGTAATGTAGTAGCAGGCTTAATAGCAGTAAATGATGAAGAACTTTGGGAGAAGCTTCATTTTATACAAAATTCCACTGGAGGAGTGCTTGGACCGTTTGATTCTTTTATATTACTTCAAGGTATAAAAACTTTAGGTGTTAGATTAGATAGGCATAATGAAAATGCAGAAAAGATAGCAGAATTTTTATCTCAAAGTGAATATGTCGAAAAAATCTATTATCCTGGTTTAAGAGATTCTAAAGGATATGAAATTCATAAAAAACAAGCAAGTGGTTTTGGAGGAGTATTATCTTTTGTTATTAATGAAAAGGTTGATTATAAAAAATTTCTAAGTTCATTGAGACTTATAACTTTAGGAGAAAGCTTAGGAGGTGTGGAATCATTAATATGTCATCCAGCAAGTATGACTCATGCTGCTATCCCTTATAAAATAAGACAAGAAGTTGGAATTGTTGATAATTTAGTAAGATTATCAGTTGGAATTGAAAACATTGAGGATTTATTAGAGGACTTAAACAATGCATTTAAGGAGAGTTTAGTATGAATTACGTAAGTGATGTAAAAGAACTTATTGGAAATACTCCATTAATAAAACTAACTCATATTAATGTAAAAGAAAATGTGAATATATTTGCTAAATTGGAATGCTTTAATCCAGGTGGGAGTGTAAAAGATAGAATTGGAATAACAATGATTCAGGGGGCTGAAAAAAAAGGCATATTAAAAGAAGGTTATACGATAATTGATGCAACAGCAGGAAATACTGGTCTAGGAATAGCGTTAGCTGCAATTAATAGAGGGTATAATATTATTTTTGTTGTACCAACAAAATTTTCTATAGAAAAGCAAAAATTAATGAAGGCCTTAGGCGCTAATATTATAAATACTCCAGATGAAGAAGGAATGCTTGGAGCGATAAATAAAGCTGAAGAGCTGCTTGAAGAAATTCCTAATAGTATTAGCTTAGGACAATTCGAAAATGAGGACAACCCATTAGCCCATTATGAAAGCACTGGCCCTGAGATATATAAAGCCTTAGAGGGACATATAAGTTACTTTGTAGCAGGTGCGGGAAGTGGAGGTACTTTTACTGGGATTGTTAAGTATTTAAAAGAAAAGAATAAAAACATTAAGGGCATACTAGCGGATCCTGAGGGCTCTACAATGGTTGGTGGAGAGCATAAAAGCTATAAAATCGAAGGTATAGGTAATGATTTTGTTCCAAAAACAATGGATATATCTTTAGTCGACAAAGTTATTAAGGTTAATGATGAAGAGGCTTTTGAAAAGGTAAGATTATTAGCAAAAAAAGAAGGATTAATCGTTGGGTCATCATCAGGAGCAATACTTGCAGCAGCTTTAAAGTTATCTCAAGAAATAGAGAATGGAAATATAGTTGTTGTGTTTCCGGATAGAGGAGACAGGTATTTAAGTACAACCCTTTTTGATAATTAAATTTTACTGCAGTCTCCATTTGATGAACCTCAAAATAATTCAATTCAAAAGACTATATGAGGTGGATAAATGGCAATCCCACAACGAATCAACTATAAAACACCCATGTTTTTCATTGGGTAAAAATAGACTTAAGAAGATAGTACATTTTCCCAGAAGTCCGACCTGTAACATTAAAGCGGATTTAGAATAAATATACTTTTCACATGGATATAAATAGAAAGGGTGATATAATGTCAAAAAAAACAATAAATCTTAACTTAACGGAAGTAGAGAACCGAGAAATGAGATTAGGAACTATAACTGCTTGGGATGGTTCGGCAACTGAATTATGGAAGGAATCAAACTATGAATTGAGAAGTAAAAGAAAACATGGTGATTGTGAAAAACAAAAAGCATGTCGATTGTGTGAATTAAATTCGCCTCTAAATCAACAGACGATGTGTGCTAATGCGATTGTTGAATGTCAAATAGGAAATATTACAGACTGTATACTGATTCAGCATGCTCCAATTGGATGTTCAGCAGATAACCCTTGGTTTAATCTTGCCTTTAACATGGGACTTGGAAGAAGAAATAAACCACCACAGAATTTACAAATTTATAGCACGAATCTTTTAGAAAATGATATGGTTTTTGGTGCTTCAGATAAACTAAAACAAACAATACGAGATGTAAAGGAACGTCTTAATCCTAGAGCAATTTTTATTTCCATGTCATGTGCTACTGCTATTATAGGTGAAGATATAGATAGTATTGCTGCTGAGATGGAAGAAGAAATTGGAATAACTGTTATTCCGTTGCATTGTGAAGGCTTTAGATCAAAACATTGGAGTACTGGATTTGATGTTTCACAGCATGGAGTTTTACGTCAAATAGTAAAGCGTGAGCCGAAAAAGCAGAAAGATTTAATAAACATTGTAGCTTTATGGGGAACCGATTATTTTACAGAAATATTAAAACCTCTTGGCTTGAAAGTAAATTATATGATAGACATGGCAAGTTATGATGAACTTGCTCAGGCATCGGAAGCTGCAGTTACTGCAACATTTTGTCACACACTTGGCTCTTATATGGCTACAGCACTTGAGGAACATTTTGGTGTTCCACAGGTTGATGCACCTCAACCCTATGGAATTGCAGGCACCGATGCATGGCTCCGAGCAATTGGTAAAATTGTTGGCAAGGAAAAAGAAACCGAAGAATATATAAAGAGTGAGCATGAAAGAGTATTTCCTAAAATTCAGGAATTGCGCAATAAGTTTAAAGGGATTAAAGGATTTGTTATGACAGGTTCATCTTATGCACATAGCCTTATTTCAGTATTGCGCGAATTAGGGATAGAGGTTGATGGCTCTGTGGTATTCCATCATGATCCAGTTTATGATGGTGGACATGAGAATCAAGATACGTTGCAGGAGCTTATTAGTAGTTACGGAGATATCCCTAATTTTACAGTAAGTAAAACACAGGCATTCCAACTAAATGCCTTATTTAAACGAGTAAAGACAGATTTTGTAATAATTCGACATCAAGGACTGGCACCTGAAGCGGCAAAACTTGGCATTCCATCTTTAGCGATGGGGGATGAGCATTTTCCTGTTGGTTATGATGGAATAATTAGGACAGGTGAAGTTTTGTTAGATATTCTTGCTAGAAAGAAGTTTAATGAAGTTCTTTCTAGACACGTTAATAGCCCGTATAATGAATGGTGGCTTAGCCAAGATGATCCGTTCTTGCTTGCAAGACATCCTGAAGTACTTAATGAAAGAGTTAAACTTTAGTAAAGGAGCTACGTCGATACATTGGTTATGGACATGAAGGACGAATGAGTTAAGGACGTTTTGAAAACTGGCGATTCTATTGGATATGGGAAGTTCGCACTATAGGTGAATGAGTTTAAATGGCAGTTATAGAATGAGAATTAATAAGGTTGTATTTGGTATACCTTTTGAACCTATAACCAAGCATGAAAGTCAGAAGAATTCATAACTATTGGTCCTAAGATAAAGAGTCAAAAAATTAATGATTGCAAAAATACGGAAAAAGAGTTTTCGTAAAAATATTCGAGGAGGATTAGAATGGCTGAGACTAAGATAAAGAAAGAAAGTAGTTCAATAGTACATCCACATTATGCTTGTGCGATCGGTGGGGTATATACTACAGTGGCAATTAAGGGAGGTGTTCCAATTGCGAACTGTGGCCCGGGGTGCATGTATAAACAATATTTTTTTATGGGATTTGAAAATGGTTTTCAAGGCTCTACCAGTAATGGTGGAGGTAACGTTCCTAGTTCAAATGTAGGTGAGAATGATATTGTATTTGGTGGTGAAAAAAAACTTGATGATTTAATAAAATCAGCTTTAGCAATTTATAATGGTGAATTATTTGTGGTAGCCACAGGCTGTACTGGAGAGCTTATAGGAGATGATGTTGGAGCAGTTGTAAAAACATATCGTGAAGCAGGTTACCCTATAGTTTATGCAGATACAGCTGGCTTTAAAGGTTCAAACCTAGTGGGTCATGAAATTGTCGTAGAAGCAATTATAGACCAATTTGTTGGAGATTATGAAGGTGACAAGAAAAAAGGATTAATTAATTTATGGTTTGAAACACCTTTTTTTAATACAAATTGGCGTGGAGATTATTTGGAGATTGTAAGAATTTTAAAGAACATAGGCTTTGAAGTAAATGTGCTTTTTGGACCACAAAGTGGTGGAGTAAAAGAGTGGAAGGAAATTCCTAAAGCACAATTTAATCTTGTAATATCACCATGGGTAGGAGTGAAAATTGCGAAACATTTAGAAAAAAAATATAATCAGCCTTATTTGCATATTCCTGTAATACCTATTGGTGAGGAAGCTACAACTGCGTTTATAAGACAATTAGTTGAATATGCAGGGATTAATGCTGAAAAAGCGGAAGCATTTATTGCAGAAGAATCAGAAATCTATTATTACTTTTTAGATTCATTTTCAAACTTTTTTTCAGAGTATTGGTATGGCTTACCGTCTAGATTTGCTGTTGTAGGAGATAGTGCTTATGCACTTGCTTATACAAAATTTTTATCAGATCAGATAGGACTCATACCTGTGAAGCAAATCATTACGGATAATCCGCCAGAGCAATTTAGAGAGAAAATAAGTGAGGAATTTAGAAATCTATCAGAAGGTGTATCTGTAGAGGTAGAATATATTGAAGATGGTTATTTTGCAGAAAAATCACTTTCAGAAGCTGATTTCGGTTCAGGAGTTCCATTAATATTAGGTTCAACATGGGAATCTGAAGTAGCACGAGAAAAAAATGCATTGCTGCTAGAAATAGATCCACCATCCTCTGAAACATTAGTATTGAACAGAAGTCATATAGGATATAGAGGTGCTTTACAGTTGATAGAGAGAATTTACACGGCAACTGTAGGTGGAAAATAATAATAAAAAGAGATTACATACAGTATTTAATTATAGTTAGCAAAACAATACTTTTGTTTATAAATATGGGTAGTAAGTAAACTCTGAATATAGGATTATGATTATAAGCCTGACATTTTCGAAAGAAAGTGTCAGGCTTATAATTTGGTATAGTATCTAATTGGAGGGGGAAGGATTGAAGATCGATTGAAATTTCTGTTGAATAGCATGACTTACGTACAAATATTTAAATAAGCTATATATTCTAAAATTTTATTTGTTATACTTTTTTTATCCTTAATGTAATATGTACCCAATATTTTCAATAGTTAGCAAAATTCAAAGAGTTAATTATCTACCCAGTAGCAATTAAAATATTTAATAAATTATCAATTATGTGTCAATACTAATATTAATATAAGATAAAATCTATAATGTAGAATATTATTGTGGTAGTATATAGATATAGAGTAATAATATATAGTAAATTGTATAATGGAGGTAATTACTATGGGTATTAAACAGATGTTAGCAAGTTTTATGAAAGAACCTGCATACAGACCAATGGATATAGAAGAATTAGTTGCCGTGTTTGATATAAAGAGAAATGAATATAGTGCCTTTAAAAAGACATTAAAAATGATGGAGAATGAAGGCTTTATTATGAGAAATAAGAAAAATAAATATATGATAGTGCAAGGAAATAATCAAGAAGGATTAATTACTGGTACACTTCAAGCCCATGCAAAGGGTTTTGGTTTTCTTATCCCAGATGAAGAAGGGCAAAAGGATGTATTTATCCCAAGCAACTGTATTCATGGAGCTATGAATGGAGATAAGATATCAGTTAAAGTAACTAGGGAAGATTCAAGTACTAAAAAAAGAGAAGGCGAAGTAGTTGAAATTATCGAAAGGAATACAACAAAGATAGTAGGTGTATATGAAGACTCACAAAACTTTGGATTTGTAGTTTCGGAAGACCCTAGAATATCTAAGGATGTTTTCATTTCTAAAAAGGATAGAAACGGTGCGAAAGATGGAGATGTTGTTACAGTTAAAATAACTAAATGGCCTGAAGCAAATAGAAAAGCAGAAGGTGTTGTAACAGAAATTTTAGGAAGAAAAGGCGATAGAGGAATAGATATTCTAATGATTATCAAAAAACTTGGACTTCCAGAAGAGTTTAGTGAAAAAGTATTAAGTTACGCTGAAGGAGTACCTGATGAAATTGATGAAAGAGAATATAAAGGAAGGAGAGATTTAAGAGACTTAAGGATGGTTACAATAGATGGAGAAGATGCTAAGGATTTAGATGATGCTGTATCTATTGAAAAATTAAGTAATGGAAATTATAAATTAGGAGTTCATATTGCAGATGTAACTCACTATGTTAAAGAAAGCAATCCTTTAGACAAAGAAGCATTGAAAAGAGCTACATCGGTTTATCTAATTGATAGAGTTATACCAATGCTTCCTAGAAAATTATCCAATGGTATATGTTCATTAAATCCAAGAGTTGATAGATTAACATTAACATGTTTTATGGAAATAGATCGAAAAGGTAAAGTTGTAAATCATGAGATAGTAGAATCAATAATAAAAACTAATGAAAGAATGACATATACAGATGTTACAAAAATCTTAAAAGATCACGATGAAGAATTAATCAAGAAATATGATTATCTTTATGAAGATTTTAAAATGATGGAAGATCTTTGCAATATTCTTAGAGAAAAAAGAACAAAACGAGGAGCTATTGATTTTGAGATAGCAGAAGCTAAAATAATATTAAATGAGCTCGGAAAGCCAATTGAAATTAAGCCTTATGATCGTGAAATTGCTAATAGGATAATAGAAGAATTTATGTTAGCAGCTAATGAAACAGTGGCTGAGCATATGTTTGGTACTCATTTACCATTTGTATATAGAATACATGAGAATCCGGACGAAGAAAAGTTAGCTAAATTTAAAGAATTTATTTATAATCTAGGATATGCAATCCAATGGACAGAAGACATCCATCCAAAAACTCTGCAGGATATTTTAGAAAAGGTTAAAGGAAAAAATGAAGAAACTGTTGTAAGTACTTTATTGCTACGTTCTATGATGCAGGCAAGATATGCACCAGAATGTAGTGGACATTTTGGTCTTGCAGCACAGTATTATTGCCATTTTACTTCTCCAATAAGAAGATATCCGGATTTACAAATTCATAGAATCATAAAAGAGCACTTGCATGGAGAAATGGATGAGAAGAGAATAAATAAATTAAAAAATATAGTTGGATATGCAGCAAAACAATCTTCAGAAATGGAAAGAAAAGCACAAGATGCTGAAAGAGAAGTTGATGATCTTAAAAAAGCTGAGTATATGCAAGACAGAATTGGTCAAGAATTTGAGGGAATTATATCTTCAGTTACTTCTTTTGGAGTATTTGTTGAACTTCCAAATACAATTGAAGGTTTAGTTCATATTACTGACTTAGATGATGATTATTATATATTTGACGAAGCGCACCTAAGTCTTGTTGGTGAAAGAACAAAGAAGTTTTATAAGCTTGGAGATAAAGTTAAAGTAGAATGTATTCATGTAGATATAACAAATAGAGAAGTATTCTTTAAAATTACACAAGAACCTAAAAGGGAGGAAGCAGCAGAAGAATCCAAAGATCAAGTTCTTGAATTAGTATAATATAAGGCACAATCAAAAAAATAATAGACCAGTATGCTTGCCTGTTTCGCGTCATAC
>NZ_AUUU01000019.1 GCF_002760435.1 Clostridium sp. LS
ACACGAGGATTTTCAGTCCTCTGCTCTACCGACTGAGCTATCGAGCCATCTTACCTGGCAACGTCTTACTCTTCCACACAGTCTCCCATGCAGTACCATCAGCGCTGTAGACCTTAACTTTCCTGTTCGGAATGGGAAGGAGTGTTACCTCTACGCCGTCATCACCAGATACAAGTAGTATTATATCTAGATATTGATATTATGTCAACATATTTTCAAAAACTTTTTCATTAATTTATATAAGAATAAAATAATATATAATTTATCCTATATATTGCCTATTTTACATTATTTATATCTATATCATTTTTTAACTACAACTATATATCTAATATATAAATAAGAGACAATTAATTAACCGAAAAAAGAGATGCGTAAACATCTCCTTTATAGAATTAAATTTGTCACCCATGTAAAAAGTAAGTAGTAAATCACTTATAGTTTATGTACATGGAAATTAATTTCTTAAATTACTAATTCCTCTATTACTTTTCCGCCTTCAATATGTTCGTCCATTATTCTTTCGACATCATCAACGCTAACATTTCCATACCAAGTTCCTTCCGGATAGACAACTACAATAGGACCTTTGCTACATACACCAAAACAGCCGGTATTAGTAACCATTACTTCATTTATTAAGTCCCTATCTTCAACTTCTTCCATAAATTTTTGTACTACTTTTACTGAATCTTTGCTGTAGCACAATCCTTTTTGCATTCCATTAACTCTACAGCTTGCACAAACAAAAATATGATGTTTTAAATTAATCATTTGATTTCCCCACTTTCATAAAATTAAATATTTATATTCTACTTCACAATGCAAAAAATACTTAAAAACTAAACAAAACTACAGTATGAAGTTAAATATCATTTTTTTGATAAATTCTTTTCATTTTTAAACTTTAATTGTATTAAATTTTTTCATTAAACTTTTTATTATTTTTACCATTTTATCATCAAATCCGTGTTTTATCAATTTATTTATTAAAAATATATTTATTTTATTTTTTTCATTAATTGTGCAATAATAAAGTTAACTAGTTATAGAATTTTAATGATTTAGATAAAGTAATTTATACCGGAGATTGCTTAAAATTAATAGGAAATCAACGAGAATTATAACTGAAAGGACTACTATAGTCTTTATGAAGGCTCAAAAATAAGTATAATTATCAATAACAAATTTCTAAATAAAATATATTGAGGTGATGTTTATATGAGTATTAACAAATTAGCTAAAATTCTTGAAGAAAGTGATAATATAGTTTTCTTTGGTGGTGCTGGAATCAGTACCGAATCTAATATTCCAGATTTCAGAAGTTCAAATGGGTTATTTAATGAAAAACTAAACATTACGTTTACTCCTGAACAATTAGTATCACATTCTTTCTATATTAAATATCCAGAAGAGTTTTTTAAATTTTATAAATCAAAGCTTATATATCCAGAAGCTAAACCAAATAACGGTCATTTATCATTAGCAAAACTTGAAAAAATGGGAAAGTTAAAGGCCATAGTAACACAGAACATCGACGGACTTCATCAGATGGCTGGAAGCAAGAATGTTTTTGAACTCCACGGCTCTGTTCATAGAAATTATTGTGTTAAATGCCATGCATTTTATGATGCAAAATTTATTTTAGAATCTAATGATGTTCCTACTTGTACTGAGTGTGGCGGTGCAGTTAAACCAGATGTAGTACTTTATGAAGAAGGTTTAGATGATAAAGTAATTAGAGGTTCCATAGATGCAATTTCCAAAGCTGATACTCTTATTATAGGTGGGACCTCACTGATAGTTTATCCTGCTGCTGGACTTATCAATTATTTTAGAGGTAAAAATCTTGTGCTTATAAACAAAAGCTCTACTTCTGCTGATTCTAAAGCTGACTTAGTTATTAATGATTCCTTTGGAAAAGTTCTGAGTAATGCCTTAGAACTTATGTCAAATTCTACTGAAGATTAAAAAAACACATAAATTAGTCTAAAAACTTCTGTAGTTCCATACCCAATTAACCAAATTTTAATTTTATCAATAGTTCTCTAAATTAATAATTTTATAAAAAATAAAAATTTTAATCTAAATAATGTATAAATAAATTGTATTTGGAAATAAATAATAATGAAGTATTTAACTTCAATATTTAATCGCCTCTCCCCCATTTTTATTTATATACAATTTGTAAATCCATAATATATGTTATTAAAATTAGCATATATTATGGTATTTTTATTTTAGGCACAATGTAAAAAATAATAGACCTGTATGCTTGCCTGTTCCACTTCTTAGAGAAAACTAGAATGGCATCTTCGGCCTATTATTTTATTTCATATACCTTAAATATCCTTCTTAATTAAAATTCTTCTAAGCATATCCATCCCAGTTATTGTGGCTTGAAGTCTTACTTTATTTCTATTCCCTTTAAAAATGCATCTTTGAACAGTTACTTCACCTTGAACATAAACTCCTATATAAACTAATCCAACAGGCTTTTCTTCAGTCCCACCTTCTGGTCCTGCAATTCCAGTTGTAACAATGCTCACATCGGTTTTGGCTGTTTTGGCAATTCCTATTGCCATTTCTTTCGCAGTTTCTTCACTTACAGCACCATATTTATTTAAAGTCTCATTACTAACCCCTAATCTATTATGCTTTGCTTCATTGGAATACGTTACTGCACCCTCTAAGAATACTTCAGATATTCCAGGATAATTAATAAGGGAACTTGCTATCATTCCTCCAGTACAAGATTCAGCGGTAGATATTGTAAGATTTTTTTCAATTAAAAGTTTAGCTACAACCTCTTCTATTTCAACATTTTCGGTCGCATAAACATTATCCCCTAATCTATTCTTAATCTCTCTTTCTATTGGCTCTATTAATTTTATAGCTTCATTTTTATTTTCAGCTTTTGCTGTTACACGCAACATTACACCGACTTCTTTAGCATAAGGCGCAATAGTTGGATTAGTCTGTGCATCCATTAAATCTTTAAGTTCCTCTGCAACCGCGCTTTCCCCAATACCTAGTATTTTAATCATCTTTGAAACTAATATTGAATCAGCTTTTTTTTGAAGATAAGGCTTAACTGTTTCTTCAAACATAGGCTTCATTTCTTTTGGTGGACCCGGTAAAATAATCAATATTTTGTTACTTTCTTCAATAATAACACCTGGTGCAGTACCATTATTGTTGTTTATAATAATAGCTCCCTCAGGAATCAAACCTTGCTTTAAATTATTTTGTGTCATCTTTCTATCTCTAAATTTAAAATAACTTTTTATCTTTTCAATTGAATATTCATCTGGAAGTAATTCCTTATTAAAATACTTAGCTGCAATTTCTTTTGTAAGATCATCATCTGTTGGCCCTAATCCACCTGTAGTTATAATGATATCACTTCTGCTATATGCTTCATCAAAGGAATGCATAATTCTTTTTTCATTATCTCCTACAACTTGTTGATAATACATATCTATGCCAAGAGCTGCTAATTCTTGAGCTAAGTATTGAGCATTCGAATTAACTATATCCCCTAGCAAAATTTCTGTTCCTATTGCTATAATTTCTGCTTTCATACCATTACCTTCTTTGCTTATATTTAATTTATAAATCCAATCAAGAACTTTCTTAATTAAAAATTATACTACTAAATTACTAATTCTTACAACGATTTCTTTTGTCTCTCTGAAATAAGATATAAGAGTAAAACCTATTCAATTAAATATTGAATAGGTTTCATTGAAAAATATTTTCTTTTATAATATGCTATCTCTAAATTTAAATATATCTAGAGATAGCTTATATAAAAAATTTTTTCATCTCGGTCCATTTTAAGCAAATACCTTAACTTATAAAATAAAATTCTTAATAAGTGTTTGCCTAAAACAAACATGATAATATGTATGAGAAGAAAAAATTCATTGCGAAAATCTCCCTTAGTAATAAGGTATGATTAATCTCTCACAGTTATTCACATTTATAGTAATTATATAATAAATTATTTATATAATTATATAATTATTATTTACCTTCAGTTTCCAGTAATGCTAATGCCACTGCACCTACTACACCAGCATCTGTACCTAATCCTGCTGGAACAATTTTAACTGATTCTGCCATAGATTTAAAACATCTCTTATTAACAACTTTTCTTACTGTATCGAAAACTATATCTCCAGCCTTTGATACTCCTCCTCCGATTATTATTATTTCAGGATCAAAAATAGATACTGCATTAGCAACAGCTATTCCTAAATAATTCATTGCATTATTAATTATATCTACACAAACTGGATCTCCAGCTGCTGCTTCAGTGAATACTTCATATGAAGTAATAGTATCATATTTTCTTAATGAAGTTTCAACTTTACTAGCTAACGCTTCTTGTCCTCTTTTAGCAATTGCAGTTCCTGATGATGTTGCTTCTACGCATCCAATGTTTCCACAGTTGCATCTTGGGCCATCTGGTGCTACTGTCATATGTCCTATTTCTAATGCATTTGAAGTATGCCCTCTATATACTTTGCCATTTAAAACAGCTCCGCCGCCTACTCCAGTACTTACTGTGAAAAATACTACATTCTTAGCACCTTTCCCTGCTCCAAACATATATTCTCCAATTGCTGCAACGTTTGCATCATTATCTAAAAATACTGGAACTTCAAATTTTTTATTTATTGGTTCAACTAAGTTGAAATTTTTAAATGGAAGATTTGGTGTATATATTATTGTTCCTTTTTCAGCATCTAGAGGACCTGGGGAACCGATACCAATTCCTTTTATTTCTTCATAAGTAGCTGATCCATCTTTAATTACTTTTTCTATAGATTCTATAATTCTATTTAATACAGGAATTTCTCCCTCATTTGCATTAGTTGGCACTGTTGTTTGGCTTATTACCTCTCCATTTAAATTAGATAGCGCCGTGCTTATCTTAGTGCCTCCTAAATCTACTCCTACAACATATTTTTGCATAATATAACTCTCCTTTATTTTATTAATATCCCAATTAAAAACAATTTACTATAATTAATATTATACTATACTATGTCACATTATTTAAACCTGTATTTTAAATATTATTTTTTGAAGAGTCTTTATTTGCGCATATGTAATAGTTACCAAAATCATCATACTCTGCATAACTAATAACAAATTGATTATCTTTAAGCATTGTATTTATTATATTAATATCATTTTTATTATTTTTATCAATTCTAATTACAAAATTATCATCTTTATCTATTATATTTAAGTAGTCAAATATATTACTATAATCACTCAGCTCAATATTTCCACTAATGTCCATACTA
The DNA here is from genome assembly GCF_002760435.1 of Clostridium sp. LS. Classification (GTDB taxonomy): domain Bacteria; phylum Bacillota; class Clostridia; order Clostridiales; family Clostridiaceae; genus Clostridium. The sequence goes on from NZ_AUUU01000019.1 coordinate 5,322, forward strand.
TAATCTGACATTAACCCATCCTCCTCAATCAATGCAATGTACAAATAAATTATATGCCTATACTAAAATAGTATGTATTAGTGTAAGAAATTTTATCCTTGCCGATTTAATGCAAACTTTACATAATTTATTTAATTAATAAAATAATAAACAGCAGATTGCACTTGCTTGTACCACAATACATGATTATCATATTAAGTGCAACTGCCATTTATTAAATTAAATTCAAAAATTATTATATAAAATATATTTTTTTACTTACATTATTATAATTATTCTTTATTTTCTTGTTTCATTTATACTTTCTATGGCTTTTGATACTTCTGTCTCTGGAACTTCTTCATATCTAACAAATTCTTTTGAAAATATACCTCTACCTTGAGTTAATGACCGTAACTCTGTAGCATACTTTCTAATTTCTGCTAGAGGAACCTCTGCTATAACCTTTTGCTTGCTTCCTTCTGGCTCCATTCCTATTACTCTACCTCTCTTTTTATTTATATCTGCTATCACATCGCCCATATATTCATTAGGCAATATAACCTCTAGATTCATTATTGGTTCTAATAAAATAGGTCTAGCTTGCTCAAGTCCCTTTTTATAGGCTATAGATGCAGCAACTTTAAATGCCATTTCAGATGAATCTACAGAATGATATGATCCATCATGAAGAGTTGCTCTAAGCCCTATAACCGGACATCCAGCTAAAACCCCATGAACTATACATTCCCTTAATCCTTTTTCAACTGCTGGAATGAAATTTCTAGGAACAACACCGCCAACAACATTATCAACAAACTCTAATTCTTCTTTTCCATCATTTCTAGGTTCAAATTTTATGACAACATCCCCATATTGTCCATGTCCTCCAGATTGTTTCTTGTGCTTTCCTTGAACATCTGAAAAACCTTTTATAGTTTCTTTATAAGGTATCTTAGGTAAATTTAGCACTACGTCTACACCAAATTTATTCTTTATCTTACTTGCAATTATATTAATATGTGTCTCTCCCAATCCTGAAATAATTATTTCTGCATTCTCTAAATCTCTATCTATTTCAAAAACAGGATCTTCATCCTTTAGCTTAGTTAGTGCTTGAGATATTTTCTCTTCATCCCCTTTAGCCTGCGGGATTACAGCCATTGAACAAACTGTTTTAGGAAAATTCATCTTATCATATTTAATTTTGAAATCTGGACTTGCTAAAGTATCTCCTGTATTAGTATATTGTAATTTAGAAATTGCCCCTATATCTCCTGCAATTATTTTCTTAGCCGGGATTTGATTCTTTCCCCTAATAAAGCAGATGTGAGAGAGTTTCTCGTTCTTATCTTTATTAACATTTAATACAGTCATATCGTCCTTTGCTTCCCCAGTTATAACTCTGAAGAAAGATATTTTCCCTACAAATGGATCTGCAATAGTCTTAAAAACCAAAGCAGAAAAAGGCTTATCCTGATCCAAACTTATGAAAACCTCTTCATTTTTAACAATATCCATAGCCTTTTGAGGAATTGCATATTCCGGTGACGGAAAACATTCAACTATATCATCAATTAATGAGTCCATTCCTATTACTTTCGTTGCGCTTCCACACATAACAGGTGCAATATCACCATTAGCACAACCGTTTATTAATCCCCCATATATTTCCTCATCACTTAATTCACCTTCACTGAAATATTTTTCAAGTAAAGCTTCGTCTGTTTCTGCAACTGCTTCCATAATCATTTTTTTACATCTCTCAACCTCATCCATTAGTTCTTCTGGTATATCTATTATTTGTATATTCTTTGTCTTTATATCATATATCCTCGCTTGTTTAGATATAATATTTATTACTCCTTTGAAATTATCTTCTTCTCCAATTGGATATTGAATTGGTACTACACTTATTCCGAATTGCTCTTTTAGAGAAGTTAATACTTTATCAAAATTTGCATTTTCTCTATCTAATTTATTAATAAAAAATGTTCTCGGTAATTTAATCTTATTACAATATTCCCACGCTCTTTCAGTTCCAGCTTTTATTCCTGAAACTCCACTAACTACTATCATACCAACATCTACTGCTCTCATTCCTTCAATACATTCACCTTGAAAATCAGCATATCCTGGAATATCTATAAGGTTTATTTTAATATTTTCTAATTCAATTGGAGCTACTGAAAGTGCAATAGAAAATTGTCTCTTCTTTTCTTCAGGATCAAAATCTAAAACGGTAGTACCTTCCTCAATCTTCCCTAACCTATCTACTATTTTTGAATAATACAAAATACTTTCTGCTAAGGATGTTTTGCCTGTTCCATTATGTCCCATTAATCCTACATTTCTTAAATTTTTAATACTATAATCCTTCATAAATTCTGCCAATTTCATGAATTATCCGGAAACTGGCATTCACCTGCCTTTCAATTCATAATGCTCTGTGATATTATTATTCTATTTTTATTTTTCAAATCCTCCTTATTTTCTAAATTTTCTGAAAATTATCACATTTCTTCTATTGCTTTGAATAATTTATCTATTTTTATAATTTTATTGTAATCTTAACAAAAAATACATTATATTTTTATATGTTGGGTACTATAATGATATTGTAGTAACCCAAAATTTAAATCAATACTATGGAGGAAAACTTAATGAAAGTAAAAAAAGATTCAGCAAGTTATATTAGAATTTCATTTATTATACTCGCAATTTTAATAACTGTTGGAGTTTTATTTATTAAGCCTCAAGTAGGTGTAGCTGATCAAGGTGATTTTGATAGAGTTATGGGACCTTCAGGACTAACCCTATTGGATTCAGATATAAATAACCCTAAATTTATTAGATTCTATGACTATATTGTAACTGACTACAAAATTGCTAAAATTGATGATACAATTAAGATTCTTAGTAGATGCAGCTTAAGTTATCTAATTATTTATATTAATGATATATGCAAACTACTTGGGCAAAGCATCTTTAAAACTCAGTATTTAGCAACAGTCTACAGTATTATATATATTCTTGCATTTGCAATAATATTAAAATCTTTAAATATAAAAAATAATATTAAATTAATAATAGTTGCACTTCTAATTTTATTTGTTTTCTTTGACGGTAATTATCTTATTTGGTTTAACAGCCTATATGGCGAACCAATGATGATAACTGCATTATTACTTTTTATTGCATCTGTTCTTAATTATATTCATTATAAATATGTAATAAAAAACAACAAGAATATAATGCTAAGAATAATTTTTATATTATTAACAGCATTTTTATTTATAGGTTCAAAGCTACAAGTAGTTACTGCCTTACCTTTTATTATTTTTCTTCTAATAAAAATAATATGGAATAATAAACATACTTTAAATGCAATAAATTTAATTATTTCATTTGCACTTATTTGCATAATTATCATATACCCTATCCGCATTAGCGAAAATAGTGATAATTTATCTAAAGATACTCAATATAACTCTGTATTTTATGGTGTTTTAAATGGTTCAAAAACTCCTGAACAGGATTTAATTGACTTAGGGCTTAATCCAGATATGGCTGTAGAGGCAAAAAAACATGCTTATTTAGATTCAAGTGAATATGTAAAATATATTCCAGGAAGTGAAATAACTGATGAAGAGTTTTATAATAAGATAAATAATTCGAAGCTTGCTATATTTTATTTAACTCACCCTATAAGGTTATTTAATGGTATGAAATATACTGCAGGTAAAGTATTCTATACTAGTACTTCTCTAGGCAAATGCTATCAAAGTTATACTCAAACACCTGTTAGAGAATTACATAGATTTACACTTTGGTCATATCTTAGAGAAAATATACTACCTAAAAATTTATATTTTATAATTTTATTTTATCTTACAGTAATAATATTTTCCTTTTATGAATACTTCAAAAATAAATCAAACCTCTATATAAAAAATGTATTGTTTTTATTATGGACTGTCATATTGATTAGCGTTGCGCAATTTCCAATGCCATTTGTAGGTAATGGCAAAGCTGATACAGCCAAACAATTATTTTTATTTAATTTTATTTTTGATTGGTTGTTGCTACTTACATTTACTTATATTATCTTTAAGATAGCAGCTTTAATTAAGCTCAGGTTAAAAAATCTGAAGACTGTTCTTCTGTAAAGTGTCAATTAAATCCTATAACTTAAATATATACTTTCTGCTATAAAGTGAAATGAACTATAGAATCCTATCTCTACTTCTAATGCATAAAATATCTTATCACCAAATTCTAAAATAAGAGCTATAATTAATATATATTGCTAAGCTTGCAATACATATTAATTATAGCTCTTATTTTCAGGATAATTCTTACGATAGACAAATAGAAATTATTAGAATAAATACTTATATTAATTTTCTCTTTTCATTGCATATAACTTAGCCAAATTAAGCCTTAATATCCTAATTATAATTAAGATAGTACCACCTGTCGTATCAATAATCACGTCTCTAATTGCCCCTTCTCTTCCAGGTACAAACAATTGATGTACTTCATCAGTACAAGCATAAATAAAGACCAAAATTATTGTAAAAATAATGACTTGCTTCATATTGTAATATAAAGTAAATACATTGAAGGCAAGTAACGCTAGAATCATATATTCTAAAAAATGAGCGCACTTTCTAACAATAAAATTAGCAAATTGCCCAAAAATTCCATTCATATCTAAACCTAAGCTTGAAAGCAATTTTATTACCCCAACACTTTCCGAATCTGATATACTTGCTGGCTGATTAGACATAATAAATATTACACCCATCCAAGCAATTAGTAATATCCAATAAACTATTTCCCTTTTGTTCTTCATTTTCATCCTCTTATAAGCAATTTTTATTTTCTATATTTATTATATCTTATCTTACGCATAACTTTCTACGTTAAGTAAGAAAAATTGTATGCAATTTATATTTTAAACAGCCTAAAATGTTAGATTATACTTCCAGAAAACTTTACTCTGACATATATCTATTTATATAAGCTAGTGACTCTTCTAACAATTCCTGCCCTTTTTCTAATCCATCAATCTTCATCTCAAGGTTACAAATCCTTTGATCAATTTGATACATAAATTGCTTTATATCCTGTAATAATTTCGCTTCATATGTTACCTGTATACCTTCATCATCTATAAATACTTTTTCTGGCGGAGAACCACACTTTGTACATTTTGCATATATGCCCTGTTTTTCTAAATTATTAAATACTTTAAATGTATCATTATTACATTCCTCACAGTTTGATAACATCATAAAGTCATAATAGCTAACATCATAATAATAAGTACTTCCACAATCTTTGCATGTTAATTTTAGCCTATTATCCTCGGTTACTATATGAAACTCATTTCCACTACACCCATCTTTTTTACAGACAATAGTTCGTACCATAAATCCTACCCTCTCATAATTATAATTTTTCTTTTTATATCAACTATTTAATTATATTAAAATAACATTCCTTCATATATTTTACATATAAATTATATATTATATTTGTCTGATTGTATACTTTAATAGTTAGTATTTTTAATTCATTTTATGAGATACTTCTACCATTTTCTCAATTTGCTTAAGGCAATATTAACTTCTCTAAAATGGTTGTTGTTATAATTTATTTTAAATTTATGTCACATATAACTTTCCATAATAAAAAAACTATGAATTATAAAATTCATAGTTCCTAGTGGTGGAGATAAAGAGATTCGAACTCTTGACCCCCTGCGTGCAAGGCAGGTGCTCT
>NZ_AUUU01000174.1 GCF_002760435.1 Clostridium sp. LS
TAACGTGTGGCTTACTTCTTTCATACTTTGCTTTTGCCATTATAATTTTCCTCCCTTAAAGACATTATTTTAAACAATCTTTTCGTAAATATTATAACTTATAGATATTCTAATATCTATATCTATTATTTAAGTTTTTTACCATTTATATAAAAATTATTCAAAATAATAATATTATATGATAATTAATTATAAATGGTATCAAACATAGTTACATACTACTTATTACTTAGCTCTGCTACCAGCAATTTGTTCTTGAATATTCTTTGGAACTTCTTCGTAGTGATCGAATACCATTGAGTAAACTCCTCTACCTTGTGTTCTAGATCTTAATGATGTTGCGTATCCGAACATTTCTGATAATGGAACAAACGCTCTAATAACTTGAGCTCCATTAACAGCTTCCATTCCTTCCATTCTACCTCTTCTTGAGTTGATATCTCCAATAACATCTCCCATGTATTCTTCTGGAACTGTTACCTCAACCTTCATCATTGGTTCAAGAAGTACTGGACTTGCCTTAGCCATAGCATTTTTAAACGCCATAGATCCAGCAATTTTAAATGCCATTTCTGATGAGTCAACTTCATGGTATGAACCGTGTACTAATTTAACTTTGAAGTTAATAACGTTATATCCTGCAATAATACCACTTAAAGCAGCTTCTTGAATACCGTTATCAATTGCTGGTATGTATTCCTTAGGAATAGCTCCTCCTACAATTGCATTTTCAAATACATATTCACCTTCAGTTGGCTCCATCTCAATTACAGCATGACCGTATTGTCCTTTACCACCTGATTGTTTAGCATACTTAGCTTCAGCCTTAACAGCACTTCTGATTGTTTCTTTGTATGCAACCTGAGGTGCTCCAACGTTACATTCAACTTTAAACTCTCTTGTAAGTCTATCAACAATTATTTCTAAGTGAAGTTCTCCCATACCTGCTATAATTGTTTGGCCTGTTTCTGTATCAGTCCAAGTCTTAAAAGTAGGATCTTCTTCAGCTAATTTAGCTAATGCTAACCCCATTTTTTCTTGAGCAGCTTTTGTTTTTGGTTCAATAGCTACATTTATAACTGGTTCTGGGAAATCCATTGATTCAAGAATTATTGGTTTATTTTCTGCACATAAAGTATCACCTGTTGTAGTATTCTTTAATCCGATTACTGCTCCAAGTTCTCCTGCTTCTAATGATTCAACTTCTTGTCTTGAGTTTGAGTGCATCTTAACAAGTCTACCAATTCTTTCCTTCTTACCTTTTGTAGAGTTAAGAACATAAGAACCACTTTCCATTATTCCTGAGTAGATTCTTGTGAAAGCTAATTTACCTACAAATGGGTCAGTAGCAATCTTAAATGCTAATGCAGATAATGGTTCAGAGTCTGAAGCTTCTCTATGATCTTCTTCACCTTCTAATGTAGTTCCTTTTACAGATGGGATATCTAATGGCGATGGTAAATAATCTACTACTCCATCGATCATTTGTTGAACACCCTTATTCTTATATGAAGAACCACAAATACATGGATAAATTTCATTAGCTATTGTAGCTTTTCTTAAAGCACTTCTTAATTCAGCTTCAGTGATTTCTTCACCTTCTAAATATTTTTCCATTAATTCTTCATCAGTTTCAGCGATAGCTTCTACCATAGCACTTCTGTATTCTTCAGCCTGATCAGCATATTCTGCTGGTATAGCTTCTTCTCTCATATCTTTTCCAAGATCATCATAGTACATGATAGCTATATTTCTTATAAGGTCAATCATACCTTTAAAATTTTCTTCTCCACCGATTGGGATTTGAATTGGAACTGCATTTGCTTTTAATCTTTCTTTAACTGTTTGAACACATCTAAAATAGTCAGCACCTGTTGCGTCCATCTTATTTACATAAATCATTCTTGGTACGCCATATTTATCTGCCTGTCTCCACACTGTTTCAGTTTGTGGTTCAACACCGCTTTTAGCATCAAGAACTGTAACAGCTCCATCAAGTACTCTTAATGATCTTTCAACTTCAACTGTGAAGTCTACGTGACCAGGAGTATCAATGATATTAAGTTCATGATCTTTCCAGAAACATGTAGTAGCAGCAGAAGTAATTGTTATACCTCTTTCTTGTTCTTGAACCATCCAGTCCATTGTAGCCGCACCATCGTGAACTTCTCCTATTTTATGACTCACTCCTGTATAGAATAATATACGTTCGGTAGTTGTTGTTTTACCTGCGTCTATATGAGCCATTATACCAAAATTACGGAATTTCTCCAAAGGATATTTTCTAGCCATTTATTTGTCCTCCTCTCGACGAGTAAATATAATTTAATTTGACAAAACTGCCTTAGCATAAGCCAAAACAGTTTTATATATATTAGTATCTGTAGTGAGCGAATGCTTTATTAGCTTCTGCCATCTTGTGAGTATCTTCTCTCTTCTTAACAGCTGCTCCTGTGTTGTTAGATGCATCTAGTAATTCACCAGCTACTCTTTCACTCATTAGCTTTTCGCCTCTTTTTTTTGCTGCTATTAACATCCATCTTATTCCTAAAGTCTGTCTTCTTTCTGGTCTAACTTCTATTGGAACTTGATAAGTAGCACCACCTATTCTTCTAGCTTTAACTTCCAGTAATGGCATTACATTGTTCATAGCATCCTCAAATACTTCTAAAGCTTCTTTTCCACTTCTTTTTGCTATTAATTCAAATGCATCATAGCATATCTTTTGGGCAACACCCTTTTTACCGTCTTCCATTATACTATTTATAAATTTAGTAACAACTTTTGAATTGTACACTGGATCTGGTAATACATCTCTCTTTGCAATATGTCCTTTTCTTGGCACTTTTCTTCCCTCCTTAACATTAATTTAAGTTCATCGGTACTCGGTATTTTTTATACCGCAAAGTGCTACATCTCTTACATCTATATAAACTCAAATTCAAATCTATAATTTATGTTGAAGATAAGCACTACTTTTTGTTAAAAGTCCTATTTTTTCTTAGGTCTCTTAGCACCGTACTTTGATCTTCCTTGTAATCTGTTAGCTACTCCAGCGCAGTCTAATGCACCTCTTACGATATGGTATCTAACACCAGGAAGGTCCTTAACTCTTCCACCTCTTATAAGAACAACACTATGTTCTTGTAAGTTGTGACCTACTCCACCAATATATGCAGTTACTTCAAATCCATTTGTTAATCTAACTCTGGCAATTTTTCTTAACGCTGAGTTAGGTTTCTTAGGAGTTGTTGTTTTAACTACTGTACATACCCCTCTTTTTTGAGGACACTCTTTAAGTGCTGGTGCAGTTGATTTAACTACTGCTGATTTTCTGCCTTTTCTTACTAATTGGCTAATAGTTGGCATTTTTTCACCTCCTGAAATTTATTTATCTATTTTTAAATTAAGATAAACGCTAACTTATTCCATTATATAACAACATCTTATACAATGATGCCATATAATTTCATTAATTATGTCTAAATTATATGTAATAAATTGTTTTCTCCAATTAGAGATATCAATTTAATTCATTAATTGACTACATTAACATTTATTTGTGTGATTTTATATTTAAAATCACACAAATTGTATTTTATCATTTAACTATATACATGTCAATATAATAAAAGGTTTATTCTTCAATAGTTTCTGGAATAGTCTCTTCAACTAATTCACTATCTGTCTCTACTTTTAAAGATCTATATCTCATCATTCCAGTACCAGCCGGAATTAACTTACCAATTATTACATTTTCCTTTAATCCAACTAAAGGATCAACTTTTCCTTTTATTGCTGCTTCTGTTAAAACTCTTGTTGTTTCTTGGAATGAAGCTGCTGATAGGAAACTGTCAGTTGCTAACGCTGCTTTAGTTATACCTAATAGAGTTTGTTCTCCCTTCGCTTCTTCTCCACCAAATTCCCTAACTCTAGCGTTTTCTTCATAAAAATCAAACATGTCGATCATAGTTCCTGGTAATAAGTCAGTATCTCCTGATTCAAGTATTTTTATCTTTCTAGTCATTTGTCTAACAACTACTTCTAAGTGCTTATCATTGATATCAACACCTTGTAGTCTATAAACTTTTTGAACTTCTGAAAGTAAGTATCTTCTTGCACCATCTATACCTTTTATACTCATTATATCATGTGGATTTACTGATCCTTCTGTAATTTCATCTCCAGCTTCAATATAATCATTATCACTTACTCTTAATCTTGATCCAAATGGTATATCATAGCTGCGTTCCTCACCATCAGAACTCATAACTACTACAGTTCTCTTCTTCTTTGTTTCCTCTATTCTAACTGTACCAGCAATTTCACTTACTATTGCAAGACCCTTTGGTTTTCTAGCCTCAAATAACTCTTCTACTCTAGGTAAACCTTGAGTAATATCTGCTCCTGCAACTCCTCCTGTATGGAATGTTCTCATTGTAAGCTGTGTTCCTGGTTCTCCGATTGATTGAGCTGCTATTATTCCAACAGCTTCTCCAATATCGATCTTTTTAGCTGTTGCCATGTTCATACCATAACATCTAGAACAAACACCAACTTTACAGCTGCAAGTAAACACTGATCTAATTTTTACTTTCTTAATCCCCGCTGAAACTATCTTATCAGCTATATATGGATCCATATATTCATTTTTAGGGTGTATTACTTCACCACTATCAGGATTAACAATATCTTCTGCAGTATACCTACCAATCAATCTTTCTCTTAATTCTTCGATAGTCTCATTACCTTCTTTTATTTCGCTTACGTAAATTCCCTCATCTGAACCACAATCTTCTTCTCTTACGATAACATCCTGAGATACATCAACAAGTCTTCTTGTTAAATATCCTGAATCGGCAGTTTTTAAAGCTGTATCGGCATTACCTTTTCTAGCTCCATGAGTAGATAGGAAGTATTCTATAACATCTAACCCCTCTTTAAATGATGCTCTGATAGGCAATTCAATGATCTTACCTGATGGACTTGCCATAAGACCTCTCATACCAGCTAATTGCTTTATTTGAGATTTAGATCCTCTGGCACCAGAATCAGCCATCATGTATATTGGATTAAATTTATCAAGACTATCCATTAATGCATTCGCTACATCTTCAGTTGTTTGAGTCCATTTTTCTATAACTCTTTCATATCTTTCATCATCAGATATGAATCCTCTTTTATACATCTTTTCGATTTTTTCAACTGTTTCATCTGCCTCTTTAAGTAAATCATACTTTACTTCTGGAACTATTATATCTGATGATGCAACTGTTACAGCTCCAATTGATGAGTAATGATAACCTAATGCTTTAATATTATCAAGCATTATAGATGTTTTTACTGGACCATGTTTCATATAACATTGATCAATAATCTTTCCTAATGTTTTCTTAGTAGCTAAGAAATCAACTTCAAGATCAAACGCTTCTTCTTCGTTTTCTCTATTTACTAATCCTAGATTTTGTGGAATTGACTCATTGAATATAATCTTTCCAACAGTAGTTTTAATAATCTTAGATTTCATTACACCATCAATTTCTCTAAACATTCTAACATTAATTTGAGCATGTATATCAATTTCTTTAACTTCATATGCCATTATAGCTTCATCTTTGCTAGAGAATGTCATTCCATCGCCTTTTGCACCACTTTTATCCATAGTTAAATAATATGATCCAAGAATCATATCTTGCGTAGGAACACAAACTGGTTTACCATCTGATGGCTTTAAGATATTTGTTGCTGCTAACATTAAAAATCTTGCTTCAGCTTGCGCTTCCACTGACAATGGAAGATGGACAGCCATTTGGTCTCCATCAAAGTCAGCATTATATGCTGTACATGCCAATGGATGAAGCTTAATAGCTCTACCTTCTACTAATACAGGTTGGAATGCTTGAATACCAAGTCTGTGAAGCGTAGGAGCACGGTTAAGCAATACTGGATGATCTGCAATTACTTCTTCTAATACATCCCATACTTGCGGCAACACTCTTTCTACCATTCTTTTAGCACTCTTTATATTATGTGCTATTCCATCTTGCACTAGCTTCTTCATTACAAATGGTTTAAACAATTCTATAGCCATTTCTTTTGGAAGACCACATTGATACATTTTTAATTCTGGTCCAACAACTATAACTGATCTACCTGAGTAGTCAACTCTCTTTCCAAGTAAGTTCTGTCTAAATCTACCTTGCTTACCTTTTAACATATCTGAAAGAGATTTTAACGGTCTATTTCCAGGACCAGTTACTGGTCTTCCTCTTCTACCATTATCAATCAGCGCATCTACTGCTTCTTGCAGCATTCTTTTTTCATTTCTAACTATAATATCTGGAGCACCTAAATCTAGTAATTTCTTTAATCTATTATTTCTATTTATTACTCTTCTGTATAAATCATTTAAATCAGATGTTGCAAATCTACCTCCATCTAATTGAACCATAGGTCTTAAATCTGGTGGTATAACTGGTATCACATTTATAACCATCCATTGAGGATCATTTCCTGATTTTCTAAATGACTCTACAACTTCTAATCTTCTTATAATTCTAACTTTCTTTTGTCCTGTGCTTTGTTTTAACTCTTCTTTTAATTCTTTTGAAGAAGTTTCTAAATCAATTTCATTAAGTAATTCTTGGATTGCTTCGGCACCCATACCTGCTACAAAGCTTTCATCACCATATTTATCTACTGCTTCTCTATATTCCTTTTCATTAAGAAGTTGTTTCTTTAATAAAGGTGTTTCTTTTGGATCTATTACTATATAAGAAGCAAAATATAAAACTTTTTCTAAAGCCCTTGGTGACATATCTAGAATTAATCCCATTCTTGATGGGATTCCTTTAAAATACCAAATATGAGATACCGGGGCAGCTAATTCTATATGCCCCATTCTTTCTCTTCTTACTTTAGCTTTTGTGACTTCAACTCCACATCTGTCACAAACTATCCCTTTATATCTTACTCTTTTATACTTTCCGCAATGGCATTCCCAGTCTTTCATTGGTCCAAAAATTCTTTCACAGAACAATCCATCTCTCTCGGGCTTTAAAGTTCTGTAATTAATTGTCTCAGGTTTTTTAACTTCTCCTCTTGACCATTGTCTTATTTGTTCCGGAGATGCTAAACCAATTTGTATTGCATCAAAATTATTTAATTCAAACAAGGGTAAATCCTCCCTTCAAAATTAGTGTTCATCGTTGAAATCATCAAGTTCTAATTCAGTCTCAAGATCAGCCATATCTACGCCTTCGTCATAATCAATATCATCTATATCATCATCTCTAACTTGATCATAACTGTCATCTTCTAATACTTCTGGTTCCGGCACAAGCATATCCTCGCTGCCTTCTATATTGACTTCTAAATTTGCCATATCTTCATCTACAAATTCTTTTAAAGTTACTTCTTCGTGTGCATCATTAAGAACTTTAATATCTAAGCATAAAGCTTGAAGCTCTTTAATAAGAACTTTAAATGATTCTGGTACTCCTGGCTCAGGTATATTTTCACCTTTAACTATAGCTTCGTATGTTTTAACTCTACCTACAACATCATCTGACTTCACAGTCAATATTTCTTGTAGTGTATGAGCTGCTCCATATGCTTCTAAAGCCCAAACTTCCATTTCCCCAAATCTTTGACCACCAAACTGAGCCTTACCTCCTAGTGGTTGTTGAGTAACTAATGAATATGGTCCTGTAGATCTAGCATGAATCTTATCGTCTACCAAATGGTGAAGTTTTAAGATATACATTATACCAACAGTTACTGGATTATCAAACGGTTCCCCAGTTCTACCATCATACAATATAGTTTTAGCATCTTCTCTAAATCCTGCCTTTACCATACACTCAGTTATTTCAGGTTGCGTAGCACCATCAAATACAGGTGTAGCTATATGCCATCCTAAATGACTAGCTGCCCAACCTAAGTGTACTTCAAGTACTTGCCCTATATTCATACGAGAAGGTACCCCAAGTGGATTTAAACATATTTGGAGAGGTCTACCATCTGGTAAAAATGGCATATCTTCTTCTGGTAATATTCTAGAGATAACCCCCTTATTACCATGACGTCCTGCCATTTTATCTCCAACTGAAATTTTTCTTTTTTGCGCTATATAGCATCTTACAAGTTCATTTACTCCTGGATTCAATTCATCTCCATTTTCCCTTGTAAACACTTTTATATCAACTATTATTCCAGCTTCTCCATGAGGCACTCTTAACGAAGTATCTCTTACTTCTCTTGCTTTTTCTCCAAAAATGGCTCTTAATAATCTTTCTTCTGCTGTAAGTTCAGTTTCCCCCTTTGGCGTTACCTTACCAACCAATATGTCTCCTGATCTTACTTCTGCACCTATTCTTATAATACCTCTGTCATCTACATCTTTAAGTGCATCATCACTTACATTAGGTATATCTCTTGTTATTTCCTCAGGCCCAAGCTTAGTGTCTCTAGCTTCACATTCATACTCTTCTATATGCATAGATGTAAAGATATCCTCTCTAACTAACTCTTCAGAAATTAGCATAGCATCTTCGTAGTTATAACCTTCCCAAGTTATGAATCCCATTCTTATATTTTTACCTAATGCAATTTCCCCTAAATCGGTAGATGGTCCATCAGCAATTACTTGGTTCTTGTATACTACTTCACCTGTATCTACAATAGGCCTTTGATTAATACAAGTTCCAGAGTTACTTCTCTTAAACTTTAATAATTTATATATATCTGTGCCACCATCTGAATCCCTTTTGATTCGAATTTCACCACCTGATACATAAGATACAACCCCTGCGTTCTTTGCTTTTGGCAGTACTCCTGAATCTACAGCAGCCTTAAATTCTATTCCTGTTCCGACTATTGGCGCTTGAGGACTTAATAATGGAACTGCTTGACGTTGCATGTTTGAACCCATAAGAGCTCTCGAAGCGTCATCATTTTCAAGGAACGGTATCATCGCAGTTGCAACTGATACAATTTGTCTTGCTGATACATCTATTAAATCAACCTCAGTTGCAGGAACAACTAATATATCTTCTAAGTGTCTTACTCTGACTTTTTTGTTTATAAATGCTCCATTTTCGTCCATTGGTTCTTTCGCTTCAGCAATTAAACATTGATCTTCTTCATCTGCAGTGAAATATCTAATTTCGTCTGTAGCTCTTGCATTCTCTTTGTCTACAATTCTATATGGAGTTTCGATAAATCCATATTCATTTACTTTTGCAAATGTTGCTAATGAATTTATAAGACCTATGTTCGGACCTTCCGGTGTTTCAATCGGACACATTCTTCCATAATGCGAATGGTGAACGTCTCTAACCTCGAAACCAGCTCTTTCTCTTGAAAGTCCTCCTGGTCCCAACGCAGATAATCTTCTCTTATGTGTAAGTTCTGATAATGGATTTGTTTGATCCATGAACTGTGATAATTGTGAACTACCAAAAAACTCCTTAATAGCCGCTGCTACTGGTCTTATGTTGATTAACATTTGAGGAGTTATTGCTTCTTGATCTTGAATAGTCATTCTTTCTTTAACTACTCTTTCCATTCTAGACAAACCAATTCTAAATTGATTTTGTAATAATTCTCCTACAGATCTTAATCTTCTATTACCCAAATGATCTATATCATCAACATAACCTATTCCATAAGCTAACCCTAATTCATAACTAATAGTAGCAAAAATATCGTCTCTAATAATATGTTTTGGAATAAGTCTACTAATATTTTTCTTTATTTCTTCTTTAATGCTTTCCTCATCAGAGAAATTGTCTAGTATTTCTCTTAATGTAGGATAATGAACCAATTCTTTTATTCCTAAATCTGAAATATCAAAAGAAACTTGCTTCTTTAAATCAACAAAATTATTACTAATTACTCTGATAACTTTATCTTCTATTAATATATCAGCCGATTTAATTCCAGCATTTTGTATTGCTTCGGCAGCTAA
Source organism: Clostridium sp. LS (assembly GCF_002760435.1). Taxonomy (GTDB): domain Bacteria; phylum Bacillota; class Clostridia; order Clostridiales; family Clostridiaceae; genus Clostridium. The sequence goes on from NZ_AUUU01000174.1 coordinate 9,971, forward strand.
TCTACTTATTTTTTGCCCTTTTTCTATCATAATCTCACCAGTTTGTGGATTAACTATATCAGCAGCTGCCACTTGATTTGCAATTCTCAAATTTAAGGCAAGTTTTTTATTAAACTTATATCTACCAACTCTAGACAAATCATATCTTTTCGCATCAAAAAATAAAGTATCAATTAAAGATATAGCACTATCTACTGTTGGTGGTTCACCTGGTCTTAATCTTTTATATATTTCTAATAAGGCTTCCTCTTTAGTTTTAGTATTATCTTTTTCTATAGAAGCTCTAAATCTTTCTTCTTCTCCAAAGAAGTCTAATAACTCTTGATCACTGCCCAATCCCATAGCTCTTGCTAAAATACTAATTGATAATTTTCTAGTCTTATCAATTCTTACATAGATTACATCATTAGAATCTGTTTCATACTCTAACCATGCACCTCTATTAGGAATTACAGTTGATGAATATAATTTTTTACCACTCTTATCAATAGAGTAGTTGTAATATACTCCTGGTGATCTTACTAATTGACTTACTATAACTCTTTCGGCACCATTAATTACAAATGTACCTTGTTCAGTCATTAATGGAAAATCTCCCATGAACACTTCTTGTTCTTTTATTTCACCAGTTTCATTGTTTTGCAATCTAATTGAAACTTTTAATGGTGCTGCATAAGTCGCATCTCTTTCCTTGCATTCTTCGACTGAATACTTAATATTCTCCATATCAAGTTTATAATCTACGAATTCAAGTACTAAATTTCCTGTGAAGTTTGTGATAGGATTAATATCATCAAATACTTCGTGCAGCCCTTCTCTTAAAAACCATTCGTATGAATCTAATTGTACCTCAATTAGATTTGGCATTTCGGTAACATCATTAACCTTACCAAAACTCATTCTTGTTCTTTTTCCAACTTGGACAGGATGTACCATGAATTTTCACCCCTTGTATAAAATAAACTAAAATAGCCAAAAGCGTACTTTCCCTAAGGACTTTTGCTTTCGGACAGCGTCTTTTTATAGTATAACCATTATCCACCATAATATACTCTTATTTTCAGCTATAAATACATAGTATTCCATAGTGAATAATACATTATATTATAATATCATAGGACATTTTTCTTGTCAATAAATATCGTGAATGAATTCTTTCATTTATAAAGCTATATAAAATACCTATCCCATTATAATAAGCATTTTATATAGCTTTTATAAATGTAGTTTAAAAAAGGTGCTTAATAAAGCACCTTTTCATTTAAAATTAATTACTTAACTTCTACAGTAGCTCCAACTTCAGCTAATTTAGCTTTCATGTCTTCAGCTTCTTCTTTAGAAACGCCTTCTTTTAATGTCTTAGGAGCTCCATCAACTATTTCTTTAGCTTCTTTTAATCCTAATCCAGTTATTTCTCTAACAACTTTGATAACTTTGATCTTGTTATCTCCAGCACTTGCTAATACTACGTCGAATTCAGTCTTTTCTTCAGCAGCAGCAGCTCCTGCTACAGGGCCTCCTGCTACAACTGCAGCAGCAGCGCTTACTCCAAATTCTTCTTCACAAGCCTTTACTAATTCATTTAAATCTAAAACGCTCATTTCTTTTATTGCTTGAATTATATCTTCTCTTGTCATTTTTAATAGCACCTCCGAAATTTTTTGTTATTTTTTTACTTTTCTCTGATTATTATTCTGCAGATTCAGTTCCCTTACTATCAGCAATAGCACTTAATACACGTGCAAAGCTTGATATTGGAGACTTGATACTTCCAAGAAGTTTTGCAATAAGAACTTCTTTTGATGGTATTGTTGCTAATTGTTTTATCTTAGCTTCATCATAGATTTCTCCTTCTACAATACCAGCTTTTAATTCTAATTTCTTATGATCTTTAGCAAAATCATTTAATAATCTAGCACCTATTGTAACATCTTCATAACTAAACGCTACAGATACAGGTCCTTCTAAATATTCTACTATACCATCTAAGCCCAATTCTTTAGCTGCTAAAGTAACTAAAGTATTTTTATATACTTTATATTCAACTCCAGCTTCTCTTAAAGTCTTTCTAAGAGCAGTATCTTCTTCAACATTTAAACCTTGATACTTACTAAGAACAACAGCTTTTGATTTTTCTAATTTTTCCTTAATTTCAGCAACCTTTGCTTCTTTAAGTTGTCTGTTTTTATTCATTACTGTAGTCCACCTCCTCACAGTTTCAAACTGCTTCTTTTATTAAAAAAGACCTTCCCGCAGACATGGAAGGTCTATAATAACATCTATTATATATAACCTAAGTAGGTAGTATATCTTTACGCTTTCGCACCTACTGTCTACGGAAAAATTATTTTCTTTTTACAACATCAAAAATTATACTACGTAATTTTAGCTAAGTCAAGACTAATCTAAAGCTTTTGTAGGATTAATTTTTGCACTAGGTCCCATTGTACTTGAAACTGATACTGATTTTAAGTATTGTCCTTTTGCTGCCGCTGGTTTTGCTTTAACTAAAGCATCCATTAATGCATTAAAGTTTTGTTTCAACTTATCAACTCCAAATGATTTCTTTCCAATTGGACAGTGAACTATAGCTGTTTTATCTACTCTGTATTCAACCTTACCAGCTTTGATTTCTTCAATCGCCTTAGCAACATCAAATGTTACTGTTCCTGATTTTGGATTTGGCATTAATCCTTTTGGTCCTAATACCCTACCAATTCTACCTACAACTCCCATCATATCTGGTGTTGCAACAACTACATCATAATCAAACCAATTTTCACTTTGAATCTTTTGAACTAATTCATCTGCTCCAACAAAATCAGCTCCTGCTTGTTGTGCTTCTGTAGCCTTATCACCTTTTGCAAATACAAGTACTCTAACTGTCTTACCAGTTCCGTTTGGTAAAACAACTGCACCTCTAACTTGTTGATCTGCATGTCTTGGATCTACTCCAAGTCTTACATGTAATTCAATAGTTTCATCAAAGTTTGCCTTTGCAGTTTTTAATGTAAGATCTAACGCTTCTACTGGATTATATAATGCACTCTTATCTATAAGCTTTGCACTTTCAATGTATTTTTTTCCCATAATTTGCCTCCTCTGTGGTGTTAACGGTTTTTACCTCCCACTTATTTTTACGAATTACTCTTCAATAGTTACTCCCATACTTCTTGCTGTTCCTGCAATCATTCTCATTGCTGATTCAACATTTGCAGCATTTAAGTCTGGCATTTTAGTTTCAGCGATCTTTCTAAGTTGATCTTGTGTTAATTTACCAACCTTTGTCTTATTAGGTACTCCAGAACCACTTTCTAATCCTATTTCTTTCTTGATTAAAACTGCTGCTGGAGGAGTCTTTAATATAAAACTAAAAGATCTATCTTGATAAACTGTGATAACTACTGGGATTATATACCCAGCTTGGTTTGCAGTTTTTGCATTGAACTCCTTACAGAACCCCATTATGTTTACACCATGTTGACCTAAAGCTGGACCTACAGGTGGAGCTGGTGTTGCCTTACCTGCTTGAAGTTGAAGTTTAATCATTCCAGTTACTTTCTTAGCCATTTTGTTATTCCTCCTATTACTGTGGTATATACGAACTTTTTAGTTCTCCCACTTAATTAAAATTAGTTTGTTTAAACTAATTTTTCAACTTGATTAAAGTCTAGTTCAGCAAGAGTCTCTCTGCCAAACATGTCTACTAAAGCTTTTATTTTTCGTTTGTCTACAATTATCTCTTGTATTATAGCTACTGAATCTCTTAATGGTCCAGAGATAATTCTAATACTTTCCCCTATTTCTAAATCAATATCAACAGGTGTCTCTAATACTCCCATCGATTCAACTTCTTCATCTGAAAGAGGAACTGGTTTAGATCCTGGGCCTACAAATCCCGTTACGCCTCTTGTATTTCTTACAACGTACCAAGCTTCATCACCCATTAGCATCTTTACAAGCACATATCCAGGAAATTTCTTCTTTAATGAGACTTTTTGCTTTCCGTCTTTTTCTTCAATCACTTCTTCCATGGGTACCTGTATATCATGAATTAATGATTCAAGATTTCTATTTTCAATTGCTTTTTCTAAGTTTGCTTTAACTTTATTTTCATATCCTGAGTATGTATGTACTACATACCACCTTGCTCTATCACTCATACTTGTAAGGTGACCTTTAAATCACCCAAACCTCCCTTTTACTTCAATTTTAAAATCGCTTGGAGGAGTTTCTCGAAAATAGTATCCAGTCCACCAACTAATATAGTATACATTAGCGTGAATGTAATAATTGCAACAAAAGCTTTCTTTGTCTCATCTTTTGAAGGCCAAGTTATTTTCTTAACCTCCATCTTAACCTCTTTGAAAAAACTAATCAAACCATTATTTTTAACAGTTTTCTCAGCTTTTACATTATTTTTTACTGACATATCTTCACATCCTTAACTTTAATAACTATATGTCATAACTCCGGCTAATTATTTTGTTTCTTTATGAAGAGTGTGCTTTTTACAGAATTTACAATACTTTTTCATTTCTAATCTATCTGGATCATTTTTTTTGTTTTTCATTGAATCATAATTTCTTTGTTTACACTCTGTGCACGCTAAAGTTATTTTTGTTCTCATGACTGCACCTCCAGTTTTTCATATATATTAAACAAGAAATTTAATCTCTTGTTTATTCCTAATTTGCACTGCTTAAAATGTCACTTTTATACAATATCATAGAATAATTCGCTTGTCAATCTTCCTTTAAATAGGACTAAGTTCTACAACTTAGTCCTAACATCAGGCAATAATCAATTCTTTTATTCTACTATGCTAGTAACAACTCCAGAACCTACAGTTCTTCCACCTTCTCTGA
>NZ_AUUU01000175.1 GCF_002760435.1 Clostridium sp. LS
AAGTCTTTCAGCTCCTACATTAAGCATTTCTTGGCTAAAGTCTACACCAATAACTGGAGTATTTTTTCCTACTGCTTTACATTCATAATTTATCATTTGTCCTGTACCGCAGCATAAGTCTAGAACCTTCTGTCCTTCTTTAATATTACATATTTTTATTGCTTTTCTTCTCCATAATCTATCAATATTTAAAGTTAAAATTGAATTTAAAATATCATATCTTTTTGCAATAACCGAAAAAATCTTTTCTATATCATTTGCATTAGCTTCTGCCATATTAAATCACCCCGCATTTTTAATTAAACCTATAAAAATTAGTCAGTGTTCTTTCTATATTATTAATTTATATATAATCTTCTACGTATTACATTAATGGAAATAACACAAAAACTGTAAAATCCCAGATTGCATGAGATATTATTATTGGAATAAGGCTTTTTTCTTTTTTATAAATCCATCCCCAATATATTCCGCACACTAATGCAGCTATTACAAGCATAAAATTAAATGTAATTATATGAACACCAGCATATAATAAAGTTGCAAATATATATCCTTTATTTTCTCCAAATTTTTTTGCAAAATTGTTTTGTATAAATCCACGCCAATAAATTTCCTCTCCCGGTCCTATTATAAATAATAGCAATGTGCCGATAAGTAATGAATTTCCTTGTGCTCTATTGCTATAAACTGATGATATTTGAGCATCTTTAAAGGGAAATAAATATCCCGAAATAATATTTCCACCATAAAAAACAAAGTATAATATTATGGCTGAAATAATTCCAATAAATATATGTCTTAACTTTATACTTCTAAATGATATTAAATTTCTTTCCGAAAATAGTGCTATTACTGCTAACAATAATATGGATAACGCCATTTCAATCCAAAAATTAAATGGTTTAATCACAAATATTACAAACCATAGTATTGTAGCTATGATTAATGAAGAAATAATGACCTTATTCTTACGTTTCTGTTTCTCCAAAGCATTGCCACCTTTCTATAAAATATAAGATAAAAGAATTGATAAAATTAAAAGAATTCCAAATTGACCTTGAAGCTTACCACTTTCTTTATCAAGCTCTGCAATATGCTCACATGAATTTTCACCAATTCTTAATTTGTTAATGTTTTTAATAGCTGCGGGTACTGTTAATAAACAAATTAAACTTAAATAAGGAATATACTTCAAAAATATCATTATGACAAGTGAAATATATGAAAGTATAATCAAGCTTGAATATACTAACTGTGCATTCTTATAGCCTATAATTATTGACAGTGTTTTAATACCGGCTTTCTTGTCATGTTTTATATCCCTGATATCATTAGCATGCAATATTGCAGTAGTAAGAAGCGCTGTTGGGACTGATATTAAAAATGACTGCAAAGTAAACTTCTCCATCTGTAAATAATACCCTCCAAGTGTCATTAATGGTCCAAAAATTATAAACACCAAAGGTGCACCTAAACCTCTATATTTAAGCATTAACGGTTTTCCTGTATAAAAATATCCACATAAAGCCCCAACGATCCCTAAAATTAAAATCATAAACCCTACATTGTAAGCTAAAAGCAAACCAATTAAACATCCTAAAATTAGCAGTGTAATGCCACTTCTATAAACTTCTTTTAAAGTCAGCAGGCCCTCAACAACTACTCCGCTAGAACTATGAGATTCCTTTGTATCAACTTTATTTATAAAATCATCATGATCATTTAATAAATTCACTGAAGCCTGCAAAAAAACAATTGCGATAATTGAAAGTATAAAATATTCAATATTAAAGTTAGTCTCTTTTAATGCTAATATTCCTCCTAGGACAACTGGAATTACTGAAGCTGTTAAAGAAAAAGGCCTTGAAGCCCTAATAAATAAGTTAAATTTTTTAATTGTCATTTTCTTTTTAATCACCTCTACCAACTAATCATTCTCTATTAATATTAATTTATTCTTTTTTATACGATACAAAAGATAATATTATAGCTTATCTAAAATCATTTTTAGATAAGCTATAAAAGATTTTTACATACGCATTGCCATAGGTAATGAGAATAACATTATATTAACTACTGCAAGTAATATTAAAAGAACGCTATATAATATTGTTATACTTATCTTTTTTGATTCATAATTATTTTTGGAAATTCTGTAAACAGTATAGATTGAACCAATAGTACCAATTCCTATTAATAAAAATTGAAATACTTGAATTGTCGGATCATCAAGAATAGCTGTAGATGTATTCTGCACTTGAACTCCGAATAATTCTATAAATGTATAAAATACAGATTTTCCTTCTGCTAACAAGTGAAATAAATTATGAGCTATATGAGCAGCCATATCTAATGGTATAATTGCATATCCATACTTGGTGAAGTTTTCTTTTAATGAAGCTTTATTAAATATCTTTGCAACTAATCCTGTTATAGATAATAGCGCTACTGGTATAGCCATAGCTATAATAAATGTTATAGTAAAGGTGATTGCATAACTATCTGTTCCAACTGTATTTTCAAGCCATGCGAGTATTCCATCCCATATGTTCAGCATTGTAATATTTTGAACAAATACTATTCCCATGATTACAACTGCTAAAAATGCTGCATCAAATCTCGGCTTTCTTATAAACCATAATTCTTTAGTCGGTGGACGCAATGATATATTGATTGAATTGTTAGGACAATTCTTTACACAGTTTCCACAGAAATTACATTCTGCATTATCTTCCATTGTTTTTGGAAATTCAAACATCGGACATCCTTCTGCTCTTTCAGTTCCTTTGTAGCAATGTGCTGCTGTACATTTAGCACATATTTCTTTTGTTCCACGTAATTGTAACATACCTGCTCTAGAATAATTCCCAGATAAACCTCCTAAGAAACAAAGATATCTGCACCATGTTCTACGCTCCCAAAATGCACCTGAGAATATTACTCCAATTGTAATAAGTAAAAGTAATGTTCCTGAACCTCTAGGTGATTCAACAACTCCAAAAACGTGATCACTCCATGTAATTGCTAAGAACATAGCATCTATTAGCCATACTCCATATTTTTTTAAAAATTTAGGTACTGGTTGTTTACTTCCTACAAATTTTTGAACTAAATCACTTAATGCACCAAATGGACATATAGTACACCAAAATCTACCTGTTAAAAATAATAGTATAGGAAGAATAGGCCACCATAATACCCATGTTCCTGCTGTACCAAAATTATCAGCTGCATCGGTAGGTCCAGTCAACAATTCAAATACGATAAACGTAAATACTAATCCTACAAATAGTTGAAATATTCCTGGATACCATTTACTCTTCATAAAGTTCTTAATTAGTTTATTGTCTAATAAATTACTTTCTGATTGATCTTGTGATGACTTTGTTTCATCACGAGTTTCCCTTTCTAAATTTGACATTAAACTGTCACCTCTATTCTTCAGCTTTATTTACTACTTTGTTTTTTCTTTACTACAGCTACTATGATTATTGCTGCTACCACACCTATAAATCCACCAATTATTCCCCAGTTTGGACCACTGCTTGCTACATCTACATCAAATTGAACATCCTTTTTTTCTCCATTTACCATAACATTAGCTGTAACAATCCACTTTCCTTTGTCAGAAAAATCTATATTCCCCATGTATTGGCCTTTTCCACTACTTTCTAATGTAGCCTCAATTGGCTTTGACTTATCCATATTCATGCCACCCATGTCGGAACTCTTGTCCATTTCTGCACTAATTTTAACATTGGCATTATCAATTTCTTTATTATTACTATCATGCAATGTAACCATCACATCATTCTTACCAGTTTTTACTTTATTATCTTTATTAAAAGTTAACTCTGCGTTTATACCATTTGAACTTTTTTGTGTTCCTTGTCCCATATCCATGTCTTCCATACCAGCCGCAAAAGCTGCTGTTGAAAGACCTAATGTAAGAACTAAACCTAATACTGCACCTCTAATTGTTTTCTTTTTCATTGTTTATTAAACTCCCTTCATTTTCATGTCTAAAGACTTGATTTCTTGTTAAATTATATTTAAATTTTTTTATGCTATATTTATCATCTACCATATTTCTTTTTCCAAAAAGATATAATTAGTTGATCAATACCCATTTTATATGCATTAGCTCCAGCTACCATTAAGATTATAGCTGCAGTATATAAAATTGGATTAGTACTTGTTGTCCCTGCTAACATGTAATTTAAGTTCATAAGGGCACCACCAAGCAAACCTGCTATTGTGAAGGCTCCAAGTATTAAGCTAATACCTACAAGAAGTTCTCCATATGGAACTAGATAAGTAAATATTTTGGCATTTGGCAGCGCAACATTTTCTATAAACCTTGCATACCACCATTGCACTGATGGATGTTCTCCCGTAGCTTGAGCTAGTCCCCCTTTTAAAAATCCTGTTATAGCTGTACCAGCCTCACTACCTACCCATTTTGGATCTTTAAGTTTTTCCATTGCTGGGACTATCCATTGATATCCTAACCATACACGTAGAACAGTCCATACAGGAACTAAATACTTATTATTAAAAATTTTCATTTTTTATCGACTCCTTCTAATTTCCAAAACTTTAATTAAGCTTTTTTTCTTTCAGGCTTTGAAGCTTCAAGTACATAATTTAAAAGACTTATAAGCCCCTGTTTATAAATTGATGGTTCCAAATTCTCAATAGCTTCATTGGCTTTTGAAGCAAACTCTTTGGCATTTTCAATAGTTATATTATTCCTTATTGCATTAGTGTCACCATCTATGCAGTCGTCTATAATTTGATATACCATTCCGAAATTTAAACCAAAGCTTTCTAAAGCTGAAATATCTTCTTCTCTTCCTTCAACTGCTTTTGCTCCAAGCTTACAACAGGCACCCATAAACGCTGCAGTTTTTCCTTCTATTATATTTATATAATCCTGCTTTGAAACTTCATTTACTTGGGCTTGTTCAATTTCTGCTATACACATTTTTTCAATGACCTTAGTAATTATTTGTTCTGCATCTCTCGTTGGTAGATTTAATAAGATGGAAAATGCTTTAGCATAAAAAGTATCTCCTGCTAAAACTGCTATCTTTCTTCCATATATATTATTTAATGTTTTTTGACCGCGACGCATTAAATCATTGTCGATTATATCGTCGTGCACTAAACTTGCACTATGAATAAGTTCAACAGCTACACATAAATTAATTATTTGTTCTCTTTGATCTATAGTCATATATGGTTTTATAGCCTTAGCAGAAAGAATTATTAATGTAGGACGAAGATATTTTCCAGTAGAATTAAAAAAGTAATCAAATATCTCTTTTGCTGAATTTGTGCTAAAGTTTTTTCCCATATCTCTTAAAATCATCTCTACTTCATGAAGTTCTTTACTTACTGCATTTTTAGCTTCTATAAAACTTAACATGACCTCACCCCTCTCTAAATCATTTAATATCTTAATATTTTTTATAATTGAATTATCAACCTGAATAAAGTATACAAAGAACATGTGTAGATATTATGAAGATAATTAAAAATACATCTAAAAATATAAAAGAGACTTGATAATTTAAATCATCAAATCCCTTTTATTTTAGATAATCAACCTTGTACAGAATAAAATATAAAAACAGATACTGCTATTAAAACAATTAAATATAATATTGAAGTTGTTAATTTTAATCTATGTTCTTCTACATAAATATTATCGTTTCCTGTAGTTCTTTTGGATAAAAATCTATAAATGAGTAATCCAATAATGACTAAAACAAAACTTAATAAATGTGAAATTGAAAACGGACCCCAAATAACTGGATTTATTCTAAAGAATTCAACAATACCTCTTATTATGGCAAAAGCAATTAAATAAATTACAAACAACTCGCCTTCAAACTTTTTCTTATAACTTCTTCTCCATAGAACTATGAATAATATATAATC
>NZ_AUUU01000176.1 GCF_002760435.1 Clostridium sp. LS
GCACTTTCTTTTATAAATATTGGAACAGGATTTAAAGTAGCAATAGGTGGAATAGCACCTTTCATATGTCCTATAATGATGGTACTTATGATGGCGATGATGTTTAAGGATAGTAAGCATGGAAACTGCTGTAGTGGAAAGAAAGAAGTAAATGAAAATCAGAACGAAATAGAATGACAGTTTAGAAATAGTGTTTTTTATATAAAATGGGAATCTTAATAAAAAGAAGTTAATGGATACTTTGTGTAACCATTAACTTCTTTTTATTAAGAAATTATCTTTCTGCTAAAAAAATTAGATAAGGATGTCTATTCCTCGTAAATAAGTCTAGTTATCATATCACCTGGTGACTCGCCATTGTTTGATTGATGAAATGTTTTGGTTCCGTTTATAGGCCAGATTCCTGATAAAGTGCGGTATTTTTTTACATGAATTTTTATTAGTAATCTTCATATGTTCTACATATTTTATTGTTATAATTATTACCTGATTAAGCTAATAGTAATTAAAATTGTTGGGTGAAATTTATTAGGTTATATGTTTAGAATAATATATTTGGAGGTGTCGTAATGTCAGTAGAAATTATAATAACGGTTGTATTAGTTTTATTTGTTGCACATATTCTTTATCACAAAGTAATAAAAAATACTTCAGGTGGATG
>NZ_AUUU01000177.1 GCF_002760435.1 Clostridium sp. LS
ACAACCAATGGTTTTGGAGACCACTACTCTACCGTTGAGCCATACCCCTAAGACAATAATCATTATATAACACATTTATAAATAAAGCAACAAGTTTTTTTCTTTTATTGCATGTGAATACTTTACTAATATATAAAATAAAAACTATACTAAAAATACATAAAATAATACGCACGTTTAGTATAGAGAATATTTTTGTGTAATGGTTTTGTATAAATATAACTTATATTATGCTGCATTATTTGAAACAGATGCTCCTGCTGGCTTTGCCCATTTTGATAATTCTTTTACATTATACAAAATTAAATCGTCAAAAGACATATCACCATAATACTTCCAAAGTTTCACTGTATTATAACCTGATAGATCTATTTTAGTTTCAGTTTCTCCATCAACTATTATAATGACTTTTTTGGAATCCAAATTATTTAATTTTATAAATTCGGAAAGTTCATGATTATCAAGCATAATAGTATTTAAATTCAAAGATTTAGTAAGATAATCAAAATCATTATTAAGAGTTATAAATTTATAATCACTTAGTGATTTCAATTTATCTTCATAGAGTTTCATGTTCTTATCAAATTCTTTTATAGCTTCATTGTAATTTTCTTCATAATAATCCCTATTCTGAGGATCTCGGTCTTGAATAGCTGATTTTACGTTGTATAACGCTATTTTATATTCTTCTGCACCTTCAAAATAGTACGGATTTTCTTTGGTACTACCAGCATTAGTATAGTTTAGTAGCTTTATACCTCTAGATAAATTTATTATGCCTAGGTTACCCTTCTTCAATTCATCAATAAATGAATTTGTCCAAGGCTCAAATGAAGTACCTGAGTAAATAAATAAATCCATATTTGATATATTATTTAGAACATCCTCGCTATATTTAAATTCACTAATGTCTTTATCATTAGTAAACATATACTCTGCATTATTTTTCTCTTTTATAATCTTCTTAACCATATCATACTGTGGTTTACAAACTGTAATTATGTTTAAATATTTATCTCTACTTTCAGTTTTATTATTTTCTGTATTAGCCAACAATGGACTAGAAAATAAACTCATACCAAGAGATAATGCAATGGTTATTATCACCATAGCAAAGGTAATCTTTTTCAAAATAAGTCACCTCCAAAATTCAACTTATTTTCATTTTAACTTTTCTAACTTATTATTATTTAATATTTCCTGCTAAAATTCAATTATTTAAACATAGAATATTTTGTTAGTATAATATGTGAAACGTATATTACTTTCTTATTCATCTGTTAATTTAAGTTTAGTATACATTTGTTTTTATTATACCAACTTATTTAGAATAAATATATACAAATTTATTACATTTTTTCTGAATATTAAAATTTATACTGTAATGATTATAAGTTTATAATATATTTTTTTAGTAAATATTATTAATAATTTGCTTTTATAAAATTTTAAGATACAATAAAAAAGATAAGAATATAAATATTCATTTTTATTATGTGATAATAAAAAATATATATGTAAATATTAATTTAAAATCCTATAATGTAAGATTTCAATTCTCACTTAAAGGAGGCATTTTATGGAATTTGAAGTTTATAATGTAGCTGATACTACAAAATTAGGAATACAATTAGGAAAATTATTAAATGCTGGTGATATAATTTGCTTAACTGGTGATTTAGGTGCAGGTAAGACGCATATTACAAAAGGAATTGCGCAGGGTTTAGGAATAAATGATACTATAACAAGTCCAACTTTTACGATTGTCAACGAATATGAAAGTGGCCGATTAAAGCTTAACCACTTTGATGTTTATAGAGTAAGCGATCCTGATGAAATTTATGCTATTGGATTTGATGATTATATATTTTCTGATGCGGTATCTATCATAGAATGGGCAAATTATATTGAAGAAATTCTTCCAGCTGATTTGCTTCATATAAGCATAAAAAAAGATTTTTCTAAAGGGGAAGATTATAGAAAAATAATTTTAACTCCTTATGGAGATAGATATAATTATATAGAGGAGTTGAAAATATGATTATACTTGCAGTGGATTCATCTTCAAAAGTTGCAACAGCTGCCTTAATGAAAGATGATAAATTACTTGGAGAAATAACTTTAAATGATAAAAAAGAACACTCTGTTATATTAATGGCTATTATTGAGAACTTATTAACTGCTAATAATTTAAGTATTAGTGATATTGATGGCTATGTGGTTTCTAAGGGGCCAGGTTCTTTCACTGGGCTTAGGATAGGAATGGCAACTATAAAAGGCCTTAGTTTCGGAAGCGGCAAGCCATATGTTAGCGTGTCAAGTTTAGATGCCCTAGCCCTTAGTGTGGCTAATTTTGATGGAATTATATGTCCTATAATGGATGCACTAAGAAATAGCGTATATACATCATTATATAAAGGGCACTCAAACGTTATAAATACATATAATGAGTCAAATAACATAAATGTAGAATCCGCGCCACCTATCTCTTTAGAAAAACTTTTGGATTATTCTGCACTTGATATTAATGAATTAATAGAACTTATTAAATCCAAAAATGAAAAAGTAATTTTTATAGGCGATGGAGTTGATAAATACAAAGATTATTTAGCTGAAAATTGTCCAAATTCTTTCTTTCCACCTAATCATCTTAATTTAATTCGTGCCTCTTCTTTAGGTGAAATAGGAAGTATATTATTACGAAATGGCAAATGTGATGATTCAAACTCTAGTCCTTTTTATCTAAAAAAACCTCAGGCTGAAAGAGAATATGAGCAAAGGATGAAGTAAAATGTGTGTAATTATTGATTTAATGAAGGAAGAAGATATCGATGAAGTTTTAGATATCAGCTCTCTAAGTTTTTCTATTTGCTGGAGTAAAAATTCTTATATTCAAGAATTAACTAATCCTGTTGCAAAATATTTTGTCGCTAAAATCGATGGAAAAGTTGTTGGTTTTGCAGGAACTTGGATAGTTCTAGATGAATCGCACATAACAAATATAGCCGTGCATCCTAACTATAGAAAGCAAGGTATTGCTTCTAAGCTTCTTAAAGAATTGCTTAACCATTGTAAAAAGCAAGGATGTGTCGCTTACACTTTAGAAGTTAGAATAAGTAATACAGCTGCTAAAGCTCTTTATGAAAAACATAATTTTAAACAAGATGGAATTAGAAAAGGCTATTATGAAGATAATAAAGAAGATGCTGTATTGATGTGGTTAAAAGAAGAATAAACTATAACTTAACAATAAAAGACACTTGTTAATTAAGAATATATACAAGTGTCTCTCTTATTTAATCTTATTCTCGAAAACTACTATTTAAATCAATTCAATTTCATTACTCTCTAAGATATCTATAATTTGATCATTTGGTTTTTCATCTGTTATTATAGCATTTATATCATCAATCATGGCAAATTTATAATTGCCATCTACAAAAAATTTTTTATTTTCCATAACCAGAAATGTCTTTTTACTAGATTGTATTATTGTAGCTTTAGTAATTCCGTCTTCAATTTCAAAAGTAGTTATACTTTTATCAAATGCATCAATTCCGCAACTTCCTATAAAGGATTTATCAAATTTATACCTTTTAATAAAATCATTAGTTGCAGATCCTATAAAACCATTTAAAGATTTATTTAAAACTCCAGCTGCAAGCACTACTGTGATATTAGAATTTGAAGCTGATAAAATATTCGCTATCTCAAGCATATTTGTTACCACTGTAACTCTCTTTGAAGTGTTTAAAAGAGCTTTCGCTATTAAAATATTAATTGTAGATAAATCTAAAAATATAGTTTCTCTGTCCTCTATTAATTTTAAAGCTTTCTCAGCAACCACAGTTTTAGTTGAAATATCAATGTTTTCCCTTTCAGAAATATCATGCAACTGAGATGACTGCCTAACCTGAATACCTCCTCCATATGTCCTTTTCAATTTACCTGTATGTTCTAATTGTTTTAAGTCCTTTCTAATGCAATCCTCTGTTACCTTGAACCTTTGGCTTAAATCCTTGACTTTAACTTTTCCCTGCATATTTAAAATATTTAATATTTCATTCAATCTTTCTTCAGTAAACATACACTCATTCTCCTAATATTATTCTTCAATAAAAATATTTATATAAATTAAGGGACTTTCAAAATTTAAAAAATATTTTGATAGCCCCTTATATTAACGGTTATATAATAACTGTACAATTCACCGTTTTATTTCCTATATTAAATTATATCCTTATTATAGCATTAAAAACAATACTTATTATTGTTCTTTCTCGAAATCTGATTTTGGCACTCCACATAGAGGGCAAACCCAATCTTCTGGAATATCCTCAAATTTTGTTCCAGGTGCTACACCATTATCTGGATCACCTTCAGCCTCATCATAAATATAACCACATACTGTACAAATATATTTTTCCATAATAAAACCCTCCATAAATTTATAATTTAATATTTTAATATTTTATATTGCATATCTCTATTATTACTTTTTTTCCCGCTCCTATACATCCTTAATATTTCCCACGGTATTTCATACTATATATTAATTGATTTAATAATTATCATTCGGAATAATATAACTCTATTAATGTTACTATATTGATATATTACCATAGAATTCATTATTATTCAATACTTATTATTAATTAACTTTTATTATTTTATTATATCTATTATACTTTTATCTTTAATACTAACTCATCTATCCATATATTTCCTTAATATATATATTCCATATTTTGATAACCTAATGCATGAAAATAAAGCTGTAACAAAATATTTTCGATCATTTTGTTACAGCTTTATATATAGATTATATTTTATATAGTTTTTGTTTTATTCTCTTTAGTCCCGAAGTTAGATTCAACTTTGAAGATTGAAACCGACACTCTTTTATATAGTAGATAAGTTAGTACTGATACCATAATTGCCTTAACACCATTAAAGATTATCAATGCCCAAACATAATTTTGTAATACATCTGCAGGCATATTCATTCCATAAGCTGGTAATAGGAAGTATACATTTGCTACAATTCCCATGACTTCCATTATAATTCCGCCTAAAATCATTCCTACTATAGCGTTTTTCTTATTTTTATTTCTATAATAAATAAATGATGCTGGTAAAATTAGTGATACTCCAATTAGAAAATTTGCAGTTTCTCCTACAAATCCTGTTTGGCTTCCTCTAATTAATGGAATTAAAAGATTTTTAATTAATTCTATTAATATTCCTGCTACAGGCCCGAACCCAAATGCGCCCAACAATGCTGGAACATCACTTAAGTCAATTTTAAGCCACGAAAATGCAGGTATTATTGGAAAATCTAAATACATAAGTATAATTGCAATTGCTGATAATAAAGAAATTTTGATTAATTTACTTGTTTTTTCATTCATATTCTCTGCCTCCCAAAAGATTATCTTCTTGGTGTAGCTTATTAGGTCTTTAATTTTCAATTTATTCTTACTTTATCTAACTTATACATTGTCAATTAATTTATTTGTATTATTAAAAGAACAAAAGCCCTGATGTAAAATACATCAGGGCATATAATCAAACAAATAAGAATAAAGAAAATCTTTCTTCCTAATAGGTTACCTTCTTTCATCCAGACTATACTGTCGGCTTCGGAATTACACCGAATCTGCTTTACTAAAGCTCGCGGGCTATACCGCCGGTAGGGATTCACACCCTGCCCTGAAGATATATTATTATTTTGAATTTATTATATAACTTTATTATAAGTTTTGCAATATATTTTTATTTTTAGATTTACCCCTCTATAAAGTTTTAAAAATTCTATAATAAAATATATTTTATATTTTAAATCGATTCACCTCTTTTTCTAAAATAATTGTACTTTCTTTTGACTTATTAATTAACTCGGCCACCTTACTAGATTGCATTTTAATATTTATTGAACTTTCAGCATTTTCAGTTGTATCCTTAGCTCCTTCATTAGCAGCTTTTGCTACCTCTGAAATTACTTGTGTCATGCTTTGTATAGATGATAAAAGTTCTTCTGTTGTGGCACTAAAGTCAGTCATTAAACTATCTATATATTGGGAATCTTCGCTGTAGCTGTTTCCAACACTCATAAATATTTCATAATCAGCTGTCACTTCCTTAGAAACAAAATTTAATAAATTACTTGAGTTATCTGAAAGGTTATTAACAGCGACAATAACTTCATTAGTCACTGATTGTATCTTTAATATAGTATCTTTAGATTGTTCAGCAAGTTTTCTAATTTCATCTGCCACAACAGAAAATCCTCTGCCAGCTTCTCCTGCTCGTGCTGCTTCTATAGCTGCATTTAGTGCAAGTAAATTTGTTTGCGCTGTAATATCCATAATTGACTCAGATAAAACTCCAATATGCTCAACTACTCTTGCATTTTCTAATGCTTTCTCTAATTCCTTTCCAGTTTTAAATATTATATCCCCAGTTTTTTCCTTAGCCTCTTCAACCTTTAATTTAGTATTATCAGCTCTCAAATTAATTTGTGCAGCCGCTTCTGATCCTTCCTGGGATTTTTGTGCAATAGATCTTACTGCCATTTCAATTTCTTGTGAGCTAGCTGACATTTCCTCCGATGAAGCTGCTGTTTCTTCCATACTTGCAGCTAATGTTTCTGTTGTATCAGATATGTTTTTTATATTTTCATCTAATCCTAAAATATTTTTATCAACTTCCTGAATAACTGAATAGATAGCTTCCGATTCATTTTGTATCCTTTTAATTAAATCTTTAACTGATAATTTCATAGTTTCCATAGATACTGCAAGATCTCCAAAATCATCTTTTCTCCTTAAATACCTTTCAGGTAATTTTACCGAGAAATCTCCAGTTGCAATTATTTTCATATGCTCAATTGCAGTATTCAATCCATTCATAATTTCTCTTGATATTAACAATGTAGCAGTTAAAGCTAAAATAATATCTATAGCTAGCAAAATAAATATTAGTCTTTTGTTATTGTTAAAAGTATTTGTTGTAATCTCACTTTGTGCTGCTATTGCGTCATTAATGTTATCAATATAATTACCAGTTCCAACTACCCATCCAAAAGGCTCATAGTATTTACTATATGATCTTTTAGGTAAAGCTTCTGTTTTTCCTTCTTTAGGAAACCAATATTCTGTATATCCTCCATCTTCCTGCATTCCATTTTTAATAATTTCCTTTATCATTTCATACCCATTAACATCTTTTGCATTTAAGCGATTTGTCCCCTCTGTTTTGCTTCCTAGTAAGACTACATTTTGGCCATCTGTTGTATCAATCCAAAAGTATCCGCCATCTGCATATCTTAGATCACGAACTAAATCTGCTGAAAGTTTTTTTGCCTCATCTAAAGTGTACTCACCCTTTTTATATTTATTGTTAATACTATCAAGTAGTGAAATTACACTATTTACTTCACTTTTAATATGATTATCGTAATCTTGCCGAACAGTCTTTTCCAATATCTCTAGGGCTGCACGGTTCGCTTCAGCCTGCTTTTGAATATTAATAACTGTAATACCTGTAATTGCAATAAAAACCATAAAAATTAATAATAAAATCTTTGTTCTTACTTTAAAGTTACTTAACATAAGAATCCCCCCCTAAAGTTTATCACTTAATGTAGTAATAACCCCATAACTAATATCATCTTCAATTTATTACATTATATATTAAATTATAACACATTTTTAAAAACGTTTACAATTATATTACTATGGAATATAATATTAAGAAATGTCCTTAGAATTTATGCCGCAAAATAAAATTATTTGTCTGTATTTGTTTTACTAAAATTAAACCTGGAATTAGTTAAATTATCTTCAACCTTCTTACAACTCATTTATATAATAAAAAAGAGTAAGACTTTTTAATCTCACTCCATAACATAAAATTATGTATTCAAAATAAATACTAACAACTGGTTATTTTATTGTCCTATTAGCTTATCTGTCTTTAATATATGTTCTGTTAACCAATCATTTAAGAAATTCAAAATCTTCACTAAGCTGTCATCTTGATTTGCATCAATATGTTTATAATCTATTTCTTCAAGAGTTTTAATAAATTTATCATGCTCTATTTTTTGAGTAAAAAGTCTTTTATAATTTATACTTTCCATGTATTCTTCTTCTGATTTAAAATGAAAAATAGTATAATCCTTTAATTCGTCTAGTATTCCTACTATTTTATCATATTTATCAAGTGCAAATTCGTCTTTTAATAGCATATATGCTTTATCTGCTAATTCAAAGAGTTTCTTATGTTGCTCATCAATATGTTCTATTCCTATTTTATACTCTTCTTTCATTTCATACATGAATAAAAATACCTTCTTTCTATAAAAATTTAATATAAATTAAGCATATTTTATATAAATATATCATTTTTTTCCGACAAAGTCACTAAGATTATTTTTTTTCATCTTGTAACTTGCTTAATATTTTTTTATCATATCGAGTTACTTTTACAACAACTAACTGTTATATTTTATTGCAAAAGTAATGGCTGATTTAAAATCTTAAGTTTTGCCTTAGTATTTTTTCAACTAGTTTAATGTAATCATCTTGATAAGCAAACATCTTATTTGACAGCATAGTAGCAAGGCCATGTACCATTGCCCACATGGCAATAATATGTTGCGTATATTGTTCTTCTTTAGCATTTATACTTCTCAGGTAATCAATAGCACAGTTTTTAAAAATATTAAATGTGCCATAGCCGCAGCTCTCTAAATTATTATTTTCTATAATAACTTCACTTTCGTAATTCTGGGAAAAGGCAAATCTTAAGTAATCCGGATTCTCTACCATGAACATAACATATTTTTTTCCTAACTCAATAATTCTATCATATGGGGCATGCGTCCTATATTTTTCCACTATTTCATTTAGTGAATTTCCAAAATTGCTAAATACATATTCTGATATGGCATTAATTAAATCTTCCTTACTTTTAAAATGCTTATACGGTGCTGCATGACTTACATTACATAAAGCAGCAACTTTCCTAAGCGAAAATTTTTCTGCGCCTTCTTCATTATATAACTTTAATCCTGTCTTAATTAAACTCTCTCTTAAATCACCATGATGATATTTATCATTTTGCATTTAAAATACCTCTTTTCTAAAATCAGTTCAATATTTAATATTATGATATCATGATATGTTGACACTGTAAACTTAAAGTGCTATCATATCATTAAGTTACCAGTGTAAACATAAATATATTATATACCTAAATAATTTATATAGAAAAGGAGAATTCTTATGTTATTAGTTCACGATTTAAATTCTACTGATTCAAATGAAATTAAGCCCCTGATCCCGCCTGGGACTAAAGTACTTTCAGAGGAAGTCAATAATATAAAAGGATGTATAGGATGCTTTAACTGCTGGATCAAAACTCCTGGTAGATGCATTATAGAAGACTCATATACAGAAATGCCTAAATATATTTTAGAAGGCGGCACTTTTGTGATTATTACAAAAATAAAGTATGGCTGCTACACATCCTATGTAAAAAATGTTATTGATAGATCTATTGGCATTTTGCTGCCATTTTTTCAAACTGTTAACGGCGAAATTCATCACTTGCCGCGTTATAATAATAATTCCCTTAAATTCATTACAATAGGATATGGTGAAGACGTTACTCCCGAAGAAGAAAAGACTTTCAAAGATTTAATTAAAGGAAATGCTATTAATTTTTGTGTCGGTGATTATAAATCCTTTGTAGTAAAAAATTTATCAGAAATTAAAAATATACTTGAATGCTTATAGGAGGTATGGATTTATGACTAACTTATGTATTATAAACGGAAGTCCAAGAAAAGGAAAAGGTACTTCTGGCTATCTTATAAATGAATTAATAAAATTATTTAACGGTAATATTAGAGTAAAAGAATATTATATAAGTAATCTTATTGCCAATAAGACTTTACTTAGTGAAATAACTTCCTATAACAAGATTATTTTTGTTTCTCCTTTATACGCAGATTGTTTTCCAAGCACCATGCTAGAATTCATGTCCGTTTTCGAAGAATTCATCAAAGAAAAAGGCAATGTAAAATTAGATATGTATTGTCTTGTTAATTGTGGTTTTATAGAGGGTACTCAAAATAAGACAGCTATTAATATTATGAAAAACTATTGTAATAGATTGAAATTCAATTGGCGTTGTGGAGTTGGACTAGGTGGTGGCGAATTCATTGCTGGTTCTAAGGATATGCCTCTTAATTCTCGAATGAAAAGACCTGTATATAACGCCTTCTTAGCTTTAAAAGAAGATATTGAAAATTCTAGTTATGAAATCAAAAATGACATACTTACTAATGCTAAAATGCCTAAATTTATATTTAAAATCGCCGGAAATCTTGCATGGAAAGCCATGGCCAAAAAGAATAATTTAAAACCAAAAGATCTTTATGGGCAGATTTATTAGTTAAACAACATGTAAACTAGACTTATGTGGTAGCTTACCGAAATAATAAATATTTTT
>NZ_AUUU01000178.1 GCF_002760435.1 Clostridium sp. LS
TAGTGAATTGATAGAACTTTAGTATCAGAAGCAAAGGAAGATTTAAACAGATTAAAAACTGAGGTTACGAAATAGGACTTCAAAAGCACTCTTACACAGATAAAGAAAATCTTTCTTTAAGACAAAATTGTAGTGTTGGTAAGGAAATGGTAAAGAAAATGATAGAAAGCTACGAACAAGGACTATAAAATCAAAAATTGGAATGACTAAGATTTTACCCTTAATGAATTCTAATTTTTAGTTTAATTTATAATGATTACTCTGCTCAATTTTTTATTGAATAATCATATTTCTTATAGTGGAATTTACCAAGAAATATTTGAAAAGCAATATGCATATGGAATATATCAAATGTCATAACACTGGAAAATATAAACCATGTCTTGATGATTATGCCTATGATAAAGAATGGGAGAGTTTAGAAAATACAGGATTATCACTATCGCAAATTCATAATCAGGCATTAGATGTTTCTGGATATGAAATTATTACACCTTGCCCATACTGCAATAAAGAACCTGAATATTACCGTGAAAAGAAAAATAATAAAAAACAAGTATAATTAAGTAGGGGGTAACTCCCACTTAATTACACTGTTTCATAAGGATACATTTATATTCTCTTTCTACTTATAGTTATACCTCACTTGCTTTTGGTATTATAAGTTATATTTTTGTATCCCTTTATTGATCTTTTAGATAATTTACATTATATAATGTGCACTTCATTTGTGTAATCTTATTATTTTTAGTGATTGGATTTTTTTACCCAAATAACGCCGTTACTAAAAAGGACTAGCAGTTAAGCATTATATTGGAGATATGTATGCAATAAATATTTTAGTCCATGCCTTAAACTTTTCTTCCTTATTTCTATTTTATGATTTACAAAGTATATTTCAATTCCGACATATTTATCCTTATTTAGTATATATTAATTAAAATTGCTGCCTATTTTGATTGCAGTATAGATTATCTTTTAGGTAGGAGTGATAATTACATAAACTCTATTTGTTCGAGAGATTTACAATTTCAAACTATAAACATATAAATTAATGATGAATATACTTGTTATTTAACCGCTCAAGAAGTTGAAAATATCATTAGGCAATTAGATGCTGTGGTCTAAACTATGACAATTATAAAATTATAATAGTATTGACCTCCTCCTTCTTATTTGTTTTATTCATATAAATTATTTTTAAATCAATTAATGAAAATAATAAAGGAATTTTTAATTAAAGAATAGAATTATATTTACTTATAAATACTTTATAACCCAATAATATTAAATTTAAGATAAATTATAAAACTATCATTTAATTTTAGGTATTAAATATTTCTTAAAGTTGCCTTAATTTGCTGCATTTAATATATAAAAGAAAGGACGAGATTATCTATGATTAATATTAATTATAAAAAACTATTAGAAAACGCTCCCTATGGATATACCCTACATAAAATAATTTTGGATACTGACATAACTCCTCAAAATTTTGAATACATAGAAATTAATAATGCGTTTGAGGTAATAACAGGACTAAACAAAGAACAGATTATCGGCAAAAAAATATTAGATTTATTCCCCAATATGAAAGGTAATAATTTTGCCTTGGTAAAACATTACGAAAATATTGCACTAAATAGTGGAGAACTTGAATTTGACGCATATTTAGAAGATTTAAATAGATGGTATAAGGTAAAAATATTTTCTCATGAAAAATATTTTCTCATAAAAAATATTATGTAGTTAGTTATTTAATTTATATAACAAAAGAAGTAAAAGAAAGAGAATTATTTAAGAGCACACTCTTATCATTAGATGATGGTCTTATAGTTACAGATTTAGATGGAAATATTATTATGATGAATATCTCCGGAGAAAAAATAACCAAATTTAAGGAAGACGATGTTTTGATGAATAAAATATTTCATGTTTTTAATGTACAGGATAACTCCGGTAATACTAAACTTACTGAAAACATACTAAGTCTCATACATAAAGAAAAAAGTATTAAGAGTGATGAAAGTCTAATTTTAAAGTCAAAAAATGGAAAAGAAATTCCCATATCGTATAATATATATACAATTAAAGATAGCGAAGATAAAGCATATGGTATAGTGTTTACTTTTAAAGATATAACTGAAAAGATTGCTCAAGAGAAAGAGTTAAATCATATAACTTACCACGATGGGCTAACAGGTGTATATAATAGAAACTTCTTTAATATGGAAATCAAAAGTATTGACATAGCGGATAATTTGCCTATTTCTATAATCATGGGCGATGTTAATGGCTTGAAACTAACAAATGATGCTTTTGGTCATTTAATGGGTGACAAATTGCTTATATCAGCTGCCAATATAATGAAGACTGTTTGTAGGAATAAAGATATTATCGTAAGATGGGGCGGCGATGAATTTATAATTTTATTGCCTAGAACTAAGAGTGAAGATGTTAAAAAAGTTGTTAAAGAAATAAAAAATGAGTGTAAAAAATATGACAAAGAGATTATAAACATATCAATTTCCTTGGGATATGATACTAAATACAACAAAGATGATGATATATTAAAATCAATCTCATATGCAGAAGAAATGATGTATAAAGTAAAAATGTTAGAAAGTAAAAGTGTAAAAAGTAGAACATTAAAAATAATTGTAAATACTCTCTATGAGAAAAGTAGACTAGCTGATATACATTCTAGAAATATTAGTAAAGTTTGCGAGCAAGTAGGTAAATCTATGGAAATGTCTGAGGATAAAATTTCAGAGCTTAAAATCTTAGGAGATATCCATGATATCGGAAAGATAGGCATAAGTGAGTGTATTTTAAATAAAGAAGGCAAACTTAATGATGAGGAATGGGCAGAAATGAAAAAGCATCCTCAAATTGGCTATCATATTATATCATCATCTAATGATTTATCGTTCTTAAGTGAAGCTGTTCTTAGCCATCATGAAGGTATAACGGCGCAGGATATCCTAAAGGGCTTAAAGGTGATGAAATTCCATTTATGGCTAGAATCTTAGCAATCGCAGATGCATACGAATCCATGACAAGTGAAAGATCCTATAAAAAAGCATTTACAAAAAATGAGGCTATTGCGGAACTAAAAAAATATTCTGGAATTCAGTTCGATCCTGAATTAGTTAATCTATTTATCAACAAAGTCATAAAAAATTTAAACTAATGTCCTACTACATTTTATTATTTAAATTATATTTCTTATCCTATATCTTTTACTATGATAAACAAATATATACTTTTATTTCATTATATTGCAAGGAGAAATTTTAAAATTTCTCCTCTTTGTTTTACTTTTCTACTTGACTGATCAATTTGTTATATACATTCAAAGCATCATCCAGTTCCTGACTTGCAGTGATAGCTTCTGGATCTAATAAGTTTGACTTTTCACCGATTAGATCCTGTAATAACTTTAAAAAAGAATATAAAATCGGAATAGACTTTATTGATGATCAACATAGGTTTCTCTTTGAATTAGCAGATAAAACTTATAATCTCTTGACAAATGAATTCTCTCTAGATAAATATGATAAGATAATGGGATTGATAGATGAATTAAAATCATATACAGTCTTACATTTTAATGCAGAAGAAGATTATATGAAAAGTATAAATTATAAAAGAATGTTTAGTCAAAAAGTTGAACATGATGCTTTTATAAAAAAACTTAATGAAGTAGATTTTAGACTTATAGATGAGAATCAAGATGCAGCAATTACCGAAATATTGAAATTTTTAAATGATTGGTTAACCGAACATTTTCGCGATAGCGATATGCTTATTGGCAAATAGGAGATTAATTCTATAATATTAATATGTATGGTTAAGACTTTAATAAATCCTTAATATCGTATAAATACAATTATTTAAAACTTTAAATTCTATACATTTACAAATTTAATCTGAAATGAATGAAACTTATATTATAGAGAGGTGTAGAAATGTGCCTACACCTATATTTTCTTTTACTAGGTTCTAAATTTAGCAATCAGTTCTTGAAGTTCAATTGAAATTTTCTTTAAATCTTTAGCTGATTCTGATATCTGCTCCATACTAGCAGATTGCTCTTGTATAGAAGTAGATATCTCTTCAGTTGTGGATGCTGATTCTTCTGATATTGCTGATATATCAGTTACATTTTCTACAACTCCATCTTTATTATTATCTATACTATTAATCCTGACAATTAAATTCTCTATTTGTTTGATTATATTATTAACCGAATCATCTATAGCTTTAAACGCCTTTTCCGTTTCGATGGATGATATACTCGTTTCGTTTATTGCAGATTCTTCATTGGCCATCTCTAATTTAGTTGTAAGCGTCAAAGAATCGACGCGTAGCGATAGCGCAATTTAAGTGATAAAATAT
>NZ_AUUU01000179.1 GCF_002760435.1 Clostridium sp. LS
CAAGTAACTAAAGTCTTATCTTCTTCAATATATGTATACATTGTATCAGGCCAATGCAAATTTGGTAGAAGCATGAAACGTAAAGTTTTATCTCCTAATTCTAAAACATCGTTTTCCTTTACTGCAATGCTATAAAAATCACGATTTACAATATTCTTTAAAAAGCCTATTGCAACTTGAGTTCCAACGATTTTGATATTAGGATTTATTTCGATTAACTTTTCTATGCTTCCTGCATGATCAGGTTCTGTATGATTTACTATAATATAATCAATATCTTTAATATCAACTAATTTATTTAACGCCTTTAAATACCCATCAAAGAACTTAACCTTAGCAGTCTCAAATAATACAGTCTTTTCGCTTGTCTTGAGTAAATAAGAATTATAGGACGTCCCAAATTCTGTCTCCATCACTATATCAAATACCCTTAACTCTGGATCTAATACTCCAGTCCAATAGAAGTTCTTTTTTAATTCCAATATCTCCATATAAAATCCCTCCCTAAATATTCATCTATATGAAAATATTATACATTGTTTTATGTATAAACAGTATTATTATGTAAAAAATATTTTAAAAATCGCTTATTTGCATAACTGTATTTAAATACATCTCATGTTAATGTTAATCCAGATGAAGCTGTAATTAAAACCAAATTTAAATACATTAACTATGTTGTTATCCTATGGTTACATGTACTTATTGTACGTACTCACTTATCAAAAATAAAATCGAGTAGTAATAAATTTAATTCAAATTTATTACTACTCGATTTTTAATGCTAATCATGATGTTTTTGCCATTCTAGAATAACTCTTCTATATCAACTTCAAATTCTTCAAAAAGTTTTGATTTAACAATCCCTGTTTCAGTTTTAACTATACTTTGTTCATACATTTTATCTTTGTTTAGTGTATATAACATAACAGTATTCAATATAGGATTAACTATCCAATATTCATTTACACCATATTTCATATATATATTTAATTTCGTAACTAAATCGTGAGATTGATTTGACGGGCTTAATATTTCTATTATTAGGCTTGGTACCCCTATATACTTATTATCTGTAAAACCACTCTTATCACATATTACTGATAAATCAGGAATTACTAACTTTTCTCCTTCAATATCATCATTTTTTAATAATATATCGAAAGGTGCATGGAATACTTCACAATTTGTTCCTTCCAATATACTATATAGCTTTGCATGTAGTTTACTTGATATTCTTTGATGTTTAGTAGATGGTGATGGTGACATATATACAATACCATCTATATACTCTAATATATTATCACTTTTTTCCCTAAGCTTTAGATAATCCTCGTATGATAATTTTGTATTCTTAATCACTGGTTCCACTAAAATCACTCCTATCATTACTATATCAATAAATATAATTTATTTTCATATCAGCCGCCCTAAGTCTTATTTCATTACACAGTCCCAAAATATATAATTTTTGTTATCTACATTATATCATTATTTAAAAGGCTTTTACTATATAAAAACACTTGACAGTCCTGTTGTGTCAATCTTTTAACACAGAAATTGCTTAGGTTCAATTTTAGGTATTTCCTTTATCCATTTATTTATGCTCCTTTTTTTAAAATCATAGTCACCCATTCATTTGTTTTAGTGCTCTTTAAAAGATTGTATCCTTGACTTTTTAATTCTTCAAGTATTGTGTCACTGCTCCATTCTACTAAGCCAGATACAAACAACTTCCCATTATTTTTTAAAACCCTATTAATAAACTCCATTGAAGATAATGTTTCATCTCCACCTATGTTGATAAATACTACATCAAATTTATTATTAACTCCTAAATCCTTAGAAGTAACATCAGCAACAACTACTTCTACATTATTTATATTGTTAAGGTTAGCATTATGTAAAACTTCCTCTGTTACGTCTCTTATATCTAACGCAACTATATGCTCTGCATTTTTTAGGCCAGCTGCTATGCTTAATATACCTGATCCTGTACCCAAATCAAGGACAGTAAGCTTTGAAAAATCCTCTTCTAATATATATCTAAGCAAATCCTGAGTAGTTTCATGGAGACCTGTTCCAAAAGATCCCTGGGACTCAAAATTAATTTTCATCAGATTATCATCAACTGCAGAATCCGGCTCAGCGATTATCCAGCCATTATTTAGATCTACAGGCTCAAAAGGTTCCTGCCAATTATCATCTTTTAGTTGTGCTAAATTTATATTTCCTTCAATATCAAGAATTTCTTTTATTTCATTAATATATTCATTGCACTCCTCTATACTTTCACATTCAGGAAAAACTTTTAACTCTATGATTTCATTTTCCTTCTCGCAAAAACCATAACCGTTTGAATCAACAGTTACCTCATATGGTGCATCGTAATACGTATAGTATAAACCTATAGCTATAAGCTTATCTTGCACTGTTTCAATTTCAGAATATTTTACTGGAAATGATATTTCAAACATTGTTTCACCTCTATAATTTTTTAATTCAAACATAATTAAAATTAGGACTTATACCATAAGCCCTAATTTAAGTAATTACTATTACTAATTTTTATCCGATAGCTAGCATCCGTAACAACCCACTTATTTAAGTTGGAGATAACGGCTGCACGCTCCTGGACATTGTGCCCCCTGAGGGTATAAGTTCAACTAAGATTCATATGGGAATCAAACCCCATCTGAATCAAGTTTCACTTAATTTGGATTTTCTTTATTTAAAAGGATACATCCAAAATTATATCCATAATTATATGCTTCAGTTAATTCATTATCACTTGGCTTAAATTTTACTCTAAATCCTTCGTCAACAACCTTCATTCTAAGCTGCTTTAATCTTTCTATAATATGAGGAACAGCTTCCCCACTCCATCCATAACTTCCAAAAGCACTTGCAAGCTTATTAGCATGAGTTCTTGCAAAGATTGAAGTAGTTAGATCCCAAATCGGTTTTAAGGCTTCACCTACTATTGTTGGAGTACCAAATAAAATACCATCGGCAAATTCAAGCTCCTCAAGTACCTTTCCTTGATCAGATTCCACCATATCATAAGCTCTAACATCTATATCTCCGCTGGCTTTAATTCCTTCAGCTATTTTGTAAGCTAATTCTTTTGTATATCCGTACGCACTTACGTATGGTATAATGACTGTCTTTCTTGGGTTTGGATTTGGAACATTAGACCATTTTTTATAGTATTCCATAATTTCATCAATTCTACAATCAACTACCGGACCATGTCCTGTGCAAATCATATCAATTTCTAAATCCTTTATTCTATCTAAAGCCTTTATCATAAATGGATTCTTAAAAGGTCCAATGATGCAATCGAAATAATACTTTAACGCTCTTAAATAACCTTCATTATCTGTAACTTTGCTTAGTAAAATTCCATCAAAACTATAATGTGAACCAAAGGAATCACAAGTAACTAAAGTCTTATCTTCTTCAATATATGTATACATTGTATCAGG
>NZ_AUUU01000180.1 GCF_002760435.1 Clostridium sp. LS
CCATCATCCTTTCTTGCTACATATATTATTTTTATACTTATATACATAGCAATTCCCATGCCAACTAAGAGTGTCAGAATAAGCCTATATCTTCAAATGTTTATTTTAAAAGGATAATGAACAAATACAAATATTTTCTAACATTCTAATTTCACTTTTGACATTCTTTATTTTGAAATTTGACACACTTATAACATACTTTTCATTAAATTTTTTAAACAGTGTCATTCTTTTGATTCACTAGAAAATTCCTATATTACATAGACTACTACATTGTTAATATGAACATATAAAATAAGAGTACACCCTGTTTAAAACAGAAGTGCACTCTTATGTATAGCAAATAGCTTGTTAATTTTGAGAAATTACATCTATTATATAATAAATTTCATCTTCGCTTAAATTTATTGATAACGCCGAATAGAAAATATTTTTTGCTTCCTTTAATACTTTCAAAGTTTTTTCATCAAATACTTTTTCTGTGTCATCATAAGTTAATCCATTATTTAAAAGCATCCTCTCTAATGCGCAAGCAACGTGAAACATAATTCTTAATTTTGCTGGATTTGAATAATGTATATTTAAGGATTTTTCAATTGTATTTACAAATTCATCTAACAAAGAATATATTTTTTCTGGGTTAAGAAAGGTTATAAATTCAGTTAGTGTTTGTTTACAAAGATTTTTCAATACAATTTGATTTTCGCTTTTATTTGAAGTTTTAACATTCTTTCCTTCAAGGATGTTTTTTAATACCTCTTCCCCAGATCCATCTATTAATTCCTCAATTGATATAAAAGGTATCCCCGCATGAGGATTTGTAATTCCAATAACGCAAATAATGTTACTTTTCTTTTTCATATTATTAATCATATTATTTAAATCATTTAATCCGCATGGTATAATATTAATATTTTTAAGTGATGTATTCTTTGCTATAGCTTCAACTAATTCTTTAAGTTTGTTAGCAGCACCTTTACCAGTAGAACAAATTGTGATTATAACATCATCCTTTTCAGATAAATCACTTGAGATAATATTATTTGTATATCCCCTAAAATCAGTACATAAATATGTGTATACAGAATTAAGATCAGTATCACATAAAGCACATTTTCTAACAGCTTCTAATACTAATGGTGTAGATACCATATCAATGCTCTTAGTATTAATTTTAGTTCTTTCCGTAATAACTTCACTCAAACTATTTAATGATCCCATATCAACTAGCAAAAGTACCCCTTTTCCTTCATTAACTTGTTCAACTTTTTCTACTACAATTTCTAAAATATCCGCAGGTGTCCTTTCAAGTGGCATATCTACTGCGATAATATTGTCCGCATCAAATAGTTTTTTGGCTACAGCAACCATGCTTGTAGCTGTACTTGCGCCATGAGCTGCTACTACAATTCCAACTCTTCCTTGATGAGAAGATTCTTGTATTGAAGTTAAAAGCAAAGCTAAATATTCAATTTCAACTTTAGGAATTGTTAATTTGTATCTATCTTCTATTAGTTTATGAATCTCTTTAGCAACCTCATATTCTTTGCTAAAAATTGAAGTTTGCAAATTAATATCAGTTGAAAAGGATACATTCATTTTATTTATTCTATTAAATAATGCACTAAAATGAAGACTTATTGCATAAATAAATCTATCATTTAATTTTTTACCCAGCCTATTTTCAGCTAAAACTTTTATTTCTTCAGAAAAATCAATAATATCTTTATCTACAATTTTTAATAATCCCTCTTTACGATGCAAATCATTTTTGAATCTATCATAGAATTTTTTTAAGTGAATATTTATATCTGTTGCTATAAAATTCTTAATATCATCATCTCTCATACCTTCATCTTTAAGCAATGATGCTTTATCTTCAATTATATTATAAATATTAAAAGGCGGCTCATATGCATCAGTTTCTAAAAATGTTTTATCACCATCAGGCTGAATCATTATAGTGTTCGGCACTATATTCCAAATCGCTGTATTATCCTTTACCTTATTTACAAAATTAAATATTCCATTTCTTATATTTGACGGTAATAATTTTAAATTTATATCAATGCACTCATTTGTATTAATAGAATTTAAAAAACCTTTTGCACATGCTAATTGAATATTAGACTTCAGTTGACCAATATTTCCGTAGGTCGTACTTCCTATAAAGGCTTTGACCGCCTCAGATGAAATTTTGATGGTTTTATTTACCCTTTGGGCTTCTTTAGATAATAAGTAATGAATCATTTCAAGTTTATCTTCAATAGTTCTTTCTTCGAAGTTAGGAATAGCTATTGTTATAGGTATTCTTCTGATAAAAGTATTAAGTAACGTTGAATTAGGATCTTCTGTTGTGGCTCCTATTAATAATACTTTTGCTTTTCTCATCCTATCAGATTCACCTAACTTATTGTATGTACCCGTATCCATAAAATAAAAAATCATTTCCTGTCCTTCAGGTGGTAATCTATGAATTTCATCCAAAAATAATATTCCACCATCAGCTTTTTCAACAATACCTTCTTTCTCTTTTTCTGCCCCTGTAAATGCGCCCTTAATGTGACCAAAAATATGAGACAATAACAATTGAGGATTGTTACAATAATCAGCACAATTAAAAATAATAAATGGAGCATCCTCTGGTAGCTTTTTTATATACTTGGAGTATTTGTACATAATATTAACAAATAAGCTTTTTCCAACTCCTGTACTTCCTATTATTAATGTATGAAGACCATTTGGTGGATACATTAAAGCTGCTTTAGCTTGTTCAATTTGATTTTTTAGACTCGTATTTGCTCCAATCAAATCATTAAAAGGAGATTGTTCTTCATTATTGTTCCTTTTACTACTAATATAATCATTTATATCTATTATTTCTTCTACATCTAATGGTAGTTCTATATTTAATATATTTTCAAAACAATTTCTTTCAAAGTAACATACAGGTCTCATTTTGATTTTAATTATTTTCTTTTCTCTACAAAGAACATTAAGCTCTCTGCATACATTGCTTTTTAATATATTAAGGTTTTCCTCAATTTCCTGAGCATTGAATCCCTTTTTTAATAACAACTTCTCTTTATTAAATTTTTTTGAGTTAATTAATATATAATTATAAATTTTATCTTTACGCTTCATACTTTCCCTCTCATATTATCCATATAAATTAATAGAATTATATCTTTAAATATTAGAAAGAATAAGAATAATATAAATAGCCATATATAAATGGCATAAGCTATTTACAGATGACTATTTATTAATATTATTCTAATTTTTAATTTTATCCTTCAATACGTTTCTTTAATATTCCTAATATTATTGCACCAACTACTGATCCTGCAACTATAGCTGCGATATATGCTAATGGATTAGTTACAATTGCTATTACAAATACTCCTCCATGAGGTGCTCTTAACGCGCATCCAAATGCCATTGAAAGTCCTCCAGCAATAGCTGAACCAATTATACATGATGGTAATACTCTTATCGGATCTGCTGCCGCAAATGGGATTGCACCTTCTGAGATAAATGAAAGACCCATTATATAATTTACAAGACCTGCTTGCCTGTCTTTTTCAGTAAATTTATTTTTGAAGAATGTTGTGCATAATGCTATTACAAGTGGTGGAACCATACCACCAGCCATAACAGCTGCCATTATATCAAAGTT
>NZ_AUUU01000181.1 GCF_002760435.1 Clostridium sp. LS
AAATATTAATTTTTCCTTATCAACCATATAACCACTCCAAACATACGTTCTTTAAGCGATATTATAACGAACATATATTTGGTTGTAAAGCAAATTCTTTCAAGCAAACCTGCAAAGGCTAAAATGAAAAGTTAAACTCCATATGTAAGAATAAATTCTATATAACTAGAACTCAGTCCTGAACCTATTTATTATAAATACGAACTAAACATGCAGAGCTATTGATACTG
Organism: Clostridium sp. LS; assembly: GCF_002760435.1. Taxonomy (GTDB): domain Bacteria; phylum Bacillota; class Clostridia; order Clostridiales; family Clostridiaceae; genus Clostridium. The sequence continues at coordinate 231 of NZ_AUUU01000181.1, forward strand.
ATAGTTCTAATTAACTTTTTATCTATATGGATTCTTATCCTTTCTGGATATAAAAAGATGAATAAAATCTTGTATAAATAAAAGATCTTTATTGGTAATTTTATCATCTTCCAATAATTGAACTACAGATTTAATATTACTGACTTTTTTAGAATAACGAATTTTTTTGTTTGTGTCTAAATTATTATTAGAATCAATAATAGTTAATTCATCATATTGATTAAATCCTAAAAGAAAGTCTGTAGTAACATTGTAATATGAAGCTAAGCGTTTTAAGTGATCATATATAGGAGCTGCCTTACCAGTTTCCCATTTAGAAAGCATACTGGCAGTAATACTAGTGTTAAATATTTTGCTTATTTCAGCTGCTAATTGATCTAATGTAATATTCTTTTTTAATCTTAAATCCTTAAGCTTTTTACCAGTAATATTCATATTTTTCCTCTCTAATGCAATTTATTATTTTAAAGTTAAATATATAATTATCAAAATCATTAATCTACAAACTTCAACTTATATTACTCAACGTAAAATTCAATTTAATTATATGATACTTTCGAGAAGTCGAAATTTTTTCAGACACGAAATATACTCTCCAACACAAAAATAATTCTGAATGTCCTTTTCGTCTAATCCTCGAAATACATATAATTCATCCCAAAGGAGACTGCTACCTTCAACACAGAAAAACCCTGATTCTAGCTCAACTCCAACGAAGATATTGTTTCCTTTAAAAATCTCATCTTGATTTTCATAAAGAAATTTTCCATTATCTTTATTTTTCACAATAAAGGTAACCGCTGATGGTTCTACATCCACAGAGAGTCTATCAGCATATGGCTTATTATATAGTATATTATTTATTACTACTTGCTTTACATTATCATCATGCAGTTCTTCTAGAAAATACTTATTTTTTAAATATTCCACAACTTCTTTGCCACACTTTCGATTTGGGCGTAATTTGTCTTTATAGTCGTTCCAGACTTCTTTCCATCTCTCAACCATTTCTGGGGTAGCTTTTTGCATCAACATATTTATCACCTCTACAAATTTATAATTTGTCGGAATGTTATAGTAATAATTTTTGTTTTATATACATTATAACAATATTTATAATTATTTTATATATAATGGAAATATTGTTTTTGAATAACAGTACATTAAAAAGGAAGATATTAATACTCTTCAAGCTGAAGTATAGGTGCGATTTAAAAAATTTCTAAAAGTAAAGTTCCGCTCCTCCCATCTTTTATTTTCAGC
>NZ_AUUU01000020.1 GCF_002760435.1 Clostridium sp. LS
TTAAATAGAATAGCTGTAAAAACTTTAGGAATAACTGATGATAAATACACACCATTATATTATCATTATGATGGAATGGGAAGTGTAACAAGTCTAGTAAATACAGCAGACCAAACGGAAGCTAAATAGAGATATGATGCCTTCGGAGTACCAAAACCAGGTTTAAAAATAGATACTTATGAGAATGGCTTCATAAACTCTTATGGCTACAATGGAGGAAATTATATGAAAAAAGGTATTAATATGCTTATTAATAAGTTAGATTGCAATGCTCCAATTAATTCTCAAAAAGATGCTATTGAGCAATTATTGAAAATTGATGATGAGTATGTTACATTGCTAGTTCAGCCGCAGGAAAAAAAGTATTGGGAAAATTCTGCAAGAGTGCTGAAATCTATAGGATTTCCAAGAAATAAACTGGCGATTCCTGGTTTGCTTCAGTGGCTACAAGATTTAAATTGGCCGGGAGCAATGATTGCCATGGAAACTTTACAGAATGTTGAGGTACATGTAATGCTCCCATATTTAGAAACAGCAGTTCAAATAGCCGTAGAAGAAAATGATGATATGTGGATAATGGCATTAAAAGAGTTAGCAACAAGCAGAATGTCTATTAAAGCATCTGATTTTAAAAATCAGGAATTATATAAGATTCTTGAACAATCTAAATAAGAAAAGATTTATAAAATAGGGAATAATGCTTTAAAAGTTATGGTCAGCAAGTGAAGTGATACTTACTGACCTAATTTTATAACTGAAGAGTTGAAAGTAGAAAATTCATTATCTTAGCAAATGTTCTATTTTGTTAAATGCGTAATCTAACGCACTTTCAAGGTTTGCGTTATTTTTACCGGCACCTTGGGCTTGGAATGGGCTTCCGCCCCCCTTACCATCAATAAGAGTTATAGCGTCCTTTAATAAATCGTTCATTTTCACATCTTTAACATCCTTAGAGCAGGCAAAGATAAGATTAGCTTTTTCATCAGATTTTACAGCCATTAAAGCAATTGTTTTTTCATTTTCAATTAACTTAGAGGTAAGATTACTTACGTATTTTAAATTTTCACCATCAAATATTTGTTTTATGACTTTAGTGTTATTTATGTTGGCCGCGCTTTCAAGAATCTCTTTAACTTGATATTTAGCTAATAAAATATTAAGGCTTTTACTTGTTTCATTGGCCTCGCGAAGATTTTCATTTAGATTTTTTATACCATTTATAGCTTCATTTTCATTACAATTTAAATATCTGCATATAGAGTTTTGAAATTCATCTTTTTCAAAAGAATCTGAAACAGCACGATCACCAGCTAAGAATTCTATTCTTGTTCCTTCTTTATGTTTTTGGAATCTCTTTATTTTTATTAGTCTCAAATCAAGAGTTGATGAAGGATGAAGACCACAGCAGGCATTTATATCAAAATCACTAATTTTAACAACTCTAATATCCTCTTCAGTATTTGGAAGAGCACGTCTAAGAGTTAATTTTTTTAGTTCAGCCTTAGTTGGAATGAACGATTCCACAGTTAAGGCATCACCTATTATTTTATTTGCAAGTTTTTCAGCTTCTCTTACTTGTTCTTCAGTTAAAATTCCATAAATATCAACTGTACTTATGTCAGAACCTAAATGTATGGCAAATGTGTTGGCGTTAAAAAGATTAAAGAAAGCACCTGATAAAACATGTTGACCTAAGTGTTGATGCATACCATCACGTCTTCTATCCCAATTAATTGAACATTTGACCTTATGAATTTTAATTGGTTTCTTCTCTACAACATGATGAACAATATCATCTCTTTCATAAACATCAATGATTTGTTGATCATCTAAAAATCCAAGATCGCAGCTTTGACCACCACCGCCTGGGAAAAATGCTGTTTTATCTAATATAACATGAAACTTATTATCTATTTCTCTTATATCAACAATTTCAGCAGTAAACTCCTTAAGGTATTGGTTATCATAATAAATTTTTTCCATATGTAAACTAGCCTCCTTAGACATACTTATTTCAAAGGCTCAGTAATTAATACTTACTTAATCTGAGTCTGAGAATAACTTAATAATATTATTATATCAGAAAGAACTTTAATGTGGATAAAAGATTAATCTTCTACAGATACTAGCATTAATTATTTTGTAGAATGAGGTGATTAAAAATGAGATTATTATTATATGTAGTGTTCAATTTAATATTTTACTCTTTTATAGGTTGGATAATAGAAGAAGCATATAGTTATATTGTTACAAAGAAATTCCAAGAAGAAGGCTTTTTATTTGGACCATTTAAGCCAATGTATGGAATTGCCTTTACTCTTCTAATTGTATGCAATGAAGTGCTGAACATTGATGGGATTCCATTAATTATATTATGTTTTTTAATTCCAACAACCGTTGAGTATATAAGTGGATATATTCTTAAACATGAATTTAACAAAGTTTACTGGGATTATTCAAATTTTAAATATAATATTCATGGATATGTCACTTTAAGGTTTTCTTTATATTGGATGTTACTTAGTTTTTTGGGGATTTATTTTTTTCAATCTATTTTACACAGAGTATACATACAAAATCAAGTGCTTTTTAATTTGTTAGCAATAGCCGGTGCTATTGAATTTACAGTAGATTTTTATCTAACATTGAAGAAATTGGAATATGAGAAGCTTAAAGCAGTAAAGTAGGTGCTCATTATTTAAGGGTACTCTTTCGCTATGAACTGCATAGAAGTTCAACAATTATCCTTTTCAGCAGCTGAGCAGTCAGAATACCCTTTTATTTTGTGTTTTAAATGGTATAAGCTTAACTATAAATTTTATTTTTTACTTTAAGTTGTATAATGCAGCTAGTTTATCGAAAGCCTGCAATGAATTTTTGATTTTTTCATATGAAATGCAATAAGCTAATCTTACATGACCAGGGCAGCCAAAAGTTGATCCAGGTACGAGTAATAAATTAAATTGTTTTGCATCTTCACAGAATTTTTTATCGTCCTCGATTGGTGATTTAGGGAATAGATAAAAAGCACCTTGCGGCTTAACACAAGTAAATCCAAGTGATATTAGGTGGTTATATAAAAGATCACGGTTTCTTTCATAAATACTTACATCAACTTCTGAATCTAAAGATTTTGCAATTACTCTTTGAAATAATGATGGAGCATTTACAAAACCTAAAATTCTATTAGCTATATTAAGCGCAGACATCATTTCATCAAGATTGCTGAGGGATGGGTTTGCAACTACATATCCTATACGTTCCCCAGGCAAAGATAATGATTTGCTATAAGAATAACCTATAAAGGTATTATCATAATACTTCAAGAGACAAGGCAAGTTAATTTTATCATAAACTATTTCTCTGTATGGTTCATCAGATATTAAGTATATAGTAGTATTGAATTCTTTTTGTTTTTCATTAAGTAAAAATGCTAAGTCTTGTAGTACTTTTTCGGAATAAACAACGCCAGTTGGATTATTAGGGTTATTTATTATTAAAGCCTTAGTTTTAGCAGTAATCACTTCCCTTAATACATCTAAATCTGGTTCAAAAGTTTCAGTATTAGTAGGAGAAATTACGAGTTTACCATCGAAGTTTTGAACATAATTACCGTATTCACCAAAGTATGGAGAAAAGGTAATAACTTCATCATTGGGATTTAAAATGGATTTCAAAATTATATTTAACCCGCCTGCTGCCCCGCATGTCATAACAATATTGTTTCTTGAAAGGGATAAATCATATTTTTTATTTAGGAAATTACTTATTGCATCTCTAACATCTTCATATCCAGAATTACTCATGTAACCATGCACTAAATTTGGAGTTTCCTCATTCAAAATTTCAAATATAACTTCCTTAACTTTTTCTGGAGGTTCAACATTCGGGTTACCAATACTGTAATCAAAAACATTTTCTTCTCCATAAATTTCTGATAATCTTTTTCCTTCTTCAAACATGGCTCTTATGGTTGAACTGTTTGAAACAAGGGATTTCATCTTATTTGATATCATTTCTTAAGCCCCCAATTCGCATAATATTAGTTTTTTAAATATAAATTACATTTATATTTTGTTAATATATATAGTTTACCATACTTTATTGATAAACCAAGTCTAATACATAATAATTTGGATTATATCCATTCAATTTAATAATAATGTGATACTGGATTTCTGTGAAATAATCTTCGAGTTCATCAATTTATTGTGAGAATTAACAAATCACATTATAAAGAATAGTAGAATCGTTAAAGGGTTGATTTATCTAGAGTTTATGAAAAGGATATAAACTTAAATTTTTATTAATATGGTTGAAAAAGTAAAATGCACATGATATTCTAGTAAAGAATACTGATAAAAATGTATTTTGTAATATTTTATTGTAGATACAAATACATTTTTTTTATATTATGTCAGATAAGTAATATTTGTAGTAACACAAACAACATTTCTTTAAATCTTTTCTTAATTAACTTCAAAGTATTAAATAATTACGAATTAATAGCTAAGTTAGTTATCTGTTACATACGAACTGTATTAAATTGTCTTTCGAATAATTAATCATATTACAAGGAAAACATTTTGCGTAAATTAAATTTAAGAAAAGGAGCATAAATTATGGAGGAAAATAAAAAAATAAGTTTTTTACATTCCACTGCAACAAGAATTTTTTCAGTTTATATTATAATGATATTAATGGGAATTGGAATTGGAGTAGGAATAAAAACAAGTTCAACACTAATGATGATGTCTTTAGGAATAGCTGTTATAATAGGAGGAACATTAATTTTTACAACAATAGGGTATATAATAACACCACTTCATAAGATAAGACAATTAGCTGAGAGAATGAGTAAATTTGATATTTCAACCAATATTACAATTACTAGAAAAGATGAATTTGCTTATATAGGACAAGCTTTGAACAAGGCTCAGGATAATTTAAGACAAATGATAAAACTTTGTGCAGAAAATGCTGAAAATGTGTCTTCATTAAGTGAAGAAGCATCTGCTACAGTTCAAGAATTATCAGCAAGCTTAGAAAATGTAAATATAGAATTTGAAAAAATTGATTCAAGCACACAAGAGAATAGTAGTAATGTTGAAGAAATCTACGCATCAATACAACAAGTAACCGCAAATATGGAAGAATTAGCAGCAAAAGCTGAAACTGGAAGTGAAAATTCAGTCAACATAAAAGAAAGAGCTGTAAATGTAGAAAAAGACAGTAAAAAGGCTATTGAAAATACAAGAATCGTATATCAAGAAAAAGAGGAATACATAAAGAAAGCTATTGAAGAATCAAAAGTAGTTGAAGAAATAAAGGTAATGGCAGATTCAATAGCAAGTATTGCAGAACAAACAAATCTTCTAGCATTAAATGCAGCAATTGAAGCAGCAAGAGCAGGAGAGTCAGGTAAGGGTTTTGCAGTAGTTGCAGAAGAGGTAAGAAAACTAGCAGAAGAGTCATCTTCATCTGTTGTTACAATTCAAAATACAATAGAAAGAGTTGAAAAAGCATTTACCAACCTTTCAGAAAATAGTAAGGATATGCTTGGTTTTATTAGAACTAATGTAAGAGCAGATTTAGAGGGATACGGAAGTATTGCAATGCAATATAATGAAGATGGAGAATTTATAAGTGAGATGTCTAATCAGATAGCTGAAATGTCTGAGCATGTAAATGCATCTATTGAACAAGTAAGTGCAGCTATATCAAATACAGCTAAAAATTCAGAAGCAGTTTCGAGCAGCACTCATAATATACAACAAGGAATAAGCGATACATCGTCAGCTATGAAGCAAGTAGCAGAAACAATTTCGAAGGAAGCAATTAAAGCTGAAGAGTTAAGTAGTATTATTTCAAAGTTCAAATTGTAATAAGGCACAATTAAAAAGTCACCAAATCATGGAATGGGATTACTGACGTATCTCCTTATCTACATAATTTGGTGATTATTTTATATATATTTAACAATTTATATAAAAGACTTACCTAACATTTAGATCTCCACTTACTGTATTAATATCGATGAGAGAACTTTCATCACCATAGGAAAGCTGATTCTTAGGTGAATTTAAATTTCCAGAAACTGTTTCATAATTGATTTTATACCCTTTATTTTTAGGAAGGAGTAAGGTTACAGAGCCGGATTTAGTGCTTAATGCTACATTATTCAGTGAGTTTATTAATTGTAAATCAATATCTCCGGAAGTAGTGTTGCCAGTTACAGTCCCCAAAGTACCATCTCCAATAATATCGCCAGAAGATGAACTGAATTTAGTTTCTGTAGAAGCTGTTACATTTTTAAAGTGAATATCTCCGCTAGAGTTACCTAAATTCAAATAATTTAAATTTGAATTAATAGTATTTATATCACCACTAGCTGTTGAAAGGTTTAAAGTATCAACAGATATATTAGAGGCATTTATACTGCCGCTGCTTGTAATTATCTTTAAAATCCCTCTATCTTTGAGCTTGTTTGGAATGTTTACTGAAATAGTGGCATTGCCAGGAGTGTCGTATCTAGTACTCAAAATTAATTTATTACCGCTTTCAGACTCAGATAAATCGCTAGATATGGTACTGTGGCTTTTTATTTGAACCTTTAAACTTTCGCCATCATAGTTAGTTATATTAACATCTTGAGAATTTAAATTAAAGTCAACTTCATTAATATTATCGCCGACAGTGTAATCTTTTGATATAGAAGAGGTGTTAAAATCAAAGTTAAATCCATTGAAATTTAAATCGTATTTAAGAGAATTAAAATTTAATGGCAGTTCATCAGCGTAGTCAGAAAGCTTATATCCGCTTTGAACTAAGGTAATGCATCCGGAAACATAAAAAGTAATAGATAAAAGCAATAATATAAGCATAAGTATTTTCATATGAGTGGAAATTAACTTTTTTTGCATTAGAATGCACCTCCTTTGTTTTTTAGTAAATTATAAAATTTTATGAATACTCGTATAAAAAACTTGCAAAAATAATAAAATAGAAGTATTAAAAGTATTGATAATGAAATAGATCCTAATGAGAATAATACTATTACTGGATATGGAAAATTAGCAACAAATGCAGGTACATTGGGGAGACCAATAACGCTGGTAAAGGTTCCTCCTATTAATACACCAATACTAGCAACAAAAATACTTAGTGCTACACCAAAAAGCCCAATGAAAAAGCCGATAATACCTGTTATAACTGGGAAAAATATTATCAATGTTAAAACAACTATGCAAATCCTCAAGATAGTGTTGACGCTAATCTGTGAAGAACTATTGTTAGAATTTTTTCTAGTAAAATTATTTGAAAATGTACTTGAATTCTGTCCACTATTATTAGAATTGTAATTTGAATTATTTCTATTAAGATTGTTAGTGCTAAGATTTTCATTTGATATTTTCCAGGTATTAGTTTGGGAATTGCTTTCTTTATTATCAGATGCTATATTAGAATTATGAAGCTCGTAAAAATTGTCGTTTAGTTTAGCATTTTCTTCATTTACTTCACTTAATTCATTGGTATTCTTCAAATCATTCCCATTGGAATTAATGTTGAAAGTATCATTAATAGTATTATTTGTGTCGCTTAGATCTTCATGTACATTAGTATTTGGACTTTCGTTAAAGTTAGTATGGCTACTACTAGCAGCATCAGCATTGCCAGTTGATAGTTTTGAATCGCTAAAAATATTAAAATATTCATTTCTGCATTTAGCAACTATAGAATTAGGTTCTCCTAATTCATTTATGATTTCGTCTTCCGTTTTTCCAGCAGCTAATCCAAGGGTAAAATTGTGCTCGTAGTAAGAAATAATATCCTGCAATTTTATTTCTGGAAAATCTTTTAGACCATCCATGAGTATATTAAAAAATTCATTTTGTGTCATTAAAACAAGCCTCCTTAATAATTCAAAAATAATTTCAAATAAATTTGCTAAACATTTGTAATCAAGTTTATGGAATGGCATTGAAAATAGCGTTATTTTGGGTAAGAAAAATTTGTTTAAATTTATTTTCTGATTAAAAGTATATGATAGGAATTTATATACTACAATACATGCGCGTAAGGTTTAATGATTGTTAATAAACTATTAAGAAATTATTAAGGACTGAGGAAAGCATAAAATATACACACAATAACATCATTGTGTATAATGTTGTGGACAAAGTGTACATTTTTTTATATAAAAGTATCATGAGGCTAGTTAGATACAAGGATTGGCCTTTGTGAATAACTATATGGTATCTGTGGATAACTTAGGTGAATCATGTGAATTGAAGCTTAAGTTATTATTATGAAAACTTCTTTATCTACTATAGCATTTCAAGGCATTTGAGTAATTAAAGTAAATAGTTGTACAAGTATTTTGATGCCAAGTTCTGCATCATTAGGGTAATTTTATATTGAATGTACCAAATTTTTATTTAGAATCCATGAATAATAAGGATATTTAGCCAGAATGATAGAAATTTGCAAGATATTTTTGCTGGAAAATTTACAGTAAAAGAATATATAATATATACTTATAAACAATATGCACAATTTTGTGGATAAAAACTGTGGATAATGTGAATAAATATAAGAATATAAAATTTAACTTTAAAGAATAGTATAAAAGAGTATAATAAAAATACAATGGTATGGGTTCAACAGCAAAGCTGCATAGAGAAATATACAGTCTAAAAGTTGTAAAAGTGTGCACAATTGAAAAGAATTTTTATATAGTGAATTGATAAATAGTTAATGGGGAGGGGAAAGATTATGGGAAATAAAGAAGTTAAGTTTATTCCTCAAATAAAAGGTACTCTTAGAAATCATGTAATTGAAGTTCCTACAGTAATAAGAAACTGTGGTGGAATCAAAATTTTCGGTAAAAGAATAAAGTCTTTACTATTTAGCACTGATGTCGCATTAATAAGAAATAGTAATGCAGATGCAATAATTGCTGTTTATCCATTTACACCTCAGCCAGTAATAACACAAGCTCTTGTAATGGCAGCAGATGTTCCGGTTTTTTGTGGTGTTGGTGGAGGAATAACACAAGGAAAAAGGGTTATAAATTTAGCTATGGATGCGGAGTTTAAAGGAGCTATGGGTGTAGTAGTGAATGCGCCAACAAGCAATGAAATCGTCAGGAAAATTAGAGCAACCATAGATATACCTGTCATAGTAACTGTTATTTCCGAGGATGAAGATATTGCTAAAAGGATTGAGGCGGGCGCTACTATATTAAATGTTTCTGGTGGAAAAAAGACGGCTAAAATAGTAAAGAATATTAGAAGCAGATACCCTGAATTTCCGATAATAGCAACTGGTGGGCCAACTGATGAATCAATTAGTGAAACAATTCAAGCAGGAGCAAATGCTATAACCTTTACACCGCCATCTTCGGCTAGCATTATGTGTAATCTAATGGATGAATATAGAAAAGAATAAAGTTACAATTTTTCATTAACTACTTATGAAATAAAAAAATGTTGATTTAAGTTGAATTTATGGTATCATATTTGTAACAGTTTAATAATATGATAGTATAGTCTCTTGAGTAATTATGAGATTAGTATAACATAAAGTAATAAATAGAAGATTTATTATTAAAATATTATTTGGCCTGGGGTAGAGGTGCTGTAATAAATAGTAGGTATAAGGAGTTTGCAGACGATGATTTATACTAAAAGGTATTATAGCCGAAGAAATAGATTATTATGCAGTGGTTTATTTCTGGGGATTCATAGAATATGTGAATAACTGTCACGAAAGTGTTGAGCTACAAGGTGATTTTTCAGTTAGCAATTATATGTTAACAATTAGCAATTTAAAAAGAAATAAATGATGACATTATTTGGGCATATTTTCTTAATAAATTGATAATTAGTAAAAATTTTGAGCATAGGCATTTGATGTAATTTACCACTCGTCACAGATATACTCTGTGACTTTTGTTTTTTAGTGCAAGACAAGCATAATAAAGCCAAATATGAAAAGAAATTCTTCATAGTAAAGTTAATAAGATTTAAATTTTGGGGGTTAGAAAAATGAAATTGTTTGGAACAATGAAGGCAGAAGATAATCAATTAACAATCGGAGGAGTTAGTGCTAAAGATTTAGTTAAGGAATACGGAAGTCCATTATATGCATTCGATGAAACATTAATAAGGGAATATTGTAGAGATTATAGAAAATATTTTAAATGTGAGGAAAATGATAATAGAGTTGCCTTTGCAGGAAAAGCATTTTTGACGATTCAAATGTGCAAACTATTAATTGAAGAAAAAATGCATTTAGATGTTGTTTCTGGTGGAGAATTATATACTGCATATAAAGCCAATTTCCCTCTTGAAAGAGTTATGTTCCATGGAAATAATAAGACACTAGATGAAATTGAGTTAGGTGTTAGATTAGGTGTTGGTAATTTTGTAGTAGATAACTATTATGAAATGGAAGCCTTAAATGACATAGCTAAGGAATACAATAAGGTACAAAATATTTATTTGAGAATAACACCAGGAATTGAAGCCCATACACACGATTATATCAAAACAGGACAAATAGATTCTAAATTTGGATTTGCACCAGTGGGAACTGTTATAGAGGATGCAATTAAAAAGGCTATTAGTTTAGAAAATATAAACATTGCAGGGATACATTGTCATATAGGATCGCAAATCTTTGAATTAGAGCCGTATGAAGATGCAGTAGAAATAATGTTAGGACTTGTAAGAACTACTAAAGAAAACCTTGGTTACTTAATAAAAGAAGTAGATTTTGGTGGTGGGTTTGGTATATACTATACCAAGGAAGACGAGCCTAAAAGTACAGAAGAATATTGTAGTACAATAATTAATAAAGTTGATGAAGTTTGTGCAAGAACAGGCCAAGAAAGACCGATCCTTACAATAGAGCCAGGAAGGAGCATTGTAGCTAACGCAGGAATTACTCTATATACTGTTGGTTCAGTAAAAGAAATTCCAAGTGTCAGAAAATATGTTTCAGTAGATGGTGGAATGACTGATAATATAAGACCAGCTCTATATAATGCAGAATATGAATGTATTGTTGCGAATAGAATTGAAGATGTTTCAGAAGAAACGGTAACTATATCCGGAAAATGCTGTGAATCTGGAGATATATTATTAGAAAATGTTAAACTTCCAGTAGTTAAGAGTGGAGATATTCTGGCAATAATGACAACAGGGGCATATGGTTACTCTATGTCGAGCAATTATAATAAGATACCAAAACCGGCAGTGGTTATGGTTAAAGATAATGCAGCAAGATTAATTTGTAGAAGAGAATCTTATGATGATTTATTAAAAAATGATATTGAGTAAGATATGTAAATTAATTACTCATTGAAGGTTATGAGTCAAGTTTCTGCTATTTTCCCAAGATTATATAAAAGGGATATGCACTAATTTTTAGGATTAGTGCATATTTTTGTTCTAAAGAATCTATAAAAAGTTTATATATAAATATTTTGAGTATACTGTAAAATGTTGAATTCATAATAAAGGCATTTAAATTGTCTAAAAGTTAACAACTTATAAATATTTTATAGAATAAATTATGGTATACTAATGTAGTATGAAAAAAGAAAGTAAAGAATACGAATAATTATATAAGATAGAATATTGAATATATTATAATAAATATAATTATTCTGATTATGTGATATGGAGGAAATTCTATGGCAGAAAATAATGAGAATCAAGCTTTAGAGCCCCAAAAGTTAAAGAAAAAATCAGTAATATGGGAATGGGTAATTGATATTGCCGTTGTTGCTTGTATAGTAGCTTTTATATGGTACTTTGTCGGGTACGGGGTTTGGATTACTAGTGGATCTATGATTCCAACATTAGAAGTAAAGGATAGATTGATTGTAACAAGAGTTCATAATCCAAATGATTTAAAAGAAGGAGATATTGTACTATTTAAGAATGATGAATTTAAAGGTGAAATATTAATAAAAAGGTTAATAGGACTCCCGGGGGATAAAATAGACATTAAAGATGGAGCTGTATTCAGAAATGGAGAAAAGCTTAATGAGGATTATGTAAAAAATAATGAAGTAAAGGATGGATCATATCAAGTGCCTCCACATAAATACTTTTTTCTAGGTGATAATAGAGCTAATTCTGATGACTCTCGATACTGGAAAAATCCTTATGTTGATGAATCATATATTGAAGGAAAGGCTAGAATAATATATTATCCATTTAATCATTTTAAAGTACTTAAATGATGAATAATGAATGACGAATAATCAAGGAAGAGTTTTCCTTGGAAAATTTTCATTAGTATACAATTTAAGAAATTACGAAGTAATTTCCTCATCAATCATTAATCATTCATTATTAACTATTAATTATAAAAAAGGGAGAACGTTAATGAGAGAAGATGATCATATAATAAATTCCAAAGATATAGGTAACAAGAATGATATTACTAATATAGATAATGCTCATCATTCAGAAGGAGATAGTAGTTTTGAGAATAAAGAAAGTTTATCAAATAAAGGATTTTTAGCGCTATTTACAGCAAAAGGCGGTTTTTTTAGAGAATGGATCATTCCTATTATAGCTGCGATAGGAATAGCATTTTTAATAAACAAGTTTTTAGTTTATAATGTTTATATTCCAAGTGAATCAATGGTGCCAACTTTAAATGTGGGCGATAAGCTAATGGTGACTAGAGTCTATGATACTAGTAAAATTAAAAGAGGAGATATAATTGTATTTTATTCTGAAGAACTTGATGAAATATTAATTAAAAGGGCAATAGGGCTTCCAGGAGATCATATTGTAATACACGATGGGATTGTTAATATAAATGGGGAGGATATAAAAGAAGATTATGTAAAAAATAATGAAAAAACTAATAGTGTTTTTGATGTACCTAAAAATAAATTCTTCTTTTTAGGAGACAATAGAGCACGTTCAAATGATGCTAGAAAGTGGATAAATCCATATATAGATGCTTCTAATATACAAGGGATAGCAAGATTTAAATATTATCCATTTAAAGATTTTGGCAGTTTAAAATAAGGCATACTAATCTTATAATTAATTTACATTATGAAAAGAGGATGTTAGATGCATGAAAAGTATATAATAGATAGAGTGGAGAATAGTTATGTTATTGTCGAAAAGGAAAATGGAGAGATGGATAAAATATCTTTAGACAGCATTCAAGGTGATTTTAAAGAAGGAGATATTTTAATTAATAAGGATGAACATTTTGAAATAGATGAAAATCTCACAGTAATCCGAAAAAGAGAGATTGATGAAATTGTGAAAGATATGTGGGAAGAATGATCTAATCGATAAACATTACAATATAAAAAGATTAAAAGAATATTAAGGAAGGTGATTAGATGCAGAACAATAATGGTGGTAAAAATAATAAAAAGAATGATAAAAATAAGAGTTCCATTACTATGGCAATTACTTATTTTTTAATAGCTTTTGCATTTTTAATGGCATTCAATTATGCAAAAGATACAGCAACAACTAAGGAAATTAATTATAATGACTTTATAAAGTTATTGGATGATAAACAAATTTCAAAAGTTGTTATAACTAGTGAAAATTTAATAATAACACCGAGTGAAGATAATGCTGAGTATAAAGGAAAAACTTTATATACAGTGAATATAAATGATGAAACCCTTATACCTAAGTTAAATGCAGCAGGTGTTGACTTTACAGGTAAAAATCCTAAAGAAACGCCTATCATGAATTTCTTACTTACATGGATACTTCCTATGGTTCTCATTTTCTTTATGTGGAGATTTTTGTTCTCTAAAATGGGAGGCGGCGGAGGCGGTGTCATGGGCATCGGTAAAAATAACGCCAAAGTTTACATGGAAAGTGAAATTAAAGTAACCTTTGATGATGTGGCAGGGCAGGAAGAAGCTAAGGAATCCTTAAAAGAAGTAATAGATTTCTTAAATGGTCCAGGTAAATATACTGAAATTGGTGCTAAATTACCAAAGGGTGTATTACTTGTTGGTCCTCCGGGAACAGGTAAAACACTTATTGCAAAGGCTGTAGCAGGAGAAGCTAAAGTACCATTTTTCTCACTTTCAGGTTCAAGTTTTGTTGAAATGTTTGTTGGTGTTGGAGCTTCAAGAGTTAGAGAGCTATTTAAGGATGCAGTTGCAAAATCACCATGTATAATATTTATAGATGAAATTGATGCAATAGGTAAAAGTAGAGATAATCAAATGCAAAGTAACGATGAAAGAGAACAAACTTTAAATCAATTACTTTCTGAAATGGATGGATTTGATTCATCTAAAGGTATAGTTATTCTTGGAGCTACAAATAGACCAGAAATTCTTGATAAGGCACTTCTAAGACCAGGTAGATTTGACAGAAGAGTTATAGTTGATAGGCCTGATTTTAAAGGAAGAGAAGCTATTCTTCACGTTCATGCAAAGAATGTAATTTTAGGGCCTGATGTAGACTTAGCTGAAATAGCTAAAAGTACTCCAGGAGCTGTAGGAGCTGACCTTGCTAATATTATCAATGAAGGTGCTTTGAGAGCTGTAAGAAGAAGAAGAAAAACTGTGCTTCAAGAAGATTTAAGAGAAGCCGTTGAAGTTATAATTGCAGGTAAAGAAAAGAAAGATAGAATTTTATCACCTAAGGAAAGAGAGGTTGTTGCTTTCCATGAAGTAGGGCATGCACTTGTTGCAGCTATGCTTAAAGGTGCAGATCCTGTACATAAAATAACAATAGTTCCTAGAACTATGGGAGCTTTAGGTTATACTATGCAACTTCCAGAAGAAGAAAAGTACCTAACATCTAGAGAAGAATTAATTAATCAAATAACAGTTATGTTAGGTGGTAGGTCAGCAGAAGAGGAAGTCTTCGATTTGGTTTCTACAGGAGCTTCAAATGATATAGAAAGAGCTACACAACAAGCTAGAAGTATGGTTTCTATTTATGGTATGAGTGAAAGATTTGATATGATGGCATTAGAATCAGTACAAAATAGATATTTAGATGGTAGAGCAGTTAGAAATTGCAGTGAAGAAACTTCAACTATTTTAGATGAGGAAACACTAAAAATAATAAGAACTGCCCATCAAAATGCTAGAAGAATCTTAAGAGAAAATAGAGATTTATTAGATAAGATTTCAGAAGTGCTTTTAGAAAAAGAAACGATTTTTGGAGAAGAATTCTTTGATTTAGTATATGAAAAATATCCAGAAATGAAAGAAGAGAAGGAAAAAGAAAAATCTGAAAATGAAAAGAAAGTAAAAGAATTGGCAGAAAGAAGAGCTAAAAAGCATGCTTTAGATGTTGTAATAGATGATAAGCCTGAAAAAAAATATTCGTCTTCAGAAAAGAATGATGAGACAGAGTCTCAGAATAAAAGCACACCTTATGGGCAAACTGATAATACTATTACAGAAGAATCTAATGAAACAAACAACAATCCTTACGATGAATTCTAAAATACTAAGTACAATTAATATATTTAGTATATAAAGTTAAATATTTTTTTATAAAATGCGCAATGAGGATATAAACTAAAGTTTTTAGCCATACATTGTGCATTTTGCAATTAATATGTATAATTAACAATACAATCAATCAACTGTTAACCGTAAACTGTTAACTGTAAACTGTCTTAAGGGGGCGTGGTTAATCTTGAGCAAAGAATTAGAGTTTTTAAGAGAAGAAGATAAATTAAAGGAAATCTTGGATATATTAAATAAGGAAATTTTAAAATATTTAGAAAAGAGAAAAAATGTTACAAATTATATTCTTGATGCTAGAAAAAAATATGTTGAAGAGTATAAAGATGACGAGGATCAAATTATAGATTATTTTGATCATGAAAATTATGTTAAAGAAGAAGCTTATAGGACGATCGATAAGAGACTTATGGAATTTACTAAGCTTAAAGAAATACCTTACTTTGGGAAAGTTATATTTAAAGAAGATGAAGATCTTCCTGAAGAAATTTATGTTGGTAGATATGGATTAACCTTAGAAGAAAGTTTTGAGCCATTAATTGTTGATTGGAGAGCACCAATTGCAGCACTTTTTTATAAGGGCACTCTAGGGAAATCAAACTATAACCCACCATCTGGAGAAATAGATGTTGATATCTTGTCAAGAAAACAGCTTATAATTAAAAAAGGTCAGCTAAAAGGTGTATTTGATTCAGCTATAGATGTAAAGGATGAAATACTTCAAATGGTCTTAACTGAAAATTCATCTGATAAGTTAAAAGATATAGTTATGACTATCCAGAAAGAACAGGATGAAATAATAAGAGAAGATAGAAACAAAATAGTTGTTGTAAATGGAGTTGCAGGTTCGGGAAAAACAACAATTGCACTTCATAGAATTTCTTACTTACTCTATAATTTTAGAAAACAATTTGGAGATAAAGTATTGATATTCGGACCAAATGATATTTTTATGGACTATATAGCTCAAGTACTTCCTTCTTTAGGGGAAAGTAATATAAAGCAAACTACTTTTGAGAATTTTGCAATAAAGCAAATTGGATTAAAATACGAGAATTTTAAAAGCTTTGGAAGTTATATTGAAGATGCGATGAATGGAAATGAAGTTGCTCTAGAAGAATATAAATACAAAAGCTCTAAAGAATTTGTAAATTTACTAGATTTAAATATTCAAACTTTAAACAAAGAATATTTTAAAATACAATCAGTTAAATTTAACAATAAAGAAATTGTTTCAGTTGAAGAGATAAAAGAATTATTTGATAGTTATTATAAAGATATGCCTTTATTTAGAAGAAGTGAAAAAATAAAAAGAATATTAACATCTAAGATTAAAGATAAAAGAGATGAAGAGTTTTATAAAGTAAATACTGAATTTAAAGAAAAGATAAATAATCTATCCAAGGAAGAGGTAGAAATAGAAAAAACTCATTTAGAATATCTGAGAAAAATTAAAATTAGGGAAATAATAAGAGAAGTTATAAATTCCCGTAACGAATTGGATTTATGGATAAAAACCGAGCCAGTAATAGATATTTATAAAAAAATTACTAATTTATATTCAGATAAAAAAGAAAATGAAGATATAGATAACTTAGAAAGCGGAGTTTATGTGAACTACGAAGAAAATCTGGGATATATGGATTTGGCAGGAATTCTTTATTTAATGATTAAATTAACTGGCTTAAAGGTTAATGATGATGTAAAACATATCGTAATTGATGAGGCTCAAGATTATAGCTTCATACAGTTTGAGATAATAAAAGAAATTACAGGTTGCAGAAGCTACACTATAGTGGGAGATTCAAACCAAAGGTTAATTACAAATAATGAAGAACCAGCAATGCTTCATCTAGATGAAGTGTTTAAGAATTTTAATGTTGAAATTACTAAATATGAATTAAATAAAAGCTATAGATCTACTCAAGAAATAATGGAATATAGTAATAAGTTTATACAAAAGGAAAGGATTGTTCCATTAGTTAGAAAGGGTGAACCTGTTATTGAAGATGAGGTTTCAAATGATGGGGAATTTGTAGATACAATAAGTTCAATACTTGAAGATTATGAAGAAGAAGGATATGAAAATATCGCAGTTATCTTTAAAGGAAAGAAAGAATTAAATAAATTTGCTCATATAATTAAGGAAAAGACTAGTATACAAAGCTTAGATAGTGAAGAGGTTTTATACAAAGGTGGAAGGGTGCTCATACCAGCTTATTTAGCAAAGGGATTAGAATTTGATGGCGTGATAATAGTAGAAAATGGGGAAATTCAGCCTTTAGTTAAATATATAATGTGTACTAGGGCATTGCATAGGTTATCCATAATTAAATACTTAAATTAATGATAAGGCACAATTTATAAATGTGAATAATTTATCATGTAATTATGCATAATGAAAAAATAGTAACAATAAATATATTATCAAAAATGATTAGAATTTGTTTATTCTAATCATTTTTTATTGTTTTAATTACAAAGTATCATAAAAGCTTATATTGAATAGGTTTACTAACTCATATTATCTATAATCAAAGTTATAAATAGTACATAAAAAACATATAAATATATAAAATAATATTGTAGAATATTTAATTTTAATACATAAATATTTAAAAAAACGCCATATTTCTATTGAGTATATATAAAATAGTGTGTATAATTATGCTATTGACGTAAAAGCAGATAATTTTAGAAGGAAAAATTTGGGAGGTATAGATAAATGAAAAGTGGAATAGTAAAAAAAATATTGGCACTTGCAACAATATCAGCTATCACTATAAGTATGGTGGGATGTGGAAGTAGTAGTACTGCTAAAAAGCAAAATTCATTAGAAGCAATTAAAGCAAAAGGAAAATTAGTAATTGGAACAAGCGCGGATTATCCACCATATGAATTCCATAAAGAAGTAGATGGAAAAGATAAAATAGTTGGATTTGACATTGATATTGCAAATGAACTTGCTAAAGATTTAGGAGTGCAAGTTGAAATAAAAGATATGGCTTTTGATGGATTACTTGTTGCACTTCAATCAGATAAAATAGATATGGTATTTGCAGGTATGACTCCAACAGATGAAAGAAAACAAAATGCTGATTTCTCAGATATATATTATACAGCAACACATAGATTTATACTTAGATCTGGAGAAGAGACTTCAATAAAGTCAATGGATGATTTAAAAGGTAAGAAAATCGGAGTTCAAAAAGGTTCAATTCAAGAAGGTATAGCAAAAGATAATTTTGATGCAGCAAACATAAAATCATTAGATAAAGTTACTGATTTAGTTTTAGACTTAAAGAATAACAAAGTAGATGCAGTTTTAGCAGAATTACCAGTTGCTGAAATAAATGTTCAAAAAAATGAAGGTATTGCAATTGCAAAAGATCTAGTAGTTAAGGATCCAGATGGAGGTTCTGCAATAGCTATGAAGAAGAATTCTCCAGAATTACAAGCAGAAGTTAACAAGACAATAAAAAGATTACAAGATGAAAAGAAAATTGATCAATTTGTAATGGACGCAAATAAATTAGTAGAATAATATAACTTGACCTTAAGAAATATGACATAAAATAACGAGTTAAAAATGTAATGTATATTTTGCATTAAAAATAAGCTATGTTTTACACGGAATGGCATATTGTATTGTAAGACATAGATATTAAATTTAATGCAAAATATGCTTAAGCATAATAACTTGTTATTTTTTTGAGTGGACATAGCGCAATAAAAGTTTGTGAATGGAAATTAACAACAGTTGATAAATAGTGATTCATAACGTATAATTAAAAATTGGTATAATCGTTATTAATAAAATTAGATTAAAATAATGTAGGACTAGGAGGGAAGATATTGGATTTTTTATTATCTATATTTAAGAATTATTCATTTATGAAAAAGTATTCTGAATATTATTTAAAGGGTGCAGAGATAACCATTGTATTAGCATTTTTTGCGGTACTATTTGGGACGGTTTTAGGTCTTTTTTTAACACTTTTAAGGCGTTCAAAATTTAAGCCGATAAGTTATATAGCAACTGCTTATGTAGAATTTGTAAGAGGTACTCCACTTCTAGTTCAAATCTATATAATCTACATAGGATTGCCTAAATTAATAGGTATAGACATGCCTGACATGACTGTAGGTGCAGTAGCACTATCTTTAAATTCAGCAGCATATATATCTGAAATAATAAGAGCAGGAATAGATGCAGTAGATAGAGGACAAATGGAGGCAGCTAGAAGCTTAGGAATGAATCAGAGATTAGCAATGTTTCATGTAGTAATACCTCAAGCATTTAAAAATATCTTACCTGCCCTTGGAAATGAGTTTGTTTCGGTAATAAAAGAATCTTCAATGGTTTCTGTTATCGGAGTTGCAGAACTTATGTATAATGCAGGAATTGTAAGAGGAAATACAGCTTTAGGTTTAGAACCAATTGTAGTAGCAGCAGTAATTTACTTTGTATTAACTTTCACTTTAACAAGAATTTTAGGTTATGTTGAAAGGAGGCTGAAAGCAAGTGATATACGTTAAGGATTTACATAAAAGTTTCGGCAAAAATGAAGTTTTAAAAGGGATAGACGAGCATATTAGCAAAGGTGAAGTTGTGGTTGTAATTGGACCATCAGGTTCAGGAAAAAGTACATTTTTAAGATGCTTAAATTTACTAGAGACACCTACTTCTGGACAAATAACTTTTGAAGATAAAGATATAACATCAAAAGCAACAAATATAGATAAAATGAGAGAAAAGATGGGAATGGTATTCCAACAGTTTAACTTATTCCCTCATAAGACTGTATGTGAAAATATATGCTTGGCTCCAATAAAAGTAAAAGGAATGTCAAAAGATGAAGCTAAGAAAATAGCAGTATCGTTACTTGAAAAAGTAGGTCTTGTAGATAAAATAGATGCATATCCAGCTTCTTTGTCAGGTGGACAAAAGCAAAGAATTGCAATAGCCAGAGCATTAGCTATGCAGCCAGATGTTATGCTGTTTGATGAGCCAACATCAGCATTAGATCCTGAAATGGTTGGTGAAGTTTTGACTGTTATGAAAGATCTTGCAAAGGAAGGGATGACCATGGTGGTAGTAACACATGAAATGGGATTTGCAAGAGAAGTTGGGGATAGAATAATATTTATGGATGGTGGAAAAATAGTAGAATCGGGTACACCGGAAGAAGTATTTAAAAACCCTAAAAATCCACGTACAATAGACTTTTTATCTAAAGTGTTATAGATATAAATGTAAAATTATAATTATAGGTATAACCAGCCGAAAGGAAGGGTACTCTGTTGTTTCGGTTACTAAGAGAATCTAACTGAGGTTTTCTAACATTAGAAGTTGCACCCATTTCTGCATGCTCCTGAGTCAAGCTCAGGACAAGCAAAAAGTGGAACAACTTCTAATGAAGAAATACCTACAGTCAGATTCTCTATGTAACACTGCACAAAAGAGTACCCTTCCTTTCTGTATGGAATATACATAAAATGATAATAATTAAATTTAGATCTATAGTATTAGTACTATCAGTTGCATATATATTTTAAACTCAGTATAGAAAAATTTTATATTTTAGCTGTATTCTAAGTTTATAGTATAACTCTACTGTGTTATAATTAGATAGAAAATATTCGAGGGGGCAATTTTATGAAGGATATTATATTTATTGGTGCGGCAGTTGCAATTGTTACACCTTTCACAGAAGATGGAATCAACTTCTCTGAATTAAAAAAATTAATTGATTTTAATATAGAGAATGGAAGTGACGCTATTGTAATAGCAGGAACTACAGGTGAGTCTTCTACTATGACTGATGAAGAGCATAAAGAGGTTATTAGATTTACAATTGAGTATGTTAATAAAAGAGTACCTGTTATTGCGGGAACAGGTTCTAATGATACTGCGTACGCAGTGGAACTTTCAAGATATGCGGAAAGTGTTGGTGCTGATGCACTTTTATTAGTTACACCATACTATAACAAAACTACTCAAAGTGGTCTAATAAAACACTATAATTATATTGCAGATAGAGTTAATATACCTATTATTTTATATAATGTACCATCAAGAACTGGCGTTAATATAACACCTGAAACATACGTTGAATTAGCTAAACATCCACGTATAGTTGCTACTAAAGAAGCTAGTGGGGATCTTTCAGCCATTGCGAAAATAAAAGCTCTATGCAAAGATGAACTTAATATTTATTCTGGAAATGATGATCAAATAGTTCCGATCTTATCTCTGGGCGGAAAAGGTGTTATATCAGTTTTATCAAATATTATGCCTAAGGAAGCACATGATATTTGCAGTTTATATTTTGAAGGTAAAGTAAAGGAAAGTTGTGATCTTCAAACAAAGTATTTAGATCTTATTAACACATTATTTATAGAAGTTAATCCAATTCCGGTAAAAACAGCATTGGGGCTTATGGGATATAATGTTGGACCGCTTAGAATGCCATTATTCCCTATGGAGGATAAGAACTTGGAGAAACTACGTGCTGAACTTTCTAAAAATAGACTTATTTAAATATAAAATTTATTAATGAATTTATTGAAATCAAATATATATTTCTGCAGGATGATAGAAGTTTTATTCAAAATCTCAAGCTTTAAGCAATAGGATTTTGAATAAAACTTTTAGTATAGTAGCTCTGCATAAATATATATTTTTTTATTCTTTAGCTGCAACAATTTTAATTTATGAATTAATTTGTACAATCCACTTAAATGTAATTTTGCGATGCTAATTTTTTTACAGATGAACATTATCTAAGTTCCTTAAACCTAGTATAAGTTTGGTTAAGATATTATGTTACATGTATATCACCTGTATCTAAATAAAAGTATAATAAGTGTATGAGAATAATGTTGTTAATATTGTATATATTTCATAAATCTTGATTTATTAAGGCCAATTATTTATTCAATATATTTTGTTAATAGAATTTCTATCAAGTAAACAGTTGTTTTTTAATAAATATAATCGCGAATACTTCTTATTCTGGTAGTTTTCATAAATTTATTCCTGAAGAATAAAATATTGTACATAATATCTATATAATCGATAACCTTGTCTAAGTTAAATAATATGAATAAGCTAAGATACCTTTGCAAATATTTCGAAGCTACTCCACGAAAAACTGCAAACCAGTTTTCAAAGCCTAATATAAAATATTTTATTCGATTATCATCTTCTATCTCGGCAGATGACTTTTTGTTATGTTTTGTGCAACCAAAGATAGGTATCTATCTCCATATGAAATTATATGAGAATTTTTTTCTACTCTACTATAAATTTTTTCATAAAAAATTTTCCAATCCCAAAAATCTTTGAAAATAGGCTGTACAAACATAGAATCTTCTTGTCCTTTCGCTGCCAAGATCCATATGTTTTTTCTTCTAGTTATTTTGGCACTCACTTCAATATTTCTGCAGCCTTTAAAGTTTTCCTTTATTATTATTTTGTTAATATAAATAATGCCTCTTAATAAGTCTGGGGTGGAGTCT
This sequence comes from Clostridium sp. LS, assembly GCF_002760435.1. Lineage (GTDB taxonomy): Bacteria > Bacillota > Clostridia > Clostridiales > Clostridiaceae > Clostridium. Next base: position 23,027 of record NZ_AUUU01000020.1, read on the forward strand.
AATGTAAGTGCATGAAGCACTTTATGTCTCCAGTAAAATGCTGTTACCAAATTTATGTTTAGTTTTTCAGCACAAAATCTTAGTGATTTTTTTTCAATCATTAATTCAAGAAACTCTATCCATAATTTTGGATTTTTTTTTGAATAACTCCATAATGAATTAGTTGTATTTGAAAAAGTTTTATTACATTTTTTACACTGATATCTTTGTATGCCTTTATATGAGCCATACTTAATATAAATTTCTGAGCCACAGGTTGGGCAGCATCTTATATTTAAATCCTTATAAATATTCTTCTTCAAAACTTCATTTGTATGCAATTCTAACTTTTTTAAGTAAACATCTTCTTCTATCAAAAGAACCTCCATTAGCAATTCTAATTTCTTATTTGCAATATTTATTTATAATAATATCCATAATTTTTAATTAGTAATCAACTGCCAACATTCTTTTAATACATATAAGAAGATTTTATTAAACTTATTTAGTATTGCCAATGATAATTTGCAATATGTATAATTTACAGTATACATTTCTAATAATTTACTATTCCACATTTGATGCTATAAAGTAACCAAAGAAATATTTATAGTATTTATTATAAAAATGTATAATATAGTATAGATATATTTTGATAATTATAGAGAAAGAGGTAGTAAAGGCATGAATAACACACAAGAACTATTAGATTTTATAAATAAAAGTAAAAGTGCTTTCCAAAGTACTTATGAAGTTAAAAAAATTCTAGATAGCGAGGGATATTTTGAAATTAAAGAAGAGGATAAATGGGATTTAAAGAAAGGCGGAAAATATTATATTATCAAAAATAATTCTGCTTTAATTGCATTTGAAATTGGAACTGGAGATATAGAAAAGGATGGATTTAGGTTAATTGGAGCCCATACTGATTCACCAGGATTTAGAATAAAACCAAATCCTGAAATGCTCGTAGAGGATCATTATCTAAAATTAAATACTGAGGTGTATGGAGGTCCAATACTTAGCACATGGTTTGATAGACCTTTGAGTATAGCTGGCAGAGTTATATTAAAGAGTGGAGATATATTTAAACCTGAAGTCAGGTTGTTTGATGCTAACAAACCAGTCTTGATTATTCCTAATTTAGCAATACATATGAATAGAGATATAAATGAAGGGTATAAATTCAATAAACAGAAAGATACTTTGCCACTAGCTGCAATAATAGAAGATAAACTTGAAAAGGGCGAATATCTAATTAAATTAATTTCAGAAAGTTTATCTGTAAAACCAGAGGATATATTAGATTTTGATTTATTTTTATATGAATACGCAGAAGGTATGGTAATTGGAGCTAGTGATGAATTTATATCGTGTGGAAGATTAGATGATCTTTGGATGGTATTCGCAGGATTAAAGGCTTTAATAAATAGTAATAAGATTGGAGCTACTAAAGTTTTGGTAGCGCTAGATAATGAAGAGATAGGAAGTTTAACATCCCAAGGAGCAAATTCTTCTATTTTACAAAATATTTTAGAGAGAGTACTTTTAGGAGTTAATAAAGACAGAGAAGATTTTAAAAGAGCATTAAGTAATTCAATAATGATTTCAGCTGATTTGGCTCATGCAATACATCCTAATTACACAGAAAAATGTGATCCGACAAATAAGCCAATGCTTGGAAAGGGGCCAGTACTTAAAATCGCAGCAGGAGGCAGCTACTCTACAGACAGCTATGCAAGCGCTGTGTTTAAAAGTGTATGTGAAAAAGCAGAAGTTCCATATCAAGTATTTGTAAATAGATCAGATTTAAGAGGGGGAACAACAATAGGTCCAATTACTGCATCTAAGTTAAATATTCCAGTGATAGATATGGGTGCACCACTTCTTAGCATGCACTCAATAAGAGAATTAGCAACAGTAAAGGACAATGAATATACTATTAAAGCTTTTACAGAATTTTTTAATTAAATAATTAAGAATAGTTTTTAAGTTTTTGGTAAAAATATCTCTATTGAGCAATTGTTTTTAGATTGTGAAAGAAGGGAGTTTTTTACTTGAAAAGAAATAATTCTTATGGAGTGAGAAAGAATGTTTTAAAAGAGCTTGCAGAAGGATTTTCTTGCATCCATGAAAACTTCAAGTATTTTAGTAAACTATCAAAAGATGGTTATAAAGTACTTGGAGCATCTGAATGGCTTCTTGATAATATATATTTAATTGAAAGAGAGTATAAAGCGATAAAGGTTGAGATGCCTATAGATTATTTTAAAGGACTATCTTCTGTAGGTGAAATGAGCAATAATAATGAAGATACAGAACAAATTCCACGCATCTTTACAATAGCAAAAAATTATATAAGCAATGGAAATGAAATTGATTGTGATAAGCTAACCTCTTATATAAATGGACTTCAACAAGAAGTTTTAAATACAAATGGTAATGAAACAGCTTTCACCATGGGGGAATTGTGGGCTTTTCCATTAATGCTTAAAATAGCAATTATAATAAATTTATCTAGATATACAGATGAACTTGTTAGCATCCAAAAAGAGATAATTAAAGGAAAGAATATTGCTGAAGATGTTATAGATGCTCTAAATAATAACAATGATAAAATCAATGATATTATTACTGAGTGTGGAAATGTAAGCGAACTATTTTTACGAGAATTCTTTAGAGTTTTGCGTGATAATTCTGTAGAATATGAAAGAATTCAAAATATAGTAGAACAAAGATGGAAAGCTAATTTAGATAATAATAGTATTAAAAGCGATTTGAGAGAAGAAGTTTTAGAAAGAAATATTGGCGAATATATAACTTCAATTAGAAAAATTGAAGGTATAAGTTGGCGCAAGTTTTTCGAAAATACATCTATAGTTGAAAAGATATTAAAAAAGGATCCTGGAAATATATATAACAGTATGGATTTTGAGACTAAGGATTACTATAGACATAAGCTTGAGGAACTATCTAGGAATGCTGGAACTAATGAGATTGTATTAGCGAACAGGATTCTTGAACTTTCGCAAAATAGCAAAAATAATAAAGAAGAAAATTATAAGTGCCATATAGGATATTACTTAATAGATAATGGATTAAATGATTTAAAAAAATATGGTGTAAACATAAAACCGAAGATTTCAGAGAATACATATGTAGCATTTAATATATTTGGTACACTGTTATTAGGTTTCCTTATTTTATTTATAAGCAGCTTATTGGGGGTCCGTTATACTAGGGCACAATACATAATATCATTTTTAATTATATTAATTCCTATTAATGAAATAATAATTTCTCTTACTAATTATACTGTAAGTAAAATTGTTGATATTAAACAAGTTCCGAAATTGAACTTTAGTCAAGGACTTCCTGACAAATATAAGACAATAGTTGTGATTCCTGCCATTGTAAATTCTAAGGAAAAAATTAAAGCTCTTATGACAAAACTAGAAGTAACTTATTGCGGAAATAAAGATAAAAATCTATATTTTGCTTTACTTAATGATTTTTACGACAGCCAAAGTGAGCGCGAAGATAATGATAATGAAATAATAAAATGTGGAATTGAGTGTGCTAGAAAGTTAAATGAAAAGTATTCTAAGGATTTTAAAGATACTGTTAATAATGAAGATAGATTTTTCTTCTTAAGTAGAAAAAGAATTTATAACAAGAAGCAAAATGTATTCATGGCTAAGGAAAGAAAACGTGGAAAACTAATGGAGTTTATGGCTCTTATTAGAAATAGCAATGAGCATACATATAATGTTTTTAGCTCAGATATTAGTGTACTTAAAGATGCAAAATATCTAATTACATTGGATGAAGATACCTTCATGCCAAGAGAAAGCGTTTTTAAGCTTGTAGGTGCTATGAGTCATGTACTTAATATTCCATATGTTAAGAATAATAGGGTTTTTAGAGGGTATGGAATAATGCAGCCTAAGGTAAGTATAAGTTTAGAAGCTAAGAATGCAAGTTACTTTTCAAGAATATTTGGGGGAGAAGAAGGGGTTGATGGTTATTCTGTAGCTTACTCTGATACTTATCAGGATTTATTTGGGGAAGGATCTTTCACCGGTAAAGGGATAATTTGCATTGATGAATTTTATGAAGTTTTACATAATTCTATTGAAAATGATAAGATATTAAGTCATGATCTTCTTGAAGGCGGTATTGCAAGATGTGCATTATTAAGTGATGTAGAATTTATTGATGGATATCCAGCATCTTACGAATCTAGCTGCAAAAGACTACATAGATGGGTTAGAGGAGATTGGCAGTTAATAGGCTGGTTATTTTCTAATAAAATAAGTTTGTTGTATAAGTGGAAGATATTTGACAACTTAAGGAGAAGTCTTCTAGCGCCAAATTTACTTCTAACTCTTATTCTATCATTAACTGTTTTATATGGAAGAGGTCAAATTGCTCTTTTGTCATTTTTAGCTTTAATAGTTTCTTTGGTATTTACAGTTACAGATTTTGTTGTGACACCTAAAAATAAATTAATGGGAACCTTTAAAAATATTGAGCAGATAGTTTTGATAGTGAGCTTTATTCCTTATCAAGCTTTTTTAATGCTTGATGCTATAATAATCAGCTTATTCAGGGTAATTATTTCTAAGAGAAACCTTTTAGAGTGGCAATGCGCAGAAGATGCGGAAAAAAACTCTAGTAATGATTTTATTGCTTATTTAAAGAGAATGTGGATTGCACCAATAATGGGGTTGCTAATGTTATATTTATCCTTCTATAGTACTTTTGGAGTGATTACTTATAATATTGTAGTTGCTGCCCTTTGGATAGCTAGCCCGTATATGGCATATTGCATAAGTATAAAACTTCCAGAAAATAATAAGCTTAATTTGAAAAATGAAGAAATAACATACCTAAGGAAAATCTCAAGAAGAATATATGCTTATTATGAGGATTTTGTTAATGAAGAGAATAATTACTTAGCTCCAGATAACTATCAAGAAAAACCATTTAAAGGAGTTGCGAATAGAACATCTCCAACTAATATAGGTATGGGACTTACCTCAAATATTGTTGCATACGACTTAGGATATATAACAATGACTGAGTTTATTGATAGAATAGAGCTTATATTAAATAGCATGAAGACATTACAAAAAGTAAATGGCCATTATTTAAATTGGTATGATACAAAGACAAAAGAACCCCTATGGCCAAGATATGTATCAGCTGTTGACAGTGGAAATCTTTTGGGAAACTTATGGGTTTTAAAGAAGGCTATGGAGGAACTAAAAAGTAATAAGGTAATAAGGACAAAAGAAGTAATATCCTTAAATGATATTTATAAGATAATTGAAGATGAAAATCCAGCAATTAAGCCTAAGTTTTCTTCCCATATAAGTATTGGTGAATATTTTAAAGTTTTAAATGAAGTCTTGTTTAAATTTGAATCATTGCAAGAAAACGAATTAAATAAGTCTAAAGAAAGTAATTCGAATGAGGATGATAATAGTAAAATAAGAGTAGACAATGAAGAAACAAATTATTGGGTGGGTAAACTCGTAAGCGAAATCAAGAAAAAGATTAATTACTATGATTTTTTATTTGGGGGTTTAGAAAAGCTGTACAGTAAGGAATTTTTTGAAGGAGTCCCAAGTCTTAAAGAGTTAATCCACAAGTGCGAAGAATATAAAAGAAGGAATGGGGATAACTTTGAGTGTACTTTAGGACAAAAAATAGATAATTTTAATAAATACTTAAATAAAATAGATAATATAGTTAAGGATATAGACACAATCTCAGAGGAAATGGATTTTAATTTTCTTTATGATAAGACTAGAGGGTTATTTTCTATTGGATATAATGTTGAAGAAAAGTCTTTAGGAAATTCATACTATGATTTGTTTGCATCTGAATCAAGGATAGCTTCCTTTGTTGCGATAGCTAAAAATGATGTTCCAGCTTCTCATTGGTTTAAACTAGGTAGAGCAATGACAAATGCGTTTAGAACTCATTCTCTTGTTTCTTGGAGTGGAACTATGTTCGAATATTTTATGCCTTCATTAATAATGAGAAATTATCCTAGAACTTTACTAAGTCAAACTTATAAATCTGTAATAAAGGCACAAATAAGTTTTGCAAAGCAAAAAAAGATTCCATGGGGAATATCAGAATCTGCATTTTATGAATTTGATACTTCAGAAAACTATCAATATAAAGCATTTGGAGTACCGGGTCTTGGGCTTAAAAGAGGACTTGAAAATGATCTCGTAATATCCCCATACTCAACGTTAATGACATTGCCTTTCGCAAAAAATACTGGTATAAAAAATCTTAAGAGGCTTGAAGAATTAGGAACAGTAGGAAGATATGGATTTATTGAGGCTATAGATTATACTAAAGCTGCTGGAGATAAGTATGTAATGACTCTTCCTGGCAGTGGAATTCAGAGTAAAGCAGAGCTTCTTGAAAATGGTGATAATGAACAAAACCTATCAACAGCTGAGAAAGGTTATACACAAAATGTGGATAAGTATGACAATAATGTGGATAACTATAAAAAAGACGTGGATAACGTAAGGGATAAAAAAAGATATTTTGCTAACAAATATAGTGTGAATGATGTTGATAATGTGGATAATTTTGAGGATAATGAAGAATTATACACAAATAACGCTAATTATAAGGCTTCTGGAGCTAAAAGTTATCCACAAAAGGTTAACAAAGTGGCGACCTATATGGTGCATCATTTAGGAATGTCTCTTATGGCATTGGATAATGTATTACTGAATAATATTTTAATTAATAGATTTCATGAATTGCCAGAAATCAAAGCAACAGAACTTTTATTAAAAGAAAGAATTCCTCAAAATGTAGTCTTTGAAAGAAATGAAGATTTCTTTATAAAGAACAGATATTTTGAAGGTGAAACTTTAATTCCAAGAATATTTGAAAATGTTAGACAGGATAATCCGCAGCTCTTATTATTATCTAATGGTGAGTATTCATCTATGATAACAGTAAACGGAAGTGGATACTCTAAAAAAGGTGACACAATGCTTTATAGATGGAAGGGTGCCTCCACAAGTGATGATAGCGGAATGTTCTTCTACATAAAGAATTTAAATTCCAATGATTACTGGAGTTCAACCTTTGAGCCATGTAAAAGCTTAGGAGAAAATTATCAAGCTGAATTTAATTTGGATAAGGCTAAATTCAGTAGAAAAGATGGAAATATTGAAACTAAAATGGAAGTTGCAATTTCATCTGAAGAAAACTTTGAAGTTAGAAAATTAACTTTAAAAAACTTAGGTGATAAAGGTAGAAGTATTGAGATAACAAGTTATATGGAAGTCACATTAGCAGCTTTTAGCGCTGATGTAGTGCATCCAACCTTCTCAAATCTATTTGTTCAAACTGAGTATGATGAGAAAGAAGATATTTTAATAGGAAGTAGAAGAGGCAGAGTTAAGAATGCAAAAGTTCCATATATATTCCACAAAGCTGTTGTTAATGGAGAATTAGAAGGTAATATTACTTATGAAACCTCAAGAATTAATTTTATTGGCAGGAATAGAGATTTAAAGAAACCTAGGGCTATGGACAGTGATAAGGCCTTAGACAATACTGTAGGAACTGTTTTAGACCCTATAATGAGTATAAGAACAAGGGTTAGATTAGAACCGAATTCAAAAAGAGAAATTTACTTTTTAACAGGAATAGGAGATTCTAAAGAGAAGATTTTAGAAATATGTAAAGAAAATAGCGATAATAGCAGACTTGAAAAAATATTCAAAAACTATAGCATAAGCACACAGCTTGAATTGAAGAATCTGGGAATAAAGAGTGCTATAGCTAATGTATTCCAAAGTGCGGCTAGTGCTGTATTCTTCTTAAGTAATAATAGAAGAAACAGAGAAGATTATATTATGAATATTTCAAAACATCAGAAAGACCTGTGGCCCTATGGAATTTCTGGAGATTTACCAATTGTTATGGTAGTAATCGAAAAAGAAGAAGATATAAATTTAGTATTTACTATGATAAAATTCCATAGTTACTTAAGACTTAAAGGAGTTAAGTTAGATTTAGTTATATATAATAACGAAGAAATTTCTTATGATGAACCTCTTCAAAAAAATATAAGAGAAGCAATAAGATCATCTAATGAGAACAATTATTTAAATAAGCCAGGCGGAATTTTTGTTCATAACAAAGCAACAATAAATATTGAGATTGTTAAGCTGCTCATAGGTATTTGTAGAGTATATGTAGATAGCAAGAATAGCTTGAGTTCATATGTGTATTCTGAGAAAAATTTAAATACATATATGGATTTAAATGAAGAAGGATTAAACTCACGTATAGCATTAAGGAATAAAGCACGTTTTGCAGACAAATTCCAAGATGAAACTGTGGATGCTATGGATATACCTTATGAAGTATACGATCATGATGAGGAAGTAATAAATGATTACGATATAATCAAAAATCTAAGTGAGCCGGAAAGTGAAGATAACCATAGTGATGTAGAAAAGAAATCTAGCCATAGTAAAAAAGAAAGGGAATTGGTGTATAATTCAGAAATTTCTAGTTTAGTTGATGCTGATTTAGATATATCTCAAAATATTCATACATCAAATGAGGACTTTAATGCAGATAATCTAGATTTCTTTAATGGATATGGCGGCTTTAATAAAAATGATAATAGCTACATAATTAAATTATCTAATTATAGAAATACTCCAGCACCTTGGATAAATGTTATTTCTAATGATGACTTTGGATTCCATATATCAGAAGTAGGCTCAGGGTATACTTGGTGTGGAAATTCAAGAGAAAATAAAATAACTCCTTGGAGTAATGATTATATCAAAGATCCTATTACTGAGGCGCTTTATATTAAAGATAATAATAGCAAAGATTGCTTCTCAATAACTCCAAAACCAATTAGGGATGGCGGAGAATATTTAATTAAACATAGCTTTGGATATTCTGTGTTTAAACATACAGCTTATGATTTAAAAGGAAAACTTGAAATTTTTGCTCCAAAAAATGAAAGAGTAAAAATTCAAAGAGTAACTTTAGAAAATTTAAGTGATAAAGACAGAGATATTTCTTTATACTATTATGCTAAACTTGTTTTAGGGGTTTACGAATATGAAAGCTCAAGATATGTTTCAACGTATATAAATGGAGAAATACCAAAGGACAAATTAGCAGTAAGCGGTAATAATAATCATAGTTCAAGGACAAATTCCCTTAATGTTAATAAATTTATAGGAGCCCATAATCCCTATAGTGAATATTTTGGTAAATTAAATGCATATCTAACTATTTTAGGTGGAGAAAATATAAGCTTTACTGGAGATAACAAAGAATTTATAGGCATAGGTGGGGAAACTTCTGCCCCTGAAGCCTTAAAGCATGATAATCTAAGTAATAAATGTGGAGGAGTTTATGATCCTTGTTTAGCTGCTAGTACTAAAGTTAAAATAAAACCCGGTGAAAAGAAAGTACTGGTAATTTTATTTGGGCAGGATGAAGTCAAAAATATTGAAAATATTATCGACAAATATAAGTTTTTTGGAAATGTACAAAATGAATTAGATAAGGTAAAACAATATTGGAGACATTTCCTCGGAAATATACAAGTTAAGACACCAGATAAATCCTTAGATTACTTATTAAATGGGTGGCTTCTATATCAAACCTTAAGCTGTAGATATTTAAGTAGAAGCGCATTTTATCAAAGTGGTGGAGCTTATGGGTTTAGAGATCAGCTTCAAGATTCCATGTCTCTCGGAGTAGCAGAAACTGAAATACCAAAAGCTCAAATTTTACGAAGTGCTTCAAGACAATATGTAGAAGGTGATGTACAGCATTGGTGGCATCCAGTTGTTAATTCAGGTATAAGAACTAGATTTAGTGACGACTTATTATGGCTGCCTTATGTAACAGCTGAATACATTAGTTCTACAGGAGATTATGACATCTTGGATGCAACTGCTCCTTATCTTGAAGATGAGCCACTTAGGGAAGGTGAAGATGAAAGATATACAATAGTAAACCAATCTTCGAAAGAGGGAACTATATATGAACACTGCTTAAAAGCTATAGAGAGAGGCTTAAAATTTGGCATTCATAATATTCCTTTAATGGGTAGTGGAGATTGGAATGATGGAATGAGTACTGTTGGAAACGAAGGAAAAGGAGAAAGTGTATGGCTTGGATGGTTCTTATATTCTATTCTAAATAGCTTCATTGAAATTGCTGAAAAGAAAAATGATATGGAAACAAAAAAGCATTATGAAGAGAGAAAAGAATTTATAAGAGAAAACTTAGAGAAAAATGCCTGGGATGGCGGCTGGTATCGAAGAGCGTATTTTGACGATGGTACTCCTCTTGGATCAAGGGAAAATCCAGAATGCCAAATAGATTCTTTAGCTCAAAGCTGGGCAATAATCTCAGGCGCAGCACAAAAAGAGCGTGGAATTGAGGCAATGGAAGCAGTTGATAGAAACCTTGTTAAAAAGGATAAGGGAATGATACTACTGCTTGCACCACCATTCGATAATTCAAAGCTAGAGCCAGGTTATATAAAAGGATATGTTCCAGGAGTAAGAGAAAATGGAGGACAGTATACACATGCAGCAGTTTGGGTAATCTTAGCTTTAACTAAGCTTAATCTTGGAGATAAAGCATTAAAGTACTATAATATGATAAATCCAATTAATCATTCAAAGACTGAATTAGAGTGTATGACCTATAAAGTTGAACCTTATGTAATGGCAGCAGATGTGTACATAAAAGAGCCTCATGCAGGAAGAGGCGGCTGGAGTTGGTATACAGGAGCTTCAGGATGGATGTACAGAGTTGGAGTTGAAAACATTTTGGGACTTAAAAGAGTTGAGAATAAGGGTTATAGTATAAAACCTTGCGTGCCAAATGATTGGAATGAATTTGAGATAAAGATCACAAATGAAAAAGAAGACTATACTATAAAGGTCTTAAGATTAAAGGAACAAAGTAATAAAGGTAATAACAAAATGCAAGCATCACCAAACATATCAACAAATATGGAACAGAGTAATGCAAATAATAGTGTAGAAGTTATTATTAATGGGGAACCAATCAAAGGTAATTTAATTCCAAGAAACGCAGGTAAATTAGATATTCTAGTACATTTTAAATAAAATTAAACTTATACACTTTTATAAATTAAAACTACACATATAAGGAATTTATTTTTCTTATATGTGTAGTTTTTTTATATATTTCCTAAAAATAAGATAGCGATTTACCATTAAAAATTATAAAAATATTAGAATATTATGGTATTCATGTTATATAATGATTATTGTGTCAAATGAATAAGGGAAAGAGGGGAATTATGAAAAAGAAGCTATTTTTAAAAAAATTTTATTCTATTTTAATTACGATTTTATTTGCCAGCACTATGCTTACAGGAATTTGTGTACAAGCTGCGACAAAGGATTCCGGAGATAACATCGATTTAGTGGTATTATTTAATGACGAGAAGGTTGATACCCAGGTTAAAGATTTTATAAGTAAATCAGGAGGAAAGGTAGTAAATACATTTTCAGAAGTTGGAGGACTGGAGGTTCAATGTAAAGCAGATTTAATACCAGAAATTCAAAATTATAATACAGTAAATTCGTTGGCGCCAAACCACAATATTAAAGCGCCAGAAGAAAAAACAATAAAGTTTAAAGACAATAAAAATTTAAATAAGAGTTTAAATAAATCTATAAGTAAAACTGACAATGACGATAATGCTGAAAGCGGCAGTGGTGATTTATATGACTTATACCAATGGGACATAAAGAGAGTAACAAATGATGGAAAAAGTTATGATTTAAGTACTGGAAATCATAATGTGGTTGTAGCTATTGTAGATTCAGGAGTAAAAGCTGATCACCCAGATTTAGAAGAAAATTTTATGGGGGGAGAGAACCTCATTCCTAAGGGGTTTAATAATGATGAAACAGAAACAGGAGATCCTGATGATATAGGGGATAGATTAGGCCATGGCACATATGTAGCGGGAATTATAGCTGCGAATGGGAGAACCAAAGGAGTAGCACCTAATATCGGATTTAGGAGTTATAGGATTTTTGATTCTGAAGGAAATACAAATGCAACCATAGCATCATCAGCGATAATTAAAGCCACTGATGATGGAGCAAAAGTAATTAATTTGAGTATGTCAGGATACGATTTAAAAGGAAAGTGTTATTGGACTGATCCAAAGACTGGTGTTAAATATAAATTAGGTGATGATATGGCAGAGTATGAGCTGTATAAACGAGCAATTAAATATGCAATAAAACATAATGTTACGGTAGTCACAGCAGCGGGAAATGATGGTATTGATTGTGGAAATACAAAAAAATTAACCCAATATCTTAATGATCAAAATGGAAGCAAAGGCTTTAAATATGAAGGGTTAACTTATGAAGTTCCAGGTAGTATAGATGGTGTTATAAATGTTTCAGCTACAGGAAAGACTGATGAGATTGCAAAGTACTCGAATTATGGTAAGAATTTTATAGATATAACAGCACCAGGAGGGGATTCATCTGAAACTGGTTCTATTTTTGATATGTGCTTAAGCACATCAGTTGGTGATTATTGGTTTGTGGAAGGGACATCAATAGCGGCTCCAAAAGTTTCAGCGGTAGCAGGGCTTATTTTATGCAAAGATAGTCATCTAAAGCCAAAAGAAGTAGCCAAATTAATTTATAAAACATCTGAAAAATTAGATGGTAATGAATCAAAAGAATATTATGGTTCAGGATTGGTTAATGCCTATAATGCTTTAAAAACTAAAAAATAAATAAAAATAATTTACTACATTATAAATATATTATAGTTCCTTGCTAAAATAAACTGAAATTAAGAAGCAAGGAGCTTATTTTATGGAAAAATATATTATAGAAACAGATAAATTGACTAAGCGTTTTGGGGAACAAATAGCAGTAAATAACATTTCATTAAAAGTAAAACAAAATGTTATCTATGGACTGCTTGGACCGAATGGAGCAGGTAAATCGACTACCCTAAAATTAATAACAGGTCTTTTACATCCAACATCAGGCCAAATAATCTTTAATGGAGAAAAGTGGAGTAGAAAAAAGCTTGAGGATATAGGAGCACTTATTGAAACTCCAGCTTTATATGGAAATCTTACGGCTAAAGAAAATCTTGAAGTTTATATTAAATTATTAAACTTGCCTAAATCTCGTATAGACGAGGTTTTAGAAATTGTAGATTTAAAAAATACCAACAAAAAAAGGGCATCGCAATTTTCTCTTGGAATGAAACAAAGGCTTGGAATTGCAATTGCACTTTTGAATCATCCTAAATTATTAATCTTAGACGAACCTACAAATGGATTAGATCCTATAGGAATTCAGGAATTGCGTAATTTAATAAAGAGCTTTCCTACGAGGGGGATAACAGTAATTTTATCAAGCCATATATTATCTGAAGTGGAACAAGTCGCTGACTATATTGGAATTATTAGTGACGGAAAGTTAGGATATCAAGATAAAATTGAAAAAGATCAGGACTTAGAGAAGCTATTTATGGAAGTTGTGAAAGAATGTAATTCAAAGGAGGAAGTCTAAAAAATGATTAATATAATTCAAGCTGAGAATTTAAAATGCAAAAGAACCTTTTCAAGAAAACTTATGGTTTTAGCACCCTTATTTTTTGCAATGTACGCAATTTGCATAATGTTTTTCATTGCCGATGGATCAAAATATTATATAAGCATGGTTTTCAATTGGTGGCCATTAATTTTTATGCCTCTTGGGACAGCTTTGTTATGTTCCTTAGCTCATATGAGAGAAAAAAAAGCAGGTAATTATAAAAGTTCATATTTATATAACATTAGCAAAACTGCAGTTTGGTTTAGCAAGATAAGTGTCATAGCTTCATATACTTTTATTTCAACAATAGAGCTATTCACAGTAGTAATATTATCAAATATATTAGTCAGAGATAGTAATATTTCTATTACAAATATATTTGAAGCAGCTATCGTTTGCTGGATTGTATCTTTAGTATTAATTCCTATACATTTATTTATATCATCGTTATTCGGAACTGCTATTTCAATTATAACTAGTATAGTTGGAATTATAGCAGGGGTCATAGCATCTACTGAATCTTTTTGGATATTAATTCCTTGGAGTTTTGGATTGAGACTCATGTGTCCTATTATTGGTGTACATCCAAATGGAACAATATTACCAGAGGGAAGTCCACTATTATCTCCAGATGCAATAGTAAAAGGTATAGTTATTTCTTTAGTATTTTTTGCAGCAGTATCATTTATTACATCAATTTGGTTTAGTAAGCGTGAGGTGCATTAGTAATGAGATTGATTAAAATGCTATGTGTAGATTGGATGAAGATAAAGCGTACGCCTATAAGGTTAATTGCATATATGACACCAATAGTTTACTCAATATGTATGATAATGTATAATAAGCACAATAAATTTCAGATTCAAAATTATGATACATTTTTCAATGCAATGGCTATTATTCTTCCTATTGGAATAGCTTTAATATCAGCACTTATATGTGAACAAGAAGAAAATGCGGGGAACTTTAATGGGTTATTAAGCATACCTACATCAAGAATTAAAATATATACTAGCAAATTAATTATGTTAATCTTAATTATAACTATAGATATTATAGTTTCAACAATTATGATGATTTGGGGATTAAAATTTATAATTCATATGGAAAGCATAGATTATAAAGTATTTATGCAAGGAGCTTTATTTATGAGCCTTGCATCTGTAGCCATTTGTTCTTTAGATTTATTAATAAGTTTTATGTTTGGTATGGGGGCATCTATCGGAATTGGAGCAATGGGAGTTTTGATTGCTGCTATTTTGGGAGCAACACCAGTTGGAGATAGCATATGGATGTTTATTCCCTGGACATATCCAGCTAGATTGGGATTACTTCCAGGGACCTTTATAAATGGAGCTTATATTCCAGTAAACACTAATTCCGTTGAATATTTTAATGTTCAACTTCAGAAGGGCATTTTAAGCATCAGCATATTCTTTATTTTAATAACAATTTTGGGAATAATCTGGTTTGAAAAATGGGAAGGAAAGAAAAGTTATGATTAATTGATAATCTTTAAAATTAGGTGTATCAAAATGATTTAAGAGTCGTTTTGATGCATCTTATTTTTTATAACAAATTACATTATATGGGTAAAAAGATAAAAACTTTAAAAAGTTTGGTGTTAAATTTACTTTTGGTAAAAACATTATAAAAATATTATAATTTGGTATTAATATAAATATGTAAAGTAAATTAGATTTTATTATTAGACAAGCTAAATATAGTATATATCTTATGTTCCGGAAATTTGAAATATGCTTATTTAATGAGTTTAATATTAAAATAAATTATTAGAATAAAAAGAGAGAGATGAGGGAGAAGAATATGGGAAAATTAGATGATTTTGATTTAGACGTAAAAGTAAAGGCAGACACAACAAAAGTAGGACCAGCTATAACTAGTAAGTCTCTATGTACTCCTGGTTGTATCACAGGCGTGTTAATGTGTATTACACAAAACTCTTGTGTATCATGTAAGTCTTGTATAAAGTGTTAATAAATTTTTAACACAAAGAGGGCAGTAAAGAATTAATATATTTTTTACTGCCTTTTATTATACAAGCCATGTTTTAGGAGACTTTTATTAAAATTTAATATAATATGCAATTAGTTATAAAGTTGTGATAAAATATGAAATATATGTTAAATAATGTATTATAATAGATAATACTTTTATATAGTGGATGCAATATTAAACATATTTAAAATAAGGGGATAATTTAGATGAGAGATTTATATAGAAATACAAATACTTTTATGATCAGGACACCCATATTTTCAATAGATAATTACTATGAGTTTTTCAGAAAAGACGGAGAATCAGACAAAATTAAAGATAGATTGCTGGAAATCTGCAATAATTCAGTTTTTAGAGAAGCTATATTAGTATCTAGCAAGAGTTTATATAGCACAATAATAGATTTTTGTGATGGAAAAGAAATCAAAAAATTTGATTATTTCCTTCAATCAATATATAAATACCTGATTAGGATGAGTATGAGACCTACACCTTTTGGGCTTTTTTCAGGAGTGGATTTTGGAAAATACGCAGAAGAAACAGTTATAAGTTATGAGAATGATAATTTCAAGAAATTCGCTAGGCCTGATTTGGAATGGATTATTAAGATTGTAAAAGAGTTAGAAGATAATCATTATAAAAATTTAACTTTTAAGATAAATGACAGCATCTTTATTAAAGGGGAAAGAGCATTATTAATACACTCTACAGATAAAGAAGATAATAATAGAATTGGTGAAATTAGTATTAGAGCTACTAAGCCATTCATGAGGACATATGATTTAGCTAAGGATGGAATTGAATATAACAAATTAAAGTATATATTAATAGATGAGTATTCTATTGAAGACGAAAGTAAAATCGATAACTTTTTAAAACAATTAATAGAACGAGAATTTTTAATATCAAATTTAAGACCCCCATTAACAGTATTAGATCAATTTGATTATCTTATTAATGAAGTTAAGAAAGCTGAAATTGAAATACCGTTAGTAGATGAATTAACAGAAATTAAGGAAAAGCTTAAGCTATATAATGAAACTCCAGTAGGTGCCGGAGAAGAAACATATTTAGAGCTATATAAGAAAATGGAAAGTGTTGCAAATGTGAAAAATATTTTGCAAGTTGATATGAAGTTAAATTTAAGAGATAAGAAAATTAATAAGAAAATAATATCAGATGTAAATGATCTTATGAATATATTATTAGACCTATCAATGTCCATAGAAAATCCAGAACCATTTTTATCAAAATATAAGCAAGAATTCATTGAAAAGTATGGACAAGATAGAGAAATATCACTATTAGAAATGTTAGATAATGATATAGGTATAGGTCCGCCAATGAATTATGAAAGACCTAGAAATAATAGATCTTTAGATGTTTCTGTAAATGAATTATTAGATAATAATGTACGAGATTACTTTATGGAAAAGTATTTTCAGGCTCTTAAGACCAATAGCAGAAATATAGCTATAAGAGACGATGAAATAAAGAATTTAGAATTGCAAAAGATTGATTACGAGAATATTCCAGATTCATTAGAAATTAATTTGCTTGTAAAAAATAAATCTGAAGATAACTTAAGTGATGAGTTTCAATATTATATTGGTCCCAATTTAGGTTCGACTAGTGCAGGGAAAAGTTTTGGAAGGTTTTCACATATGATGAGCGAACCTAAGAAATTTTTTGAAGAATTAGATGAAAGAAATATTGAGCTAATTGATAGTGAGGAATACGTTACTTGCGAAATCTCATATTTACCTAGTGAAGTTAGGAATGCAAATGTGACTAGAAATATTCATAGCAGTGAGTATGAAATGTCACTATTTACAAACGGCAGTAAAGATAATTTATATAGAATAAAGCTTAATGACATTTATATTGGATTAGAAAACAATACATTTTATGCTAAAAGTAAAACTCTAAATAAAAAACTATTACTTACAATAAATAATATGCTTAATCCTCAAACTGCGCCTAATGCTATAAGGTTTTTAAATGATATAAGCTTAGATGAGAAGAAACTCTGGTATAAATTTGTTTGGAGCGATGTATACAAAGATTTTTCATATATACCAGCAATTAAATATAAGAATTTCGTAATAATGCCTGAGACTTGGAAAATGAATAAAATTAACATGAAAATTAATAAGAAGACAGAATTTAATGAATTTAAAAATCAGTTTAATGATTACCGCATAAAATATGGTGTCCCACAATATGTATATATAACTTTTGCAGATAATAGAATACTTTTAAATCTCGATGATGAGCAATGCGTTAAAATATTATACCACGAATGTAAGAATAGCTTTAATGAGATAATCTTAAATTCTTATGAAGAGGAAGGTGTAAATATTGTAAAGGAAAGCCATAAAGATTATATATGTGAACTAGTAATTCCGCTGACAAAAATTAAGCAGGAAACTATAAGCGATAAAGTTTCAGCTAGGATGTTAAGTAGTGATATAAGCAGTTTGTCAAAAGAGCGTGTAAAAGATCCTTTTGATGAGTGGCTTTATATTAAATTATATGGCATAAGCTCAAATGTTGATGATTTAATAGCCTATTATATCTCGGAGTTTTGTAATGAACTAGTAGAGGAAGAAATTATAAGTAAGTACTTTTTTATGAGGTATGTTGATCCAGAGCAGCATATAAGATTAAGACTTAATTCAAGCCAAGAAAAACTATTAATGATATATCCAAAGATAAGGGAATGGCTATCTATGATTAGAAAAAAAGGCTTAATGACATACTTCTCAATAGATTCTTATGATAGAGAAATTGAACGTTATGGAGGTATAGAATTAATTAATATTGCCGAAAAAGTCTTCTTCTTTGATAGCATTGTAACAGAGGATATATTAAGAGCAAAAAGAGAAGGAAGCTTTGATTTTTGCGATGAAATAATAGGAATGATTTCTGTAGTACACTATATGGAGAGCTTTGGCTTGCCATATGCTAAACAAGTAGAGTTTTTACGCTCACAAGTTAGTTCATCTGAGTATAGGGAAGACTTTAAGCAAAAACGTACTGAATATATGAAATTATGCAACAGTAATAAGGATTGGGAAGGCTTAAGGGAAAGTGAAGAAGGAAATATATTAATAGAAATATTAAACAAGCGAAGAAAAATAATTGAATACTACGGAAATAAAGTAAGAGAAAATGAAGAAGTATCAACAGATTTATCAATTTTAGATAGTATAATTCATTTAAACTGTAATAGAATGTTTGGTATTGACAGAGAGTTTGAAAAAAAGGTTAGAGCTTTAGCATCTCATGCTTTATACGCATTAAAGCACTTTAAATCATAGTAATAGCTTAAATTAAGGAGGTTAAAATTTGAATGTAGAAAATTATGATGATCACGTCTCTTTAAAAGATATAGTAAAAGCACTGAAATTAATACCTAAGACAATTAGTTTGATAAAAGAAATAGATAAAAGGAGCTTTTATACTATTCTCATATTTAGTTTGATCATAGGTTTGTGTCCTATAATAACTTTGTTTGGATCCCAGCATCTGCTAAATATGATTACAACAAAAGATTTTGAAAAAGTTATATATGCATTTGGATTTTATATTGCTGCAAATTTGTTCAGTGAAATTATAGGATCTATTGTGGAGTTTTATCAAAATAAATTTCAAACTTTAATCAACTATAAGCTTAACTATAAAGTGATGAAAAAATGTACGAAATTATCACTAAAACATTTCGAGGACTCTGAAATTTATGATAAATTACAGAGGGTGCAAAATGAAACTTCATATAAACCATATCAAGTATTTTTATCAATATTAAGCTTAATTACATCAACTGTCACATTAGTATCATCAGTTACTATAATAATAAATTGGAAACCTTGGGTACTGCTTATTTTAGTATTGATTCCGCTAACTTTTTCATTATATTTCTTTAAAATAGGTCAAAGAGAATTTAACGTTAGTTGGGAAAGAGCTACGGATAGAAGGAAGTCATGGTATCTATCGTATTTGCTAACCAGGGATAATACTTTTAAAGAAATAAAATCCTATGGCATAGGAGAATACATTTTAAATAAGTTTAAAAGTATTAATAAAGCATTTGTTAAACAGGATATTAAGCTATTTAAAAGAAGATCAGTCTTTACCTTTGTCTTTGAGTTTGTACAACAAGTATGTACTGCTGTAATACTTCTTATTATTGTATATTCAGCAATCATTGGAGAAATTTTAATTGGAAATGTTGTTGGATTTATAAATGCATTAAATTTAATACAGAGTAATTGTAAAGGTGTGCTTAATACTATATATACGTTATATGAAAATAATTTATATATTAGTCAGTTGTTTGAATTCTTAGATATTAAGGAAGAAAACTTTATTGATGAAAATAAGAAATTAATGAAAATTAGTAATATTAAAAGCTTAAAAATAAAAAATCTGACCTTCAAATATCCTAATTCCTATAATACAGTGTTAAATAATATAAATCTTGAAATTGCAAAAGGAGAGAGAATTGCCATAGTTGGACCTAATGGATCAGGGAAAAGTACATTAGTAAAACTTATATCAAAATTATATGATTTAGAGGATGATAGTATTTTATATAATGGATATTCAATAAATGATTATGATGAGGGTGCACTTAGAAGCTGTATTGCAATTTTATTTCAGGATTTCACTAAATACGAACTAACAGTAAGAGAAAATGTAGGCTTTGGAAATATTGATAATATCAATGATGATGATAATATGAGGACAGCTCTGGACAAAGCTAGTGCTAAATTTATTAATAATATGGATGAACAGCTTGGATTATGGTTCCAAAATGGAGTACAGCTTTCAGGTGGGCAATGGCAGAAAATTGCTATAGCTAGAACCTTCTTTAGAGATGCTTCCTTATATATACTGGATGAACCAAGCTCAGCATTAGACCCTATTGCTGAAAAAGAAGTTATTGATATGTTTATAAGGATGACTAAGGACAAGATTGGAATATTTATTTCTCATAGACTATCTACAGCTATGCTGGCTGACAAAATAATTGTAATGAATGCAGGAGAGATAATTGGAATTGGAACACATAAAGAATTATTACTAAACAATGAAGTATATAGACGTATGTATGAAATGGAAAGCTTACAGCATCAAGAAGATTTACAAAATAAAATAAAGCTCGATTCAGTTATATAACGAATCAATTTACATTTATGGGGGAGAAAAATGAGAAATAGAAGTGTAAGGAATATAGTTTGGGATATAGGAGAAAAGCTATCGGATTATGAAAAAGTAAAAGAGATAGTTAATAATGAGAAGAATTATATAAACTTTGAGGGAAACTTTTTAAACCCTTTTAATGAATTAAGCTTAAGTCACGGAATACCTGCACTTTGTGTATTGTATGGGGAATTGAATGAGCAGTACCCAGAACAAGGCTGGGATGTAATAGGACATGAATACATGAAGAGAATGGGAGAGTATATAGAAGAAAAGGGGATTACATCACTTTCCATGTTTAGTGGTGTTTCTGGAATAGGGCTTTCTGCCGTATGTCTATCAAACAATAGAAGCAGATACGGAAATTTTATTTCCAGCATGAATTCTTTTATCGAAGAAAATATACCGGGGTTTATAGAAATATTAAGAAATAAGGAATCTCTCAACATGTCTGATTATGATGTCATTGAAGGGGTATGTGGAATAGCTAATTACTGTATGTTATTTCCTAACAATGAAGAAATGAAACAAGCTCTGAGATTGATTGTCGGATATATAATTGAATTATGTAAAGATAAAACTATTAATGGATTAGTGCTTCCAGGATGGTATATTTCGGCTGAAAATCAATTTTCGAAGGTGGATCAAAAGCTTTGGCCAGAAGGCTGCTTTAATATAGGCCTATCTCATGGGGTACCTGGCATGCTCCTTGTTTTATGTAATTCTACAAAATGTGGTATTCATTTAGAAGATCAAGATGATAGTATCAATAAATTAGTAGACTTTCTTATAAAGTTTCATATAAGTAACGATAAGGAAAATTACTGGGGGTCACACATATCTCTAGAGGAATATAGAGAAGGTAAGGTTAATAGTACAAATAGCAGAGATGCCTGGTGTTATGGAACTCCTGGAGCAGCTTATTCTGTACTTATAGCAGGAAAATATTTAAATAACATGGAATATATAGATGAAGCAGTTAACGCAATGAAAGGTGCAATAAATAGACTTAGAGATATTTACTCTCCAACATTTTGCCATGGCTTTTCTGGAATAGCTTATATTTCTAATAGATTTTATGAGGTGACTAAACAGCAAGATTTTAAAAAAGCGGCAATAGATTTAACAGATAAAATATTAGAGTTATATGATGAAAAGGCACCCTTTGGATTTTACAATATGGAGAAGAGTGAAGAAGGTATGGACTACCTTGACTATATCGGCATTATTGATGGAGTAACAGGAATAATATTAACATTGCTGGCAATTGAAAATGGGAAGAAGACTCCCTGGGACTGTGCATTCTCCTTACAAGAGGTTTAAAATTCGCAGGACTAGGAATGACTAAATAAAAAATAAGGTGAAGTATTATGGAACAAAAAAGAATATTAGTAGTAGATGATAATGATGATATTTGCAGTATGATAAAAAGGTACCTCGAGGCACATAATTATTATGTTGAAACATATGAAGATGGTGTTGAAGCTTTAAAAATTATCCTTGAAAATAAATTTGACCTAATAATACTTGATATAATGATGAATAACGTAGATGGTATAGAGATTTGTAGTATAATTCGGGATAAGATTAATTGTCCTATAATATTTTTAAGTGCAAAAAATTTAGAGGAAGATAAGGTTAGTGCTCTTGCAGTTGGTGGGGATGACTATATTACAAAACCATTTGGATTAAAGGAATTAATGGCAAGAATTGAATGTCATTTAAGGAGAGAGGAAAGAATTTCACAAAACAAAAATTATATTTTGAGCTCTAAAAATATGATTATTGACATTTTAACTAAGGAAGTCTTTTGCTCTGGAACGAAACTAAAGCTCAGAAAGAAAGAATATGAGATAATTGAATTCTTTATGTTAAACAAAAATATAATGTTTTCTAAAGAGCAGATATTTAATAAAGTATGGGGAATTGATTCAGAGAGTTATTTAGAAACTGTTACAGAAAGTATAAAGAATATAAGAAGAAAAATTAAAGAAGCAGATCCTAATACTTCATATATAACGACAGTTTACGGCTTTGGTTATAAATGGGAGGTTACGGATGCTAAGTAACAAAACCATTAAAAGCGATTTTTATTTATTGGTTATAAAAATATTTTCGTATACTTTTATATCAACGATAGTTGCATATGCACTTTTGGTTGTATTTTTATTTATATCTACTAATTATATGAAAACAGCGGACTACTATGAGAAATATTTAAATGAAATAGAAGATGGAATTATAAGAAATATAGATTCGGTGCTTCAAGGGCGCTTGGTAGATTTGAATTCATATTCGGATAAAATCCAAGGGGAAGTTGTAGATATTAATGGGAATCATTTATTTGGAGATGCTGATATAGTAAATAAAAATATAGATGTATTAAAATCTATGGAGATAAATACAGTTAAAGATAATTATGTATATAGATGTATACCGTTAGTACAAGACAATTGCATAAGATATATTTATGTCTTAAGAGCTCCCTTTGGATACATAACAAATAATATTCATGAAAGGCCAGATATTGTAGCTATATATATTACTTTAATTGCATCTCCAGTTATTTTCTTTATCATGTATTTATTTCTATTCACAAAAAAGTTATATAAATCTATATCAAAAAACATTCAAATATTACTTAATGCAGCAGGAGAAATATCAGAAGGAAATTATTTATTTGAAATTAAAGGACTTCAAGGAAAAGAATTTAAAACCATACAAGATTCGTTCAATAAGATGATAAATGCATTGAAAGAAACAATTGAAGGTTTATCTAAATTAGAAAATGAAAGAAAAATGATTACATCATCGATAGCACATGATATAAGAACTCCAATAACAGTAATAAATGGAGAGTTGGAACTCATAAGTGAATTAAAGGATGAAGAGAATTTTTCTATCGATGATTATATAGAAACAATTAAAAGAAATTGCGATAAAATGGTCAAGCTTACAGATAACCTATCTCTAATATATAAAGTAGATAATTTGAATTTTTTATTTAGGATACAAAAAGTTGATTTAAATAAATTACTCATAGAAAAAAAGAGGGAGTTATTATCTTTAGCAAATAAGAAAAATATAGAATTTCAATTTGATGTGAACTTAAGTAAAAAATATTATATGTTGGATGAATCAATGCTAAATCGTGTATTAGATAACATACTGCATAATAGCCTTAGATTCACAAACAGTGGTAGGATAAAGCTGATTGTATATGATGAGAATACTGAAGGCAGAATTTATTTTAAGTGCATAGATACCGGAACAGGCTTTAAAGAAAAAGATACACACAAATTATTTTCAGCATTTTATCAAAGTGAGTCATACAAAAACCATTTTGGTTTAGGATTATATATAGCTAAAAAAATTGTTCAAAACTATCAAGGAGAAATTTCAGCATATAATAACGAATATAATGGCGCTACAATCGAATTTTTTATAGTAGAATTGATGGATTAATTGAATAATATTAAAAAAAGAATCACACATTAAGTAGATTATATAATTACCTTAATGTGTGATTCATAATTTTAGAGGAGTAAATTAAGTTTATATGAAAATTATTGAGCTACAGAATAGTTATAGTTAGCTGAGTTGTTGCTATCCCAAGCCCCTGAATTACTCTTGAATGCCATATTTAAATCAGAGCTTCCTGATGGAAGGTTTATTGCTGCTGCCCATCTTCCATCAGATTGTTTAGTCATAGTAACATCTGCTGGATTTGTGAATCCGTTATATCCCCAATGTAAAGTTATTGAAGAGGAACCAGCCGCTAAGCTTCCATTATAGTATACAGTAGTTGATTTACCTGCTGTTGGAGCAGGGTTAACTTGAACTGGAACTGATGATGACCATACTTGTAAGTGCCAATCTTTGCTGGAGTTATTATCCCAACTAGAGCCATTAGTAAAATCAAAATCTAGTTTTGTAGCTGATGAAGGGATTGTAATAGTTGCTGCCCAGAATCCATCTGAACGTTTAGTCATAGTAACATCTGTTGGATTTGTAAATCCATTATATCCCCAATGTAATTTCATTGAGCTTGAATTTGCTAAAGAACCGTTGTAGTATATTGTGAAACTGTTACCTTGAACTAGAGTACTGCTATCATAGTCAACTTTATAACCTGAATGCGGTGCATAATTAACAGGTGGTGGAGGTGTTGATCCATCATAAAGAACAACTACTGAATTAGCAGGAATGTTTCCAGATATAGTTCCATTTGAAACAGTTAAAGTACAATTTGCACTACCTTTATTAGTATAAGTACCATTTGCTAAATTTGTAGGAGAGTTAACAGATGTGCTTCCTCCATCATTGATTATCACAGTACCAATACTTCCTCTATCTATTAACATTGTTGTATTATTGTTTGTCCATCTCAAGTATTCACTTTGTCCTATCATTGCATTATGGAATTTATTAATTGCTGCTATATCAGGATCTTTCCAAAGACCATCACCTTCAGCTCCTATACTGCCAGTAGGTCTGTCAAAGAATAATGGTGTAGTATTTGCACGAGCAGCAACTATAGCCCAGCCAAGTTTTCTTTGAGTATCTGTTAAAGATTTACTTGTTCCATCTTCATAAGTATCATGAGTCTCTACAAAGTCTACTGCTTTAGTTGAATCAACTCCTCCTAAAGTAGTGCCAAGTGAACTTAAATTTGTTGAAGTTACTGCACTTCTCACTGAGCCGCCAAAATTACTTGCAGTAACATTCATAAATGATTCATAAGCTCCAATATTATCTACTGATCCATCTTGTAAGATTTCACCATATATAAATAAATTTGATTTATTGTGCAGATTACCTAAAACGTTCGTCCAGTAATTTCCTGCCCAAGACTGATTGGAATCGATGCCGATATTAGTTTCAATATGCTTAGCTGCATCAAAACGGAATCCATCAGCTCCCGCATCTACACATTGATTTAAGAAAGTAATTGCTTTATTTTGAACAGCAGAGCTTTGAGTATTTAAGTCCGGCATACCTATGCCTTTTTGTGTTATATCATATCTATTGTTCCAATTACTGCATTGTCCTTGATTATGATATAGGCTGGAATCTTGAAAGCTAGGATCTACACTGGAATCTAATTGATCTGGATTTCCGTTATTAGCCATATGATTCATTACTACATCTACAACAATTGAAATACCATATTTATCAGCTTCACTGCAGAGTGCCTTGAAGTCATCGTAGGTTCCAAGTTGGGCATTACCAACTGATTGATTTGTTGGCTGATATAATAACCACCATTGACTTGGATCTTTGCTTGTACTTTTTGTTCCCTGTACAGGAGATACCTGAACTGATTTATATCCTGCTGCTGCTATGTTTGGAAGCTCATTCTTTATAGTTGTAAAAGACCAGTCAAAGGCATGAAGAATGGTTCCATCTTTAGTATTGGATGGCAGAGCGGTACTGGTTGCAGCATAAGCTGCTGTTGAAATTCTTCCCGTGCTAAAATCTATAAAAGGCGCGGGGAGGAAGTTTAGGCTTAAGAATAAACCTGAAGCAATTAACCTGGATAATAATTTTTTTCTCATTTTGATATCACTCCTAATAAATAAATTTTTGCTCACTTTTCGCAAACGGTTGCACAAATGCGTGATGAACACGTATATTTAAAAATTAAAAAATAACATTTCACCATCCTTTCTTTAATGAATCATTTGATTTATAAAATAACCTTAAGGTTTTTTTATTGAATAGTTATAATGTTATTGTACAAGACAAATATAAAATTTTTCTAATGTCTTAGGAAATATTTTGTAGATATGGGCTTAATTTTTAAGCCTAGCTAGTTTATATTGGCTGTTTACATTGACAGCAATTGTTTCGTTCCTTATTTCTTTTTTATAAATAATACTACTGAATTATAATTATTTTATAATCAATCCAATTAAATTTTGATATAAAGATAAAATTATTAATAATTGTTTGCAAAATCACAAAGACTATTTGTAGAAAGAAAAGAT
Source organism: Clostridium sp. LS (assembly GCF_002760435.1). GTDB lineage: Bacteria > Bacillota > Clostridia > Clostridiales > Clostridiaceae > Clostridium. The sequence continues at coordinate 49,878 of NZ_AUUU01000020.1, forward strand.
GTGTTGTTGAAAATACGGCTGATTGAATATACAATTATATTTTGTAATTATATTCAAACTGTAAGGAGTATTTAAATGGGAGCGTATTATTATAAGTATAAAGGAAATGTAGTTGATGTATTTTTTATATTTTTAGGCTGTATGATAGCATCTATGGGAGTAAATCTATTTTTAGTACATGCAAAGCTCCTAAGTGGTGGTGCTACAGGTATAGCTTTGATTTTGGAGTATACTCTTAGGATTCCAGCTGGTGTTGGTGTATTTATAATTAATATACCATTAATTATATTAAGCTATAAAAAATTTGATAGATGTTTTACTTTATATACAACAATAGGAATGCTATGCTTTTCAGTTTCACTCATTATAACAAAACCTTTAGTATACCTAATTAACATGGAAAATGACTTACTTATTTTTTGTATATATGGAGGAGTTCTATTAGGTATTGGTTTGGGAATAGTATTTTTGAGACATGGTTCAACAGGTGGACTTGATATTGTTATTATGTTAATAAGGAAAAAATACTCAAATTTTAATATAGGTGCTTTAGGATTTTCACTTAATCTAGTTATTGTTACGCTAGGAGCAATAATTTTTGGACTTCAACAAGCATTATATACAATTATTTCACTGTTTATTCAAAGCATGGTTCTTGATAAAGTATTAAAGGGATTTAATAGTAGGAAGCTTCTTCTTATTGTAACTAGAAAAGAAGAGGAAATTATTGAATATGTAATAAAGGATCTTAACCGCGGAATAACCTCATTATTTGCAGAAGGTGAGTACACTCATGACAAAAAGAAAATGCTTTATTGTATTGTAAGTTCACATCAAATGGTTGAATTAAAGACGGCTGTGCATAGAATTGACCCAAATGCATTTATAACAATAATTGATATATCAGAAGTCAGAGGAAAAGGATTTTTAAATATTTAATTTTTTCATATGCCTGATAAAAAAGATAGAATTTGCATTAGTGTATATTGAACTAAGTAGAAAAACCATCTAAAACTAATGATAGGCAATTTAAATGTAGAGAAGTGGAATATATACATTGATGGAAAATTGAAACAAAATTCATTATGGGGTATAATGTGCCTTATGAGTATTAAGGAGGCAGCAAGGTTATGCAAAATAATTTTAAAAAGGTATTTTTAATAGTTCCAATGATTCTATTTTTATGTATATCTTTTATGGGAACTATTGCAAAAGCAGAAGATAAAGTAAATCAAAGTACAGTAGTAGAAGATAATAATAAAGATGTAACTAATTCTAGTTCGAATAATTTGGATACAAAGAGTGGAGTAGCAACCTCACCAAATAGTTCGGGGACTAATTTACCAAAAACAGTGTCAAATACTGGGCTAGGTAATAATGCTGCAGGTGTATCATTAGTAGAAAAACTTCCAGCGTGGGAAAATGTTCATGGAAAATTATATTATGTAACTAAAGATGGTGTCTTAAAAAAGACAGGCTGGTTTAAGGAAAAAGATGAAAATCCTAATGCAGCTAATGAAAATGAGTATTATTTAGATAAAGATTATTCTGCGGTTACAGGATGGAAACAAATTGACAAGCTATGGTACTATTTTGATGAAGCTGGAGTTAAGCAAACTGGCTGGAAATATATTAATTATAACTGGTACCATTTAGATAAAGATGGAATAATGCAGACAGGCTGGTTTAAAGAAAATGGATATAAATATTATTCAAATGATGAAGGGATAATGTCTGTTGGGAAAAAGTACATAGGTAATAATTGGTACTTTTTTGGATCAAGTGGAATTCTTCAAACTGGATTTTATTTTAATGAAGGAAGACTATATTATTCAGATGAAAGCGGGATAATGATTGCAGATCAATGGGTAAAGACAAAAAACAATAAGTATTATGTTAAGGCAGACAGCAGCCTCGCAACTGGTTATGCAATTATAGATAATGAAGCAGAAAATTTTGATTCAAGTGGCAAATACATAGGTCCTGCTGAAATGAAAGATTATCTATTTATTAAACATCTAAATGTTGGAAGAGCTGATTGCGCATTCATTAAATTACCAAATGGAGAAACTGCACTAATTGATACTGGAACTCCAGAAACTTCCAGACAAGTAGTTAATTTTCTAAAGAATCAGAAGCTTAAAGAGGAAGATGGAAAAGGAATAATTGATTATATTGTAATTACTCATGGACATTCTGATCATATTGGTGGACTAGCCTCTATTTTGGAAAATTTTAAAGTAAAAAAAGTTTATATGCCTGATAATGCAAAAATGAAAGATTGGTATTCTTACATAACAGTTACAAAAGAAAATGCTGCTGATGTTCAAATGATGAAAAAAGATTATGAAGTTTACAATGATGCGGCAAAGGCCATGAAAGAAAGTAATATGGAATTTACGAATACAAAGAAAGATGACTTTATAGATAAAGATAAAATCCTACAGTTCGTGGAGTCAGATAAAAACTTTGGACCAATAGGAAGCTCAAAAGCTGCAGGAGATTATTGGGGAATCAATGAAAACTCAGCCATCGTATACTTAAATTATGGAGATTTGCAAGAGCTATTTACAGCTGATATGGAATGGAATTCAGAAAAAGATTTCTGGCAAAATGATTTATTAAAAGGAAGAAAAGTTGATGTATTAAAAGTACCTCATCATGGTTTTGATACATCGTCAACTTCAGATTTTATAAACTATTTGAAACCAGCTATAGGAGTAATAAGCAGAGCTAAGGAAGACATTGAAAAGGGGAGCGCTTATAATAATTTAATTTCAAACGGAGTAAGCATTTACGAAACAAGTGAAAAAGATGGAGTTTCAATATATGCAACCCAAGAAAACTGGACCCTTGGAAAATAATATGATATACAACATGTGACCAGGATTTAAGCGTATAACAACCGAAATGAGATACATGTTTATTCCGCAGAACTATGAAAATGCCGCTGAAAGCACTAAAAAGGAAGGTTGTCACCAATTTAGCTTGCTCCAACTTTAGTTTGACAAGCTAAATCGGAACAACCTTCCTTTAAGTGCTTTTAACAGCTCATTTTCAAATGTCTGCTCCATAAACATGTATCTCATTTCTACCTTGTATATACGCTTAAATCCAGTAAATGTTGTACGTATATTTGCATACTTAAGAAATAAAAAAACTCCCAATAAACCTCTTGCGTTTATTGGGAGTTTCTTTTGGAAATAAGCACTAAATTAAAATGATAAACTTTAGTGCCTGAGTATTATGGGGTACAGATATTATTCTATCCAGCAATGATAAAATTATTCAGAAGTTTAAGTAATTTTTTGTTTATTTTTAAATTAATCTTCATCTACATCATTATTATCAGGAGAAAGCATATCTTGTGTATAATCAAATTCTGCATTAGATATGTTATTTACAACAATTGAGTCTACTGCTGGATTTGGCATGTTTATTGGGAAATCTACGCCAGTTCCACTTTCTACGTCTTCATCACTTGGGTGATAATTAGTTCTCATCTTTGGTAGATAAGGATTAACAAAGGCATCGTTATCATCATCTCCTACATCAGAAGTAAAAGGTACTTTTTCTTTACTCATAATAATCACTCCTAGTTTAATTTTTACATTAAATCACTGTATTTTGATTCATCATCATCACCATCAGCGTTTACATCAATAAGTTCTGTATCTAAGTTTGTTCTAGAAATATTTGCATTATTTTTACTCCTAGCATTCCTTTCACCTGAATCAGTAGTCTTTCCTATATTTTCATTATTAGAAATTTCTTCAGATAATTTTTCAGCAGAAACATCTGTTGGAGTAGGAATATACGTTTTCTTTTCTTCATTCATAATAATCACTCCTAGTTATAGTCAATATTTATTTTAAATTTATATATGAATAGTTCTTACATTAAAGTATCAGGCTTGGAAGAATTTAAACCATTTGCTTTTTCAATGCTTTCTTCACTTGGACGGTTGTCAGCCTTTGAACTTGGAAGATAAAGTTTCTTTAATTTTTCGATATCAGAAGCACCAGGTTCTGATGAATGAACTTCTGGGATTTGTTCTTGTGGGGTAAGGTTTTGTGCTTGACCATATGGATTTTTTTCTTTACTCATATTAATCCCTCCTAAATTTTTGAATTATTTTCTATATGAATTATATTCTTTGAATTCAAAGGCTTCATCATTATTCTCAGTTATAGAGCCAGTTACGGGATGTGGTTTAGAAGAATTTGAATTATTTTTCCCTTCCCCTACACCTTCAGATGGACGCGAATAAATCTTTGAGTGCAACTGATTATTTTGATTTGCTTTATGGGTATTTGGATTTTCAGTTGTTGTAGTGGTGATATTTTCCACAGTGTAATCTTCAGGTGCTGGATTAGAGTATCTGTTTTCCTTACTCATAGCATCACTCCTAAAATAATAATTTTAAAATTAATCTGTAGTTCTATTTCTTTAAAGCTACAACATAACAAAATAAGCAAAAGATTAGTTACATTTTATTATTTGAAAAAATAACATTATTAATGCATGAAATATTTAGATTTCATATAAAAACGCTGGTAAAATTATTTTATGTAATGATATAACTATCTTTGGATGAGTTATATTGTATTAGGTAGGAAGGGATTTTATGAATAAAAACATAAAAAAATAATAACAATAATCTTTGCTGTTAATGTTATTTCTACAGTTTCACCTGTTATATTAGGAGCGTATTTTCTGGAAACAAAATTAGCTTATGCATCTACATATTCTCCAAGTACTGGAGAACTAAAATCGTTAAAAATTAAATTCTCAAATCGGGATACACCTGATTTGCGTGGCGGATATAATGGAGATACAGTGAAATTAAATGATGATAAAGAGTATTATGCAAAACTTATGGATAAAATGATAGTGGTGCATTGATAGTATAAATCTTCTAGAATATAAAGATTTATAAAAAATTAATAATTATATAACAAAAAGTTTAGAACTATGTAGTATCATTAGATTTATATAGAAATATAGTTATATATTTATAATTAATTTAAATTATGATATTATAACTATATAATAATCGTTAATTATGACTATCTGTATAAATCATATATGGAACATTAGAAGTTTATAAGAATAAAAAATGTTATATAATTTAAATAATATTCTAGGAGGAAGATTATGCATAAAAAAATCAAATATATAATTGCGGCAACTCTTGTAATTGGAACGATTTCAGGATTTTTACCAGAAAATAATTTCATATTAGGAAGTATTGGAGCCCATGCAGCAACGTATAATAGTGCAAGTAATGGGGAATTAAATTCATTAACCTTAACAAGAAGTACTGGAAGTGAAATTCAATTTGGTGATACTTATGGTAGCGATCAAAGTTCGCTGACAGAAAGCAAAGATTATTATGTTGATCTTACAGGTGCTGATGGACTTCAAATATCTGCCAGTGTACAAGGAAATGGATATGTTGTTAAACAATTTACTTCAGGCAGTAAAACTGAACAAGGTCAAGATGTTGGAGCGTATATTAAAGTTGATTCTACTTACGCAGATATTTATTTAAGAACTTATAAAAGTGAAGCAGCATATGAAGAGGCTTATGGAAATGGAGATGTAACTGATTCTGAAGCAACTTATATTCTTCATGTAAAAAAGCCAGTTGTTGTTTCTGATGAGGAAGCATTTGCACAGCATGCATATTTATCAAGTATTTATTTGAGTAATGGCAGTATCGATTTTTCAAAGGATCAAATGTCGTATAATGTAAATGTTAATGATAATGTTGAAGAATTACTTGTTAGGGCAACTCCAGAAGATACGGATTACTCAGTATCAATTAATGATTATTCTGTAGATCAAGATAATAACTTTGAACAAACTATAAAGCTAGATAAAGGAAATAATACAATAAAAATAGATGTTGAAAGTGATGATGAAAAAAAGACATATACATTAAATGTATATAGAGGAAGTGTAGCAACTTCAACTAACTCTTCAAGTCAAGTAAGTACAAGCCAGTCCTCTAGTGGTCAAAATACTACAGCTGCAAATAGTGTAGGCACATTTAACTCATGGCAGAGAATTGATGGAAAATGGAAGTATATAGATGGTACTGGAGAACCTTTAAAAAATCAATGGTGGTTCGATAAAAATACTGGAAAGAGTTACTATTTAAAAGAAGATGGAATCATGGCTACAGGCTGGCTTAACAACAATAATAGCTGGTACTATTTTAGCACAAATGGAGAGATGCAAACAGGTTGGGTATGTTTAGATAAAAATTGGTATTATCTAAATAAAAGTGGAGTAATGCAAATGGGGTGGTTAGAGGATTCAACAGGAAACTGGTATTACCTTGACAACAGTGGCGCTATGAAGACAGGCTGGCTTGAAAATTCAGATGGAAAGTGGTATTACCTAGATTCAACAGGAAAAATGATTAAAAATACAGTAATTAATGGATATCAAATTGATACGAATGGGGTACTAGTTAGTTAAAAATCTCTAAAAATAAATAAGATAATCAGCTACAACTGCAAATTAAGGGAAAATTAAGGATATAAATATGGACAACTATGATTAGAGTGGTAAAATTAATATATTAAAGAGGATACTATGAGGATTATAAAAATGGAGGAATAAATTATGAATAAGAATCTAAAAAAATTAATTGCTATAACATTAGCAATAGGTGCTATGTCAGCGGTAGCACCTGTAACAAATGTTAATTTATTAACTACTAAGGCTTATGCAGCAAGTAATGACACTGATACACTTAATAGTTTAAAATTAGAAACTACAAGCGGCAGCACTATAAAGCTTTATAGTGATAGTGATTATGCTAGTGATAACAAAGTAGATAGTGATAGTGTAGAAGATGGCAAAACATACTATGCTAAAACTTCAGCTAGCACTATTGATATAAGCACAAGTGGACCTAGCTCAAAATATGTTAGAATATTTAAGGGAACTTCTAGTTCTGCAAAGGGTAAAAAGACAAGCAGTGATATCAGCTTATCAGCAGATTCAACAACAACTCTTACTGTAAGAGTATATAGTGAAGAGCCAGATTCAAGTATAACATATGATGATGACAGTTATGTAAGTGAATATACAATTAAGGTAAAGTGTACTGCAAGTGATAGCAGCGACAGCAGTGATAATAGTAATAATTATGATGATATATACTTAAGCAAACTTAGTATAAGTGGTGAAAGTATTTCCTTATCAAAATCACAGACAACATATAACTATAGTGTTGCAAGCGATGTGGATTCAGTATCAATTAAGGCTACGCCAGAAGATGATAATTATACAGTTACAATTGATGGCTCTAGTGTAGATGATTCTGATAACTATAAGAAAACAGTTGATTTAGATAAAGGGGAAAATGATATAAAAGTAGAAATTCAAGATGATAGCAGCGATGATAGGGTTTATACTTTGAAGATAACTAGAGGAGGTACTTCTTCAACTACAGACTCAACTAGTACAAGCGCTACAACTACAGCCTCTTCAACTCCAAATACTGCAACTACTGTATCAACAGCTAAACCTAATCAATGGGTACAAGTCAACGGAAAATGGCAATATAATGATTCTACAGGAAATCCATTAAAAAATACATGGGTACAAAATTATTATGTAGATGCTAATGGAAATATGGCTACAGGTTGGATAAATTTTAATGGAAGCTGGTACTACTTAGGAAATGATGGAGCTAAAAAAACTGGATGGCAATTAGCTAATGGAGCTTGGTATTATTTAGATGGAGAAGGAAGAATGCAAACTGGATGGATGAGAGATCTAACAAATGGAAAATATTATTACTTAAATAGTAATGGTACTATGGCTTCTAATACTACAATAGGTGGATATAAATTAGGTTCTGATGGAGCATGGATTAATTAAAATAAAATTAATAAAGGACGTTCAAGGAATTGAACGTTCTTTTTCTTCGGCATAAATAATATTATTTTAATATATAATATTTTAATTGTATCATGAAGAAAATATGATAAAATTATCATATATTCAGGAATATAAATGAAATGGAGGTACGAAAATGAAAAGAGTTATTAAATTTGTAATAGCTGTTACTTTTATAAGCGCATTACCTAATACTTTATCAGAAAATTTTTCAAACCTTACTGCAAAAGCATATGCATCAGAAACCACGAGTGTTTACCTAAAAGACTTATCTTTAAATAAAAGTGATATTGATTTTGACCAAGATACTTATTATTATGATGCAAAAGTTGATAAAGATGTAGATGAAATAAAAATTACAGCGAAACCTAAAGATGATAATGCAACAGTTTCTATTAATAATGATTATATAGACGAAAATGATAATTATAAAAAGGTAATAAGTTTAGATAAAGGTAATAATATAATTAGAATAAAAGTTACAAATGACGAAGATTATAAAATTTATACATTAAATATATTAAGAGGGGAAGCAGAACACGATGAAGTTTATTTGAATAATATAAATTTAAGTGCAGGAAGTATTGATTTTTCAAAAGAAATTTCAGACTATGATGTTAATGTTGGGGAATCCGTTGATAGAATGACAATAAGTGCAGTTCCAGGGGGAGATATGTCTAGTGTCACAATTGATGGAGCAAATGCAAATAAAGAAGAGGACTATAAGCAGACTGTAAATTTAAATAAAGGTAAAAATCCTATATTAATAAAAGTAGAAAACAATAATAAAGATAAGGATAGAACATATATTTTATATATTAATAGGGAAGATCCGCTAGAAAATAAGGAAAACCAGGATGATATTTATCTAGATTATTTTAAAGTAGATAATACAAGGGTTAATATTGATAAAGATAAAACTGTATACGATTTAAATCTTAGTGAAGATACTTCACAAATAGATTTAACAGCAGAGCCTGAAAAGACCCAATATAAAGTCAAAATAAACAACAAAATTGTAGAAGATATGGATGACTATAAAGATACAGTGTCCTTAAAGCCAGGAAAAAATAAAATTATTGTAAAACTTCAAGATGAAGTAAATGATAAACAAAGAATCTACACATTAAATATAAATGTAGGAGCAGTTGCAAATACATCTGCAAGTACAGAGACCTCGGTTAAATTTAATCAGTGGGTATTAGAAAATAATAAGTGGAAGTATGTGGATTCCAGCGGTAATTTCTTAAAAAACACATGGTTTTATGATAAAAATACAAATAAAAACTATTATTTACAAACTGATGGATCTATGGCTGCAGGATGGCTTTTAAATAATGGACATTGGTATTATTTAGATAGCAGCGGAGTAAGGAAAAGTGGATGGATAAATGATAATGGGGAATGGTATTATTTGGATTCGGAAGGTATAATGCAAACAGGATGGATTAGAGATTTAACTGGAAAGTATTATTACTTACAAGTCAACGGCACCATGGCGAAGAATACGCAAATTGATGGATATAAGCTTGGAAATGATGGAGCTTGGATAAACTAAAAAATAAAGTTATTCAAAAGTAAATTATTATTTTTGAATAACTTTATTTTTTTATAGACAAAGAAAAATAAAGCTAATATGAAAAGTAAATATTTTCATATAAATAAATTAAAGTATTTTGAGGTCAAATAGTCTAATGAGAAGGTCATATATATATAAGCATATCAATAAAATATAAAATGTACTAAGAGTTAGTAAGAAAAATTGTTTTTATAAGAAAAAGGTACCAAAATTAATTTTTATTACGGTATATTATAATGACAATTTAGGATATGGGAGGAATATAAGGAACATATAATAAATAATTTCCAAATTATCTTAAAAAGGTACCAAAATATTAATTACTATGCTGTATTATATAATGTATGAAAAATCATACAGGGCATTAAGTAAATTAATTTTTAAAAAATAAAAATATTTTTTAAAAAGGTACCAAAAATAAAATTTAAGTTTGTATTATTTAATGACAGCTAAGGAAATACTAGGAATAAAAAGAAACTATGAAAATTGGTAGTATATTATGTACAAATGTTATAGAATGTGGTATTATAGAATGACTAATGTATTTTTATAATAAATTACATATAAAATTAATTGTTAATGATGTTATTTATATAAGAATATACATTATAAGTACTATGAACTTTACATGTTTGTACAATAGTGCTATAATTTATCTGAATTCATAAATTTAGGAGGGAAAGAAAAATTATGTTTAAAAGAGCAAACAAAATTACAGCTTTATTAGTAGCAGCTGCTTCTATTATGTCAGTAGTACCAGCAATGGCTGCAACAAAATTAGGAACTAAAGATGGTACAATCGAAGATGCGGTAGCATTTAAAGATGGAAAGTATCTTTACCAAGGATATAGAACTGAAGGTGATGACACTGGATTATATTACAATGCAGGAGATAAGGACAAGAAGTTAGATTCTGCAGATACAATTGATCCAACTTATGGAAAATATGATAATAACGAAGTTGCAGCATTAGATGGAAGCAATGAATATTTAGTAGATTTAAACAAAGGTACAATCTCAGATGATGATACTGTATCTGATTACCAATCTACTGCGTTAACTAAATTACAAAACAAATTAGATAAAACAGATAGATATGGAAAAAATTTAGGTTCTGCTAGAAACTATTCTTTTGATCCAATTCAAGACAATAGATTTGGTGATGTATGGTATGCATATAGTGCAACTACACAATCAGGTGCTACAGTAACAGATACAACTTATAATACTACTTCAGGCGCAGTTAGCTACAGTGGATACACAAACCAATCAGGAGCTTATATTGATTGTTCTAAAAATGCTAACATTTATGTATACAATGGATATAAGATGGTTAAGTTAGAAAACCTTGGGGATTCAGATACTTACCAAGCAAGTTCAACAACTTCTGCACAGGTGACATTAGATAGCATCCAATACGTAAGAACATTAGGTCAAGATAAAGACTATATTTATAGAGTAGTTAAAGTTCACGTTACTGGAGCTAAATTTGTAGATGCAGTTTCAGCAGCAAAAGATGGAATCACAGATTCAGAAACTTTATATTATGTTCAAAAGATCTCTAAAGCTCAAGGAGATACTGAAAAAGACGCTTACTTACCAAAAACTACTGAGTCTTACCTAATAGGAAAATACTTAGGGGATGGCGATGTTTCAGATGCTTACGGATGTTTAGTTACTAATTCAGAAGTTGGAGCAGCAGGCACATTGACTTACATTGTAGATGGATCAATTTACACTACATTTAGAGAAAATAGCGAAAAAGTTAAGACTACTAGAGTAGACTTAAAAACTAGCACAAAACTTGAAGTAAATGGAAGTTCAAGTAATAAAGTTGATGGTCATGTAGCTATTAAAAATGGAGATAAAGACCAAAAAGTTGAAGGAGATAGTTCTTGGTTCAAGAGCTATGCAGTAGACGTTAACGGAAACGTATGGGCTATTAAAGATGGAGAAATCTTAGAATCAACAAAACTTGGAGATTTCAAGACAGTTTATACTACTGATAGATCATTTGATTCATTAGATGTATATGATGAAAACAGCTTAATTGCTTGGCAAAATGGCGGAGACGCTTACACAACTGTTACTGAAGGAACTAAGCAAGCACAAGATGATGCTTCTACAATAGTTAACCCTACTCCAGCTAAAGTTGGTTGGGACAAGCAAGCAGACGGAACTTGGAACTTCTATGATGCAACTGGCGCTAAAGTTGCTAATAACTGGGTAAACGTTGGTGGAGCTTGGTACTTCTTAAAAGCTGACGGTGTTATGGCTACAGGATGGCAACAAGTTGGTGGAACTTGGTACTACTTAAATGGATCAGGAGCTATGGCTACTGGTTGGGTTAATGACAATGGTACTTGGTACTACTTACAATCATCAGGAGCTATGGCAACTGGTTGGTTAAATGATAACGGAACTTGGTACTACTTAAATGCATCAGGAGCTATGTTAGCTAACACAACTGTTGATGGATATGTATTAGGTGCATCAGGAGCTTGGATTAAATAATTTAAGTGATTGACAATTATAAAGGACGAGGCTATGCCTCGTCCTTTTTTGCAATATTACGTAAAAATTCATGTAATATAGTGCATTTATAGACATTGCATCAAATTCATAGATAAATTAGCTTATAATTATAAGATAAACATCTGAAAAGCTTAAATAAATATTAGAGAAATTTAATAGGAATTTTATACCGATTTGTGCATTGTCAATTACACATTGTAAATTAATAAGTAAGGTGGTAAAATTAATAATATATAGAAAGTGAGGTAGAATCATGAATAAACGAATCACACATGTAATATTTACTGTGGCGACTGTAGCTACTTTTTCTGTAATTAATTCATTAAATCCATTAAATTTTGGAACTATAACAGCTTATGCATCTAGTTATGAATTAACTGATTTAGAAATGCAGCCTTCTGGTGGCGGTGATATAAATCTTTATGAAAATGATAATTATACTAAGGAACTAGATAATAGTAAGGAACTAAAGAAAACCTATTATGCTAAAGTTTCATCCGATAGATCCAAGGTTGTTTTTAATACAAGTGGCTTTGATGGAACTGTTAAGATTTTTAAAGATCATAGTTCAAAAGTATATAATGATGGTGATCCAATATCAGTTTTTTCTGGAAAAACAACTTTTTATATAAGACTTTATGATGTGTACGATGAAAATAAACCAACTAATTGTAAACAAGAATATAAAGTTATTGTAAAGAAATATACAAGTGAAGAAGAAAAAGAAATGAGCGATGATACTCAAGGTGATATATACTTAAAAACTATTGAATTAGATTATGGAGATACTCCTTTAAATTTTGATAGAGAAAAATCTACTTATGATGTAAATGTAGGAGCTGATGTTAAATCAATAGCAATCAAAGCAGAGCCCGATGATGGTGCAACAACAGTTAAGATTAATAATTTAACTGTAGATGAAAATGATGGCTATAAAAAGATGGTAAATTTAGATCCAGGTGATAATAAAATTGAAATAAGCCTTTCACAAGAATATGAAGAAAAAAGAACTTATACATTAAATATAAATAGAGGAGCAACAACTGCAAATGCCTCTAATAATGTAAGTGCTACAACTAATACAAATGGAAAAACAGCAAGCAGCGGAGATGCTAACAGCACTCAAACAGCTAATAATGGAAGTACAAATAACAACAATGAAAACAATGATATCAATACCAAGGCTTTAAATAAATGGATTAAGGTGGGCGATAAATGGAAATATAATGATGGATTTGGGAATCCAATAAAAAATACATGGTACTATGATAGTACATATGGAAGAACTTATTATTTTGATAGTAATGGTAATATGTTTACAGGATGGTTGAATTTAAATAATAATTGGTATTTTTTAAATTCTAATGGAGCCATGGAGACAGGCTGGAAGCAACTAGGTTATAACTGGTATTACTTAGATTATGATGGGAAAATGAAAACAGGCTGGTTTGAAGATAGTGATGGAAAATATTATTATTTGTATGAATCAAATGGAGCTATGGCTCATGATACAACCATTAATGGCTATAAATTAGGAAGTAATGGAGCTTGGATTAAATAGCTGTAATTAATAATTATATAAAGCAGGGAGAAGGAAAAATAATGAATAAGAGTATAAAACGTGTGGTATCAATAGTACTTGCTATAAGTGCTTTTTCTGTATTGGAACCAGTGAAATACAGTAATATAACTAATATAAAAGCTTATGCAGATGATGATATTTATTTAAGAGGCATAAGTGTTACTGATGGAGATGATATAGCTTTAAACAGTTCAAAGAAGACTTACACTACTAACGTGCCTAATGCTGATACAAGTGTAGTAATAAGGGTCACAACAAATGATAAAAATGATAAGGTTACAATTGATGGAGATAGCAATACTACAAAAGTAAGTGATAGAAAATTTGAGGAGACAGTAGATCTAAATAAAGGTATAAATACCTTTGATATAGTTGTTCAAAATGAAGATGGTGAAAAAGAAAGAGATTATACACTAAAAATAGATAGAGGAGGAAAACAGTCTACTGACTCAGATTCTGTCTTTTTAAATAGCATTAAGGTAGATTATGGTGATATAGATTTCTCAAAAACAACATATTCTTATGACTTAAATGTTGATGAAGCTGTAGATCAGTTAAGAGTTGAAGCTGACCCAGAAAATAATAATTATATAGTTAGAATTGATGGTGAACAAGTAGATGATTCTGAAAAATTTAGAAGAGAAGTAAATCTTTCGAAGGGAGAAAATTCAATATCAATAGATGTTGAAGATGACCAAGATGATACAAATAGCAAAACATATACCTTAAACGTATATAGGGGAAAAAATCCGACAAACACTAATAATACAGCAGATACTAATGTTAAGTTTGATAATGATCAAGATCCGATTTATTTAGATGACATAGTTTTAGATGATGGAGATGTTAAATTTACTCCGAATTTCAATAAAAAAGTAACTTCGTATAATGTTGATGTTCCGGAAGATAAAGAAGACATCATAGTTAAAGGTGAACCTGCAATTGGTTCAGATATAGTTAAAATTAATGGTACTACAGCAGATTCTAAGAATAGACAAAGAGTATCTTTAACAAAGGGGAAAAATGTAATTGAAGTAAGAGTTAATACAGACTGTGATCAAGATGATAAGAATTATGAAAAAAGAACATATACGCTAACAGTATATAGGGGAACAAGTGAAGGGACTAGTACAACAGCAAATGCTAACAATACTCAAAATACTAGTACAACAGCTACAAATTCAAATACTGGCAAACCTAATCAATGGCTCAATTTAAATGGGAAATGGCAATATAACGATTCAACAGGAAATCCATTAAAAAATACTTGGTACTATGATAAGAATTATGGGAAAACTTATTATTTTGATAAAGATGGTAATATGGTTACAGGATGGTTGCTTAATAGCGGAGTATGGTATTATTTAGATCAAAGTGGTGCTAAGATAACTGGTTGGAAACAACTTGGCGCTAATTGGTATTACTTAGATAGTGATGGAAAAATGAAAACAGGTTGGTTTAAAGATATAACTGGAAAGTGGTATTATTTAGATCAATCTGGAGCTATGGTTTCAAGCGGAACAGTTGATGGATATAAATTGGCTTCTGATGGAGCTTTAGTTTAAATCAAAAGGGGGAGCTATTATGAGTAGTAGTTCCTTCTTTTGTGTAAGAGTCAATAATTAGGCTAGAAGTTAAGAGTTTAAAAATTAAGTCTTATTAAATGAATAAGCTTCTATTGTATTTTTATTTAGTACCAATATTCTAAAATAATGACATTATAAAGAAAAGTTCCTATAACAAATAGATTATATTAGTTATAGGAACTTTTCTTTATAATATTTTATATTTAATTGATAACTACATTATAGCAGTTGAAGATATTATTTGCGCTTCGTATTAGCTTGAGTTCTATTTATATAATTAAGAGCAACTCCAACACCTAAAACTATCCAGAATACTGGAGCAACACTTACAACAGAATCATTAATAATTCCGGCAAATAAATATCCGATCACGCCCAGACATGTTGCAGCACCAAGCTTTTGTGATTTGTTAAAGTTTTTCTTTAAAGCATAAAGCTTAATACTATCAACAATATAAATAATCATAATAGCTAAGAATGCTAATAATGCAACAATACCATCATTTAATGCAATTTGTAAGAAAAGATCATGTGGCTTATCTACAATAGTATTAGGATTATCATAAGCATAATATAAACCTATTAAATCATTTTGAGGAAACCTGAAAACAAAAGTATCAGGACCACCACCTAGTATTAGGTTATCTTTAAGTAGAGGAATTGATCTTGACCAAATATATCCTCTAGCTGATCCAAGTTTTTCTTTGCCCTTAAAACCAAAAGTTGGAGGGAATGCTACATCAATATCTTTTTTGCTATTTAAATTTATTAGATGAATACTATTATCGCTTTTTAAATTAAACATAAATATTGGTTTATCATCAATTCTTAAAAGGATACCATCATCTCTGGTTGAATTAGCATAAAATTTACCATATTTAAATGAAATGTTTTTAAAAGTTTCATTAGTAGTTGTAGAAACTTTATTGCCATTAACATTACCTTTTACATAATCTATAATTTCATCGTTTGAATCTCTAAACACATAGTCATTATTTTCATAAGAGATTTTTAGAGTATCATTCTGTAATGCAACTTCAACATCTTTATCTGTATTTTTTACATCTCTAACAGGTACATGATCCCTGTAGTCAAAATCACTTGTATCTTTAAATACACTAAGAGTATCACTTATTAAACCAGGAATTTTTTCAAAAATAGCTCCTTTAGTAGCAAAGTTAAGACCTACTGCAATAACAAGTATAAATGCAAAAAATATTAAAAGAGTTTTCCACTTTTCTAAAACTAATTTCCAGAATATAATAATAGCAAAAATAGCTGCAACTAGAATACCGATAATACCCGCACGGGAAGTACTTCCTAATAATAACCATATAGAAAGTAATGAAAAAAATCCTAGGCTTAATTTATGAAAGATATCTTCATCTTCAAGTAAAGTTAAACAAAATAATATAGGTAAAACTATAGCAACAAAGCTGCCGACATAATCATAATGAAATAATGTTCCATATAATTTACCTTTTTCATAAAGTAAATTTAGCGAAGAACCATTTTGGTATTCACTTGGAAGAACAATAGCAGTTCCTAATTTACTTTTTATTAAATCTTGTCCAACGTATTGGAATAGACCTAAAAATGAGTTTATACCAACTAAGATGAAAATAGGAGTAAGTACATATTTATAATCATTTGTTGTTTTAAAGGTATAAACTGAATAAATAAACAAAATAACGTAACAAGCAATTGTAATAAGGCCTTCAGCCCTATCATATATGCCGTAAAACGCTACTTGTTTATAGTTTGAAAATATTGCAGAAAGTAATGTAAAAGCTAAAAATATAATACCTGCAATTAAAATTGAATTAAGGATTTTATCTTTTTTTTCAAATATTTTCTTGAAAAATATAATACTAATACCAATTAATATAATGCAAAAAATCATTAAAAAGAAAGCCTTTTTTTGAGAAAATAAATCAGTTCTTGCAGCATTTCCAAAAACATTTAATGTATTTTCGTCTACATTATTAGCATTCAGTCGAACAATTAAAGGTATTATAGTGAGTATAAATGCAACAGGAAAGAAAAAATCAATGTTTTTTTTCTTGAAAAAAGTTTTAATGTTTTCCAACTTCCACACATCCTAATATAATTATTTTTGTATTTTATCGCTACAAATTATTTAAATTATAACATTCTACACAAGCTAATGCAATTAACATGAAATTACTGTAGACATTATAGTAAAAATGGCAAACACATATTTATTTTACAAATCTACTCCATTATGTGTAGATTTAGTATCATTAATTATAAGCTTCTCATTGTTTTTAAATCCTTTAAAGGTAGTTTTAAGTAATATACTTATATCCATCAATATATTCCAATTTTCAATATAATATATATCAAATTCAATTCTCTTTTTAATTGAAGTATCTCCCCTGTAGCCATTTACTTGAGCTAGTCCAGTTATACCGGGCTTTACTTGATGCTTGACCATATAAAGTGGAATTTCGTCTTTAAAATTTTCAACAAAATGAGGTAGCTCAGGTCTAGGTCCTACCAAACTCATATCACCCTTTAATACATTAAAAAATTGTGGCAGCTCATCTATGGAAAATTTACGAATAAAAGAGCCAAATTTAGTTTTTCTAGGATCATTATTTGTACTCCAGCCTGTTTCTTCATTAGTATTAACTTTCATGGATCTAAATTTATACATTGTAAACAAATTTTTGTTTAAGCCAACACGCTTTTGTTTAAAAATTATAGAATCATTTGAGGTAAGCTTAATGATTATGGCAGTAATGAGCATGATTGGGCTTGTACATATTATTAAAGTAAGTGAACCTAAAATATCTAAAACTCTTTTCAGAAAGGCATTTCCCCAATTATCCAAGGGTATTCTTCTTATATTAATAAGAGGTATGCTTCCGATTTGATCGATATATGGTTGACTTGGGATATACTTATAACAAAAAGGAATTATAGAAATTTTTGTGCCACTTTTTTCGCAGTCGGAAACTATGTTTTCTAGATATTTTGCATCAGGTATGTCAAGAGCACAAACGACTTCATCAGGTTTATATTTATTTAAAACATCATATAAAGTATCATAAGTTCCAAGTTTTTCTCCCTCAAAGCATGAACTATTAGCTACATATCCAGCGTAATTATATCCAAATCCAGTATTACTTTTAATAACTTTTAGATACTCATTTGCAATTTCACCAGCACCAACAATTATTACGTGCTTTAAATTCAATCCTTTAGAACGGAATTTTGATAAAGTTTTTCTTAAGATAAATCTTTTGGTTATTATTAATGTAATATTTACAAAATAAAAAATAACAATAACAAATCTAGATATATCAACTAATCTAAAGACAAATAATAATGATAGTAATACGGCTGTAAGTATTGTATTTGATTTTATTATTGAACTAAATTCTTTTATAAAAGCTGTTGTTCTAAAAGAATGATACAAGTTAAAAAAATTAAATATAATAAGATTTATTGGAATTATTATAATTGAAAATTGTATATATGTTATTAATTTAATATAATCTGTGTCAGGGGAGAATATGTAAAAACGAATAAAATATGCTAAAGTCATTGATACAAATAGAATTATAATATCCGAGAATGCATTAATTTTATTTAGAAAATTTTGATTTTCTTTTATCATTAAATATCCATCCTTTTTGCTGAAAAATTGTTTGTTCAAAAAATATATTAATTTAGCTATCATAACTAAGTGTATAATAGCATTTTATACATAATGTTTCAATAAATTAATCTGGATAATTTAGTAATATATTAATTGGGAAAGAGTAATAATCGCAGTTACGAATTTTAGCTATATTGAAATCATTAGATAAGAAGGCCGTAAAAATCTACTATAACCAACAGAATGGTAGTGATTTTAACAAGGAGTTACTTTGACAATAAATATGTAATATAGTATCATATATAAGGATAAATCAAAAAATAAGGTGATTTAATTAGATGAATAGTAAAATGCTAAAAATCATTATTCTAATGATAATAAATTTAAAAAAATTACAATAAAATTGAGAGAATTATAGATGAAATTTAATTAATAATTAATCAAATGGAGGTATAAAAGTGAACATAACGGCGGTTATAATGGCAGGCGGAAAAGGAGAACGATTTTGGCCTAGAAGCAGAAAGTCATTGCCTAAGCAATTTTTAAGTTTAACTGATGATGGAAAGACTATGATTCAACTAACTGTAGAAAGATTAAAGAGTATAGTCCATATAGATGATGTTTACATAGTAACAAACAAAGATTATAAAGATTTGGTATTAAGTCAAATTGAGGGTATTCCAGAAAAGAACATATTATTGGAACCTATGGCTAAAAATACTGCACCATGTATAGGACTTGCAGCAATGCATATTAAGAAAAAATATGAAGATGCAGTAATGCTTGTGCTTCCATCAGACCATCTTATAAAATATAATGAAATTTATATTGATACCTTAAAAGCAGCAATAGATGTTGCAAAAGAAGATGGAAATCTTATTACTATAGGAATAACCCCTTCATATCCTGAAACAGGTTATGGATATATAAACTTTGGAAGAGATGAAGATGATATAAAAAGAAATAATATTTATAGAGTGAAGAGATTTGTTGAGAAACCAAATTTGGAAACAGCAAAAGAATATTTAACATCTGGTAGATATCTCTGGAATAGTGGGATGTTCGTATGGAAATCATCTACAATATTAAATAATTTTAGAGAACTACTACCTGAAACTTATGAAGGGCTTGCAAAGATATATGAAACTATAGGAACAGAGCAGGAAGAAGATATACTTAATGAAGAATTTTCAAAATTTCAATCTGAATCAATAGATTATGGAATTATGGAGAGAGCAGGTAATATATATACTATTCCAGGAAGCTTTGGATGGGATGATGTAGGAAGCTGGCTCGCACTTGAAAGAATTAATAGGACAAACGATGATGGTAATGTTATAAAAGGTAATGTTATAACCATAAATTCTAAAAAATCTATAATCCAAGGACAGGACAAGCTTATTGCCACAATTGGTATAGAGGATTTAATAATTGTAGATACAGAAGATGCATTACTTATTGCAAATAAAGATAATACCCAAGAAGTAAAAAAAGTAATAGAAAATTTAAAAATATGTAATAGAAATGAATATTTATAATAAATTGGCTAAGCTTAAAAAGTTTATAGTTTGATAACAGAAGAACTTAGAATAAACGTAAGTTTAAAGAGCGAATAATTATGATATTAAAAGGAGAAATTAAAATGAAAAAAGCTTTAATAACAGGAATAAATGGGCAAGATGGATCTTATTTAGCAGAACTTTTACTTGAAAAGGGATATGAAGTATATGGACTTATGAGAAGAAAAAGTGTTGTAGATTATGGAAATGTAGAACATATTAAAGATAAAATTAACTTTATACATGGCGATATGACTGACTTAGTATCTTTAATAAATGCAATGAAGGTATCAAAGGCTGACGAAGTATATAATTTAGCTGCACAATCTTTTGTAGGGACTTCATGGGAACAACCAATAGCTACTGCTGATATAGACGCATTAGGAGTAACAAACATGTTAGAGGCTATAAGAATAGTAAAGCCATCAGCAAGATTTTATCAAGCTTCAACAAGTGAAATGTTTGGACTTGTTCAAGAAATTCCTCAAAAGGAAACAACTCCTTTTTATCCAAGAAGTCCATATGGAGTAGCAAAGCTTTATGGTCATTGGATAACAAAGAATTATAGAGAAAGTTATGATATGTATGCTTGTTCAGGAATTCTTTTTAACCATGAATCAGAAAGAAGAGGAAAAGAATTTGTTACAAGAAAAATAACAGATGCAGTAGCAAGAATAAAACAAGGAGTTCAAGATCACTTAGAACTTGGAAATATGGATTCAAAGCGTGACTGGGGACATTCAAAAGATTACGTAAAGGCAATGTGGCTAATGCTTCAACAAGATAAAGCAGATGATTTTGTAATAGCTACAAATGAAACAAGAACAGTAAGAGAATTTGTTGAAACTGCTTTTGCTCATGTTGACATTAAAGTAAAATGGCAAGGTGAAGGTGTAGAGGAAATAGGAATTGATGAAGCTACAGGAAAGACGGTGGTAAAAATTAATCCTAAGTTCTTTAGACCAGCAGAAGTAGATATTTTAATAGGAGATCCAGCAAAGGCAGAAAGCAAGCTAGGATGGGAAAGAGAAATATCATTCAGTCAATTAGTTGAAAGAATGGTAGCAAATGATATGAAACTAGTAGAAGAAGAAATCAAAATAGAAGAAATTAAATTAAAATAATGTAGATAAGGGGCAAGGTAAGATGAAAGCTCTTATAACCGGAGTAAATGGATTTGTAGGAAATTATTTATCAAAATATTTAATGGAACAAGGATATACTGTTTATGGAACTGTAATAGATGATAATATTACAATGGAAAATGTAATTATTTCGAAAATGAATTTACTTAATAAAGAAGAAGTAATTGAAACCATAAAAAGTATAAATCCAGATCAAATATATCACTTAGCAGGGCAGAGTGCTGTAGGTTTTTCATGGAAGGAACCAACTCTTACAATGGATGTAAATATAAATGGAACAATAAATTTATTAGATGCTGTAAGAGAAAACAACATAAATACTAAGGTACTTATAATTGGTTCTAGTGATGAATATGGGATAATAAAGCCAGAAGAATGCCCAATAAGTGAAAAGCATCCATTAAATCCAACAAGTCCATATGCTATAAGTAAAATGGCGCAAGAACAAATAGCAAAGCTTTATATTAACTCATATAAAATGAATTTAATTATGGTAAGAGCTTTCAACCATATAGGACCTAAACAAAGTAAGAATTTTGTGGTTTCTGACTTTGCTAGTAAGGTAGCAGAAATAGAAAAAGGGGCAGAGTCTGTAATAAGAGTTGGAAATCTTGAAGCATATAGAGATTTTACAGATGTACGAGACATAGTAAGAGGTTACTTTATGCTTATGAATAACGGGGAAATTGGAGAATTATATAATATTGGTTCAGGAAATGCTTATAAGATACAAGATATATTAGATATTTTATTATCATTATCTACTGCTGATATAAAAGTGGAAATCGATCCAGATAAGCTAAGACCATCAGATGTACCAATAATACAATGTGATAATTCAAAAATAAAATCACATATAAACTGGTTTCCACAATATGACATAAAAAATACCCTTAAAGATACATTAGACTATTGGAGAAATATGTAGCAATTATGCTACATTTTTCTTTATGAAAGGAAGGAAAATTTTGAACGGATTAAAAGAACTATACAATTATAGAGAAATGCTATCAAATTTAGTAAAGAAAGATTTGAGGACTAGATATAAAGGATCTGTGCTTGGTTTTTTATGGACATTTGCAAATCCATTATTTCAATTAATAGTGTATACTATAGCATTTTCAATGATTTTAAAATCAGATATACCAAAGTATTATATGTATCTTTTTGTAGCTCTAGTGCCATGGTTATTTTTTTCAACATCAATTATAAGTAGTTCTATGTCGATAATTGGAAGTAAGGATTTAATTAAAAAGATATACTTCCCAAGGATAATAATTCCCATATCTGCTGTAAATGGAGCGTTTCTGAATATGATTTTTACAATGATTGTAGTATTTATAGCATTAATATTTAGTGGAATAGGCATAAGTAAGTATATTTTGTTTTTACCCGTAATCATGATATTAGAATATTTATTTGCGCTTGGTTTAGCATTTATAGTATCAGCTTTAAATGTATATTTTAGGGATTTGGAACATATATTAGGGATAGTTACAATGGGATGGATGTATGTTACACCAATATTTTATAGTATAGATATGGTGCCGAAGCAATTTCTTACACTATTTAATCTAAATCCTATGACACCAATAATAGCAGCATTTAGAAGTATATTATATTATCAGACTATGCCAGATTTATCTCATATGGGAATGATATTAGCGTGGAGTGTAGGATTTATAGTAGCTGGGTATTTAATATTCCAAAAACTTCAAAGGAATTTTGCGGAGGAATTGTAATATGGAAGTAATAAAGGTGGATAATGTATATAAAGGTTTTAAAATTTATTATGATAAAGGTTCAACTTTTAAAGAAAAAGTGATTTTTAAAAATAGAAATAGGCATGAGGTTCATGAAGTTTTAAAAGGGGTAAGCCTCAGTATAAAAAAAGGAGAGGTCGTAGGGCTGTTAGGAGAAAACGGTTCTGGAAAAAGTACTCTTTTAAAACTGATGACAAAGATAATATATCCAGATAGAGGAAGTATAAAAATAAAAGGTAAAGTTTCCAGTTTGTTGGAACTTGGAGCGGGATTTCATCCTGATATGACGGGTAGAGAAAACATATATACTAATGCTTCAATATTTGGACTTACAAGGAAAGAAATAGATGCAAGATTGGATAAAATAATAGATTTCTCTGAACTGGGAGATTTTATAGACAATCCCGTAAGAACATACTCCTCTGGTATGTATATGAGATTGGCATTTTCTGTAGCTATAAATGTTGATGCAGACATACTTCTTATAGATGAAATTTTAGCGGTTGGAGATGCAGCTTTTCAGGCAAAGTGTTTTAATAAAATGCAAGAAATAAAAAATGAAGGAAAAACCATTGTAATTGTATCTCATGATACGGGCTCAGTAGAGAGGCTTTGTGATAGAGCAGTGTGGATTCATGAAGGGGATAAAAGAATGGATGCTGCTCCACATGATGTAATTGCATTATATCTTGATAAGATAATGAATAAAGAAATTATCAATTTAGGTAATGTTGAGAATAGTGATAAAAAGGACGAAGAAGAGAAGATAAATGATAATGAGCAAATAAGTGATCAAGAAAGCAATAATAGAACTGGAAACAGATATATTGAAATTAAAGATATAAAAATGGTTTGCGCTAATACAGATACAGAAAAATATAAGTTTAAGCCAGAAGATAAGGTAGAGATAAGAATCAAATATAAAAGAAATAATAATAATATTAAAAATTCAGTTGTAGGTATTGGAATCTTTAGAATGGATGGAGTAAACTGCTATGGAACGAATACATACATTGATAATTCACAAAAAATTGAAGTGAAAGATTCGGGAACAATAGAGATAATAATAGAAAAGATACAACTATTAGAAGGAGAATATATATTAGATATAGCTTTTCACGATGAATATGGTACACCATATGATTATATTCGTAAAGCAAAGAAATTTAATATATACAGTAGCATTAAAGACACAGGAATTTTTAGATTAGAGCATTCATTTAGAGTATACTAGTTTTGGAGGAGTTTAAATGAGTAATATTGATATAGATCAGATAATAGGACAGATTAAAAATCAAGCGTTATTACATAAGAGTATAGACATAGAAGAATATAAAAGAAATTTAAAGTTTTTAAGTAATCATGAAGAAATAAATACAGTAGTACAGCATGGTAACATATTCAAATTAGGAAAGAAAATAGATAAAAAACTATATGAAAATTTAACTTATCAAAAAATTAGACCAAGGTTAGTAAAATTTAAACACATAGTGAAAAAAGGATATATAACAATTGATCTAGGTGATTTACTTAAATATGATGATGTTCAATTCATTGAGATTTTGTATAGAAGATTATTAAATAGAGAACCTGATGAAACTGGATTAGTAAACAATCTAGATATGCTTAGGTTGAATGAATTAACAAAAATTGATATTATAAAAAGATTTATTGAAAGTGAAGAGTATACTAAGATTAATAGAAATATTAGAATAAAAAAATTTAGAAGTTCTTATGTGTTAGAAAAAATACAATATAAGTGTGCTAAAATTCCTTATATAGGTTACTTAATAAATATTATTATAGCAATTGGAATGTTACCTAGGAAAAATAGAGAAGTTGAAGATTTCAGAAGAGTGAATTCTATTCTGCTTAACGAAAATAAATCAAATATAGTAGATGCAATGAAATTATTAAAGAAACAAGAATATATAGTAAATGATATGATTCTGAAAGTAGAAGAGGTAGACAGTAAATATACTGAAGAAAATGAAAAAATTAAAGCAAAATTTAAACAAATTTTGTATGAATTCAAAAAAGAAAATGATTTACAAATAGATAAAATACAAAAAAATATAATTGAATCAGCCGCTCGAATTGAGAAAATGGATATTTCTCAAAAGGAAGAATCAAATGATATAATAGATTTAGATGAATTTTATGTTAAATTTGAGGATAAATTTAGAGGAAGCGAGGAGCTGATTTCAAAAAGATTAAATATTTATATTGATAAAATAAAGCAAAATTTTAATTCAGAAGGTAATGTGAAATTATTGGATTTAGGTTGTGGCAGGGGTGAATGGATAAATAAATTAATAGCTAATGGATTTAGCAATGTAATAGGAGTAGATTTAAACAGCACAATGATAGAGGAGTGCAAGGAAAAGGGCTTGAATGTAGTTTATGGGAATGCAATTGATTACTTAAAACTTCAACCAGATGATAGCATAGATTTCATTAGTGGTTTCCAGATTATAGAACACTTAGATTTCCAAGAAAAAATGCAATTAATAAAACAAAGTTATAGAGTATTAAAAAAAGAAGGAATTTTATTACTAGAAACACCTAATCCAGAAAATGTGCTTGTAGGAAGCTGTAGCTTTTATATTGATTTAACGCATAAAAATCCAGTACATCCTGAAACGTTAAAATTCTCAATGGAAGAAATGGGATTTGGAAAAACGGAAATTATAAGAGTTAATCCATTAAATTATATTGATGCATCACAAGTAACTGGAGAAATGAGGCATATAGCTTTTAGGTTTAGTATGGAGCAAGATTATTCAGTGTGGGGGGTCAAATAGGATGGATGTAATTCTTATGCATCAAACGATAACCAAACATGATGCGATTGGGAATGATATAAATAAGATGTATTATATATTAAAAGATTATGGAGAGTCATACGTATATTGTGATTATTTATTTAATGAAAATTTGAATAAAGTTGAAGAAGATAAGATAGACAAAATAATTAATATACCTGATAACCTAATAATTTATCATCACAGTAGTCATTGGAAAAAAGGAGAGGAAATTCTAAAAAGAGCTAATTGCAAGATTATTTTTAGGTATCATAATATAACTCCAGAAAGCTTTTTTGAACTATATAATCAAGAATATTATGAAAAATGCAAATTGGGAAGAGAACAAACCGATAGGTTTATAAGGGATTATCCTAATAACTTGTGGATGAGTGATTCAAAATATAATGCAGAGGATTTGAAAGAAGCTAAGAATATTTGTATTGTTCCACCATTTCATGAAATAGAAAATTGGAAGAATATTAAACCTAACGAGGATATAATGAAGAGCTTAATTTATAGTGAGGATGTTAACCTTCTTTTCATTGGTAGAGTTGTACCTAATAAAGCACATCTAGAGATGATAGAAGTAGTAAGAAATTATGTGGAAAACTACGATAAAAATATTAAATTATATATACTGGGTAAGTTTGATCAGGCATTAGAAAAATATACATTAGAAATAAATAGTGCAATAAGATTATATGGATTAGAAGATAATATACAATTTATTGGCGAAGTAAATGACAATATTTTAGTATCCTATTATTTGGGGTGTGATACATTTTTATGTTTAAGCAATCATGAAGGCTTTTGTGTTCCGGTTTTAGAAGCACAAAGCTTAAATTTACCAGTGGTAGCTAAAAATATGGGAGCGTTGGGGGAAACTTTAGGAGATACTCAAATTCTTTTAGGTGATAATATTTGCGAGTATGCAGCTGCAATTAAAATTCTAAAAGATAATACAGAATATAAAGATTATGTAACTACGAATGGGTATGTAAATTATAGAGAACGATTTAACTTTGAAATTAATGAAAAGGCTTTTAAAAAATATTTAAAAGAATATATAGGTGAATGAGTATGAAGATAGCGATAGCGACAGTACAGGTGCCTTTTATAAAAGGTGGTGCAGAAATACTTGCTCAATTATTAAAAGAAGAGCTAATTAAAAGAGGATATGAGGTAGATATAGTAACAATTCCATTTAAGTGGTATAATTCAGAAACACTGCTTAATTGTATGCTTATGGGAAGAATGGTAGACTTAACTGAAATAAATGGAGAGAAGATTGATAAAGTCATTGCTCTTAAATTCCCAGCATTTTATATAAAACATGACCATAAAGTTATATGGTTATTGCATCAACATAGGCAAGCATATGATTTATGGAATACAAGATTTGGTGATTTACATGAATTTGAAAATGGTGAATTACTAAGGAAAATGATTATAGAAAATGATAATAAATATATAAGTGAATCAAGGAGAGTTTTTACAATTTCCGAAAATACTACGAATAGGCTAAAAAAATATAATAACATTAACGGACCTGCACTTTATCATCCTCCAAAAAATTACGAAAAATTATATTACGGAAATTTAGGAGATTATATTTTCTACCCTAGTAGAATTGATGAGATAAAGAGACAACGTGTTTTAGTAGAAGCTGCAAGATATACTAAAACAGATGTTAAAATGTATATAGCAGGTGGAGGAAGTGAAAAAGAAATAAGTTATCTAAAAGAATTGATTAATAAATATAAGCTACAAGAGAAAGTTAAATTATTAGGATTTATTTCGGAAGAAGAAAAAATAAATTATTACGCAGAGTGTCTTGGAGTATATTTTGGAGCATATGACGAGGATTATGGATATATTACATTAGAAGCGTTTTTTTCTAGAAAGCCTGTTATTGTACACAAAGATGCAGGTGGTCCATTAGAATTTGTAAAAGATGGGCACAATGGATATGTTATTGAGGAAGATCCAGAGAAGTTAGCTGAAAAAATAGATGAGTGGATGGAAAACAGAGACTTATCAGAAGAAATGGGTCAAAAAGGATACGATACATTAATAGAAAAAAATATAGATTGGGATTATGTTATTAAAAATTTATTAGAATAAGTAGGAAAAGGAGATTTTAAATGGAGAAACCGAGACTTTTATATGCTAGTCCGTTATTACCTAAAAAGAGTGGAATATCTGATTACTCGGAAATACTTATTTATGGCCTAAAGAAATATTTTAGTATAACTATATTAATTGATAACTATACATTAAAAAATAAAGAACTATATAAAGATTTTGATATAAAGATATATGAGAAAGATAAGATAGATTATAATGAATATCAGCACATTATTTATAATATAGGAAATAATCCTGATTTTCATATGTATATGTACGATTTAATACTTAAGTACTCAGGATATGTAATACTTCACGATTATAGTTTATTTTATTTAACATCAGGATATTATCAACAAAATGATCAATTATTCTCAAAGATTTATGAATTAGAAGGTTCTAAAGGGATTCATATAGTTAAGAAGCAACTAAAACAAGGTGGATTTAAGAATATTTTAGAATGTAAAACTATAGCAGATAAGATATTTTTAAATAAGGAAATACTTGATAGAGCAAAAGGTATTATAGTACATTCAAATTATACAAAAGAAATGTTAGAAAATAGAGGGTATAATAATGTTTTAAAAATCAATATGGTTAATATGAGTAATGATAACATATTAGATCAATCAAATGATTACTTAAAGAAGAAATATAATATTAGCGATGAAGATTTTGTTATAGGTTCATTTGGGAATATAGCACCAACAAAGCAAAATCATATTATATGTGAAGCTGTAAAACATTATAATGAAGTAAATGATAAAAAAATATATTACATAATGTCTGGAGATGGAGATTATGTTGATAGTTACTTAGATAAATTCATAATAAAAACAGGGTTTATTGATATAGCTAAATATAATAGTATATTAAAAAGGGTTAATGTTGTATTTAATTTGAGATATCCTAGTATGGGAGAAACTTCGATAAGTTTAATTCATGCAATGGGAATGAAGAAAGCATGTGTTATTACTAATGATGCTTGGTTTAAGGAAATTCCTGACTCATGCGCTCTAAAAATAGAGGCGGATGAAGATTATAAAGAACTCGCAAAATTATTAGCTAAATTAGTTAGTGATAACAAATATATTGAAGAGATTAAAGAAAAAGCTTATGAATACATTGGTAAAGAATATGAATTATTAAAAACATGTAAAACTATAAATGAGTTTATTTTGAGAGATAAGTAGTTAGATATCTAAACTGTTAAAATAAAATTTTACTTAAAATGTTAAGCTTTTTACATGAATTTTATTAGAAATAACTTTAAATAGGGATGTTACAAAGGCATAGTTATTCTTGTAATAGAAAAATTTAATAGGAATCTATTATAAGTGCAATTTGATATTGTATATAAATTGGAATGATTATGAAAAATATTAATTATAAAATATGAATTAAATAAAATAAATGATTTAAAAATTGATTTACAATAATAATTATAAATATGGAATTATAATTATAATATTTAAATAAATTTAGTAAATATGCATGTATTTTATTAATTAATATTAGAGTTATATAAGGGGGAAATATAATGAAGCAACTTATAAAAAAAATAGATATTAAAATATTTATTTTCACATTAATATTAATTGCAATTACGATAATAAATATTCTAAATTATACTGGAAAAAATTTGGAGGGGAATATAAATTGGTTATTCATGGAGTCTCAAGTATTTGGAGTTCCAGAGGATATTGCTAAAGAACAGGGAATAGAGCCATACTTTAGTGAAAAGTCAGGAGCAGGTTGGGATGGACAATTTCATTATTATATATCAAATGATATTTTAGCTACAAAAGGATATGATGCGAATGTAGATAGTCCTTCATATCGATGGCAACGAATTGGTTTACCATTAATAGCGAAAATATTATCAATTATAACATTTCAAAAGAACGTAAACATTCCTACATATATATTTGCAAATTTAATTTTATATGGAATTGCTATTTATGTATTAGCAAGATATTTTAAAGAAAAACAAAAGAGTATATTATATGTTTTGCCGTGGGCGTTGTGCCTTGGTGTTCAGATTACTATTAGACATGGACTGGTTGATGCAGCAGCGGATGCATTATTTATTGTAGCATTTATTTCAGTGCTAAAAAATAAGTACTTAAAATATTGTATATTTATGACTTTGGCTTGTTTGACAAGAGAAGGATACACATTAATTGCATTTATGATATTTTTATTAAGCTTCTTTGGACAAATTGATAAGGAGAAAAAATACAAGATATCTTTTTCAGCTTTATTTGCTATACCTGGCGTGTTTTTTTTAGCTTGGTATGGATACGTAACGTTGAGATTTCATATTTTACCAGCACAACAGGCATATGGAATTACTCAAGTATATATGACAGGATTTATTCAATATATTGTTAAGGCTGCGCAAGATGGAAATGTAATAGAAATGTTTTCTTTGTGTATATATGCAGTTAGTATCATTCTAATGACTATAATTACATATAAAAAAGGGTATGAAAAGAGGATATATTGGAGTATTTGTCCTTATGTTATATTAATTGGTTCATTTGGGCCTACAGTAATGTCTCATTACTCAGGATATCTAAAAGGAATATCTATATTATTTGCATTATTGCCAATTATGATGATTGAATATGAAAATATGAAAGTATGGAATAAAAATATAATAATTGCTTTTTTACTTATTACAACGATAAGTAGTATATATTTAGGTACTAAGTTTAATATACATTCATATCCTACTTCAAAATTTATGAATAATGGAACTAATTTAGAAAATGGGACTCCGTTAAAAGATTTTTCAAGCTCTATTGATATTATAAACCATAAAGAAAGACCTTATGCCAATATACCTATGAAGGGATTTTTTACAAAAGACTATGAAGTATATACAGTTAAAGTAAAAAATAATTCCAATGAACAATGGCCTAGGGATTCACAAAAGGATGGAAGATATGCAGTATACTTATCATATCATTGGCTTGATGCAAATGATAAAAGTAAAATTCTACAAGATGGTTTGAGAACGGCGATACCCAAGAATATTCAACCAGGAGAAGAGTTTGAGAGTCAAATGTATATAGAATATCCTAATAAAAAAGGTGATTATATTTTAAGAATTTCATTGGTTCAAGAAGGAGTTGCTTGGTTTTACAATGCCGGAGGAGCATATAAAGATATTAATATAAAAGTGGAATAAGAATGTTCTAGGAGTGATTAAAATGGATAATATAAATGAATTCATACAAATGTCAAAATATGCAGGGATGAGAGAAGACTTAGTTCAAGCAGGTGGAGGAAATTCATCTGTAAAAATAGACAAGAACAAGATGCTTATAAAAGCATCAGGGTTTCAATTAGCAGATATTACGGAAGAAACTGGATATTCAACAATAGATCATACTGTAATTGTGAATTTTTTTAATAATACTCCTTTAAATGAAGTAACCCAAAAGTATGAAAAGCAGTTACTTAATGATTCTTTAATAGAAGGTTCAAGACCATCAATTGAAACATTTTTGCATTCAATAACAGATATATTTACATTGCACACTCATCCTATGTTAGTTAATGTTCTTACATCAAGAAGGGATGGAATGAAGGTTTTAAAAGAGTTATTTCCAAAGGCTTTAATTGTAGATTATGCTACACCAGGAATCAAGCTGGCTAAGGAATATTTCAAAACATATAAAGAAAATTGTATTGAATCACAAAATATATTTGATGTTATTTTTCTTAAAAATCATGGATTAATTGTAAGTGGTAAAAATGCAGAAGAGGTAATAAACAAAACCGAAAATGTTCTCTTGAAAATCGGGGAATATTTATCTGTTGATATGAATAAGTATCGTAATGCTACATTAATTTATAACGCATTAAAAGAAAATCTAAATGACAATAATAATATAATGTATTTAAGTAATGATTGCAATATACAAAATTGTTTAAATATTTTTAAGGATAGAATGTGGGAACATTGGTTTTGTCCAGATTGTCTGGTGTATTGTGGAAAAAGGCCGCTTGTACTGAAGAAAGATTTTGATATAGAAGATATTAAAAATCATATTGGTAGCTATGGTAAGCCTGTAGTAATTTATTATGAAAGTAATATTTATATTTATGCGGCAAGTGTTAAGAAAGCAAAAGAAATAGAGAGTGTTCTTAGCTTTAGTGCGCAAGTTGCATATTTAAATAAGGAGTTTGAAATGGATTTATTATGTGAAGAGGAACAGAACTTTTTGCTTAATTGGGAATCAGAAAAATATAGACAAAATTTAAAATAGAAGGGGATAGCTATGAAAATTATAATACCTATGACAGGTTACGGTTCAAGATTTGTCGCTGCAGGATACAAGGATTTAAAACCATTTATTAAGGTGCAAGGTAAACCTATAATACAATGGATTATAGAAGGTATGTATCCAGGTGAGAAAGATATTTTATTTGTATGTCGTAAGGAACATTTAGATAATGATAAAACAATGAAAGATAGACTTTTAAATATAGCACCAACTGCTGAAATCTTTGAGATTTCTGATTGGGTTAAGAAAGGTCCAGTGTTTGATGTTTTACGTGCTAGTGAAAAAATAGATGATAGTGAACCATGTATCATTAATTATTGTGATTTCTACATGGTATGGGATTGGAATAAATTTAAAGAGGATGTTATAAATAGAAACTGTGATGGTTGTGTGCCTTGTTATACAGGATTTCATCCTAATTTATTACCAGAAAAAAATTATTATGCATCTTGTTTAACTGATGGAAATGATGATTTAATTGAAATTAAAGAAAAATATTCTTTTGAGAAAGATAAGACAAAAGCAAAACATTCACCAGGCACATATTTCTTTAAAACTGGGAAAATACTTAAAAAATATTGCAAGGAATTAGTAGAAAGTGATCAAGATATTAATGGTGAGTACTATGCAAGTTTACCATATAACTTTATGGTTAAGGATGGGCTTAAAGTATGGATTCCTACTATTGTGGACAAGTTCTGCCAATGGGGAACACCAGAAGATATGAAAGAATATTTATTTTGGACTGAAGTAGCAAGGGAGATGAAAAAATAATGAATATTATTATACCAATGGCTGGTGCAGGACAAAGATTTGCTGATGAAGGATATAAAATACATAAGCCAGCTATTCCAACAATTGATAGAAGAACAGGCAAAGAATTACCTATGGTTGTATGTGCAACAATGGATTTACCTAATGTGTTGGAGGAAGGTCTTAATGTAACATACATAGATAGAACTTTTCATAAGACAGATGGTGTTGAGAAGGAAATATTAAAGCATTATCCAAAGGCAAGTTTTATTACAGTAGAAAATTTAACAGAAGGTCAAGCATGTACATGTATGCTTGCTAGGGATATTATAAATAATGATGAATCGTTGCTCATTGCTGGCTGTGATAATGGAATGGTTATGGATAATGATAAATTTAATCAGTTATCAAAAGAATGTGATGTTATTGTATTTACATATAGAAATAATGAAGCAGTTTTAGAAAAACCTAATGCTTATGGCTGGGTTAAGGTTGATGAAAATAATAAAATAACAGGATTGTCTATTAAAAAGGCAATTTCAGATACGCCTATGAATGACCATGCTATTGTTGCTACATTTTGGTTTAAGAAGGGAAGTATGTTTGTAGAAGCAACGAAAAAGATGATTGATGACAATGATAGAGTTAATAATGAGTTTTATGTTGATCAAACTATCAAGCATATTTTAGATTTAGGATATGATGCAAGAGTATTTGAGATTGATAGGTATATTGGTTGGGGTACCCCAAAGGATTATGAAGAGTATACTTCAACTATAAAGTATTGGATGGATTTTTTAAACGGAAATAGCTTTTTAGGAGAATAATTATGACTATAAAAAGTAATAGATTAAAAATAGAATTACATAATTTTCATATATTTATTATTTCAGTTACTATTCTTAAAATTATACTAATGGGGCTATTTTCATCTGATTATCAAAATAAAATGTTCATGCCATTTGTAGATAATTTTATTAGTAGTATTTTAGATGGAAACTATGTAAATACTTATGAATATTATTATGTAAATAGATTAGTACCATCTTTTCCATATCCGCCATTTATGCTTCTGATTGAATCTATTGGAGGATTTGGAGTACATATGATATCATCTGCTCCATTAGTTTTAAAGAATATTATATTTAAACTACCTAATCTATTTTTTGATTTTTTAGGGCTTTATTATCTCATGAAACTTTATCCACATAGAAGAAAATATATAGGAATTTTATATTTTGCATCACCGATTATTATATATTCTATTTATATGCATGGACAATTGGATATCATACCTACAACATTGCTTACTATGGCAATTTATTATTTAGTTCAGAAAGGAAATACTAATGATAAATTGTTTGTGTTGTTTTTGGGATGTGCATTATTAACAAAATTTCATATTATTGCTGTTTTACCTGTAATATTCATTTATATTTATAAAAAAGATGGATTAAAGAAAGCTCTAAAACTATTGATGTTTACTATAGTATTTGTATCGATAGTTATAATACCATTTTTGAGTAATGGATTCATTCAAAGTGTATTGTTTAATAATGATCAAACAGTACTTACTAAGGTATTTATTACATTTGTAAACATAAAATTATATATACCTATTATTGCAGTTATGTTTATTTATTTAAAAGAATTCAACATGACCAATATTAATAGGGAATTAATGATTACGTTCTGTGGAGTATTGTTTGCTGTATTTTTAGCATTTGTGCCTCCTATGCCAGCGTGGTATGTATGGATTGTACCATTTATAACCATTTTCTTTATAAGTGTTCATGAAAATAAATACAAAAGCTTAATTATTTATATGCTGCTAAATGGATTTTATTTAGTATATTTTATATTTTTCCATGAAACAGAAAATGTGGATCTTTATTTTCAAAACAATAATTTAACTTTTTTAAAGTTAAACAATGAAATTTTAGGAAATATTATGTTTACATTATTAACAGGAACTCTCATTTTTACTATATACATTATGTATAAGCTTGGAGTATCAAGTAATTCATTCTATAAACGTAGAAATATCCCATTTACAATTGGAATTGCAGGTGATAGTGGAAGTGGTAAAAGTACTTTAATTGAGTTAGTAAAGAATTGTCTAGGAAATCAAAACTTATTATTTATTGAGGGGGATGGTGATCATAAATGGGAAAGAGGAGAAGAAATGTGGAAACATTATACTCATCTAAACCCAAAAGCTAATTATTTATATAGGCAGGCTTTAGATGTTCAAACATTGAGAAAAGGTGACTATGTAAAACGTGTAGATTATGATCATGATACCGGAAAATTCTCAAGTGCAAATAAAATACGTCCTAAAAAATTTATTTTATTATGTGGTTTACATTCTCTATATTTACCGCAAATGCGAAAGATATTGGACTTAAAAATTTATATGGATGCGGATGAATCGTTAAGGCGATATTGGAAGATTCAACGAGATACTAAACATAGAGGATATACTAAAGAAAAGATTCTAGAGCAAATAGAGAGTAGAATGCCAGATGCATACAAGTATATTTATCCTCAAAAAGAATATGCAGATTTAATTATTGAATATTTTGATAAAGGGTTAGTAGATTGTTGCATTGATAATTACAATATAGTTATGAGTATAAAATTAACATTGAGTGCTGCTGTTAATTTGGAACCAATAATAGGAGAACTTTCACAATATGGAGTAGATATAAAATATGATTATAGCGAAGATTTAAAAAAGCAAACTGTTATATTTGATGGAGCTTCGTTGGAAGGAAAAATTATTGAATTTAATGAGATTGCTGATAGAATTATTACTCAAATTGATGAAATTACAACTCAAAACTTGAATTGCAAAAATAATATTAGTGGAATTATACAATTAGTTCTATTAGTTATAATTAGCCATAAGATGCAAGGAGAATTATAATGATTAAGGGTGCTATTTTTGATTTAGATGATACACTTTATAATTACAAAGATATAAATGAGATTGCTATAAATAAAGTATGTGAATATATATGCAAGCAGCTGAATATTGATAAAAATACTTTTTATACAGCCTTTGAACTTGGTAGGGAAAATACAAAAAAATTTATGACATACGACTGTGCAGCTAAACATAATAGAATAATATATTTTCAAAAAACACTCGAATCTTTAGGTGTAAATCCAATAGCTTATGCGCTTGAGATGTATGATATATATTGGAATACTATGCTCGAAACAATGGAACTTAATTGTGGAGTTATAGAGCTATTTGAATATTTAAAAAGAAACAAAATAAAGATAGCCGTATGTACAGATTTAACTACACATATTCAACATAGAAAGCTGAGAAAGCTTGGAATTGATAAATATATTGATTGCATAGTAACTAGTGAAGAAGCAGGATTTGAAAAACCTAATCCTATAATGTTCAAATTATGTCTTGATAAGTTAGGGTTACAGCCTCAGGAAACTTTTTATGTAGGTGATAGTTTTAAAAAGGATATAATCGGTGCATATAATATGGGAAGTGCGCCTATTTGGTTTGCTGAAAAGGAAAATTATATTATTAATAAAGATATTGAGTTTGAACATATTAAGAGCATAACTGAAGTAATTAATATAGTTGAAAAACAATTAAGGGGGATATATGAAGAACCAATTTAAAGTAAAGGAATTACTTCGTTTTTTAGTTGGTGGTGGAAGTGCAGTTTTAGTAGATTATATCGTATATAGAGTTTTACTTTCTTTTGGAATAGATACAGCAGTATCTAAGGCCGTATCATTTATATGTGGATCCATAGTAGGATTTATAATTAATAAATTGTGGACATTTGAAAGTAAGAATTTTTCAAAATCTGAGATTTTTAGATATATAATTTTATATACAATTACTGCTGGTATTAATGCATGGATAAATAATATAGTATTATATTTGTTTTCTATTCAAGTATTTGCATTCTTATGTGCGACTGGAGTTAGCACAGTCTTAAACTTTTTAGGTCAAAAATTTTTTGTGTTTAAAAAATAAGGGGGGGTAAAAATGAAACTTTCAATTGTAATTCCTTGCTATAATGAGGAAAAGAATATTCCTCTTATCCTTAATAGATTTGATGAAATTATAGCAAGAGATGATATTGAAGTGATTTTAGTTAACAATGGTTCTAAAGACCAATCACAACAGGTTTTAGATGAATTATTACCACAATATAATTTTGCCAGAACTATTTTAGTACCTGTTAATAAAGGTTATGGATACGGAATTTTGCAAGGGTTAAAGGCTTGCAATGGAGAGTATATTGGATGGACACATGCAGATATGCAAACAGATCCTAAAGATGTTATTAAAGCATTAAATATAATTGAAGAATCAAAAGAAAATAAAAATGTTTTTATTAAAGGAAATAGAAAAAATAGACCTTTATTTGATCAGTTTTTTACTAGCGGGATGAGTTTATTTGAGACTGTGTATTTAGGAAAGAAGCTTTATGATATCAATGCACAACCTAACATATTTTCTAAAACATTTTTCGAAACTTGGGACAATCCTCCGAGTGATTTTTCTTTGGATCTGTATGCTTTGTATTTAGCACAAGCACAAAAGTTGAAATTAATTCGTTTTGATGTACTTTTTCCAGAAAGAATACATGGAGCATCTAGTTGGAATACTGGATTAAGTTCAAAATGGAAATTTATAAAGAGAACTATTGACTTTAGTATAAAATTAAAAAAAGGAGGAATTAAATAATGGAGTTTATTAGTCATAGAGTAAACAAAAAAGAAGAATTAATCAATTTACCCACTAAATATGGTGTAGAAATTGATTTAAGAGATGATTTAACTGGAAGAATATATATGGAACATGATCCTTTTAAGGACGGAGAAAACTTTGAAGAGTATTTAAAATCATATAAACACGGAAAAATGATTTTAAATGTAAAAAGTGAGAGAATTGAACATGAGATTTTAGAATTATTAAGAAAATATAATATAAAAGATTATTTTTTCTTAGATTCTACTTTTCCAATGATAAAACTTTTATCTGAAAATGGAGAAAGAAATATTGCAATTCGTTATTCAGAATTTGAAGGCATGGATACTGTAAGAGTTATGGCTGGCAAAGTAGATTGGATTTGGGTAGATTGTTTTACTAAATTGCCTATTAATAATACAATTTATAATGAAATGAAACAGTTAGGATATAAACTTTGCTTGGTTTCACCTGAATTGCAAGGGCAACCAGAAAAAATAAATGATTATGCTGAGCAGATAAAAGAGAGTAATATAGAATTTGATGCTATTTGCACGAAGGCATATAACATAGAATTGTGGAAAAAACTATTATTTTAATAATAAACAATTTATATTATGATAATAATTATTATTTTTGTAACAGGCAGTTTAAATTAATAAGATAATGCGGTTATACTACAATAATATTATCGGATTATATAGATTCGAGAATAAATATATAGGCAGAACTATATACCTTTCAGAAATTCAATATATAAATAATTGGAGATATTACAAAGTTTATTTTAAATTACAAGTTATGAAGATTATAACACTGAGTTTGAAGAATATGGAAGTTGTTTAAATAAGAAGTTTTATGGGATTATGAGCATTATGTACAATTATATTATGGTATATTATAGATTTTTCCGTATTTATAGATAGTATTAGGTAAATCAATAAAAAATAGCTTTGAATTTTTTGTGCTGAGTAAATCAGAAACTTTTAAGTGGATAATTATTGCATAAAATATAACAACCTTCAATTGTAATATGGGAGGTTGTTTTTTTATCTAAAATTGTTATCAGCAAAATTGTAATTAAAAGTGGTATATTTCTCGATGTATAAACTAAATTTCACATAAATTTCACATAATTATTTTATAATATAAGCTAAATTGTAATTTGATTGGAAACAAGTGTATATAAGTCTATCTTGCTATAATTTATTTTATAATATAACTTAAACGGCGAGACTTTGTATATTTATTATTATTTAAATTAATGAATAAATCAATTTTTCTATAGGTGAAATAAGATTATAGAGCAGAGGAGTTTTTTATGTACGATAAATATTTTTTTCTTCATATACCAAAAGCAGCAGGGACATCACTTTTTAAAATATATAATGATATTTTAGGAGAGGAAAATGTTAAACAATTTGTAAGCATTAATAAGGGATCAAGACAAATGGAAGTATTGAACAGGTATCCATTTCTGGGAGGACATACCAATTATTTAGAGTATTTAAAGTATTTTAGCGAAGATAGATATAGTATCACTTTTCTTAGAAATCCAATTAACAGATTTCTTTCACAATACTTTTACTATAAAAATAATGTGGGTGAAAGTAGAGAAACATCTGTTGTAAATGCAAAGAAACTTGATCTAAAATCCTATATTGAGCATTATCGACATATACAAAGATATGGTGATGTATTTAATAGGCAACTTTTGTGTTTTACAGGATTTCAAAAGTCTTCTTTAACAGACAATGAATTATTAGAAATGGCTAAAGAAAATTTATCTAAAATAAACTTTGTAGGAATATTTGAAGAATTTAACGACTCAATTGATTTGCTATGCTATGATTGTAAATTGCCACTAGTTAATAATATACCTATAGTTAATGTAACTAATAAAAAACCAGCTTATGCTGAAATAGATGGAGATACATTAGAACTGATTAAAGAACTTAATGATTTAGACTCTCAGTTGTATGAATATGCACTTAAGCTTTTTAATGATAAGAAAAGACAAATATTACAAGATGCTGTAAAAAGAAATTACGAAAGTTTTAACTCATATTCTAAGAATGTTTTGAATTTAGATACAATTATAAATGATAAAGAAAATTTAAAAAAAGGTTATGAAGCTATTAGTAGTGAAAATAAAACACAAACTAATATGAATTGTGGATCTGGTGAAATAAAGATTATAAGTGCACGTGTGTACAATAGTATTAATGGAAGTTTAGTAATAGAGTCTGGTGGAGATGCCTTTATTGAAATTATTTTTAAATCATCTATTAAAGCAGAAAATATAATGGTTGGATTTGTAATTGAGGATGAATATGGGCAAAAAATTTATGGAACAAACAGTTTATTGTTAAATCAAAGAATATCTGTTGAAAAAGATGAAAACTATTGTGTTATATATAGTTTGAATATGAATGTAGCAGAAGGAAAATATAAATTAAATGCAACACTGCATTCAGACAAATGTTATTCTTTATGTTCAGAACTTGAAAATAATTTCCATAGATTATTAGATTTACATATAGATGAATGCTATCATTGTCATAATAATATAACTGAATTTATAATAGAAGGAATTAAGGGAACAGTATTTGAAGGAATAGCTAAGTTAGAACCAAGTTTATTATCAAGCAAGGTACAAATTATGGATAAGACAGATAAGGAAATTGCTGAAAAAATTTCTCTTAAGATTAAAGAAATATCCAATGAAGTGGAAGAAAAATCAGTATTTTTTTGTATCGTTGATCTAATGAATTGTACGCCTAAAATTATTAATAGTACTGGAGAGAATCCGATACATATATCTTATCACTGGCTTAATGAAAATGGAGATACCGTTACTGTTTTTGATGGGGAACGGTCACTTATAACTCCATCATTATTGCCATTTAATCATAAAGAATATAAATTAAAAGTTATAAGTCCTGAAAGGGAAGGTAAGTATAGATTAAGGGTTACACTAGTTCAAGAAGGGATAGCTTGGTTAGATGAGCTGAATCCTTGTTTATCAGAAGATGTAATTATTGAAGTTAAATAATTAAACTATGCTTTGAAATAAGTTATGGAGAAAATATATCTTAACTATAGAGTTTGGTTATAATACTTTTAGAAAGTAATGAACTATCTTTGTAAACTAGAAAATAGCAGTGTATATATTTTAAGAGAAACTTATATAGTGAATTCAGAAATTTGGCTATGCTTTGGTCTATAGGGAAGGACAGTGCAGTTTTGCTGTGGCTGAAAAGAAAGGATTTTGGGGTCATGTCCTAATACATATAATACATATGTATCCAATTACAAAATTCCCCAAATGATTATATATAGTGGGAATATGTAAGGATGATGAAAGCTTGATATGATATATGGTCAAAATAAAGCAGCACTAGAAAGCCAAAAGACTCTTTCAGATGGGAAAGTTAGAAGGAGTCAATACTGTTGATAATTAAGAACAGAAACTTAAAAAATACTTTAAGTAGTGAAGGCGTAAGATATGGATCAAATCATGAAACAGGTAATTATGAAGTTGGTAAGAATGAGGAACATTTTATCCACCCAATATAGAAATGAGAGAGTTTGATAGAAAAAAATATGACAACAATTTTATTGAAGTTTATGTTAATGCAAGTTTATATACATGCATTTAATTTTGCAGGAAATCTTTTTAGATAGAGATGGAAGAGAATATATAAATTTGTTAAAATAAATATATTAGTTATTTATGCAATGTAGATAATTTTATATTTACATTATTAAAGAAGATTATTTATATGATGCGA
This sequence comes from Clostridium sp. LS, assembly GCF_002760435.1. GTDB lineage: Bacteria > Bacillota > Clostridia > Clostridiales > Clostridiaceae > Clostridium. The sequence goes on from NZ_AUUU01000020.1 coordinate 91,691, forward strand.
AGGGATAAAAAATGAAAGTATCACTAGAATTACATCCATGTCTAAAAAATAGATCAGGAATAGGAATTTATACATATGAAATATCAAAAAATTTGCAAAAGTTTAAGGATATAACTTTATGTGGAGACATATTTAATTTTATTAATAGAAATAATATAGATATAGATTTAGAAGAATTAGATTTTGAGATTAATATATTCGCCTTATTTCCTTATGGAGTTTATAGAAGAGTGTGGCATTATATACCTATAAAACATAATTGGTTATTTAATGATAAAGCTGATATATATCATTTTTTCAATTTTATAGTACCACCTAGTATAGATGGTAAGGTTATTACTACAGTTTATGATATGACATATGAGCTTTATCCAGAAACAATGGATAAGAGGAATCTAAAAAGACTTAAAACTGATATGCAGTATAGTGTAGAGCGGTCTGATAAGATTATTACTATATCTGAGAGTAGTAAAAAAGATATCATGAAATTTTTAAATATAGATGAATCTAAAATAGAAGTCGTATATTGCGGTGTAGACTATGATAGATTTAATAAATCTTATTCAGAAGAAGAAAAACTTAAGATAAGAGAAAAGTATAATTTACCTAAGGATTATATTTTATATATGGGAACTTTAGAGCCTAGGAAGAATATAGAGTCAATAATTGAAGCTTTTGAAATATTTAAAAGAGAAGATGGTTTAGCAAATGAAAAAGTAAAATTAGTAATAGCAGGTAAAAAAGGCTGGCTTTTTGAAAGTATATTTAATTTAGTTGATAAGTTAAATTTAAAGGATGAGGTTATTTTTACTGATTATGTAGATGAAAATGATAAGCCACTAATTTATAATATGGCAAGTTTATTTCTTTTCCCATCTTTATATGAGGGGTTTGGAATACCAGTGCTTGAAGCTATGGCTTCATCAGTTCCAGTTATAACATCTAATGTATCTTCGCTTCCGGAAGTAGCAGGAGATGCAGCTATTTTAGTTGCTCCAAAGGATATCAAGTCTATTGCCAAGTATATGAATGAAATTTTAATTAATGAAGAATTGAAAAAGGATTTAGTGAAAAAAGGGCATGAACAAGCAAAGAAATTTACGTGGGAAGCTTCAGCGCAAAAAGTGTATAATATTTATAAAGAGATAATATAAGATAAAACTGACAAGAGGAATTTAGATTTATGAAGAAATGTATTATGAACCTATTGAAATACATAATAGCCATATGCCTTATTGTTTCATATTTTTTTATATTGTTTAATTCTATAAATATTAATGTGCCATTAGAATATAAAATGTATTATATAAAGAAACAGCTTATGGATTGGCCAGGAATTAATGGGCTAGATTATTCTTTAAATACTAATTTAATGTTTAGTTTAGAACATAAGGATAATTTAGTTAAATGTAGGGGTAATGGATGGAATAAAATTGAAGATGATGGAACATGGACGCAAGACGATGCAAAGTTATACTTAAATTTAAACGATGAAGTAAGTGGTGATAAAACGTTAAAATTAGTTTTAGGAAAGGCTATGCCAGATACTACGGTGCATATACTTATTAATGATAAAGAATTATTATCATTTAAGCCATTGCAGGATAAACAAGAATATGAATTTAAAATACCAAAGGAATTTCTTAAAGATAAATTTTTATGCCTGAATTTTAAAGTAGATAATTGTAATTATATTAATGATACAAACAATTATCATAAGAAGATATTAGCTGGAATTTTTATAGAAAGCATTAATTTATTGTAGGGGGTGCACTTTGGATTCGAATAATAGATTCTCATATAATTATAAAGGAAAAAAATATAATATTATTATAATAATTTTAGCACTAGTTATATTATCTAGATTATCAATGTACTTGTTGTATAAATTTGGTGGTGGAATATTTTTTGAAGGAAGAGGATCATTCATAGATGCATTTAATATTTGGGATGCTGGATGGTATAGAAGTATTATAGAGAATGGGTATAATACTTATTTTAATATAAATCAAAATGGACAGGCTAATTGGGCGTTTTTCCCATTGTATCCTATTATAATAAAATTAATTCATTTAATACTTCCCATAAATATTAATATTTTAGGAACTGTTGTATCAACAATATTCTTTGCTGGTGCATTAATAATGAGTTATTTATATATACTTGAAACTAGAGGCAATAGGAAAGAGGGGGTATTATTTGCTATTATAATGTCCTTTGGTGTATACAGTTTTTATTTTTCAGTTCTATATACTGAATCCTTGTATATATTTTTATTAATAACTTCTTTATATTTTTTGCATAAGAGAGATTATCTTTTAGTAGGTATATTTGGTGCACTCTTAAGTGCAACTAGAAATATGGGGGTAATGTTAGTTTTTGCAGTTGCTGTTCAGTATGTGTATGATTATTTTAAAAATAATAAAAATATTAAAATGTTTCTTTTTGACACATTTAAGAATTCAGATTTAATTTTAGGAATATCATTAATTCCACTAGGATTGTTCTCATACATGGCGTATTTGTGGAAATTGGTAGGAGATCCAATGGCTTTTTCAAATGTTCAAATTGCTTGGGCGAAAACAATATCCAATCCAATAAATAATTTAGTTAACGTATTATCTAATAAGGGAAAGGCTGCATTTATCTATTTATTAATGTGGGTCATATTTGTGGTTGTTTGTGTAATATGTCTGATAATTCATAAAAGATATGTCGAAGCTGTTTTAGGGGCAATATTTATTCTTATTCCACTTTCAACAGGTTTAGCATCACTTCCTCGCTATATAATAGGATCATTTGTTTATTTACTGGCATTCTCAGATATAATTATTACATTAAATAAAAAATTTTTAACAAGGTTAATAATTATTGGGCTTAGCATGAGTGAAATAATTTTATTAATTTTATGGTTTAGAGCTTCAAACCTTGTATGTTAATTTCAAATATATAATGGCTGTTTCGCAATTAGTATATATATCATATAGATATTACTAAAAATACATTTCTGTTTTTATTTTAATTGAATTGATAATATTATATAATAATATTATAGTAATTGAGAGGATGTGTTGATTGATGAATACTGAAAAAGGTAAATATGTTTCACCAGAAGAATTTGAAATTATTCAAGCTTCTTATGAATGTAAGATTGAATATGATAACGGTAATATAATAATGCATTCAGACACATCAGATTATCATAATGAAATAGTGGGGAATGTTGCTGCGTATTTAAAACTTTATCTAAAAGGAAGTAAATGTAAAGTCAGAATAGAGCAAATAGAAGTTATTTTTGATGAATATCATAAATATAAACCAGATGTATTTGTTGTATGCGAAGAAGCTTCTATGAAGGGTGAAAGTTATACTTCTATACCTAAAATAATTTTTGAAGTAATTTCTAAAAGTACAGCAAGTCATGATAGAATTACTAAATTAGAGTTATATCAAAAATATGGAGTATTGGAATATAATATGGTTGAACAAAACGGTAATATAATTCAATGCACCTTAAAAGATGAATATTATTCAATTAACACTTATCATCATGGAGATATTTATGTTAGTTCAGTATTTCCAGATTTGAAAATTCGTTTAGAAGATATTTTTTGAAATAATTATTTCTATATAAAGTTGTACCCAACAGAGAATATAAGTTTTCTGTTGGGTTTTGTTTTATCTTATGTTATTATGATTTTATTATGAAATAGATTATTTATATGAGGTAATAAAATAGTGAAGATTTTATATTTAACCGCAAGGCAGCCTTATCCTGTAACTAAAGGTGATCAAATAATTGCTTATGAACAAATAAAAGAGCTTAGTGATAGACACGACATATTTTTAGTTTCATTTTACAATGAAGATTGTGATGTATTATTAAATGAAATGAATAAATATTGTAAGAAAATTTACCTCTTTAAGGATAGCAAAATAAAGCAATTAATAGCGATGCTAAAAACTTTTGTTAACTTTAGTTCAATACAAGCTAATTGTTATTATAGATATAATGTAAATAAAAAAGTAAAAGAAATTTATAATGAAATTAGGCCAGATATAGTACATGTTCAAAGCTTTAGAATGGCTAAATACTTCTTTGATGATAATATTAAGAAAAAGAGTATTGATTTAATTGATGCGTATTCTTTAAATATGCTAAATAGAGCTAAAAAGGCTAAGAATATACTTAAGCCATTATGGTATATTGAATATCATCTTTTAAAAAAGTTTGAAAAAGATATTTTGAAGAATTATAAATATAAACTTATAGTAGCTAAAAGAGATAAAGATTATTTAGAAGATGAAAGCATAGTAATTAATTATAATGGAACAAGTTTGGATAATGAAAATAAACAAGAAACTATTGGGAAAGATAATATAAATATAGTTTTCCAGGGAAATATGTCTTATTATCCTAATGTGCAGGCAGTAAAATTTCTAATAGAAGAATTATTACCTAAGATAAAACTAATATACCCTAAGATAAAACTTTCTGTAGTTGGTAGTAATCCAAGTAAGGATATATTAAAATATAAAAGCGAACAAATTGAATTTACAGGCTATGTTGATTCTATGAAACCTTATCTTAATGCGGCTGACATGGCTATATATCCTATTTTTTCAGCAACAGGAATTCAAAACAAGGTATTAGAAGCTATGGCAAGTAAAGTACCATGTATAATATCTAAAGAAGCGGCCTTAGGTGTGCCAGGTTTAATAGATAAAAAAAATATATTAATTGCTGATAATTTAGAGAAATATATAAGCTATTTTGAATTTATATTAAATAATAAAGCTAGTATTAATTCAATAGTAAATGAGGGATATAATTTGATTAAGGAAAAATACTCTTGGAAGAGGCATGTATCAGTTCTTGAGAATACATGGATAGATAAAGTGGTGAAGGAACAGTGAAGATAGTAATAGATATAAGAAAACTTTCAAATAAGCCTAGCGGTATAGGCATGTACATTTATAACTTTATAAAAGGTTTAATGAATTACAGTGACATGGAGATAGTCGGAATAACAGATGTGTTGGTAAGCAACGAAATTTTAGAGTTGAAAGCTTTAGGTTTAAAGATTATTGAATATGGAAAAGAAGTAAATAATAATTTTGAAGTATTTAAATATTTTAAGTTTAGTGAAAATGTTATAGAAAAGGAAAATCCAAATATTTTTTGGGAGCCTAATTTTATAATACCAATTAATCTTAAGAGAAAGTTTAAAAATGTAAAATTTATAATAACTATATTTGATTTAATACCTATATTAAATCCTGAATTTTGTTCTATGCAATACAGACTATACTTTAGATATTTTTTATATAAAACAATTAAGCAAGTGGATAATATAATATATATTTCAGATACTGTAAAAAAACAATGTGAGGGTAGATATAAAGTTATAGAAAATAAAAAGTCATTATTAAATTATGTAATTATAGACAAAGAAGAATTTAATGCAATTAATCCAAAGGATTATAACTATTTTTTATTTATAGGCAATATAGAAGAAAGAAAAGGAATAAGAATTTTACTAGATGCCTATGAAAAGTATATTGAAAGTAGTGGAAATAAAACTCTTAAAATTGTTGGAAGCATTAGGGACAAAAGTATCGAAAGTTTAATTGATGATAAAATCAATAAACATAATGGTAAAATAGAATATTTGGGGTATGTGGATGCTAATACAAAAAATACTTTAATTCAAAACAGTTCAGCATTAATATTTCCGTCATATGTTGAAGGGTTTGGCATTCCACCTGTTGAAGCTCTAATGTGTGGAAAACCTGTTATAGTAAGCAATATTGAAATATTTAGAGAAATATTAGGTGACAATGGAAATTACTTTGATATTACGGGCAATTATAAGCATAGTGTAAATATGCTGTGCGATAAAATGTTTGATTATAAAATAATAGATAATGAAAGCAGAGAAAAACTTATACAAAAATATAGTTCTAAGTATTTGTCAGAGAATTTAATAAGGTTTTTAGAAACTATAATCAAAGATAATTGATAAAAAAATCACTAAAGAATTAAACTTAAATTTTTATTAGTAGCATAATATAAGTAAGGAGATAAACATTATGACAAAAGAGAACCTAGTGTGGCAAGATGGAAAGGTAACATATGAAGAAAGGTGCAAACTTATTAATCAAAACGGATTAGTTATATGGTTTACGGGAATGTCGGGTTCGGGTAAATCAACTATTGCAGTAGAACTTGAAAAAGAATTGATGCAGAAAGGTAAATTAGTATATAGATTAGATGGAGATAACATAAGACATGGGCTATGCTCAGATTTGGGGTTTTCTGAAGAAGATAGAACTGAAAATATTAGAAGAATAACAGAAGTAGCTCATTTATTTAAGGATGCTGGAGTTATTACCCTTGTATCATTTATTTCTCCATTAGAATCAATGCGTAAATTAGCAAGAGATAAAATAGGAGCAGATTCTTTTGTTGAAGTATATGTAAAAGCAAGTGTTGAGACTTGCATTAAAAGAGACCCAAAAGGTATGTATAAAAAAGCTTTAGCTGGACAGATAGATAATTTCACTGGAATTTCAGCTACTTATGAAGAGCCAGTGAATCCAGATATTGTTGTTGATACAGAGACTTTATCTGTGGATAAGAGTATTGATGCCATTTTAAGTTACATAGAGAGATATATTGAATAGAATTGGATTAAATAATAATGAATTCAGACACATCAGATAATTCAATGTACTTTAAAAGATGAATATTATTCAATAAGCACTTATCATCATGGAGATATTTATGTTAGCTCTGTATTTCCAGAGTTGAAAATCGATTTAAAAGATATTTTTAATGATATGAACGAGGAGACGTAATTGTGGAATTCGATGAAATTAAACAATCTCTACTGAAAGAGGAATGGATTGATAATATAAAATATATGTCCACAGGGCCTAGATATAATCATATAGAAATACAAGGAGAATTATATTTACAACTAAGAAATTATTTTAAAAAATCGTGTAATGTTTCAATAGAAGCTTCTTTATTTTTAACTAAAGAGGACCCATCAATTATTAAAGCTGATAAAAATTCAATTGATAATTTAATAAAATTAAAAAAAGCTGAATTAGCCCCTGATGTTGCGGTTTATTGTGACAAGAGCCAAGTTTTTTACAGAGGTTATATAGGTATTCCTCAGTTAATTATAGAGGTATTGAGTCCATCAAACTCAGACGATGATCTTATTGTAAAAAAAGATTTATATGAAGAATATGGAGTGCCGGAATATTGGATTGTATCACCAATGAGTAGAAAAATATGGATTTATTCATTAGTAGAGAATAAATATGAGTTAAAGCATAGTTGCACATTAAATGATAAATTCAAATCTGTAAGATTTGAAGATTTAGAAATAGATTTATCAGAAGTTGAATTAATAGATGAAGAGTAATAAATAAAATGCAGGAAAGCAGATGAGCCGATTAGCTCACCTGCTTTCTTAATCAAAGGAGAGATATTTTTTATTTAAGCTATTTCATATTGAGTAACTTTTCTTTCAGTTAATTTAGCAGAGCCTTTTTAACAAAGGGCTCAGACTTTGTAGTGAATACATTTTTTTATTTGTTTTTTTGCAAGGATTATGTGAGAGGATATAGATTTAATAATGCATATTGCAATTACAGTAGAAAATTACGATTTAAGAGTAGTTTAATACTTTAATTATGTAAGGATATGTTATAATACTAAATATGTAGCATATTTCATAAATGATGAAAAATAGGGGAATTCAGGAGGGAAAAATATGTTCAAAAGAGTAAATAAGATAACATCTTTGTTAGTAGCTGTTGCGGCAGCAGTCTCAGTAATGCCGGTAGGGGTAAGTGCCGCAAGCACTGAGAAAATAAAATCAGAAAATGGAGAAATATATAATGCTGTAGCATATAAAGATGGAAATTTTTACATAAGCGGAAAACCAAGTAAAAAGAATGATGCTGCTTATTATTTAAGTAATGGAAAGTATTCAGAGTTAAAGGATGTAAATTCTGAAGATAAGGCTGAAGCTTATGGAACTAAGTATGTTGAGGTAAATGGCGGAGATAATTATGTTGACCTAACAAGCGGTAAGGTAAGTGACGAGGAAATAAGAAATAAAAACTTAGATGATGTTGCAGTGGCACTACGAAGCAAGATTAAATCTGACAACGATGGAAGATATGATGATAGTGATGCAAAGAATGTTCACGATATAACTGAACTTCCAAAAGCTAAGTTTTCAGAAGGCTGGTATTCAGCAGAGTACGAAATAAAGTCAGTTGATGAAAGCACAAACGGTGGAGCGACTAACTTTAGCGTTTATACTGATAAAAGTGGAAAATACATTGATGCAGATTATAATTTGGGAAAAATAAAGGTTAAATTAAGCAACAGTAAAACAGCTACAATTGAAAATACAAGCGACTCGGATGATGATGTAAGAGGAAGTGTTAAAGATGCTAAAGTTATTGGACAAGATTCGAGTAATATATATAGATTGGCAACTATTACTTTAAAATCTACAGCTTCAGATGCAACTATTAGAGAAGTCAATGGAATAACTTTAACTGATGCTACGGATGCTTATACCTTATCTTCAGATAAAACAAGTGTAAGTTTTGAGGCTATTCAGGTTATATCAAAAGATCAAGCTTCTAAAAAGGTGGATGGAATAAAATATGCAAGAACTGTAGCTACTTATGCACTTGCAGATGCAGATGGTAAAAAGATAGATTTATTGAATGAAGAGGATACTTCATTTACAATTGCAGATGGAAAATTAGTTAATTATAAAATTAATAGTGATGAAGTTGAAGCTGAAACTATTGGATTAAAATATAAAAGCTCAGATTATTATATTGAAGTAAAAGGTGATGACAAGGTAAAACTTCAAGATGGAGAAAATTCAGTTGATATTGATAGTGAGGGGAATTTGTGGGCATTATCGGATGATACAATTTATAAATTCGATAATAACAAAGATTTTGAAAAAGCTTACAATGTAGATAAGGAGTACACTAATATTTCAGTGTACGATAAGGATAATCTAGTTGTTTGGAGTTCAAATGATGAAATATATTCAATAGTAGAAAAGGCAGCAACATCAGATGATGCTGACTCAACTGATACGGATGCTAATACTAATGCAGGTAATACTACTACAAATAATAATGCTAATCAAACACCAACATCTAATACAGTAAAAGCAGGTTGGGTTCAAGACTTAAATGGTGCTTGGAGCTACAATAATGCAGATGGAACTAAATATAAAGGCTGGTTATCTTCCGGCAGCAATTGGTACTATATAGATGATAATGCAATAATGTCTACAGGTTGGAAATTAGTTAATAACAAGTGGTATTATTTGGATAAGGTTTCGGGAGCTATGCATACAGGCTGGTTAAATGATAACGGAACTTGGTATTATCTAAATGCATCAGGTGAAATGCTTACAAATACAACAGTAGGCAGCTATAAACTAGGAGCAAATGGAGCTTGGATTAAGTAAGACTCCAAATATTTGATTTGGATAGTCTTACTTACTCTGTGAGCAAATAAGACTCTAAAAGGAAGTACTTTAACTGGGATGAAATTAACAGTTTTATCCTGGTTTTTTGTTTTATTAAAATATAGTATGGGATATAATTAGAGACAGCCTTATTCAGAGATTTGAATTTACCTACGAACTTACGCACAAGACACTGAAAGAATTTATGAAGTACCTAGGAGTAACTCTTGAAAATTCCTTTCTAAGAACTATCTTTAAAAAAGCGTACGTAAATAATTTAATAAGTGCTGACAAAGTTTGGATTAGTTTACTAGAGGATAGAAATTCCACGTCACATATGTATAATGAGAGTTTAACTGATGAAGTTGCAAAAAGAATAGTAGAAGAATATATTGATGCAATAGGTGTATTGATATTAAATTTAGAAAAATTGTTATAATTTAATTTAGAAATATTTTGAGATAAATTAGAAACGTTCTTATGTTTGTAATAAGTTAAAAGAGCGCTTCTTTTTTTATATATTTATGTAGGTAATAAAATTAAAGTTCGTGTTAATTTTAAATATGATACCAAAAATGAAAAGTAAGTATGTATATATATTAGGACAGCAAGAATTAAATCACAAGAGATTTATAATTTTAAAATAAATGTCGATATTTTAAATATTTAGTCGAATCATTAAGCTGTTGTTAAGGTAAAGATAATAAAATAATATCTGACGGAAAGAAATTATAGCACCTAAAATTGAAGAAAGTGTTGTATATAATAAGGGGAATAGATAACTTTGAATAAAATATATTAAATGGTTGTGTAAAAATGTTCTTGTTATTTTCGAGTAATAACTATAAGAAAGTGTCTTTTATTGTTCCGATATTTGTAAAAAATGTAACCTATTTTTAGCAATATAGTATGTAAATTGACATGATAAGGATATTTTTAGATAAATAAAAATATTTGATTCAAAAAATATTAAAAAAAACTCCATTTAAATACAAAAATTCAACAAAAAGTGTAGACAATATTATATAAAGTTGCTATAATAATATTCGTAAACCAAATTAATATTCAAAAACCAAAATATTATTTCTAAACTAAATAATTACTAATAAACCAAAAGATAAAACTTTAGGAGGAATATACAAATGATAAAAAGAATGAGTAAAGCAACATCAATATTAGTAGCTGCGGCTGCAGTAGTTTCATTAATACCTGCAACTGGTGTTAGTGCAGCAACAAAAACATTAGAAACAAAACAAGGAACTATCGAAAATGCTATAGCGTTTGACGGTGGAAAATATATCTTCGAAGGATATAAAACTGATAATGATCAAAGTGGTCTATACTTTAATGCTGGAGATGCAGACAAGCAAGTAAATAACACTAATGGTGATAGCATCACAGGTGATACTGTAGAAAAATATGGTAGCGAATATGCTAAAGTTCAAGATGGAAGCGATGAATACTTAGTTGATTTAGCAAATGGAAAAGTTTTAGATAATAATGCATCAGACAATAATTCAATCGTTTCAACTAAATTAAAATCAACTTTAGCTAAGACTGATAGATATAGTGGAGTAACAGGTGTATCATTGACTCAAGTTGATGGAAGTCAATTTGGAGATGTTTGGTATTCATACTCAACAACTACAAGTGGCGGAGCATCATTCAATGGATATGTTAATGATGCAGGAAAATATATCGATACTGATGATACTGCAAATATGTATGTAACTACAGGAACTGGAACTGCAGCAAAGACAATAAAAGTTGAAGAATTTAACAAAGCAAATACAGGAAGCAACGTTGTTGTAACTATTAGCCATGTTACTGAACTTGCTCAAGATAAAGATTACTTATATAGATTAGTAGATGTTAATATTACTGGTGGAGCAAAATCAACAGCTACTTATATTCAAAAGATTTCTAAAGCTCAAGGAACAACAAAAGATAAAGCTTATCTTCCAAACAGCGTAACTTCATATGAAGTGGCATCTTCTTATAATTCAGATGATGCAGCTGCAGCAAATACAGCTATTCATGATACTGATACATCATTTAGAGTTATAAATGGAACTATTTATGCTATTAAAAATGATGGAAGCAAGGTTACTATAAATACTATTAAATTAAAGAAAGATAAAGTTGTTGCAACAGGAGATACTACAAACACTAAATTAGATGTTTATTTAGCAGAAAAAGATGTTAAACAAGATCAAGATATAGCTGGAAGTGATGCAGTATCAATTGATGTAGACGGCAACGTATGGGCATTAAACAAAGGAACAATTTATAAATTCGATGGAAGCAATTTCAATGCTGTTTATACTGTTGATAGATCATTCAACTCTTTAGATGTATATAATGCAGATAGTTTAGTCGCTTGGGAAGCAGGACAAGATGCTTATGCAGTAGTAGATAACAGTCAAGCTACTACTACTCCTCCAGTTACAACTCCAGTAGTAAACAAAGGGTGGGTTAAAACTGATGCAGGTTGGACATTCTATGCTGCTGATGGAACTCAAACTAAAGGACAATGGGTTAACGATGGTGGAGTTTGGTACTACATCAAAGCTGATGGAATCATGGCTACAGGCTGGATTCAAGATGGTGGTAACTGGTACTACTTAAATGGATCAGGAGCTATGAAAACTGGTTGGGTTAACGACAATGGAACTTGGTACTTCTTAAAATCTTCAGGAGCTATGGCTACAGGTTGGATTCAAGATGGAAGTAACTGGTACTTCTTAAACGGATCAGGAGCAATGCTTGCTAATACAACTGTTAATGGATATAAATTAGGAGCTTCAGGAGCTTGGATTAAGTAAGACTCCAAATCTATGATTTGGTCAGTCGAACTTACTCTGTGAGCAAGTAAGACTCCAAAAGTGAATGCCCAAATTTTATATTTGGAAACATGAACTTTCCCTGTGGGCATCTTTGATTCGGGTAGTTTAGAGTGGTGAATTGTGAGTCGAGTTTGTTTGCTCTTTCTTGAACTCACCCCTCTACCACACTAAAGATAAAAATTTACTTCTTGTCTATTACTATTAATATACGAAGTAAATATAGATAACTAAAGACAAAAGGTTTAAGACTTTAAGTCTTAAAACAAAAGAAAGAACTGTTACTTGTGATTTTAAATAATTGCAGTAACAGTTTTTTTTTGTTCGGAGTACAGTCAATCATGTGTGTAGTTACCATTTTCACAAAAAATTAATATAAAATTAAGATTTTTAGGAATAAACCTAAGTTTACAGTAAAGTATTATAATGATAACATTATTATATTAAGATAAGTGGGAATAAAGGGGACGAAATATGAATAAGACTATTAAAAGAAGAATTGTAGTTGTGTTTATTACTTGCATATTCGCATTTATAAAACTTAACTGTTTAAATTCAACTGCAATAAAAGCTTATGCTGATCAAAAGCCTCAATTAAAAAACGTCTATTTTAGTGAAGGAGATGATATCGACTTTTATGCAGATGTGTATTCTTACATAGTGGACGTTGATAAAGACGTTGATAAAGCGTTTATTAAGGCCAAGCCTGATGATCCTTTAGATATAGTGACAGTCAATGGAAAAACAGTAACAAAAGATAATTCTTATAAACAAGACATAGTGTTAGAAAATGGGAAAAATACAATAAAAATTGAAGTCCAAGATGATAAAACTAACAGTAAATCAACATATTTTGTTTACGTATATAGAGGTGGTAAAGATGCGGTTTATCTAGAGGACATTCTTATAAATGATAGTACTATCGGATTTGAGCCAAGCATTAATTCTTATAACATAGAACTCGATCAAGGAACTAATATAGTAGAACTAGGCACGATTCCGGTTGATGAGAACCACTCAATTATTGTTAATGGACAGCAACTAAGTACAACAAATTCCATTAAATTAAAATTTGATGGAATAGGCAAATATACTCTAAATATAGATGTTGGAGATAAAGATACTGGGAGAACAGGAAAATATTCTTTAAATATATATCTAGGTATTCCTGTATCCCCTAATGTTTCAGATTCCATTAACCAGGTATTAAAACCTAATCAATGGATTATAGTCAATGGAAGATGGAGATATAATGATGCTCTTGGAAATTGCTTGAAAAATAGGTGGTTTTACGATGATAAGTATAAAGCCTACTTCCACTTTAACAATAGAGGAAATATGCAAACTGGTTGGATAGAAGATGATGATAATTGGTACTATTTAGGCACTAAAGGTGAAATGCAGACAGGATGGGTATTCTATGAAAATGAATGGTACTATTTAGATTCAAATGGAGTAATGCAAACAGGCTGGGTTGAAGATAATGGTAATTGGTATTACTTAAGAAGAGATGGAAGTATGGCAACTGGATGGATTGTTAATTTAGACCAATGGTATTATCTAAATTCTAGTGGAGCAATGGAGACTGGTTGGATATACTATGGAAAGGAATGGTATTTGTTAGGTTCTTCAGGGGCTATGCAAACAGGCTGGGCTGAATATGATGGTGAATGGTATTATTTAAATCCAGATGGAAGTATGAAATCTGGAGAATGGGTGTACGATGATGGTAAGTGGTACTATATAAATTATTATGGCAATATGAGACGAGGATGGTTAAATGTAGATGATAAGTATTTTTATTATTTTAATGAAGATGGAACAATGCAGACAAGTCCTAAAACAATAGATGGATATACTTATTATTTCAATAACGATGGTTCGGTCGATTTTGGTTAAGGTAATCTAGAGTTAAATCTATGATTTTTTATAAATTAAACTTGGTCGAGGTATGTGTCGAATATTCGTTAAAAATTTAGAATAATAGTTAAAAAGGAACCAACATTTCCAAAAATATTTGTATATTATAATAGAAAGATTAAGGTGTGTATATGAATGTAGTTTCAAATCACACCTTAAATTATATAAATAAGCTTTATATCATTTTCTAAGCAATTATGCACATTTGTGGTAAAAATTGCTTCGAGAAATATCCATGTAAGTATTAGGTATTCACTAAAGAATATTGGAAAGCATGCGAAAATAATGGTATCATATATATTAGTTAGAATGTCGAAAGATATTATCAAATAAATCAAATTATTATGCATCTAAGAAGCACAAACGGGGGGACATATTAATGAGAGTAAAAAAGATTGATTTGAAAAGGATTGTTTCTTATCTATTAATTTTTAGCCTTTTTTTCACAACTGCGCAGATCGGAAATATAAAAAAGGCCAGCGCAGATGCAACCAACCAAGTACCAGGATTAACTCTATACGTAGGAGATAAAACTGATAATAAAACTAGAATTATAGATAAGAATTCTGGCGGACAATACACTTGTGAGTATCTGCCAATAGGAACATCTTTTTATCTAGAAGCACAAACGGGATATATTATTACAGGTGTTACAAGTAGCTCATCAAATATGGCTATACTTCAAGTAGGTAACTCGACTGGTGGAAGTGATTGGAAAATAACATCAATAAGTGATTACAGTAACTTTACTCTTACAGTTACAATGAAAGATAATAGCACTGGCATTACCACGGTATATCCAATAATAATGAGTTTTGAATCAGATTCTTCTCTTGAGTTCGGAACATTAAAGGTTACCTTTGATAACCAGACTTCATTTAATTTTGATTATAACCAAACAGATGCTAATGGAAATTACTTACTTCCAAACATTGATTCATCTATAAAAACTGCTACAATTCAAATGATTGATAAAAATAATACTCCTATGACTTTTACTGTAAACGGCGGAAGCAGCAATACTGTAAATTTAGTAGGTGGAGAAAATGACATTATTATTACTAGAACCTATTTGAATACCTCAAAGCAATATAAATTAATAATAACTAAAAAAGGCCAGGCAAAATTACAATCATTAGTACCATCTACAGGTACCTTGTCGCCTGCATTTAATTCAGATACATATGACTATGCAATTACGGTACCAACGACTCAATCAACAATCGCGTTTACTCCAACAACTGTAGATAATGCATCTACAGTTAAAGTTAACGGTGCTACTGTAAGAAGTGGAAATAAGAGCCCTAATATACAATTGGATGAAGGCGAAAATGATATAGATATTGAGGTTAAGACTACAGATGGGGATACGAGTACATATACTGTTGCGGTAACACGTACTGCACAATTTAGAAGTGCTAATCTTACAGGGCTAACTTTAACTTCAGGAACACTTTCTCCTACATTTAACAAAGGTATCTATGAATATACAGCAACTGTAGAAAACAGTGTTACCTCAATAGGTGTTACTCCAATAGCTGAAGATGCAAATTCAACAATTACAGTGAATAGCAAAAAAATACCAAGTGGCGCAACATCACCATATATTAGTTTAGATGAAGGCGTAAATGTAATTAATGTAGTAGTCACAGATACTAAAGGGAATAGTAATACCTATGTGTTAACTATTACTAGAAAATATTCAAAGGATAACGTTAATTTGGCTAGTCTTTCTGTAACTGATGGAACTATGTCTCCAAAATTTGATCCAGAGACTTACGTTTATAGTGTTAAAGAAGCAAGAAATGTAGAGAAGGTTAAGGTATTATATACTTCGCAAAATGACAAAGCAAAAATCAAGATAAATGGAAAAGAATATACAAATGGACAATCTGATTATATTAAGCTTGATATAGGAGCTAATCTTATAACAGTAGAAGTAACAGCCGAAGATGGCAAAACAACTACTACATATAAGTTAAGTGTAATTAGAGGAGATATAGAAGGTACTAACCAATGGGTACTTGTTGCAGGAAACTGGACATTCTATGATGCAACAGGAATTCAAGTGAAAAATCAATGGGTTAAATATGATAATCAGTGGTATTTCTTAGACATAAATGGATACATGCAAACTGGTTGGATAAATGAAAGTGGTAACTGGTATTACTTAAACCAAAATGGAATTATGCAAACAGGTTGGATATATGATAAAGGTTACTGGTATTATCTTCAAGGTGATGGTTCCATGAGAACGAATGTATGGGCAACATACGATGGAAAATGGTATTTCTTCAACCAATATGGACAAATGATAACTGGCTGGACATTATACAATGGTAGATGGTATTTCATGGACGACCATGGTGTAATGCAAAAGGGCTGGATTACTTATGATAAGAATAAATATTATATAAATGATGATGGTACTATGAGAAATGGATGGTTATATAGCGGAAAAGTCTGGTACTACTTAGATGATGCCGGAAAAATGGTAAGAGGATGGCAAAACATAAATGGTAAGAACTACTATTTTGACGCTAGTGGAGCTATGAAAACAGGAATGATGTTCCTTGATGGTCAATGGATAAACTTAAATAATGCCTAAACGAATGTGAGTCGAGTTTCCTTAAACAAATAGAAGTGGTGGTTAGTGTAAATCATCACTTCTATTTTTAACCTAATATTTAAGCTTAGAAATATATTGTTATTATTAGTTGAATATAGAAAAAAATAGTGATAATATATAATTTAGTATTACATGGAGAATTGTTAAGGGGGAAGAGAAATGAATAATGGCAAGAAAAATGTGTCACTAAAATCTAAACTTATATTTTCATATGCTATTATGTGTGTACTAACACTTGTATCAGGAGTTATCAATTTTAAGCAGCTATATGACATTAAAAATGGATTAGCTGCTGCTGATAAAATAGGCAGGGATATTGCTACAACATCATTTATATGCGTTGTAAGTTTGATAATTGCTATAGTTGCAGCAATATATATGCATAAAAATATAATATCAAGGTTGAATACACTTAAGAATTTTGCTAAGAAATTAGCTAAATATGATTTTGCTGAAGATGTAAAAGTAACTAAGAATGATGAAATTGGAAATATTGGAATGGAGCTAAATACAGCTCAAAGAAATGTCAAGGAATTAATCTCTACCATTCTTAATGAAGCTTGCAACATAAGTGCTTTAAGTCAAGAGTTGTCTGCAAACATAGAACAAGTTTCTGCAAAACTTGATGAAGTTGATAACTCATCAAAGGATATAAATTCTACAATGACTGAAACAAGTGCTACAGCTGAGGAAATTGCAGCTTCGATTGAAGAAGTTAACTCAAGTATGGAAAATTTAGCGAATAAGGCGGCAGATGGAAGTACAAATGCAGAAAAAATTAAGAGAAGAGCTGAAAAAGTTAAAGAAGACAGCCAAATTGCAATAGCAAGTACAACACAAGTTCGTGAACAAAAAGAAAAGAATATATTAAAAGCAATTGAAGATGCAAAGGTTGTAGAAGAAGTAAAGGTTATGGCTGATGCTATAGCAGATATTGCAGAACAAACTAATCTGTTAGCATTAAATGCAGCAATTGAAGCTGCAAGAGCTGGGGAATCTGGAAAAGGTTTTGCTGTTGTAGCTGAAGAGGTTAGAAAACTAGCAGAGGAGTCTTCTCAAACAGTTGTAACTATTCAAAGTACAATAACTAAGATACAAGATGCAGTTAGAAACCTTTCTCAAAACAGTAATGATATACTTAATTTTATGTCAACTGAAGTTGATAACCAACTACAGGCTTACGCTAAAATAGGAGAAAAATATAGCAATGATGGAGATTTTGTAAGTTCGATGTCAGAAGAATTAGTTTCTATGGCGCAAGAGGTTGAAGCTACAGTTGAGCAAATAAACCAAGCGCTTCAAAGTACGGCTGCGGATGTTCAAAAGTCATCATTAAGTAGTGAAAAAATACAAAGTGAAATAGAGGGAAGTTCGACGGCTATAGTACAAGTATCGCAGGCAGCAGCTGAACAGGCGCAAATAGCAATGAAGTTAACTGAATTAGTACAAAGATTTAAATTGCAATAACATAGCTGAGAATAAGCAGAGGATTTTTGGAATATTAATTTTACATAAAAATTATATTTTAATAGCCATCAAACTAATTTGTATGTAAATTTACAGATAGTATGATGGCTATTTAAACTAAAGAAAATACCCAGTAGAAATACAATTCAATGATTATGTGCTTAAAATGCTGTGATAATTTAATATAAAATTGTTTTAGCATTTAAAAGGGGGAGGGTTTATGAGTATAAAATATAAAACATTTTTAATAGTCATTTTAAGTGTTTTATTAATGATAGGGACTACTATTTTGATTTTTTATTTTTCATACTTTGGGTATATAAGTAAAGATCGAGAGGAAGAAATAAAAAGAAGTTTTGAAGTAGTAAATTATATAATTAATAATGAAAAAGACGATATGAAAAGCAGGCTTGTTGATTGGGGACAATGGAACGATACTTATAATTTTATAAAGAATCAAAACAAAGAATATATTGATTCAAATCTAGAAGGGAATTCAGTAAAAAACTTAGGCTTAGTAGGGATTGCATTCTTAGATAACAATAAAAAAATAATTTATTCAAAAGAAAGTGATGATGAGCATAAAAGCATAAGTGGAACTCTAGTAGATCAGCTTTTAAAAAATAGTAAGAATTTTGAAAGAACTAGTAATGGAAATATTGGTCTATTATCATGGAATGGAAAAGTATATATTACTGGAATATTATCTGTAACTCCATCCAGTGAAAGTATGGAAAGTGATGGATTTTTAGTAATGATTCGAGAAGTTGATGATAAATTGTTAAATTATATAGATCAGGTTACTAAGGTAACTTTAAAGTTTGAGGAGCCTAGTGAAGAAAAGTTTGATGCTTCCTATATTTATATGGATGATGGGGATATAATATATAATAAGGAGGATTCTGAGGCACATAAATTAGTGAAGGATATTAATGGTGATGATTCGATTGGAATTAAGATTACTGACATGGACTATGGCAATGAACATATTAGTCATTTTTTAAGTAATTTTATAACTCAATTTGTATCTTTGATAGTTATAATTATTATTTTTGATATAATAATCGTTAATAAATATATATTGAAAAGGCTTTTAAGATTAACGAAGTTTATTGAAAAAGTTGGAGCTACAAAAGATACTTCATTATCTGTTGATATATCTGGAAAAGATGAAATTCATAAGTTAGGAAATGAAGTTAATAAAATGCTTTCGGAGCTTAATCATGCTCATAAGGAAATATTATTTTTAAGTTATTCAGATAAATTAACAAGTTTAAGAAATAGAGCATATATGGAAAAGATGTTTAAGGAGCTAGATGAAAGTAGTGATAGCAGCTATTTCATTTTAATGGGAGATCTTAATGGATTAAAACTTACAAATGATGCCTTGGGACACGCAGAAGGTGATAAATTGCTCTGCCTAGTAGCCAAAATTCTTAATGAAAATTGCGATATTGATGATGTGATTTCCAGATGGGGTGGAGATGAATTTGTAATATTGGCTAAAAATAAGACAAGAGCTTATGTGAATGATTTAATAGATAGGATAAAGGAAAAATGTGAAAGCGAAGCAGAATTTCATTTTAAAATAAGTATTGCTTGGGGGTATGCAGGATCTTATGAGGATAATTTAGGGACAGAATCTGTTATGAGTTTGGCGGAAAAGAGAATGTATAGGAATAAACTTATGCAGGAAAAAAGCGCCAGAAGTGCTGCGATAAATTCACTTTTGAGAACTTTACATGAAAAAGATAGTGAGACGGAAGAACATACTATAAGAATTAAAAATTTAAGTGTTAAATTAGGAAAGAGAATAGGACTTCCAAAAGAAAAATTAGATGAGTTAGAATTATTATCTTCACTTCATGATATTGGAAAGATAGGGATACCTGAGCATATTCTTATGAAACCATCCAAGCTTACAGATGAGGAATGGGCTATAATGAAAACACATTCTGACATTGGGTATAGAATTGCAACTTCGACACCAGAATTAGCTCACATTGCAAATAATATATTGGCTCATCATGAACGATATGATGGAACAGGTTACCCAAATAAGCTTAAGGGAGAAGAAATACCGTTATTATCAAGAATTATAAATATAGTAGATTCCTTTGATGTAATGTCTCATAAAAGAATTTATAAGGAATCTTTCCATAAGGAATATATTATTGAAGAACTTAAAAGATGCTCAGGAACTCAATTTGATCCATTTCTTGTGAAAGAATTTATTAATCTGCTAGAAGAAGAGAATATCTATTAAATAATTATAATATAACAACATATATTTTATTATTAATGCACTAATGATAATTTATATATTTGAACTGATGAGTACAAAAATGTTATAATATAGATAGATATTTTGGAGGCGATAGTATGATAAGGAAAATTAATAGAATAATGGCATTAATAATAGTTACGATGAGTATTTGTACATTGATTCCTGGAAAAAATAATATATATGTTGAAGCAGCAGTGAATGATACACAAACTAGTAATATAGCTTTAGCAGGAGTAGATTTATCATCCATGGTTCCAGATGGAAACACGCTTATTGCTATGGCTGAGAGTACTGTAATTAATCCACAGTTGGAAAATGGAGTTGCAGCAATGTTTAAAGTTCAAGGTGCAAATTCAATTTCTAATTTGGAATGTGGTAATTTATCGTACACTCTTTCTGATACATTAGTTAATGAAATTTCAGCCCAAGTTCTTGAACAGCTTAAGGAGCCAATTACGAGTGCTGTTGTTGCAAAAGTGTCAGCTGCTACAGGTGGAAGTATTCCAGAAGCAACCCTAAAAAGTTTAATTGGACCTGTAGTAGAAAAAAATTTAACGGATGCATTGCCGGGAGCTATTAAAAGCAGATTTGAAAATATTCCTTTATATCAATACACCGGAAAAAATTCTTCAGGGGAAGTGAAGGCGCAAGCTTTTGTAATTAAAGGATTAGTTGGATCCATAGTTAATTCTGTTGTTGGAAACGGATCTTATTGTGTAGATACCTATAATGCAAAGGTAAGAAATGCAGCTTATAATGGACTTGCTCCAGTTCCAGCTTTAGCTTTTAGTCCAACTACTGGTACTGATGCTTATGGAAAAACACTTGATTTGGGCAGTGGCACTGAAGTAATTGGTGATGGAATGAGTATTAATATAATCGATTCATCAAATGGGAAAGCATATGTAATTAATAACCCGATCTACAATATGTTAAAGGTTCAAAAAGGTGCATCGAGTTATATAAATAAAGATTTAAACATTATTGATTTTAGTAGTGTTAGTAATTTAAAGGGTAGTTTAAGTAAATCATTAGATGTAGATGGAACAAAATTTTCGATTTTATCGCTATCTTTAACTAAAAGTGATGCTTCAATTGCAACTAATAAAGTTTATCAATATAGTCTTGTAGTGGGACCATTTGAAAAGGCTTTATTAGCAGAACAGATCTCTGGACTTAATTTACCAAGTGCTACTACTGATGCAATTAATAGTATGATAAAGGTTGATACTTATCTTATGGTACCGGATGTAAAAGCTGAAGTTGGCGGAATAGTTGATGATGCCATAGATAAAAGCGGGATAAAAGGACTAGTGACCGGAATAACTGATTCAATGAATAATCTAAGCGATTCATTAAATGATTTAACAGATTCACTTAAGGATAAGAATGATGATGTTAACGATGCTTGGGATAAGGTTTTTGATAGATTTAACAATGACCCGGGCTGGGGAAAGAAGGACGGATATAGATATTATTATGATAAAGATGGTGTAAGTTTAAAAGGTGTTCAAACAATCAATGGAAAAACTTATTATTTTAATAGAATTGACGGTGCAATGGAAACTGGCTGGCAAATAGTTGATGGCAAAAAGTGTTACTTTGATAAGAAAAAAGGATATGAATTATTTAATCAATGGATTCAAGATGGAGACGACTGGTACTTTGTTGGTGAAGATGGAGCAGTTAAGAAAATGGAATGGGTCAATGATGGAGGTAAATCATATTATTTAAAAGCTGATGGTAAAATGACTAGAGATTGGCTTAAAATCGATGAATATTGGTACTATTTTGGTAAAAGCGGTGCAATGGAAACCTCAAGTTGGAAGTGGTCTAATGGAAAGTGGTACTATCTAAAAGATAGTGGACAGGCGGCTAATACTTGGCTTCAAATAGGTGATAAATGGTATTATTTTAAAGATCCATCAGGGGAAATGCAAACAGGCTGGTTTAGAGCCGATGGAAGCTGGTATTGTACAAATGATGATGGATCAATGAAAACAGGATGGGCATATTCACAGGATGGATGGTGCTACTTAGATGAAACTACAGGTAAGATGAAAAAGAATGAATGGGTTACAATTGATGGGAAAAAATATTATTTTAATATTAATGGAGTAATGGTAACTGGATCAAGATATATAGATGGAACTAAATACATTTTTAATTCCGACGGAACTTTAAGTGAATAATTAAATATAAATAAAGGTTATTGTAGAAAAAATAGATACATAACCTTTATTTTTATATTTATTACCTAATATGCTATGTTAATCATAATATGGTATTATAACTATATAGTTATGTAAGAATATATCGATAATAAGATATGAGATATTATGCATGTTTTTATGATATAAGACGAACATAGACATAATGAAATATAAGTTACTTTTCATGAAAAGATAAATTTTAGAAGGAATATGAAAATAGGGGGGAAGGTTTTAATGAAACGGGAATTTATATGTAAGATAATTGCAGGAGCAGTTATTTTATCAACAATATGCTCTCTTGCGCCTGTTAGGGCTTCAGCTGAATGGGTAAATGATTATCAAGGTAATTGGTACTACACACAAAATGATGAAAAGGTTACAGGTTGGAAGAAAATTGATGGACAACTATATTATTTTGATGATAACGGGAAGATGTTGAAAGGCTGGATAAAGGCAGGAGACTCTTGGTATTTCATTCAAAGCAATGGGACATTAAAAACGGGTTGGATTAATTATAATAAGAATTGGTATTATTCAGATTCGACCGGTGCAATTCAAACTGGGATAATAAATGTAGCAGGAAAAGTATATATTTTTGATGATAATGGAATTATGAAAACTACTAATACAGTTATCAATGGGGAATTTTATACTATTGCTTCTGATGGAGAAGTTGCAGGTGTTAAAGTACCAACTCCAGACAGAGAATTTGATAACTCGGGAAATTGTGTTCAGGTTTTAAAGAATACGGATAATAAAGTAACTGGCACCCCAACTGATTCAAAAACTAATGAAGTTATTAAGGATCAAAGTACCTCAGATGAAAATCCTAATGAAGGAAGAATATTTAAAGTAGTACTTAAAGATTCAAATGGAGCAGAGCTTAAAACTAAAAATGTTAAATATGGAAAGACTGTTGATTTATATGAACCAAGTAAAATTAAATATAATTTCTCAAGTTGGAACACCAAAAGTGATGGGTCAGGAAAAAGCTATGCGGCTGATGATAGTATAAAGGTAGAAGGAGATATTACCTTATATGCTCAATGGACTAATGATACCTCAGTATTTGTTGATGGCATTACAATAAAGGGCAGTGCGTATGTTACTGTTAATAAAACTGCTCAAATGACAGCGGAAGTATTACCAAGTGATGCGGAAAATAAAGGAGTAACATGGTCTGTTGTTAATGGTACAGGAAAAGCAACAATTGATAGTAATGGATTGTTAACAGGAGTTTCTACAGGAACAGTCACTGTAAAAGCAACAGCTAATGATGGATCAGATATAAGCACTACTAAAGAGGTAACAGTAAGTGCAACTGATGTAGTAGTACCAGTAACTAAAATTACTGTTAACAGCCAAACAGGATCATACCTCATAACAGCTAATGCTGGAACTCTTCAAATGCTTCCAAATGTATTGCCAAGTGATGCAAATAATCCAGATGTAACATGGACAATTGAAAATGGAACAGGAAGTGCGTCAATTAGTGATACAGGACTTGTGACTGCAATATCGAATGGAACAGTATCAGTGGTAGCTACAGCTAAGGATGGTTCAGGTGTTATTGGTAAGAGAACAGTAACTATAACTGGACAATCTACAAAGATTCCAGTAGAAGGTATAGCTGTAAGTGGGAAGACTAGCAATACAATAGCAATCGATGGCGGAACACTTCAAATGGTTGCAACTGTATATCCAAGCAGTGCTACAAATAAGTCAGTAACTTGGGCTGTAGGAGATAGCAGTGATACTGGAAGAGCGGTAATTAGTGATACAGGCCTTTTAACAGCGTTATCAGATGGAATAGTTACAGTAAAAGCTATTTCAGCAGAAAATAACACAATTATTGGAAGTGGGCAGATTACAATAAAAGGTCAAACTACAAAAGTAGAAAAAATAGGTGTAACAAGCGCTTCTGATTTAATAAACGTAGATGGTCAAACAATGCAAATGAGTGCACAAGTATCACCAAGTAATGCAGTTGATCAAAGCATTGTATGGTCAGTTGAACAGTATGGAGATGCGGGAACAAAGATGACGGGAAAGGCATCAATCAGTAGTACTGGGCTCTTGACACCTCTAGCAGATGGAACTGTTACAGTAAAAGCAACCTCAAAGAAAGTTCCAACAATTTATGGAAGTAAAACAATAACAATTAGTAATCAAAGTATTAAAGCTACAGGTCTAATAATAACGCCTGATGATGTTAAAGAGTTAGATACTAAACAGGGAACTTCACCAGAACTTCAATTTGGTGTAATAATAACTCCAAATAATGCAACAAACACTACATCGGGTGCAGTTAAGTGGGAAGTAAGAGATGTAAATGGCGATGCTGAATTTGTCCCAGGCCAGACTGGATTACTGAGGGCATTAAAAAATGGAACAGTCATAGTAACTGCTACAACAATAGATGGATCAAATATTTCAGTAAGCAAGGCATTAACCATAAGTGGATTAATAACAGATGTAACTGATGCAACAATAGTTGGAAAAGATACTTCTTCCAGTGGGTCAACTGACGATCTTTCTACAATAACACAAAAAGCTGGAACACTTCAAATGGCATTAGTTTTAAACCCAATTGATGCAGCTAGTAATGGAACAGTAACATGGTCAGTTGTACAAGCTGGAGATGCGGATGCAGATAATACTATTACTGGCAAAGCAACAATTTCTGCAACTGGGCTTTTAAAAGCAGTAGATAACGGTACAGTCAAAGTTAAGGCGCATCTAACTTATAATATGGTAAAACTTAATTCGGATGGAAGTGTTATGCGAGATGCTAATGGAAATGCTGTAATTGAAACAAAAGTTGTTGATAGAGAAAAGATTATAACAATATCAGGTCAACCAGTTTATGTATCAGGTATTGATATAAGTAGTCCATCGGGAACAGTTACTGTAGGGCAACAACTTCAAATGACAGCTATTATAACTCCGACTGGTGCAACCAATAAAACAATCCAATGGTCAGTTGAGAGCATTGATGGAGGAAATGCATCAATTGGTAGCGGTGGATTGCTGCAAGGAACTGTGGCTGGAAATATTTATGTAAGAGCTACTGCTACTGATGGATCTGGAACAACTAAAACTATACCAATAACTGTGGTAGCTCCAACACCATAACTACCACATCCAGAACAGGAAACAGTAATTAATAGCTTTATAAACAAAGGAATAAAGGCCAAGTTATATTAAGTACCGTTATAACTTGGTCAATGGATTAAAAAAACGAGGGGGAAACGTGAAATGAAGCATAATTTTTTGAAGAAATTGGCTCTAATAGGCGTTGCGGCTACATTAACTACATTAATTCCAATAGGAGCTTCAGCAGCCTGGATTGAAAGTAGCAATGGAGTGTGGAGCTATACAGAAGGATACACTTATGCTACAAGTTGGAGACAAATAGGCGGAGTATGGTATTTCTTTGATTCGCAAGGGCAAATGAGAACAGGATGGATCTATGACGGAGGCCAATGGTATTACGCAGATTTAAATGGAGCCATGCAAACTGGAGTAATTCAAATTGAAGGGAAAATATATTTCTTTTCACCGAGTGGAGCAATGCAGAAAAGTAGCTGTATTATAAATCAAAAACTTTATAGCTTTGATGATAATGGAGCTTGCTTGGGTCCAGATTATCCAACACCACAAAAGGCATTTGATTATTATGGAAATACTACAGTTCCTTATATTCCAAGTCAAATAATAAATGAAAATGCAACCATGTCTACCGATATTCCATCAGATGGCACCAATAAAACAAAGGAATATAAGGTTACATTTAAGGATCCTGATGCAGAAGATTCTGATGAAGAAGTACTTAAGACAAGAACAGTTCCTGAAAATACAAATATGCCTTTATACAAACCAACAAAGAGCGGTTATACCTTTGTTGAATGGAATACTAAGAAAGATGGAGAGGGAACAGGCTATGAATATGATGATAAGATAAAAATTACAAAAGACATTATATTATATGCACAATGGAAGGAAGATACAACTGCTGAATAACATTAAGTAAAATATTTATATTTCAAAATACTTGTCCTAATGCTCAAATTTAAAGCGCAAAATGGACAAGTATTTTCTATTTATTTTATATTGTTTTTCATACGATAATAAGTTTATAACAGGTGCAGAATATTTATAAAACAGTGAATATTAAGGTGAGTGCAGACGTAATACTATATAGTTGCTAATGCAGATAATAGGAGGCGAGAATTTGGAAATTTTAAATATTGCACATAGAGGATATAGTGGGAAATTTGATGAAAATACAATGTTAGCATTTAAGAAAGCAATTGAATATAATGCAGATGGTATAGAAACAGATGTTCAGCTTACAAAAGATGGAGTGCCTGTAATTATTCATGATGAAACTTTAGATCGAACTACTAATGGACATGGCTTGGTTAAAGATTATACTTTAGATGAACTTAAGATTTTTAGAACTAGGAGTACTCCAAGGGTTCAAGCGCTAAAGGATATCGCATTGAAAGAAATGGAATATTTAAAATTAGAGGGGAAAAGGCAGATTTATAATTCCTCAATAGGTGAATATAGCACTAAAGAAGTTGAATATTTTGAAAAAAAATTAGGTGAAGAAATACCAACATTAAGAGAACTATTAGAACTTGTTTCTAAATCGGATTTAAAAATATTAAATTTAGAATTAAAGAATAGTATAATCGAGTATAAAGGGTTAGAAAAAAAGGTTCTAGAAATGATTGATGAGTTTAATTTAAGAGAGCGGATTATAATATCGAGCTTTAATCATTTAAGTTTAGCTGCAATAAGAAAAATTGAAGGCAGCAGAAAAATAATACTGGGAGCTTTAACGGAAACAACACTTGCAAACGTACCTCAATATTTAAAGGCCATCCAAGTGGAATGTTACCATCCTTATTTTCCAAGCATTCTCAATAAAGAATATATCAAAGAAATAAAAGAAGCAGGAATACTAGTAAATACTTATACAGTTAACGATCTTGATAATATGAAGAGAGTAATAGAGGCTGGTGCAGATGGTATTATTACAAATGAAGTTGAGATATTAAATATTTTAAAAGAAAAATTCTTAAAAGACAAATTTGTATAACTGGAAAAAATAATTTAAGAACTTCAATGACAAAAATGTTGGTAATTAATGATGTATATATAAAATAAAAAGGTTTAATGTATGGAAAGCTCAATTATATATTTATATGATAAAAAATGTGTAATATGTATTAAATAAATATTGGTAATGATTATAAAGTTGAAAATATGGAGAGTATTAAAAGGAGATTTGTTAAAAAAATTTATTAACAGAGGTGTTTCTTTTGATACAAGAAGATATGGAATTAAGAAAATTAGAGCTATATATTAGTGAAGTCTTAAAAAAGGATATTTATAAAAGGAGAAAAATTGAGTATTGCCAGCGTTGCGGTTGTAAATCCTATATTAGATATGGATCATATAAAGGAATACAGCGATACAAATGTAAAGAATGTGGAAAGACTTTTTCTAATACCACAAATTCAATATGGAGCTATTCAAAAAAAGAGACAAAATTATGGATGAAATTTGTTGAGTTTATGATAGAAAAGAAATCATTAAGATTTTGTGCTGAAAATTTAAGCATTAATTTAGTAACAGCATTTTATTGGAGACATAAAGTGCTGCATGCATTAACACTGGATGATACACCTAATATGTTAAAAGGGATAATTTATATCGGAAAAACTATAGTTAAAGAAAATTTCAAGGGGTGCAGAAATATAGAAGAAATAAGGCAAAGTACGCATAGAAGGAGAAATATTTGGATTATAGGTGCTAAGGGTGAGGAGGATTCTATGTTTATTAAACCAATATTTAAAGATTTTTGGGATTTAAAGTTATTTAATGAGAAAGTTTATACAAAAATAGAGAAAAAATCATACATAGTATCATATGGAGATAGATATCTTTCATTGGTTGCACAAAAGCATAATAAAAAGAGGTTAATAAATGTGAAAGACGATAATCGCATAAGGTACATGATATTAAACCTGATGAATTGGTTTGCTGTATTTCGTGGAGTTGCCACAAAATATTTGCAAAGATATCTCAGTTTTTATATCTTATTTAATTTAGATAGAATATTTTCTTGTATGGAGTTAATCTATAATGATTTACTTTCGGGAAACAGATTCATAAGAACAAATCAAATAAGAATTGTAGAAAATTACATGTATTAGATATAATGGTGTGAATTATTTAACTTTCATTATTAAAATTAATGAATCTTGTATTTCTGCATGATGGTTTTTCTAAATCAGGCTGCTAGTCAAAGTATAATAATTATATTTCATATATATAATTATTATGGAATTTTAATAATCTTAACCAACATTTCATTAATACATACGCTAAGGTAATTTATAAGAATGTATATGAACGTTATGATGAAATAATAATTAGTTGCTTTTGAAATATTTGCAAAAAGTTATCGTTAATCATTAGTACAAATTAATTTGGAAAGCGTTTTGTTTATACAGTTGTATCTAATGGATATTCAGTATACATAACATATGGGATGTGATATAATAATTTAGTTAATAATGAAGGGTTTATAATGGTTAGGGAAATGCATAAGACATAATTGATGATGGAAAAATTAATCAATTAAAAAGCTACAAGCATAAAAATAAGCATTCCTTAATTATCCATAGTAAACACTAGTTGATAGTTTAATAGGAGGGCTTAGATTTGGCTGATTATATAAAAGAAATTGAAAAGAGAAGAACCTTTGCAATTATATCTCACCCTGATGCAGGTAAAACCACTCTTACTGAAAAACTGTTACTTTATGGAGGAGCTATAAGGCTTGCCGGTTCTGTTAAGGCAAGAAAGGCTTCAAAGCATGCAGTTTCTGACTGGATGGAAATTGAAAAGCAAAGAGGTATCTCTGTTACTTCTTCGGTTATGCAATTTAACTATAATGATCACTGTATTAACATATTAGATACTCCAGGTCACCAAGACTTCTCGGAAGATACATATAGAACTCTTATGGCAGCAGATTCAGCAGTTATGGTTGTGGATGCAGCTAAAGGTATAGAGGATCAAACGAGAAAGTTATTCCATGTTGCATCTTTAAGGGAAATGCCTATTTTCACGTTTATAAACAAAATGGATAGAGAAGCCAAAGATCCATTTCAATTACTTGAGGATATTGAAAATGAACTTGGAATTAAAACTTACCCAATGAATTGGCCAATTGGTTCTGGTAAGGAATTTAAGGGTGTATATGAAAGAGACAATAATAGAATTATAGCTTTTAATGGTGGAAATCATGGTCAAAATGAAGTTGAGGCTATAGAAGGTTCGGTTGATGATCCTAAATTTAGAGAAATTTTAGGGGATGCATTACATGACAAGTTAATGGAGGACATTGAACTTTTAGATATTGCTGGAGATGATTTGGATTTAGATGCTGTAAGAAAAGGGGAATTGACTCCAGTATTTTTTGGATCAGCTTTAACAAACTTCGGTGTGGAACCATTTTTAGAACATTTCTTAGAAATGACTACATCACCGCTTGCAAGAAATTCTACAGTTGGAGCTATTGATCCGTTTGAAGATAAATTCTCTGCTTTCGTATTTAAGATACAAGCAAATATGAATAAGGCCCATAGGGATAGAATCGCATTTATGAGAATTTGCTCAGGTAAGTTTAATAAAGGTGAAGATGTATTTCATGTACAAGGTGAAAAGAAAATTAAATTAGCTCAGCCACAACAATTTATGGCTCAAGATAGAGAAATAGTTGAAGAGGCATATGCAGGAGATATAATAGGTGTGTTTGATCCAGGTATATTCTCAATTGGAGATACTTTATGTACAGCATCAAAGAAATTTAAGTTTGAAGGAATTCCGACTTTTGCACCAGAACATTTTGCAAGAGTAAGACCAGTAGACACTATGAAGAGGAAACAATTTATCAAAGGTGTTACTCAAATAGCACAAGAAGGTGCAATCCAAGTATTTAAGGAAACTCATATTGGAATGGAAGAGATAATAGTTGGAGTTGTTGGCGTACTTCAATTTGAAGTTCTAGAATATAGATTAAATAGTGAATATAATGTTGATATCAAAATGGATAGACTATCCTATAGATATGTTAGATGGATAGAAAATAAAGATGTTGATATGGATTCATTAAACCTAACTTCAGATACCAAGAAGGTTAAAGACTTTAAAGATAGAAACTTACTTATATTCCAAAATGACTGGGGTATAAGCTGGGCGCTAGATCATAATAAAGGATTAATTTTATCTGGTGTTGGAAAGAGTGAAGAATAAAAGTTAATAAATTTAAATACAAGAGGATACATTTATGCATTAATATAAACTTTTATGTTTATAATGCATGGAGGTATTCTTTTTTTCGGGTAAATATGAAATTTACAACCATTATAATAAATGATTCTCTTGGAAAGTAACAAAAATAAACAATTATTCATATTATTATTATATATAATATTGCTGTACATGGAGAGGAAGAAAATGAGTAACTGTGACTGTGACTATAGTGATTCTGGTTTTGATACTCTTGGAGCTACTGCAAATAACCCAATAAATGATTTGACCTTATCTACAATGGTTGTGGGGAATCAAGAGGCAGTGTTATGCCGATTAGTGATGGTTTTATTATTCTTATATGCGTTTACTAATCAAAACTTTATTTGTTATTTAATAAATATGAATGAGAAACTGCTTTGCAATCAAATGTGTCTTACAGATAAAATGGTAGATAATTTAATGGACCAACTTGCAAATTGTCAAGACAATTTGGAAAATTGCAGAAGAAAAAACCGTAATCACTAAAAGAGAGCACTAAACCAGGCTCTCTTTTATTTTGGGCTATTTTGTACTGGGGCCAAGTACATAAGGTGGAATACTTATCATAAAAACCAACTTTATGAGAATATATGATAAAAAAAACTACATTTTTTCAAATTTACCTTTAATGCCATGATGTTTTTTGTTAAAATCAAATGTAGGGAGGTGGCAGACTGTTTTGAATATTAACAAGAAACTTATTACCTTTATTTTATCTTTCGCAATGGTATTAAGTTTGATTCCGACATTAAATGTACAAGCAGCAACTACTGATTATAAAATAATATCAGACAGTAAGGTTACTGCTAAACAAGCTAAAAAATGGGCTAAATCTAAAGGAGCAACACAGACATTTATAAATTTAGCAGATCTTTATTTTGAGTATGCATCAGATCATGGTGGTGTTAATCCAGCTATTGCATATGTTCAATCAGCCAAAGAAACTGGATTTGGAAAATTTGGAGGAGTATTAGATGAAAGTTTTCATAACCCATGTGGATTAAAAACTGAAGCTGGTGGAGACAATACTGACCCAAATGCTCATCAGAAATTTGATTCTTGGGATGAAGGTGTACAAGCGCATTTAGATCATTTAGCTTTATATGCAGGAGCTAGTGGGTATCCAAGGGATGATACTTATGATCCAAGACATTTTGTAACTATTAAAGGTAACGCGACTACGGTAAACTCTTTAAGTGGAAAATGGGCTCCAAGTGCTACATATGGTGAAGAAATAAGTAAATTATATGAAGATTTGATGGATTACTCTGGTGTAGATTATCCAAAGGATAGTGATAACACTAATACTGGAAAGAATACTAGTGGATCTTCATCAAATGCGGCTCCAAATCCAGGAAAACCTGAAAGCAAGCCAATTGCACCTAGTGTTATTGATGTTATTCCAGAAAATAAACCTCAAGGTGGAAGTAAACCTCAAGAGGAAAAACCTAATATAACATCAACAATTGGTTGGAAAAACGAAAATGGAGCTTGGTATTACTATAAATCAGATAATACAAAGGCAATTGGCTGGATTAATCCTGATGGAAATTGGTATTACTTAAAAGATGATGGTAAAATGGCAACTGACTGGGTAAGTGACAATGGAAAGTGGTATTATCTTGATAAGTCAGGTACTATGTTTAAAGGGTGGAAACAATTAAATAACGATTGGTACTTTTTAAGCAATTCGGGTGCTATGGCAACTGGAATCCAATATGATGGCTCAGATTTGTATTATTTTAAAGATTCAGGAGTTATGGCCACCAATAATGGATGGACAAAAATTAATGATAAATGGTACTATTTTGAAAAAAGTGGAGCAATAAAGACTGGCTGGTTTAAAGATCATAATAATTGGTATTACCTTCAAGGTGATGGAAGCATGGTAACTGGTCTTTCAAGAATAGATAATAAAATCTATATGCTTGACAATGGTGGCATTATGCAAACCGGCTGGGTGAAGATAGGAAGCTACTGGTATTACTTCAATACTGATGGAAGTATGGCAACAGGATGGATTGTAGATAATGGATCATACTATTATCTATATGATACTGGAGCTATGGCTAAAGGATGGCTTAATATTAACGGAACTTGGTACTATTTAAATGATAGTGGTGCTATGGCTACAGGTTGGGTTACGTCTAATGGAGATTCGTATTATTTAGACACAAATACAGGAAGAATGCTTACAAACACTACAATTGAAGGGTATAAAATTGGTTCGGATGGTAAGAAGCAATCTACATCTAATCAAGATGATGATAATTCTGGAACAACGACACCACCACCAATAAATAATGGTTCTTCAAATGGTAAAAAGACCATAGCAATAGATCCTGGTCATGATTATGGTAATGATTATGGTGCTACAAGTACTATTGATGGGGTGACTTATGATGAAACAGTTTTAAATATGCAGGTTGCAGATAAATTAAAAACTGAACTTCAAAATAGAGGATACAATGTAGTAATGACAAGAAATCTTGGAGAAAAACCTTCTTACGGTTCGCTAATTGATAGTCTTACTCATAAAGTTGATGTTGCTAATAATGCAAATGCAGATTTCTTTATAAGTATTCATCATAATTCAGCTGATACATCAGCTAATGGGGTACTAACTCTTTATAGTACGCAAGCTCAAGATGATAGTTTTGGTGGAAAGTTAGATAATGCAAGAATAGAAAAAAGTAAAAAGATGGCTACTCTTATTAACAACAACATTTCAAGTAAACTTAACTTGAATAATAGGGGTGGACAGTCACAAAATTTATTTGTATGTAGAAATGCAAATATGCCAGCAGTACTTGTTGAAGTTGGATTTATAACAAATAAAGATGAAGCAATAAGATGTTCAGACCCAGCAAGTCAACAAAAAGTAGCTCAGGCAATTGCAGAAGTCATTGCAGCTAACATTTAATTAAATATACAAAGTAACAAGAAGAAAGATCAACTATATAATAATGGGTATTATAGTTGGTCTTTCTTTTTGGTATATTATACCTATATAGTTTTGTATGTATAGAAAATAAGAATTATTACCATATTTTACATGGCGCGATATAACAGATTGTCTAGTATATTAGTCCCTAAAACAATTTAGAAGCTTGTATTATATATTGGAGAAATATTTGACTTTAAAACCAAATAGAATGGGGGAAAGCTGTTTTGAAGGCTATTAAGAGATTGACTAAATTTTTGTTTGCTTTTGTGATAGTTTTAGCATTAATTCCGACTATAAATGTTAAGGCGGCCATCACTGATACTAAAATAATATCAGATACAAAAGTAACAGCAAAACAGGCGGAAGAATGGGCGAAATCTAAAGGAGCAACTGATACCTTTGTCGAGCTAGCAGAGCTATATTGGAAGTACGCACCCACGCATGGAAATGTTAACCCAGCTATAGCGTATGTGCAGGCTGCTAAGGAAACAGGGTATGGTAACTTTGGCGGAGTATTAGATGAAAGTTATCATAATCCATGTGGACTAAAAACTAGTTCCGGTGGAGCCGACACTGATCCAAATGCTCATCAAAGATTCAGCACTTGGGATGAAGGCGTACAAGCTCATTTGGACCACTTAGCACTCTATGCGGGAGCTTCTGATTATCCAAGAAGCAATACATATGACCCAAGGCAGTTTATTACAATTAAAGGAAATGCGGTGACTGTAAACGCATTAAGTGGGAAATGGGCTCCAAGTCTTACATATGGACAAGAGGTTAATGAATTATATTATAACTTATTAGTAGCAGCAGGGGTTGTCTCTTCATCAGATGTTAATGCATCTGGCATTGATAGTAATTCAGGTACTAGCACAGTCACAAGCTCAACTACAAGTGCAGGAGTAGTGGTAGATACAACAACTACTACAGCTAGCAAACCGCAAACAGCTCAAGCAGGATCAGCAGGTGTGCAAGCAACGGAACCAATTAAGCTATCAATTGATAATAGCACAAATATCTCATCATCAATTGGATGGAAATTGGAGATTGGAAATTGGTACTATTATAGATCAGATAATAGCAAGGCAACTGGTTGGATTAAACCTGATAGTGATTGGTACTACTTGTATAGCGATGGAGTCATGGCAAAAGGCTGGGTTAATCAGAATGGAAAATGGTATTATCTTAAATCAAGTGGGGCAATGGCTCTTGGTTGGGTAAAGGATAATAATAAGTGGTATTATCTTCAAGGTGATGGCAGCATGACCACTGGCCTTAGACTAATTGATGGAAATAAATATTTCCTAGATTCAAGTGGAGCAATGAGAGTAGGTTGGACTTTAATCAGTGGACAATGGTACTTTTTTAGCACAAGTGGAAATATGTTAACAGGTTGGACTAATGCAAATGGGAACTGGTATTACTTATATTCAAACGGAATGATGGCAACAGGTTGGATTAATCTAAATGGAAATTGGTACTATTTAAGAAGCAGTGGTGCTAGAGCAACAGGTTGGATAGTAGATGGTAAAGATTATTACTATTTACAACCTAGTACAGGCATTATGGCTAAAGATACGGTTGTAAATGGATGGAAGATAGGCCCGGATGGAAAACGTGGAAGCAAAATTCCAGGAAGTACGTCAAGAAAAGTAATAGTACTAGATCCAGGCCATAATTTTGGCGGAGATGATGGCGCTTACGCAACTAGTAATGGTGTCACATACGCTGAAAGAGACTTAAATATGCAGGTAGCAGATAAGTTAAAGGCAAAGCTTGAAGGGCTAGGATATACAGTAATTATGACGAGGTATTCATCAGATAGAAATACTGATGATGTGAATACAAGCCTTACTAATAGGGTGAATATTGCCAATAATGCTAAAGCAGATTTATTTGTAAGTTTACATCATAATTCAGCATCTCCAACAGCCAATGGAGTGGAGGTTTATTACAGCTCAAGACCTCAAGATGATAGTTTTGGAGGAGCATATAATGATTACAAGCTTTCAACAAGTATGAGTCTGGCATCTTCTGTAGCATCTGCTATTACAAGCAGCACTGGTGCTCAAAATAGAGGAGCTAGGGATAGCAATTACTTTGTTTGCAGAAATACGAGTATGCCTGCAATTCTAATTGAATTTGGGTTTATTACTAATCCAGATGAAGCACAAAAGTGTGCAAGTTCATATTATCAAGATTTAGAAGCAACAGCAGTTGCAAATGCAATTTCAGCAGCATTTTAGAGTTAAGATTTATTATTTCAAATTTTAATAAAGGGATATAAGAGAGGCGTATCAAATTTTTAGATACGCCTTTTTGCATGTTGGATTTCTGAAAAATACATTGATTTAATAAAAAATTAATACATTATTTAAATTATATGTATTGATAGTTTTCCTTTGGTAATTTATATTTTAAAGTAATAAGGCACAATCAAAAAAATAACAAGTCAATCTGCCAAGCCTATTTTCCATCATCAAAGGAGGTTAAATTGCATGCGCAATTTAA
>NZ_AUUU01000182.1 GCF_002760435.1 Clostridium sp. LS
TTTAAAACTTTATTCTTATTCACAAATCCTACAGATGTATTAAGAATGGTTGAAGGTGGAGTACCTATTAAATCTGTAAACGTTGGTGGAATGTGCTTTAAAGCAGGTGACAAACAAATTACAAATGCATTATGTATGAATGATGTTGATATTGAAGCATTTAAAAAGCTTTATGAAAAGGGTATCGAATTAGAAGTAAGGAAATTAGCAAAAGATACTAAAATAAATCTAATGGATAGATTAAAAGAACTAAAACTAATATAGATATAAAATTAAATTTTTATATAATTACAAAAAAGAAAGAGAGGAATTATAAATGAACACTTTACAATTAATTTTATTAGTAATAGTTGCAGCAATTGCTGGTATGGGAAGCGTACTTGATGAAGCACAATTTCATAGACCGATAGTTGCATGTACATTAGTAGGGCTAGTGCTAGGAGATATTCAAACAGGAATCATATTAGGAGGAACACTTGAAATGTTAGCACTTGGCTGGATGAATGTTGGGGCTGCTATGGCACCAGACGCAGCTCTTGCAAGTGTAATTTCAGCAGTACTAGTTATAATTGGACATCAATCAATTGGAGCAGGTATAGCAGTAGCAATTCCAATTGCAGCAGCAGGACAAGTACTTACTATATTTGTAAGAACAATAACAGTATTCTTCCAACACTTAGCAGATAAATATGCTGAAACTGGTAACACAAGAGGAATAGAAAT
>NZ_AUUU01000183.1 GCF_002760435.1 Clostridium sp. LS
CATGCGCGTAAAGCTTAACCAGTAATCACCAAATTATAGGGGGAAGAGAGTAGCACATCAATTTTCCCTCTGTAGTTTGGCGTTTTCTTTTTTCTCGCTTACAGCTCTTTCCTAAACCTACTAGTATCTCATGTATTATTTCCAAGTTTTCCTTTTTAGGAATAAAATTAATGCATATATCTTTGAGTTTACTTCCTATAGTTGAATATATCATAAGTATACTTATTTCTCTATTTTCTTCTGTTTTATACTTAAAATACAATTCAGAATAAACTGTATTTATTAGTAAGGTTATTATCAATCTGCCATAAAGCAAACAATTTAAGTAATCAATTCCTGCTGATTTGACATGGTCAATCTTTCCATAACTTTTCCAGCATTTAAATAAGATTTCTATTTGCCATCTTAACCTATAAATATCAAGGAGCATGTCCACATCCACTTGTTCTCTTTCAATGTTTGTTATCATAATCACCCAGCTCATTAGTTCCTTGTCAATTTTCTTTGGAATTCTTCCTTGAGCTTTTGCTTTTTCTCTAGCCCTTCGGATTCGCAAATTTACAACTT
>NZ_AUUU01000184.1 GCF_002760435.1 Clostridium sp. LS
ACCATACCACCAGCCATAACAGCTGCCATTATATCAAAGTTTCCACTAGCAAGTGATGCTGTACCAAATAAATAAGCTGCTTTATTTACTGGACCACCCATATCAACTGACATCATTCCACCTAAAATTATACCTAAAAGAATCTTACTTGTTCCACCCATTGAATTTAGTCCATTGCTAATACCACTATTTATAACTCCCATAACTGGATTTATGAATAAAATTATAACTCCGATTAAAAACGTTCCAAGTAACGGATATAATAATACAGGTTTAATACCTTCTAAGCTACGAGGTAAATTTGCAAATAATTTTTTAAGAGCAAGAACTACATATCCTGCAACAAAACCAGCAAGTAATGCACCTAAGAAACCTGAGCTAACAGCCGGAACTTTTGAATCAAATGCGCTGGCAAAAGTAACTCCTGAGCTAGCTAAAGCTCCACCAACAAAACCTACAGCAAGACCTGGTCTATCCGCAATACTCATTGCAATAAATCCAGCAAGTACTGGCAACATAAATCCGAATGCTGTTCCACCAATTTTCATTAACACTGCTGCAAGCGGTGTACCAGAGCCAAATCCACTAGGATTTGCTGGATTAAATGTATCAAAAAGGAATGCTAAAGCTATAAGTATTCCACCACCGATAACAAATGGAAGCATATGAGATACACCATTCATAAGATGTTTATAAATTTGACGACCTACTGATTCACTATCAGCACTTGAACTTGATTCATCTGAACTTCCATTATGATTGTAAATAGGTGCGTTTCCGCTAATTGCTTCATTAATTAAATCTGCT
Source organism: Clostridium sp. LS (assembly GCF_002760435.1). Taxonomy (GTDB): domain Bacteria; phylum Bacillota; class Clostridia; order Clostridiales; family Clostridiaceae; genus Clostridium. The sequence goes on from NZ_AUUU01000184.1 coordinate 808, forward strand.
GCTTTATGTATGCCGTTAGCAACTGTAGTTTTGATTACTCTTTTTCCATTAAATCTTGCCATCTCAACATTTTTGTCTGCAGCAATTATAATACAGTCAGCATTTTTGATTTCCTCTTTTGTTAAAACGTTTTTAGCTCCTCCAGAACCATTTGTTTCAACCTTTATTGAAACTCCTAATTCTTTACCTTTGCTCTCAAGACTTTCTGCTGCCATATAAGTATGTGCTATCCCAGTCGGACAAGCAGTAACAGCTAATACTCTGTACCCTTTATTACTCATTTCTTTTTCCCCCTTAACTAATTCAGGAAACTTTTCTATTTCCTTTTTATCTATTAATCTCAAGAATTCATCTTTATCAGAACAATTAATTAAATTATTCCTAAAAGTTTCATCCATCAATATCGTTGATAATCTTGCTAAAACCTCTAAATGTAAATTATCACTATTATCAGGCACAGCAATCATAAAGAAAAGGTTTGCAGGCTGCCCATCTAAAGAGTCATAATCAACACCATTTTTACAAATCGCTGCTGCCAGAGAAGCTTTTTTAACAGCCTTTGTTTTTCCATGAGGAATTGCTATTCCATCACCAATACCTGTTGTACTTAATTCTTCTCTTGCAAGAATTGCTTTTTTATACTCTTCTTTATCAATTATATTTCCTGTTTTATTCATTAAATCAACTAATTCATTTATACATTGTTCTTTTGTGCTTGGATTGAAATTTAAATCGATACCTTGTTTTTGCAATAAATCTACAATCTTCATTTTTCACCCTCCATAAATTTTAAAATATATTCTTTCTTTGTTTTAATGAAAAGATAATATTATTATCTTTTCATTAGTTTGAAAAAGTATAAATAATTCTATTTTATTTGTTTTAATAAATCATAAACTTCCTCTTTTGTTGCAAGCTCGTCCGAAAAAGCACTTGCACTACCAGTAGCTATTCCCATTTTAAAGGCTTCATTTATATCATTATTTCTTAAATAACCACATAAGAAACCTGCTACCATTGAATCACCAGCTCCAACTGAATTTTTAAGGATTCCTTTTGGAACCTCTCTCTTTATAGCTTTCCCGTTATCAGATAGAAGAATAGCTCCATCCCCTGCCATTGAAATGAGTACATTCTTTGCTCCCATTTCTTGAAGCTTTCTACCGTACTTAATTATGTCCTCATCACTTTTTAATTCAACTTCAAACATTTCTGCAAGTTCATGATGATTTGGTTTAATTAAGAATGGTCTATACTTTAAAACTTTTAATAACAGTTCTTTAGTTGCATCAACTATAAATTCTACACCTTTGTCTTCTAAACTACTCATAATACTTTCATAAATATTGTCTGGAACACTATTTGGTATGCTTCAAGATAATATTAAATAATCTCCGCGAGTTAAATGCGAAAGCTTTTCATATAATATTTTCAAGTCTTCCTCTGTTATTTTGGGTCCAGAACCATTGATTTCAGTTTCACCATCACTTTTAAGTTTCACATTAATTCTAGAAAAACCGCTTTTTAATTTTATAAAATCACAACTTACACCATGACTTTCAATTTGTCTTAATATTTCCTCACCAGTGAATCCTGCTACATATCCTAATGCTGTATTTTCTACTCCCAAATTTTTGAGAACAATAGATACATTTATGCCTTTGCCACCAGCATAAATTCTTTCTTCATCAATTCTATTTAAAGAATCAACTTTAAAGGAATCAACCTTAACAATGTAATCTAATGAAGGATTAAGGGTTATTGTGTTAATCATTTTTTATCACCTCTATTATGTTAGTATCATAACTAATATTATTTCTATCTATTTTTGTTGTAATTAATATTGAATCTGTAATTGCTCCAAAAGTTATAAAACTAACTTTTTCTAATTTTGATGAATCTGCTAATACGTATGATTCTCTACACATGTTCATTGCCTGAGCCTTTACCATGGCTTCGTTCACATCTGGAGTGGTATATCCGCTTTGATTACTTACACCATTAACTCCAAAAAAGCCTTTTGAAAAGTTATACCTCTTAAGTTCTTCGACAGTAGTATTTCCAATAATTGCTTCAGTTATAGCTTTAACTTCTCCACCTAAAATATAAGTTTTAAAACCTCTTTCTAAAAGCTTTTTAGCATGTACTATTCCATTCGTCACAACAGTAATATTTCCAACATTTATAAATTCTATCAAAAGTTCAGTAGTTGTACCTGCATCTAAATAAATTATGTCTCCATCTTCAATTAATGATGCTGCATATTTTGCAATTTCTGATTTTTCATCTACATTTAGAGATTGCCTTACATTAACTTTATAGTCATATTTTGAAGTGCTCTCACCAATAGCAATTGCACCGCCATGAATTTTTTTTAATAATCCTTCATTATCAAGAGTATTTAAATCTCTTCTAACTGTAGATTCTGAAGCATCTAATAATTTAACTAAATCTGTTACAGATACTATTCCCTTAACTTTTAATTCTTGAAGAATGATATTAAATCTTTCCTCTGTAAACATTATCACCACTCCTCTTGTTATTATAATAACTTATAACTTTCAAAAAATCAACCATTTTCAATCAAAAAAAATCACTTTTTTTCATCTTTATTCACTTTATTAATTGTTCTTGATTTATCATAATCATTTTTAACTGTTTTTAGTCATTTATGTATTATATAAATACTTTAATGCTGCTTCAAGTAGAAGCCCCTCATTTGCAGAATAATCATATTTACTGCTTTCTATAATACACTTTTCTACAAACTCACATGATTTTTTAACGCTTTCAATTAGTGAAATTTCTTTAAGCAACATGCTTATTAAAACTGAAGTAAAAACGTCTCCCGTTCCTGGATATGATTTTTCAAGTTTATCTGCAATAATGATTTCTAACAAATCTTTTTCTCCATCATATACTGCCGTACCTATTTTGCTCGTATTTATCATTGGTATACTAGTGATTACAACATTTTTAGTTCCTAAATCATGTAACTTTCTACATATAATTAATAGCTCATCTTCCTCTATTTCACTTTTAATATTTTCATCTACTAGAAAACAAGCTTCAGAATAATTTGGAGTAATTACATTTGAATAACTTATTAATTTTTTTAGTGTTTCAGAGTAACTCTTATTAAAGTTACTATAGTATTTTCCGTTATCAGCGAAAATAGGATCAAATACAATTAACGAACTATCTCCTCGCTTATTACTTAACAACTTTAATGTTTCATCAACCATTTCTTTAGTCCCTAGATAACCTACAAATACACCTTCAAAATCTATAGCTATATCTTTATAATGCTCAAAAGCTTTAGTAATATAACCATCTAATTTAATTACACTTGGTTTAAAGCCTCCTGTGTGTGTTGTTAAAATCATTGTAGGTATAGGACAAGCCTCAATACCTAGTGTTGCTAGTACCGGAATAATATTTGTTAGTGCTGCTTTCCCAATTCCACATAAGTCATGTATTGTTAATACTCTTTTTATAGGCTTTTTCATTTATAGTTCTCCCTCCATTTCTATACTCATAAAACTTTACCTTTTATATTAACTTAGTATAGGTTATATGCATAAGAAAATTATAGCCTTATGAATGATATCTATCAATTAAATAAATGCAAAAATATTCATTTTATAGAAGAAAGAAATCAATTATAAACGTTTATGATTGTTTTTAAATTAAACAGTCAAAAAGCTTCATTACTAATATTATAATTTTTTATCTGTTAATTTTTTATAACTAAAGAAAAAAGCATATTAAAACTCCTTAATTCATATCATTAACTGAGTTTTAATATGCGTATATTTACTATTATTTTGTTTGAGTAATTTTTTTATAACTATATAAATTTAATTTTATAGAACTACATATTCTTTATAAAGTAACGCCTTGTTTAAGAATAGAAATTTCCTTAAATTTATTAATTTCATTATTTACTAATTTGCCGTCAGCAACTTCGATAATATAGTTTAATAATTCTTCAGTAGTTTCTTCTAAATTTTTATCTTCTACTAAACATCCGGCATTAAAATCCATCCAATGAGGTTTTAAGTTATAAATTGCAGTATTTGTTGATATTTTAATTGTGGGAACAAAAGTTCCAAATGGAGTTCCTCTTCCTGTTGTAAATAATACAATATGACAACCAGCTGCTGCAAGAGCTGATGCAGCTACTAAATCATTTCCTGGACCGCTTAATAAGTTCAATCCATTTGTTCTTAATGTCTCTCCATATTTAAGTACATCAACCACTGTTGCGTTTCCTGACTTTTGTGTGCATCCTAAAGATTTATCTTCAAGAGTTGTAATACCACCTGCCTTGTTTCCTGGTGATGGATTTTCATATATTGGTTGATTATAAGCCATGAAATATTCTTTAAAATCATTAATTAAATGTACTGTTTTGTTAAAAGTCTCTTCATCTTTGGCTCTATTCATAAGTATTGTTTCTGCTCCAAACATTTCAGGAACTTCTGTAAGAATGGTAGTACCACCTTGGGCTATTAATAAATCTGAAAAACTTCCTACAAGTGGATTAGCAGTTATTCCTGAAAGTCCATCAGAACCACCACATTTCAATCCAACTTTTAATTTTGACAACGGGATAGATACCCGTTTATCATTCTTCATGTTATTATAAAGTTCCTTTAATATATCAACACCGATTTCTATTTCATTGGAAACTTCTTGTGTTACTAAAAATTTTATTCTTTTTTCATCAAATTCTCCTAATGACTTCTTGAAATCTTCCATAATATTATTCTCACATCCAAGCCCAAGTACTAGTACTCCACCTGCATTTGGATGCTTTACTAGATTGCCTAGCATTGTTCTTGTATTAACATGATCATCACCTAATTGTGAACAGCCATAATTATGTTTAAAAACTTCAAGTCCATCTATTCCTTCGGGTTTTACTTCTTCTTTAAATTTTTCAATTATTCTTTCTCCAATTCCATTAACGCATCCAACTGTTGGCACTATCCAAAGCTCATTTCTTATACCTACAGTTCCATTTTCCCTCTCATATCCTTGAAATGTAATGTTTCTATTTTCTATAGAAACTTGCGCTAATTCCTGATTAAATGTATACTCTTTTATTCCATTTAAATTAGTTTTTATATTGTGTGTATGAACCCATTCTCCAGCCTCAATATTTTTTGTAGCATGTCCGATTGGATAACCATATTTAATAACATTTTCATCTACTAAAATATCGTTAATTGCAATTTTATGGCCTCTTTTTACGTCTTCTTTTAATTCCAATTCTTTATTTTCTACTTTTATAACTTCGCTTTTATTTAAATCTTTAAGTGCTACAACAACATTATCTTTTTCATTTATTTTGATTATTTCTTTCATTGTTATATCTTCTCCTATCACACTTTTGTATAATCCTAACAATAATTTAAGGATTATAAGTGATTTTCTAAAATTATTCGAAAATCACTTAAAAACTTTATATAGAATTTAATTATAGGGCTTTATTAAAATTATAATACGGTTTTTACAGCTTCTTTCATTCCTATTGTTTCAATTACATCTAAGTATCTTGTAACTTCAACTGTTAAATTAGGAATTTCATTTAAATTGCTTCCCCAGTTCTTTTCATATGCTAAAACTGAAGTAACTATTTTTTCTAATCCTTCTTTTGTTTGGTCGTAATTTGACCATAATTCTTTGAATAACTCTAATATATCTGCATCATCTGCTAACTGAATATCTTCTTCTCCTCTTTTTCCTTTATAGAATTCAATTAATGCTGCAAGAGAAAATACTAATTTTTTAGGAAGTTCACCTTTTCTATTCAAATATTCAGTTAAGCTTGGTAGGTCTCTTGTCTTATATTTAGATAAAGAGTTTAATGAGATACTCATTAAATAATGTTTTACATAAGGGTTTTGGAATCTTTCTATTATTGCATCTGCAAATTCTACTAATTCTTCATGTGGCAAATCTAAAGTTTCAATGATTTCATCATATATTAAATCATGAACATATTTTCCTATAACTTCGTGATCAACTGCTTCTCTTACTGTTTCTAGTCCATATAAATATGCTACTGGTACCATTGCTGTATGAGGCCCATTTAAAATTCTAACTTTTCTTGTTCTATAAGGAGTCATATCATCAACAACTTTTACGTTTAATCCAGCTTTTTCTATTGGTAATTCATCCTTTAAAGATTGTGGTCCTTCAATCACCCATAGGTGGAATATTTCTCCTACATCCACAAGGTCATCATCATATCCAAGTTCTGCTCTGACTTCATCAATTGTATCTCTAGGATACCCCGGAACAATTCTATCAACTAAGCTGCAGCAAAATGTATTTGCAGTATGAACCCAATCCACAAATGCTTGTCCTAAATTCCAAGTTTCAGCATACTTTAATATAATTTCTTTAAGTTTTTCGCCATTTCTATCTATAAGTTCACATGGTATAATAATAAACCCTCTATTATTATCACCGTTAAATATTTTAAATCTATTAAATAAAAAAGCTGTTAACTTACCCGGAAAACTCTTTTGGCAACCTTCATTTAACTTATCGTTTTCATCAAAAGCAATTCCTGCTTCTGTAGTATTTGATACTATAAATCTTAATTCTGGATTTTCAGCAATTTTTAAATATTCATTATAATCTGTATATGGGTTAACACCTCTGCTTATACTGTTTATTATCTTATGAGTTTTTATTGCTTTACCGTTTTGAACTCCTTGAAGATAAAGTGTAAATAAACTATCTTGCTCATTAAGTTTATGAACTAATCCTCCAGCTTGAGGTTGTACAACAACTACACTTCCATTGAAATCTGCTTCTTCATTCATTTTATCTATCTGCCAATCTACAAAAGCTCTTAAAAAGTTTCCTTCGCCAAATTGTAATACTTTTTCCGGATATGTTTTAAATTCTTTGTATATTTCTTTACTTAATTTCATTACTCGTTCCTCCTAGGTTTTACTTAAAAGCATTATTATTTTTCAATGCATAATTCACAATACAAAGTATGTTAAAATATCAAATTGTACACCGTCAATTATTCATTGAACTATTAATATTTATTTTTGAGGATAAGTAAAAGCATATGTTTAAAGACATTGAAAGTTTATTATTTAGAGATAGAATATACTTGAAATTTATTTTTAAAATAGTCTCTTTACTTATCCTCATAATCAGTTGTGTTCTTATTTTAAATTTTTTATTTAATCACGCCTTTCTATAGCTTTTTAGATATATGATAATTGTATATTATCTACTAATTCATTGTTACAACCTTCTGCACCTAATTTTATTGCAACGACTTTTGCTTGCTTTGCTTTTCTGGCAGATTTTCATTTCTAATAAAAAACACAGTTCTCAAAATATTTAACTTAAAATAGATTTAATAAATTATAGTATGAAAATTATGTGTCGAAGAAAACCACATTATTTTAAAAGTATATGTTTGGTCGTTTTTTTATTGAGAACTGTGTTAATATATATTAAACAAGCAAGTAGCTTATTTACATATCAAAATTTTTCAAATTTCTTTAAATAGCTAAATAAATTTAATTATTTAATACCCTATAAGTTTAATTTCTAACTTATCTATCTAAATTGTTAACGTGAACAATTTTGTACTTGCAAGATTTAGGATTGTTTTTATTATAATATGATTTTAATAATAATGCAATACCTTTTTGTGAACGTTAACAACTTTTTTAAATTATTTTTTTCTATTTTATACATATCCAACTTTAAAATAAAGCATTATTAGCTTACTAGATAAGCCAATAACGCTTTATACTTTTCATGAACTATTTTAAAGACTATCTTATATTTCTAATTATTCTAAAATACCTTTTTCCCATTTACCTTCTTGTAAATCTTGAGCTACTTTTCTATATTTATCATCTGGTAAGTTGTGTAATACACCAACTACTAGAGCAGCTATAGCTAATGCTACTGCTGGGTACAATGTCATTGCACCTTTGATTCCAAGTAAAGTTTCTGCGCTTTGTTGCGCATTTGCAACATATCCAGTCATACCTAGTACGCTTGCACTAACAAGAGCTGCAATTGATTGAGCTATTTTTCTTGAGAAGTTAAATGCAGCGTAAGTTACACCTTCTTTTCTTATTCCAGTATGCCAGTGGCCATAATCTATTGCATCTGTTACAAATGCCCAAGTAACCCCGTTTGGAATAGCTAGAGCTACATATCCAATTGTAACAAGCACTGTAAAAGTAGTAGGATTAGTTGGAATTACAAAGTTTAATCCATTAGCAATAATCCCAATTAATAGTCCTGCTATTGCAGTTTTCTTCTTCCCAAACATTTTTACTAAGAATGGAATAGCAAATATACCTATTACTGAACATCCAATCATTATACCATTAACTTTTGGTTGAAGTTTAATATCGCCTAAGTTATATTGACAGAAGAAAATCATCATTTGGTTATTTGTATTCATTGCTGATATTGTAAATAATTGCATTAGAATCAAGCATAATAATGGTCTATTTGTAAATACAACTTTAAAATAATCTTTAGCAGATGCTTTTTCTGACTTACCTTCTCTATTAACTACAACGTGTTCTTTTGTATTAGCGAAACAGATGAAGAATGAAACAACTCCTATAACAGCCATAACTGCAGCTGCAACTGGATAACCAACTCTTTTATCATTAAACATCATAAGAATAGGTACGAAAGCTACACCAGTTATTAATTGTGCTCCTAATGAACCTGCTTGTCTAAATGTAGCCAATTGACTTCTTTCTTCTACATCTCTGGTCATAACCGATGCTAATGATCCATAAGGAACGTTAGTAAATGAGTATACAAGTCCCCAAGCCATATATGTTGCATAACCATATATAATCTTAGTTGATAGTGGTAATTCTGGCATAGTAAAAGTTACTATTGTAAGCAAAGCAAGGATTATACTTGAAATCATCATTACTGGTCTAAACTTACCATGTTTGCCTGCTTTTCTACTATCAATTGTTGATCCTGCTAATGGATCCATAAATGCATCAAATATCTTTGTAAATGCAAATATACCTCCAACTGCTCCTGCACTTATTCCACATGTATCGATAAAGAATTTTGTAAGATATGATTGTCCTAAGTCAAACATAAAACCATTACCGAAATCTCCAAAACCATATGAAATCTTTTCTCTCAGGCTTAGTTTAACGTTTCCATCATTTGCCTGACTATTATTTGGTCCATTATTATTAACTGTATTTGACATTAATTTTTCCTCCGTATCTTTAATTTATTATTTATTTATTTATTATTTCCATCTTTTAAAATTATAAATTACTTGTAATTTTATTTATAAGTTCTTGGCATTCATCATCATTTAGATATACTTTTTGTGGATTCATCTCAAAGGTTTTTCCCCAAGATGGTCCCCCTTCATATTTAGGTACAATATGAATATGAAGATGTTTCATTGTGTCTGCAAAAGCACCATAATTCACCTTATTAGGGTTAAAAGCTTTATGAATCGCTTTTGCAACTCTTCGCGCATCATTTATGAAAGCTGCTGCTTCTTCTTCAGTTAGGTCTGTAATCTCACTTTTATGTTCTTTATAAACCACATTGCATCTTCCCATATAAGTTTGTTCTTTGAATAAATACACTGTTGATACATCTAAATCACAAATCTTAATCATTAACGAATCTAAATCCTGATTTTTTGAGCAATAAAAACAGCTTGCGTCAAAACTCATGTACATTCCTCCTTTTACATTATATATATTTAGTTATTATACAATTAAGCAAAGCTTAATTGTATAATAATAAATTTCACTATAGAACTGCCTTTACAGCTTCTTTCATTCCAGCAGTTTCAATTAACTCTAAGTATTTTGTAACTTCAGCTGTTAAATTAGGAATTTCATTTAAATTGCTTCCCCAGTTCTTTTCATAAGCTAAAACAGAAGTAACTATTTTCTCTAATCCATCCTTAGTTCCATCATAATTTGTCCATAATTCTTTGAATAAATCCAATATATCCTCATCATCAGCTAATTGAATATCTTCTTCTCCTCTTTTTCCTTTATAAAATTCAATTAATGCTGCAAAAGAGAATACTAATTTTTTAGGAAGTACTCCTTTTCTCTTTAAGTATTCAGTTAAACTTGGTAGATCTCTTGTTTTATATTTAGATAAAGAATTCAAAGCAATACTCATTAAATAATGTTTAACATATGGATTTTGGAATCTTTCTATTATTGCATCAGCAAATTCAACCAATTCTTCATGAGGTAAATCTAAAGTTTCTATAATTTCATCGTAAATTACATCATGAACATATTTTCCTATAACTTCATGCTCAACTGATTCCCCTACTGTTTCAAGTCCATATAAATATGCTACTGGAACCATTGCTGTATGCGGTCCATTTAATATTCTAACTTTTCTTGTTCTATATGGCGTCATATCATCTACAACTTTTATATTTAATCCTGCTTTTTCTATAGGTAACTCATCTTTTATAGATTGAGGGCCTTCGATTACCCATAGATGGAATATTTCTCCTACATCTACAAGATTATCATCATATCCAAGTTCTGCTCTAACTTCATCAATTGTATCTCTAGGATATCCTGGAACAATTCTATCTACTAAACTACAGCAAAATGTATTTGCATTATTAATCCAATCTATAAATTCTTGTCCTAAATTCCAAATCTCAGCATACTTCAATATAATTTCTTTAAGTTTTTCACCGTTTCTATCAATAAGCTCACATGGAATTATAATAAAACCTTTACTATTATCTCCTTTAAATGTATTAAATCTATGATATAACAATGCTGTTAATTTGCCAGGATAACTTTTTTGACAACCTTCATTTAATTTATCGTTTTCATCAAAAGCAATTCCTGCTTCCGTAGTGTTTGATACAATAAATCTTAAGTCTGGATTTTCTGCAACTTTTAAATATTCATTATAATCTCTATAAGGATTAATACCTCTGCTTATACTATTAATTATTTTATGAGTCTTTGATGCTTTTCCATTTTGTACTCCTTGTAAATATAATGTATACAAACAATCTTGCTCATTTAGCATATCCACTAATCCATTTTCTAATGGTTGAACTACAACAACACTTCCATTAAAATCTGCTTCCTCATTCATTTTATTAATTTGCCAATCTACAAAGGCCCTTAAGAAGTTTCCCTCTCCAAATTGCAATACTCTTTCTGGATATGTTTTAAATTCTTTAAACAATTCTTTACTTAGTTTCACCAGTAATTCCTCCTAACTTTTCAACTTGTATGAAAATAAGTTGCTCGCTTATTTTCATACACATAAAATTCACTTACATATTGAAATATTTATCTGCATTGTTGTAACTGATATCAGATACAATTTGTCCTAAATGTTCGATATCATAAGGTAGCTCACCGTTTTCTACCCATTCACCAATCACATTACAAAGGATTCTTCTGAAGTATTCATGTCTTGTGTATGATAAGAAACTTCTAGAATCTGTTAACATTCCAACAAATGTACTTAGCATTCCTAAGTTTGCTAATGTCTTAATTTGGTCTTCCATTCCAATCTTATGATCATTAAACCACCAAGCTGATCCAAATTGGATTTTACCCTTTACTCCATCCCCTTGGAAGCATCCTAATAATGTTCCTATAGTAGAGTTATCATTTGGATTTAAGCTATAAATAATAGTCTTTGGTAATGCATTTTCACTATTTAAAGAATCTAATAATCTTGAAAGCGGAATTGCAACTTCTGTATCATTTAAAGAATCAAATCCTGTATCTGGTCCTAATTTTTTGAACATAACTGAGTTATTATCTCTAACACAATTCATATGGAATTGCATCACCCATCCCAAATCATGATATAATTTTCCGAAGAATTTTAACAAATATATTCTTAACTTATTTTCATCTTCGAAGGAAACTTGTCCATTTTTAATGACATTAGAAAATATCTCTCTTACTTCTTCTATAGATGCGTTTCCAACTGGAACAAAATCTAATGCGTTGTCTGACACTCTGCATCCAACTTCATGAAAGAATTCTACTCTCTTTTTTAATGCTTCTAAATATTCATCAAAGTTTGTAATTTTTGAACCAACTATTTCTTCTAATTTGTTAAACCAATCTTTAAATGTTTCTTTATTCACTCCAAGTGCTTTGTCAGGTCTAAACGCTGGTAATACTTTAACATCAAAACTTTTATCTTCTTTTATTGCTAAATGATATTCCAATGAATCTATTGGATCATCTGTTGTACAAATTACTTTTACGTTTGATTTTTTAATAAGATTTCTTACAGTGAATTCATCACTATTTAACATCTTGTTTACTTTTTCCCAAATAGCTGGTGCAGTTTTTTCATTTAAAACTTCATCTACTCTAAAGAATCTTTTAAGTTCTAAGTGTGTCCAATGATATAATGGATTTCCGATAGCAAATGATATAGTCTTTGCCCAAGCTAAGAACTTTTCATAATCACTTCCATCTCCTGTGATATATTTTTCATCAATACCAAAAGATCTCATTTGTCTCCATTTATAGTGGTCGCCATATAGCCATACTTGAGTTATATTTTCAAATTTTTTATCATCTAAGATTTCCTTTGGATTAATGTGACAATGATAATCTATAATTGGCATTTTTTCAGAATAGCCATGATATAGTTTTTGTGCTACTTCATTACTTAATATAAACTCTTCATCCATAAACTTTTTCATATCAAATCCTCTTTTCTCCTTGTTCACGTTAACAACAGTCAGCATTCCGTCCTGTTCACGTGAACATTTTTTAATTTAACTCCATGTCATTATTATAATAGCATAATCATAATAATGCAACACTTTTTTGTTAACGTTAACAACTTTTTTTATAATTAGTGTTTTAATGCACTAATTATTCTAGTATTTATGGGAGCTTCTTCACTGATTTTCTTATAACAAGTTTCGATTGTATATATACTTTTTCTTTTGGCACTTCTTTATTTTTTATTAAGTTAAGTAAATTTATCCCGCCATATTGACTCATAGCTAATGAATCTTTTCTAACACTTGTTAGAGGTGGAGTTACATAATTACAGAAATTACTATCATCAAATCCTATAATTGAAATATCTTCCGGAACGCTTAGGCCTTCTTCAAATACAGCTTTCATTGCCCCTACTCCAATGTCATCATTAGCGCAGAATACCGCTGTTGGCCTATCTTCTAATTTTAATAACTTTTTCATATTCTCATACCCACTTAATAAATCATATCTTCCACTTATTATATAATCCTCATTAATCTGAATATTGTTATCTTCTAATGCTTTAATATAACCTTTTTTTCTATACACAGTAGATTCAAATTCTTTGTTACCTTGAATCAATGCAATTTTCTCATGATTATTTTTAATCAGGTAATTAACAGCTTCATATACACCCTTTGTATCATCTGACATAATGTTAACTAATCCATCTTTATCAATATTTCTATTTATAACTACTGTAGGTATATTTTTTTCAAGAATTGTCTCTATAAATTTATCATCACTTTTACTTTGACTAACTACAATAATTCCATCAAAATTCTTATTATCTATAGGATGAGAGTACTTATAATCATCTATCCCTCTAATAACTAAATTATATTCTTTATCAATTACTTTATTTATTCCTTTTATGATCTCATGAAAGAACGTATCTGAAGTTCCTTCTGTAATTGATGAAAAGAAAACTCCTATAACATATGACTTTAATAAAACCAAACTTTTTGCACTGTAATTTGGCACATAATTTAATTCTTTTGCTAGAGCCTTTATTTTAACTTTTGTTTCCTCATTTATATAAGGACTATTATTAAGTGCTCTTGACACTGTTGTATGCGAAACATTGGCAATTTTCGCAATATCTTTTATAGTAACACTCATCTTTTCTACACTCCTTTAAAATAATAATGTTACAATAAAATTTCTACATCTTAACTTTATGGCATGTACTTTTTTTGAGTAGAACTTTATCTTGGATTTATTACTATTAATTAAACAAAATTTACTATTAACTTTAAGCTTTACCAATTTAGGTATCTTGTAATCCTTTATTTTTAATTTTAAAACTGTTCCATATAATTGACTTTACTACACTCAATTTATATTTTAACATATTATTTTAATTGTGCAAAAAAATTATCTCAAAATTCTATTTTTAATACTAAAATAATCATATTAAACTCTAATATTCTTTGAAACAATTCATATTTCAACATCTTTTGAAGTTATAAACAATTCAGTTTATTTAAATCACTTAATTATTTTTGCAGTATTCTTCAATAGTTTCTGCAACAGTTTTTGCTTGAACCACAGCTTCAACTACAGTTTTTGCTCCTGTTACTACATCTCCTGAAGCAAAAGTTCCTTTTTTAGTTGTATTTCCTTTTTCATCAGTGATTAACAATCCCCATTTATTAGTATTTAATTCTGTTGTATTTGATACTATATTAGTTCTTGGAGTTTGGCTTACTGCTATTATTGTTGAATCACAATTAAAAAATTCTTCTTTTCCTTCTATAACTTTTGTTTGCACTTTACCTTGAGAATCAATCACATTTTCTGTAGGAGCCAATCTAATTCCATCTTCTTTTATTTCTATAGGTGATTTAAATAATTCAAATTTAATATTATCTTCCTTTGCCTCTCTAATTTCTTGCTTTGTTGCAGACATTTCATCAAAGCCTTTTCTATATATTATGGTTACTTCTTTTGCTCCGTTTCTTATTGCACTTCTCGCAGCATCCATTGCTACATTTCCTGCACCTATAACTGCTACCTTATCCCCTAATCTATAAATTTCAGGTGATTTTAAATAATCAATTGCAAAATGTACATTTCCAAGTGTCTCACCTTTAATGTTTAGCGTCTTTGGATTCCATACTCCTGTTCCAATAAAAACAGCTTTATATCCATCTTCAAATAGTCTATCTAATGAAATTACTGGTCCAATAAGAGTATTTGGCCTAATTTTTACTCCGAGTTCCATTAGTTTGTCTTCAATAGTATCTATTAATGACTTAGGAAGCCTATATTCAGGAATACCATACCTTAATACTCCACCTATTTTAACGTGTGCATCAAATATTGTTATATTATAACCCTTTTTAGCTAATATAAATGCAATTGTAATTCCTGCTGGTCCTCCACCTATTATTGCTATTCTATCCTTATCTTTGGGCACATTTTCAAACTTGATTTCTTCTAGGTATTTCTTTGATATTTCATGCTCTATATCATGAAAATTAATTGGTTCTCCTTTTATCCCTCTTACGCAATTTCCTTTACATTGATCTTCATGAATACAGACTAATGAACATATAGCTGACAATGGATTATTTTCAAATAAAATTTCGCCTGCTTCTTTAAACTTCCCATCTTTATACAGACTAATAACTTCTGGTATAGCTGTGTCAATTGGGCAGTGAGCCTTACAATTAGGTTTTTTGCATAACAGACACCTATTAGCTTCATTTAACAAAATGTTATTGTTTCCCATCTTCGCATTCCTCCTTTTGTATTTTCATATATCTAGTATACTAACTCAAATTAACCTTCATTTCAACCATTAAAATGTAAAATATGCTATACTTTTTATTCAAATAAGAATAGCATATTTTACTGCTTTATAATGTTAACTGAATTGTACTATACTTTATAGAAAATAATAACACCGTTTAACTATTTTTTATATAGATATAAAATTCCATTTTGGGGATTATATATTAATTTCCCTTTAAACTTTCTTTTTTTTAGTTCTTTTTGAAGACTATACATAAAAAAGCCATGGGTAACTATTAATATATTCTCTGTTTTTTCCCTTTCTGCCTCATTTAATAGCAAATCAACAAACTGTTTAGCCTTTTCTTTAGTTATTCTTCTATTTTCTTCTTGAGATTTATGATTAAAGTACCATGCAGCTCTGCCGCTAACTGCCCAAAACCAATATGGGAGCTTTAAATTACTTTTAAATATAGGATCAATTATAGTTTCTCTAATTAAATCATTCTGAACTATATTATCCTTATATACATGTTGTGCAGTAATCATCGCTCTTATAAGAGTGCTAGAATAACATTTATCCCACTTTATTCCCATAAGTTCAATATCTTTTCTAATGACATCACTTTTATTATAGTTTTCTTCCCACTCTTTGAATTCCTTTGATGTCATAAATAATTTTTTTTGGTAATTAACTTTAAAATGCCTTATGAGACCTATTATCATAAAAATCCCTCCGGTCTTTTTACTATTAAAAATAAATCATTTTATTTTGTTATTATTCTTTAATTTGTTTTATTATTTCCATCAACATATTAACTCTATTGAACGGAGTTATAAAATATAGTCCATCACTAATACCTTTTAGCTTTTTCCCAATTTCTGCTGCAATTTTTACTCCTACTTCCTGTGCCTCTTCCTTATTCATATTTTCAGTAAACATATTTACATATTTCTCAGGGATTGTGACTCCTGGAAGTTCATTGTTTAAAAATATTGCATTTCTGTAACTTACAACCGGAAGTAATCCAGCTAAAATTTTAATATTTGTTCTTTCTTTTATTTTCTTCAAAAATTCTATGGCTTCATCATCATATATAGGCTGAGTTAAAAAGAATTTTGCTCCTTTATCTATTTTCTTTAGCATACGATTGTATTCTACTTCCTTATTTCGCACATTTAAATTTAAAGCACCACCAATTAGTAAATTTTCCTCTTTAAAAAATTCTTCATTCATATCGTTAATAAGTTCCATTAATCTAAATGAGTTTAAATTAAATACACTCTTAGTTTCAACTTTACTTGCATCTGAAATTGGATCTCCTGTAATTGCAAGAATATTTCTTATATTTTCAATGTGAGATGCTATCAAACTTGATCTAATGGCATTTGTATTTTTATCTCTGCAACATACATGAGGCATAGCTTCAATGCCTATTTCTCTCTTAATTTTAGCAGCTATTATTGTTGAATCCGCTCGTACTTTTGACATAGGTGAATCTGGAACAGTTACTAAATCAATATTATTTTCTTTGCAAATTTTAGCTCCGGCAATAAGTTTAGAAATATCCGTGTCAATAGGTGCAGACAATTCTATTGCCACCACAAATTCGTTATTGTCTAACTTATTTTTAAATGTATTTTCAGTTTTCTTCTTATATTCCTTAGTTTGTTCTTGGTTTTTAATAGTAGTATTTACTTTTTTAGAATTTTCATGAATTAATGCAGATAATTCTTTTATATAATTAGGATTTGTTCCACAACAGCCACCAATTATTGATACTCCTAAAGATTTAAATTCGCTAACCTTTTTGGCAAAGTATATTGGATTGTTAGGATATACAGTTCTTTCATGAATAATTTCTGGATAACCTGCATTAGGAAGCGCCGAAACAATATCACCGCCTATATTAATTTTCTTGATTATTTCAGATATATAAGTTGGACCTGAACCACAATTAAATCCATAGGCATCTATGTGTTCAACCTTTTTAACTTCCTTAATTAGTTTACTTACACTTAGCCCATCTCTTGTGAATCCATCGGGTTTAACTGCAAATTGAGTTAAAATAAAACTATCTTTGTCCTTACTTTTTATATACTCTGAAATCTCCTTCAGGTAATTGTAATTACTAAAAGTTTCAAAGATAAAAATCTTGATTCCATCTTCTAAAAAACAATCTGCAATAAATTTATATTCTGCTAAAATATCATCATGTGATTCATCTAAATTATCTTCTTTTATCGGACCAATGCTTGCTCCAATAAAAACAGATGTATCTGTAGCAGCATCTTTGGCTATTTCTATTCCAGATTTAATTATATCCTTTAATCTATCTAAAGATACTCCAAGATCATATGTATTTGCTGAAAATGTATTTGTTCTTATTAGATTAGCCCCTGCTTTAATATAATCACTATGTATTTTTCTAATTATATCTTTATGGTTCAAATTACCAAACTCACAATAAGATACGTCGTTTCCAGTTAGTTCCGAATAGTACGTCCCCATTGCTCCATCAGATATTAGTATGTTATTTTGTAAATATTCTTTTATCATTTTAATCTCCCCAAATCCTTATTAATAATACTTACTTGTTAGTATACTATAAATTTTGAATATAGTCCTTAATTTTTAATTTAAATTAATTTTTCTTTTTAATTTACAAAAACTTTATATTGGACAAAAAAGTAGGCTCATCTTCTCCAAGATAAACCTACTTTTTTAGAACATCTTAAATAAATATTATTTTTTTATATCTTTACTTGTGTCATCAGTTTTAGATGGTTCTAATGGTATTTTGTTAGAATTATCATCAATTTTACCTGAGGTAGTATTATTTTGAATAGCTCCACCATTATTAGGGACTATATTAATAACATCATCTTTAGCTGGCTTTGATGTTCCATTTTTATCACTTTGCGCTGGCACATCTGGTTCTAACTGTAAAACATCATTATTACCTTTGTCAGGTTTAACAGTGTTATCTTTTCCTTTTCCAGCATCACTATTAGGATTTGTATTATCAGCCGGTGCATTAATAACTGGTTTGTCAACTACAGGTTTATCTGGTTTTACATCTATACCTGAATTTGTTGAAGGATTAATTGGTGTATCCTTCTCATCTTTTGCATCCCATTGAATAACATTATCCTTATCTTTTATACTTGCAGTTATTTCCTTTACCGGTGCTATGTCTATTTTTTTCTTAGTTTCTTCATCAGCAACTTTAGACGCTTCATACCTTCCTAAGCTTATACCTTTTGTCTTAGCTTCATCGACATCTTCTTTATCACCTTTTACATAGGTTACTGTTACATCTTCTGAACTAAAAGTTGATGTAATAGCATCTTGCACATTCTTTTCATAAGTACTATTATCTCCATTTTGCACAAATGCAAAACCAACTAATACTTCTTTGTTTGTATCCAAATAATTTTTTTCTACAAGCTTTTCTTTTATTTTTTGTATTCCATCATCTATGGTCATATCCTTAATATCTGAAAAATCTATATTTTTACCATCAGCATTAACACCTTCAACCTTAATAATCTTTAAATTACTATCAGCTTCTATTTGTATACTAGGATTAATATCTAGACTAACAACTGCATATGCCGTCTCTGATTTCATAGTATGAAAGAAGGTGAATACTATTAAAAATAATGCAGCTATAGATCCAAGTGCTTTAAATAAATTATTATGCCTATAAACCTTATTTGAAGTATTTTTTATAATATCATCATCAAAATAAAATATCTTTTGTCCTACTTTCATATCATGTTTAGCTGCTATCTTATCCATAACACCTTCATCATTTAATGCTATGGCATAGTTTTTCTTAACTTCCATTATTATTCCCTTATTCATTTATTTCACCTACTTCCTGATCCAATTCTTTAAAGCACTGAGATTTTTATCAATTATTATCACAACGGAAATAATGAATTTTTTACTTCTTTTTATTACCTTTTCTGTAACTGAATATTTTAGTACAATTCTTTTTATAGGAAGTCTTTTCTTCAAATACATAAAAGATACAAATTCTTCCTCTTTGCTTATTTCCTCAGATAACAATATAGCATTTTTTCTCGTTGCCTGCTGTTTGGGAGCTTCATTCACCAAATCTTCCAAAGTAAAACCAAATGAACTTATTTCAGATTTAAGCCTATTTATTTCATCTACTAATATGCTATTATCTTCCTCTTGCTCTATATACTCATCTTTAATTTCAAGTCCCTTGTCCACTAATTCTTCAAAGGATGAATGTTGATGCTTATTTTCACCTTTCAAATAATTTTTTATTCTGCTGGCTATAACAAGTTTTGCAAAAGATAAAAAATGACCCTTCTCATTATCATATCTTTCAATTGCTTCATGAAATCCAAGTAAAGCTATACTTAACTCCTCATCATTTTCGCATGATACATATCTTCCTGTTACATCAGAAATACTTTTTATTATAAAAGGCATATGATTTTCAATAAGTTCATTTATATTTGTGTTCTTGTCAACATTTAAATCAATTAAAACACATTCGAGCATTCCATACGCTCCCTTCCCCCGGTCATTATAATATACAAAATAATCTATTATTTTTGGTACTTTTTATTAAATAAATGAAAAACTTTTATTCGAAGTTTTATTTTAACATTTCTAAATTTTATCTTAGTATTATCAGACTTATACTTTTAAAGTAACTATTTTTTAATTATACCATGTATTAATTTTTTTTTTAATTTAATTATTTGAAAAATATATTTAATTATCGAAATAATTATGACATCTTTTAAAATTATTTATATATTTTATATTTCTCCCTTCGATATACAAAAAATAAAGAGTGTATTTAATAGTTAATAATGATAGAAAAACTCCAAAGTAATGTTTATCACTTATTATACGATTTAACTCTTTATTTTTTCTCACATCCATAAAAAAATTTTATATCCAAGGACAATTCATAATAATCTAAATATAATAAAAGGAGCTTAGAGACCGGCGAAGGACACTCTAAGCTCCAAATCAGCACTTTACGTACCAACTGCTTATTAAGAATAACATAATTATTAGTTTTTATCAACTTAAAAAATTAAAATAATTTTATAATTGATTAACACATTCCTCCGTTACTATTACTGCTATTGTCTCCTCCACAAGCGTTCATATTATTAGTATTAGATTTCACATTTTTATTAGCATAATTTTTCATATAATCAATTACTCTTGCTTGTAATTTATTTAAGCTATTTAAATATTCGTAATTATCCGGTTCTAATTCGACTGCTTTTTTTAAATAATTCAACCCACTTTCAAACCAGCCCTTTTGCACTGAGATAAATCCTTGTAGATAATTCCATTCCGCTGAATTTGCATTATTAATCAAATTTAACTTTGCTTCAGCAGCTGAAAAATTCTTCATGTCAATTAAATTTCTAACTTCTTTGTACAAATTGCCGTTTACGATTCGCTCATATGCTGCACTAATAGTTAAAATTTTCTCCTTAGTATTTTGATCTTGGTTTTGTGTATATTCTTCAATCATATCTTTAAATTTATTTTTAATTTCTTCTTCAGAAGCGTTCTCATCAATATCTAAAACCTCATATGGATTCAATATAACAGCACCTCTTTATAATACTTTTTACACTATTAATTATATTTATAAAAGTTGCTAATATTCTTATGCCAAAAACAAATACAATACAAATTTATAAAAATTAGTATATAAATTATTTTTACATAGCATTCTTTCTTTTTAAAAAATTTATGAATAATACTGTTTCAAAATTATAGATCTTATAGTTTCATATTTAATATGAGATGGCAGTTCCTTCTTTAATATACTTATTTTATCATGTCCATTTCTTTCACAAACATTTATAACTAATCCAACATCCTCTGGACTGTAGAACTCTTCTAAATTAATATCAAATATATTATCCCCGAATTCTTTTATATAATCGGTAACATAACCTAAAATAGTTGATATTGAAAGTTCTATTTTCTCTGATATTTCATGAATATTTATTTTTTGTTTAAGCATATCTATTGCAATTTCATTACTCTCCCGCTCTTCTCCATCGATTATAACTTTTCTTCTTCTTCTTTCAACCCAGGTTATTTCCTTTTGATTGTGTTCTAAATAATTATTTACTATTTTTACAATTTCATCTCCATATAAACTAATTTTTTTAGGTCCAATTCCGCTTATATCCTTTAGTTTTTCTAGAGAATCAGGATATCTTCCACTTATTTCTTTTAATGTGTTCATAGTTAAAATCGCTTGTGGCAGTACGTTTTCCTTTTTAGCAAATTCTTTTCTAGCCTCATCTAATCTTTCATATAATTCTAAATCAGTGCTAACTTCTAATTTAGAATCCTCAGCTTCATTTTCATGAACGTTAGAATTTGATGTAGTTGCTAAAGTATTAGATACTTGGATATTATGCTCTTCTACATATTGTTTTATTGTTTTTTCAAATACTTTTCCATACTTACTGTATTTTACTTCCCCGACTCCAGATATCTTCAGCATTGACTCTTTTGAAATTGGATAATTTACAGCCATCTCTCTCAAAGTTACATCTCCAAATATAATATAGGGCGGAACACCATTTTCTTTTGCAAGTTCTTGTCTTATTGATCTTAGAATTTCAAATAATTCATTATCTTCCTTAGCTTTTGTTTCTATCTTAAATTCCTTTAACTCTACCTTTTCCTGTGATGTTAACACCCTTCTAGATTTTTCATTTAAACTTAGTACAGGATATGTACCCTCAACAACCGTAATATACCCATGGGAAATTAGTGTATTAATAAAATTTTTTAATTTTTCACTTGAGTATTCTTTCATTAATCCATAAGTTGATAATTCGTCAAAATGAAATTGAATAACTTTTTTATTCCTGGAGCCTCTAAGAACGTCAACAAGCATTCCGATACCAAATTTATGTTTCATTCTATAAATACAAGAAAGGACTTTTTGTGCTTCAATTGTTTTATCTACAAATTCACCTTCGTTTAAACAATTACTACAATTGCCACAATGATCTCCATATTCTTCTCCGAAATACTCTAAAATATATTTTCTATAACAACTGTTACTATGTACAAAGTCCATCATTTGTTGAAGTTTTCTATATTGATTATTTTTTCTTTCGGAATCTTCAATTGAATTTTCAATTAAGTATTTTTGAACTTGAACATCTTGTGGTGAAAATAATAATATACATTCGCTATTACCTCCATCTCTACCTGCTCTACCAATCTCTTGATAATAACTTTCTATATTTCTAGGCATATTATAATGAACAACATATCTTATGTTAGGTTTATCTATTCCCATCCCAAAAGCATTTGTAGCTACCATTATACTTGATCTATCAAATATAAAATTTTCTTGGTTTTCTTTTCTATTCTTTTCAGATAAGCCAGCGTGATAGTATGTTACATTGTACCCATTAGTTTTCAATTCTCCATGTATATTCTCAACTTCTTTTCGTGTTGCAGCATATATAATACCAGAAACTTCTTTGTTACTTTCTATAAAATTATTTAAATATTCTTTCTTGCTGCCACTTTTAACTACATTTATAAGTAAATTCTCTCTGTCAAAACCAGTTATAAATACTTTAGGTTTTTTTAATTTAAGAAGAGTGATAATATCTTTCTGTACCTCTTCTGATGCTGTTGCAGTAAATGCAGTTATTATTGGCCTATTTTCAAGCAGACCTATAAACTGCGAAATTTTTCTATAGCTTACTCTAAAATCATGTCCCCATTGAGATATACAGTGTGCTTCATCAACTGCTATTTGAGAAATATTGCATTTTGAAATTATATTTATAAATTCATAAGATTCTAATCTTTCGGGTGCAATATAAAGTATTTTAATTTCTCCTCTTTCAAGATTATTTATAACTTCACTTTCTTCAACTGCACTTAATGTACTATTAATCAAAGCACCTTTAATTCCCATATCTTTCAAAGTATCCACTTGATCCTTCATAAGAGATATAAGAGGAGATATTACAATGGTTATTCCGTCTAGCATTAGAGCCGGAATCTGATAACAAATAGATTTACCGCCACCAGTTGGCATTATAGCAAGTACATCTTCTCCTTTGATGATTTTATCAATAATATCTTCTTGTCCTTTTCTAAAAGATTTATATCCATAATATTTTTCTAAAAAATCACCTGCACGGTTTATCATCAATTTTACTCCTATCTTAATAAATCTTGTATTAATATTATAATATCATATTTTATTATTGACTTAAGTCCATATTATCTAATCACATAAATAAAAAAAAGGATTGATAGTTAATATAACACATTTCAATCCTATTTTAGTATAATATAAATTTTTCATCAAACAAATTAGTATATTATTTAGCCAATATTTCAACACCAGTTTCTGTTATTAATACTGTATGCTCCCATTGCGCTGATAATTTATCATCTGCTGTATAAATTGTCCAATCATTTTCAGCATCAACAAATACATCAAAAGTCCCTTCATTAACCATTGGCTCAACAGTAAGAACCATGCCAGGAACAAGCAACATTCCGGTTCCCTTTTCACCAACATGAGGAACAAAAGGCTCTTCATGAAACTGCCTTCCAATTCCATGTCCTCCTAATGCCCTAACTATTGTATATCCATGTTTATGCGCATGTTCAGCACATGCAGCTCCTATATCTCCTAAAAATCCCCAAGGTTTTATTGCTTCAATTCCCTTTATCATACATTCTCTTGCAATTGTTACTATTTTTTTTGCTTCATCACTTACTTCGCCAATCATAAACATTCTAGATGCATCTGAGTAATATCCATTTAGGATTGTTGAAACATCAACATTTACAATATCTCCATTTTTTAAAGTAATGTTTGCATCTGGTATACCGTGACAAACTTCATTATTAATTGATGTACATACGCTCTTTGGGAAACCTTCAAAATTTAAAGGTGCAGGTACCCCACCATGCTCCACCGTATAATCATATACTAATTTATCTATTTCAGCTGTACTCATTCCTTCTTTAATTTTACCAGCAACTAAATCTAATACACCATCATTTATTTTAGCACTTCTTTTTATTCCTTCTATATCTTCTGGACTTTTTATAATGTTTTTAGGTGGTACTAAGTGTCCTTTACGCCTGTAACTTTCAATTTTTTCATCGAATTCCAAATGACACTTCTTATATTTTTTTCCACTACCACACCAACATTTTTCATTTCTATCTAAAGCCATTATTGTAATTACACCTCTTTTAAATCATATTATCTTTGCAGAAAGTTTGAATTAGTTTACTTTGTATACCATTATATATTAAATCTAATTGATTGTAACCATATAATTTCCAAAATATATATTTATTTTTTAGCCCTTTCTATATTTAGCTTTTTTCCCTTTATCGTAGTATTCTTTAATTCCTCTATAACTTTATTTCCTTTTCCGTTTAATATATCAACGTATGACACAGAATCCTGAACATCAATTATTCCAATATCCTCTGAAGTTAATCCCTCAATTCTACAAATTGCGCCTACAATATCACCAGGACGAATCTTCTTTTTCTTACCGCCATTTAAGTAAATTTTTGTTATATTTGTATTAATAATTTGAGATTTTTCTTTTTTCCTTTTGGGCTTCGTTTTTAATAATTTTATCCCTTCGTTACTTTCTGTTTCTATTACTTTTTCTTCTGGTAAATTGCTAATAGGGATTTTAAAGCCTATAAGTTCTTCAATATCTCTTAAAAGCTTATCTCCTTCTTTCATGCAAAAGCTTATGGCTTTTCCTTTAGCTCCAGCTCTACCTGATCTTCCAATCCTATGTACATAAGCTTCCTTTTCAACTGGCAGATCATAATTTATTACATGAGTTATACCTTCAATATCAATTCCTCTTGCCGCTAAATCTGTTGCAACAAGCAGCCTAAAATCACCTATTCTAAAGCACTCCATAACATGAAGTCTATCTTTTTGAAGCATACCTCCATGAATCTTATTTACTGAATAGCCTTTCAACTTTAGATATTCATAAACTATATCTACATTTTCCTTAGTCCTTGTAAAAATTACTGCTGTTTCAGGTTTTTCACATATTAAGATATCATTTAAAGATTCTAATTTTCTGTCATACTTTACATAGTATAAAATATGCTCTATATTTTCGGTAATTAGTTTTTGTGCTTTTATGCTAATATCTATTGGTCTATCCATATATTTTTCACATAGTATCTTTATTTCTTCAGGAATCGTTGCTGAAAACAACATAGTTACTTTTTTCTTGGGAATTCTTCTAATTACACCTTCAACTTGGCCAATAAACCCCATATTTAACATTTCATCAGCTTCATCTATAACAAAATATTTAATTTTAGAAACATTTAAGCTTCCTCGATCTATGTGATCTAAAATCCTTCCAGGGGTTCCTACAACCATATGAGTTTTTTGTTTTAATTTTCTTTCTTGTTCTGATATTGACTCTTTGCCATAAACAGCAACTACTCTTACTCTCTTAAACCTTCCAATATTAGAAATATCTTCACCAACTTGAACTGCAAGCTCCCTAGTTGGAGTTAAAATTAAAACTTGAGGATTATTTTCATCCCAATTTATTTTTTCACATAATGGTATTCCAAATGCAGCTGTCTTTCCACTCCCTGTTTGTGACTTAACTATAACATCCTTATTTATAAGAATTTCTGGTATTACTTTTTCTTGCACCTCTGATGGTTTAGCATAGCCTAAGCCTTCAATAGACCTAAGTATTTCATCACTTATTTTAAATTTATTAAATTTATTATTCATATATAATACTTTCACCTCAATTGGAATTATTAACTTATTATCATTAGTAATTGAATAAATCTTTCTTATTATACCATTCTTCTCTAATATTCAAACATAATATTGATATTTATATAAAATAAATTATCATATCAAATAGAACATTAAGTAAAACATGTAACTTAAGCTAGAAAAATGAGCATAATAAGGATATAATAAATTAATACTGCAAAGTTATGTATTTATTTCTAACATACACTATTAAAAATAAAGGAGATATTAATGAATACTTCATTTAATGACTTAAACTTAAATTTAAATATAATCGAAGGGTTGAAAAAACAAGGAATTACTACACCAACTCCTATTCAAGCTTCATCTATTATACCAGCCCTTGAAAATAAGGATATAATAGGGGAAGCTGTCACAGGAAGCGGAAAAACTTTAGCTTACCTTATCCCTCTATTTCATAAAATAGATGCTTCAAAACGTGAAATGCAAGGAATAATCTTAGCTCCAACCCACGAACTAGCTATACAAATTGAAGATCAAATTAAACTGCTTGCTGATAATTCTTCAATTCCTATAACATCCTTATCAATAATTGGTGATGTAAATATTAATAATCAAATAAAAAAACTTAAAGATGTAAAACCACATATTATTGTTGGATCTACAGGTAGAATCTTAGATCTAATACGGAAGAAAAAAATAACTGCTCATACAATTAAAACAATAATTATAGATGAGGGAGATAATTTATTAGATCCAAAAAGAGCCGATATTACTAAAGATATTATTAAGACAACTATGAAGGATAGACAGCTTATGTTATTTTCAGCATCAATTAAGCCTGATACATTAAATACAGCCAAGTTACTTATGAAAGAGCCAGTTATTATTAAAAATGATGATAAACCTTCAATAAATCCAAATATTGAGCATATGTTTGTAGTATGTGAAAGACGTGATAAGTTTGAGACCTTAAGAAAAATACTTGTGGCAGTCAAGCCTGAAAAAGCTATCATTTTCGTTAATGATAATAATGATATTGAATTAACAACGGCAAAATTAAATTTTCACAGTAAAGATTGCTTTGCCATGACTGGTAAAATTTCAAAAGAAGATAGAAAGCTCGCTATTGAAAGTTTTAAAAATGGTAAAATTAAAATTTTAGTTTCATCAGATGTAACTGCTAGAGGTCTTGATGTTGAAGGAATAACTCATGTATTACATTTAGATTTGCCGTTAAAGTTTAATGAATATTTACATAGAGCTGGAAGAACTGCAAGAGGAAATGCACATGGTACATCTATATGCTTAGCTACAATTAAACAACTTAATATTATAAAAAAATATGAAAAAGAATTTAATATTGAGTTCAAACAAAAGAAAGTATTTGGCGGTGAATTAGAGGACTATAGACATTCTACTGAAGCTAGTAGGATTATGAACAAATCTAAATTCCATAAATAATATTTTAATTATCTAAGTCCACCATATTTAATGAACATAATTAATAGGTATTAGCTGAATTAAAATAGCCATGCACATAAAATTTACCAATCTTGTGCATGGTTATTAACTATTTACTCCTCATTTTCTATTTTCTCTACGACAATGATAGGTATTTTATGATTTACATTATTTTCATCCTTAAGAGTTGAGCTTCCAATCCTTCCAATTACCTTAACATTTTCACTTTCATTTAAATCATTAGCATTTTCATATTCACCAACAATTCCTACAACCCTCGAATCTGCAGCGCAACAAGTCATTACAATCCTTCCAATAATAAATTGATTTTTATTCAAGTAATTTTCTTTACATATAAAACCATGTATCTCTAGCTTCTTTCCCACATATTTTTCAGGATTAATTCTTATATATTCCAGAGTCATAGGATTATTTTCATCCACTATTATAGTATTTTGTTGGCTATTTTCAGCATTGATATTGTTTTTGTCTCCATTTAATTTATAATCAAACTCATATTCATATAATGATCTTCTTTCTATTCTGCTTACATTATTTTCTCTTATTTCTTTGTCTAACTCAGAATGTTTAAATGTTTTTAAATTATCAACTGAAATTGCTCCTAATATTAATGCAAAAACGATGGGAATAATTTTAAGCTTAATGCTGCTACTGTTCCCCTTACTTGTAAAAATATTTTTTATTTGCGAAATTGCTATTATACTCATTACAATTATAGTGAAGTACATATATTTAACGACATTACTTCCAATATAGAAGCTTATTTTGCCAGTAGAAACCAAATCAATTATTGATAAATCTAACAAAATAAGAATAATGAACCACATAAATTCATCAAAATTAAATCTTTTCATTAGGTTGCTGCCTCCTTTCTTGTATTCAAATAATCTTCTTTTTTAATGATTTATAAACCACAAATCGCAAATAAAAAAGAAATTAGAAATACAATACTGATTGTGCATATACTTAACTTTAGTACGAAACTCTTTTTGAAGGCTCCTATAATCATAATAAGATTTTTTAAATCAAGCATTGGTCCTAAAATTAAGAATGCCAAGACTCCACTAAATGAATAATTAGTTAAGAAGCTGCGTCCTACAAAAGCATCTACTTCTGAACATAAAGATAAAAAGAAACCAAGCGTCATCATAATAATAATTCCTATAATTTTATTATTTGATATAAAATTAATTCCACCATGTGAAACTATAACTTGAAATATTCCAGAAATAAATGCTCCAAAAATCAAATACCCCATTATATCTAAAAATTCTTTATTAGTATGCTCAATGATAGCTTTCAATTTATTTTGGCTTTCAAGAAAGGTACTACACCCACAGTTACAATAACTTTCACCATCCAAGTAATCTATAATTAATGATTGTTTGTCTCTTTCGAGAGCATTTACTAGAATTCCAATTATAATTGAAGCAACAAAGCCACCAACTATCCTAAGAAGTACCATAATTTGTTTATCGTAAAATGCATAATATGTAGACATTATTACAACAGGATTTATGATTGGAACAGCAAGCATAAAAGTAACTCCAAATCCAATAGGTACTCCTTTTTTTATCAGTCTTCTTGTTATTGGAACTATTGCACATTCACAGACAGGAAAAACAAGTCCTATTAGTGCCGCTCCCATATAACCTAATATGCTTGCCTTTGGTATTATTTTAGCTATAAATTTCTCTGAAATACATGTTTGAATTATTGCAGATATTGCAGATCCCAAAATTATAAAAGGCATTGCCTCAAGAACTATGCTCGTAAATATGCTGGCAAAGTCCCCTATTTCATGCGAGTATAAGTTGGGAAAATATATCTTACAAATATATAATAATAACATTGCACTTATAACACAGAAAGTTATAACTCTGTTTTTACAACGATTCATATACCTTCCTCTTTCCAAAGTATTTTCAGTAGTATTTTACTTATTACGCTTAAAATTTGACATCTTAATTCTTAATTTCTTAAGATATCCATTATCAATGACATTTGATTTCTTAAGTGCTGACTTTAAAGTATATTTATTATTAACTTCTAAAATATATGCCCTAGGATTAATCCTTTTTACTCTTTTTATGCCCTCATTTAAAGTTTCAGCGTTGCAATAATCTATGTTATTTACAATAACCATATTTGCCGCTTGAATAAAAGGAATTATAAAGCTCCCAATATTGTCAATGTACTGCTTCAACTTTTTTCCATCGGCTACAAAATATATTGTAGTAACTTTGCTACAGCTTCTATAAATTTTGTCATTTAAAATATTAAATAAATCTTTTAAATCAAAAGTTCCATTATATTCTATAAGTATTCTATTGGGATTGTACTCTTTTATTGAATAAATCAGCTCTTCTCTAAGCTCGCTCACTTCATTCACATATTGAACCTGTATAAGATTATTGTTTAATGGGACTTTTTTTTCTCCATTTTCCAATTGAAAAATCAAAACCTTTTCGCCTTCAACCTGACTTTCACTTAAAAGTGAATTAATAAAACTTGTTTTTCCAGCACCCAGAAAACCTGTTACAATCTCAATATTTATTTTCATTATTACACCACCTCTCATAGTATAGTTTTGTAGTCCAGATATTAAAGAAAACAGTATTAAACTTTCACTAAGAGCTTATATTTATTAGCTCAAATATACTATTTAAATAGCTTTAATAACTCCTTCTTATTTAATTTGCTGCCAATTATAGACACTACTTTTTTATTTGACCATCTAATTTCTCTACTTTTGAATTCATTAGGAACATAGTCAAATTGATAATATACTCCGTCAATTCCCCTTAATATTCCCTTTGCTCTAAGAATATTTCCGTATTTTTCACTATTAGCAATAAATTCAAACTTTTTTTGTATTTCTTGTACACTTGTATTTTCATCAATTTCTATTGGATAACTTTCAAATACTTCTTTAGCATTATGACTTTTTTCTCTTCTTAAGGCTTTGATATTTTCAGGTTTTGTCAATGGTATTTCAATTTTATTTTCTACATTATTAATTATCAAAAAATCTTTAGCATTTAAACTTTCCCAAGGCTTATAGATTATTTCAGCCCTAGAATTAAGTTTTCTAAGAGAATCTATTGTGTCATTTATTTTAGTTTTATCTACCAATTGGCTTCTACTTAAAACAATCTTATTTGCTTTTCTTATTTGATTTTCATAAAATTCTTTGAAATTTTTTAAATACATATCATAATTTCTTATGTCTATTAATGTAATAATATTTCTTATTTCTAAATTTTCCTGAAATTTAGTCCCTTGTAATATATTAAGAATTTCGCTTAATTTTGCTACTCCCGAAGGTTCAATTATTATGTTATTTGGCTTATACTTATTGATTACTTCAAGGACAGCTTCTCCAAAATTTCCAGATACCTGACAACATATGCATCCAGAGTTTATTTCCTTTATCTCAATATTACTTTCTTTTAATATGTCTCCATCAATTCCTACTTCACCAAACTCATTTTCAATAATTATTGTATTTTTTCCATATGCCTTTTCATTTAATAATTTTTTTATGAGCATTGTTTTTCCTGCCCCTAAAAAACCTGAAAATATATCCACATTAATTTTCATACTAACCAATCCCTTCCTACTTCGAATAATACTCATATTTTTATTTATACGATATTTATCTCATATATATGAATAAAATAATTAAACATAAAAAAATCGCAGGCGACTGTGGAGCTGGAGATTTTTTTCACGCATCTGCCTTTTCGAACGCATGTGAG
>NZ_AUUU01000185.1 GCF_002760435.1 Clostridium sp. LS
GCAACATCGGAACTTATATTAGCAACTTTGGACTTGTTATTTATTTTCATGTGCCTAATTTCTAAAAATAAGCAAGGAGGAAAAAATTATGTTTGATAAAATACAATTGCCATATGCATTTGATGCATTAGAGCCATATATTGATGCTGAAACAATTGAGACACATTATAGTAAGCATCTTCAAAAGTATGTAGATAATCTAAATTCTTTGATTAAAGGCTACGAACAATATACAGAGGGAAAATCACTAGATCAGCTGCTTGCAAGTGTAGATGAATTACCAGAAGAAATTAGGCAAGGGGTAATCGATCAAGGTGGGGGAGTGTCAAATCATAATTTGTATTTTGCTCTTCTTTCACCAACTCCAAAGAAGGCTCCAGAAGGTAAATTATTAGAAGAAATTTATAGTACATTTGGTGATTTGGAGACTTTAAAAAATGAGGTGAGTAATGCAGCCATAGGTCAATTTGGGTCTGGTTATAGTTTTTTGGTTAAAGATAAAGAAGGTAAGTTATCAGTTAGAAATACCTTAAATCAAAACTCACCAGCCATGAAGGGGTTAATCCCAATTTTAACAATAGATGTATGGGAACATGCTTATTATCTAAAATACAAGAATTTGCGAGCTGATTATGTTAAAAATATATGGAACATAATTGATTGGGAAAAGGTTGAAGGATTGTATTTAAACTATACTATTTAATAATTAATTTTATTTTAGCTGCAAATTAAAAAATCTCATGTGATATTGGTACCCACATGAGATTTTTTTATAATATTTTTAATTAATATAATGAATCATTGTAAAAATAAGGCTTCCAATTGTTGTAGATTTTCTCGCTTCTAATAGAGTAAGTAATGTCGCTGTAATTATTAATAAATGAATCTAATAATTTAAGTTTAGAGTTAAAGGAATTAGAAAAAATACTAATAGTTTCTGGTATTGATGCTAAGGTTGAATTAAAAGTTTCAAGTGGGTTAGAAGTGCTATCGTTGTTTCTGAATTTGAAAACATCGTTACTTGTTTCTTCTGCTAAATTATTAATTCTGTTTTTTAAATCAGTATCATAGGTACTTGGGTATGATACCTCCAAAGTAATTCTATAACATATATTTCTAGCTTTAACACAAGGCATTTCACTATTTATTTTAGTATCACCTACATAACCTACAGTTTGAGTTATAAAATCCTCTTTAATTTCTGGAATATCAATTGAAGCCAAAGTATTAGTATATACATCTCTTGTTCCATTTGTGGTATATTCTATATTGCTATTTTGTAATATAGTATCATTTGCTTCTATATTCACACAATCTTCACATTCGCTTTCGCAGGATCTATAACATACGAAAGAATCAATTCTTCTTAAATCTATTCCAAAATATACCCAGCTTCTTCTAAACCATCTAAATCCAGAAACAGTACGTCTATCAACATTTAATAGGTAAGCCCAGTAGTTTCTTCCGCTAGTTTCCCAAATGTATGTGAATTTGTAAAGACAAAAACGGATAGAATTTGCACTAACAGCATATGGTTGAATACCACCTTCACTGTATCCCATTTTTTGAACGCCAGCATCTCCTTTATGAGGTACGTAGTTTGGAGGAGGAGATTTAGGTACTCCTGGAGGATTAAATGTCCCGCCAGGGTAATTAAAGTTAGGCGGATAAACGTCTGAACCAGGTGAAATTGAATTAGGTGGAAAGTTTCCAATAGGAGGGAAATTACCACCTGTATTTGGGGTAAATGGTTCTCTTTGTCTTTGGTAAGATTCTGTAATATCAGGATAGCATTCAAACTTATTAAAACTCATAGTATCATCATAAGTAAAATTGTTGTCATCTAGCATATTTTAATAACTCCTTATGAATTAGTTATTAATAGTATATTCAAATAGCTAATTATTGTTATTAGTTATAAATTTAGTATAAAATAGTTATAGTTTGGATTAATATGTATATAAAAGTTGAATTTTACAAAGTGCAGTGGTATAGTTTAACTAGAAAGTGGCAAGCCTGTAATATAATTTTTACAACAGTATTACATATATATGCAGAAAAGTTTATCAGAATTTCATGGAGGCAATTATAAACTAAGATTTATAATTAAAGTTCTATTTTTTGTTATAGAAGGGTGGTTTAAAATTGATGAATGGTGAGAAGAAAAACATATTAGTTATTGATGATACTGCAATTATTAGAAAGCTTATTAGAGATATGTTAGAAGAAGCAAATTATAGTGTATTTGAAGCCTGCAATGGACAAGAAGGAATTGAATTATATAGAGAATTGGGAAATATTGATTTGATAATTACTGATGTATATATGCCACAGAAAAGTGGGTTAGAATTTGTTGTGGAGTTAAGAGAAGAGAATAAAGATATAGGCGTAATTGTACTTTCTGATGGAGGAGAAAAAAATTTTTCTAACCAACTAGGGGTCTGTGAAGCGCTAGGTGCTTCAGTATTTATTAAAAAGGACTTTGTTAAAGACCAATTACTTGAATTAGTTAATAGTATATTATTTAAATAATTAGAACTTTTACATGAAATTTTGATATTTAAAAATAAAAAGGCTGGAATTTTTTATTCCGGCTTTTTTGTATTAAATATTTTTAATTTGAAAATTAATGTAGGAAGTATTAGGTAACTCTTCCTTAACAATTTCATATGCTAGATTAATCCAACTAGTGCAGTCATTTAGTATAATACCATCACTAGTAACTACGTGATCCAGCTTGTTTAAAATTACATCTGCATTTGGCACTAAAATTACTTCTATATCATAATCATATTTAGCTAAAATATCTAATATTTTAGATTTCAACCTTCCTGTATTAGAAACAGGAGAATCCAAATAGAAAAATACTTTTTGTATTTTCATTTTGCTTAACTTTGCTCCAATTAATTCAATGGCAGAATCTGTCTTGTCAATTAATTTGTATGTTCCACGTAATCCAGCTAAATCACGTAAAGTCCCATCCATACATCTGAGTAGAGTTGAATTAGACAAGGCTACTTCAAGAGTAATTATTATATTCAGACCATCTATGTGGATTATGCTATTTTCATATTCCTTTGTTAATCTGTGTTCATGTCTTCGTTTAATATCCTGATCAGAAGATAAGGCTCTTTTTAGTGCTAATCTTTGCCTTGCAGAAAATAAATAATGATTACTTATAAATTCAATGGTTTTATTAATTCCGTAACCGCGGTTTAGTAAATAACAAATATCATTTTGTGCTTCTTTTAGCAAAGCTGTATTTTTATCATTAAATTCAATTTTATCAGATGGAACAAAGCCTCGCTGAACTATTTGAGCCATATAAAAATCCTCCTTTATAATTGGCACAATCTACAATAATATTTTACTATTAAATACTTGTGTAGTTTGTGTAATTTAAAGATAAATATGAGAAGTTTATAATTTGTGTTAATCGAGATTTAAGTAGGAGATTAATTCAAATTTACCAGAAAAACAGACTAGTTATTTTACATAGTCTTGCATTGAGAATAAAAAATCATAATCTAACTCCCTAGCAACCGAGTAATATAATTAGCCTGTCTTTCTGTTGGTTATATTTATACCTATAACTTACAAATTAAATACATATTAAGTATTAATTAAATCTTGGAATATCTAAGATAGCACCTCTGTTCCCAGATGTTACAAGTGCAGCATATCTAGCAAGGTAACCAGTTGTAATCTTAGGTTGTCTTGGTTTCCAGTTAGCCCTTCTTCTTTCTAATTCTTCGTCACTAACTAAGAAATTAATAGTATTAGCATTGATATCAATTTGAATGATATCTCCATCTTCAACTAAAGCAATGTTACCACCAACTGCAGCTTCTGGAGAAACGTGACCAATTGAAGCCCCTCTGCTTGCTCCACTGAAACGTCCATCAGTTATAAGAGCAACAGTACTTCCAAGTCCTCTTCCTGCAATTGCAGAAGTTGGGTTAAGCATTTCTCTCATACCAGGGCCGCCTTTTGGACCTTCATATCTGATAACAACAACATCTCCGGCAACAATTTTTCCAGTATTTATTGCTTCAAGAGCATCTTCTTCACAGTCAAATACCTTTGCTGGACCTTCATGTTTTAACATTTCAGGTACAACTGCTGAACGCTTAACAACACATGAATCAGGTGCAAGGTTACCTTTAAGAACAGCAATTCCACCAGTTTGGCTATATGGGTTTTCAACAGGTCTTATAACTTCAGGATTCTTATTTACGCAGCCTTCGATGTTCTCTGCAACAGTTTTTCCAGTACAAGTTATTAAATCAGTCTTTAATAAGCCAAGCTTATTTATTTCATTCATAACAGCGTAAATTCCGCCCGCATCATTTAAATCCTCAATATAAGTATGTCCTGCTGGAGCAAGATGACATAGATTTGGAGTTTTAGCGCTAATTTCATTAGCTATATCAACATTTAAATCAAAACCAACCTCATGAGCGATAGCAGGTAAGTGTAACATACTGTTTGTACTACATCCAAGTGCCATATCCATAGTCATAGCATTCATAAATGCATCTTCTGTCATAATATCTCTTGGTCTTATATTCTTTTCAAGTAATTCCATGATCTTCATACCAGCATGTTTTGCAAGTTTAATTCTTTCAGAATAAACAGCTGGAATTGTTCCATTTCCTTTAAGTCCCATACCAAGAACTTCTGTTAAACAGTTCATACTATTTGCAGTATACATTCCTGAACAAGAACCACAAGTAGGGCACACATTATTTTCATATTCATCTAATTTTTCAGCTGTAATTTTTCCTGCATTGTAAGCACCTACAGCTTCAAACATACTAGAAAGGCTTGTCTTACATCCATCCACTTTACCTGCAAGCATTGGACCTCCGCTTACAAAGATAGTAGGGATGTTAACTCTTGCTGCAGCCATTAAAAGTCCTGGTACATTTTTATCACAATTAGGTACCATTACTAGTGCATCAAAAGCATGAGCCATTGCCATAGCTTCAGTTGAATCGGCAATTAAGTCTCTTGTAACTAATGAATATTTCATACCTTCATGTCCCATAGCAATTCCATCACATACGGCAATAGCAGGGAATACAATTGGAGTACCTCCGGCCATAGAAACACCCATTTTTACAGCTTCAACAATTTTATCTAAATTCATATGACCAGGAACGATATCATTTTGTGAACTTACGATACCAATTAAAGGTCTTTCCATTTCTTCTTTTGTCAAACCTAACGCACTAAGTAGTGAACGTTGTGGTGCACTTTTAGCGCCTTTTGTTATTACATCACTTTTCATTGTGTTACCTCCTTAATATAAAACCAATACGTTGTATATTTTTATTATATGTTGTATGATGTCTATTGTCAATGTATTATCTATGCTTTGTAAAAAAAAAGTACCAAAAATAAAGTACTTTTTTTATTCACTATATATGCCCAAGCCGCGCATGGCTCTGATAATATGAAGTTTCATGGCAGTTTTTGCTCCTTCAGCATCTCGGTTTGCTAGAAATTCCATTATCATATTATGATCATTTAATGTATCTTGAATTACAGATTTATTATCATCAGATAAAATAACACCTTTATCAATAGCTTTATAGATTATTGGCATTAATTTGTTCATAAATTCATTATGAGTTGCCTTAGCAATTGATCTATGGAATGCCTGTTCTACATCAGTACGATCTTCATTATTTAAAATTTTTTCTTCTTCTAGTTTTCCATAATAAAGTATTCTTTCTAATTCTTTATCTGTAGCACGTTTTGCAGCATAATAAGCTGTTTGAGGTTCAAAAATTAATCTCATTTCATATAAATCTTTAACATTTAATTTTATAGTTGATAGTTCTTCTAAGCCAAAGTCACCACTCATGTCAACATTACTAGCTACGAAGGTGCCTTTACCTCTTCTAATTTCAAGAACATTATGAGCTACTAAGATCCGAATAGCTTCTCTTAATGTAGTTCTGCTTATATTTAATTCAGCAGAAAGTTCATTTTCATTTGGCAGTTTATCTCCAACTGTAAATCTTTTATCTATAGTAATCATAGAAAGAATATCATCAGCTATACTCTCTGCTAAACTCTTTTCTTTTTTTGGCATAAATTAACCTCCTTAAGGATTATACTTATATAATATTATAAATGATGTCGTTTTTCAAGAGAGATGTCTGATGTCTGAATTTAATATTAATTTTATGATAAGAAATTTGATTTTATGGTAACTTTACCTATATTAAATCATAAATTCATATCACTTCTGCTTTTTACATATTGGCTTGGGGTCATACCAGTTAACTTTTTAAACAATTTACTGAAATAATAAGGATCATTAATGCCAACAAGATAGCCTACCTCTGAAAACTTAATAGAGGTTGTGGATAATAAATCTTTCGCTCTATTAATCCTTAAAATGTTTAAGTAATTAATTATGGTATTACCAGTGACCTTTTTAAATATTCTATTTAAATAGTCATAATTTGATTCGAGGAGTTCTTCGATCTCTTGACTATTAATTGAAGTCATATAATGTGCTTCAAGATAAGTTATTATTTCCCGAACCTTAATAAAGGGTTTGGCAGATCCGTTTTGAACTTTTGTAGTAATAAAGTTTCTACATACCCTTATAATTAGTTCTTGAAATTTTAATGATGCAATTTTTCTGTAATTTTCATATTTTTGGTAGAAATCATAATCCGCTTTTTCAAGAATAGAAAATACCTCGAAAATATTATCAAGATGATAATATTTTGGTAAGTAATAAATTGTATCAATTGACTTATCTTCTTCGAAAGTATCACTAGTAAGAGAATGATTACGTTTATTTAATAATTCTTGAGAGATTTCATGAAATGTTTTGTTATTTAAGGTATATATTCCGCAACTTTTAAAATGAATATAATAATAGTGACAGCAAGCTTCTTTATAGCCGGTATGCTTAATATTTGGTTCTAGTAAAAGCATATCACCTTCTTTTAATGCATAGTCTGTATCACCTTCCTTAATATACAGTTCGCCGCTTTTTACAATATACATTACATATTCATCTAAGATTCTAGTAAAATGCATCCAAGGTACAGAATAATTAACATGCCCTAGAAATCTTACATTTATATTTTCATCCATATCAATTGCAAGTAATCTCATTGAATCCCTCCAGGTAGAAATATTACAAAAAAAATTCACTTTTGTACATTTATTTATATTGTAATACAGATTAAAATAAAATCAAGTGGTAAACGTAAACAAAGAGAAATACTAAAATACTTTGTAGAAGTTTTTTAATATAGTAAGTTAAAGATAATAGTAGTTTACTGAAAATAAGTGTTTATAAGTAAAGTATCTTTTTTACAAAAAGTCAACCTAAATCAATTAGTTAAATTGAAAAATTTTCAAGATGAGTAATGGATTAAAAAAATTAGTTTATAAGGGGGATATAAAATGAAAAGCAAAAAAATTATATCATTATTTCTAGCAGGAATAATAGTTTCTATCGTATTTACAGGCTGCGGGAGTAATAAAACAGCTGAAAATCAAACACAAAACATAGGAGTTACAGATGAGACAAGTTTAAAAGGTGAAATTGAAATGTGGAGTACCTTCACTGATAAAGAAAATGCAGTGTTAACTGATAAAATAATACCTGCATTTAACAAAAAATATCCAGATATAAAGGTTAAAATCACTCCAATGCCTGGTGGAGATGACTACAAGAAGCAAATACTTCAGGCAGCTATGAGTGGGACTACACCTGATTTAGCAAGAACTGATATTGTAGATGTTGCACAATATGCTTCTCAGGATTATTTAGCAGCAGTTGATGAAATGTCTGGTTTTGAAGATTTAAAGAAAGAAACCTTTGAAGGACCGATGGGTACTAATATGTATAATGGACATTATTATGGTATCCCATTAGATACCAACACAAAGGTTGCTATTTATAATAAAGCTATGCTAGATAAGGCCGGATTGAAAGAGGCTCCCAAAACTATGGAGGAACTTGAAAAATATGCAGAAAAATTACAAGCTGATAATGTAAATGGTATCGGTATTGCTGGCTTAGAGTCATGGGCTATAGCTCCATATTTTATATCACTTGGTGGCAAGTTTACCGATGATAAGAATACAAAAGCTTCAGGATACCTAAATAGTCCAGAAAGTGTTAAAGCTCTTGAAAAGATTATTGAATGGAATGATAAAGGGTATGTAGCAGCAAGCTTACTTGGCGGGGAAGGTTCTTGGGAAGGCTTTAATGCAGAACATTATGGAATGATTGATGATGGTCCATGGTGGTTCCCTGCAAACAAGGATCAAGATACAGTTAAAGATAATGTAGTATTTGCTCCAATGCCAAAGGGAGCTGGCGGCAGTGTTTCAGTAGTTGGCGGAGAAGATACTGTAATATTTAAAGCATCAAAAAATCAGCAGCAAGCATATGTTTTTGCTAAATATTTAAGTTCAGATGAGGCCCAAACAATATTTGCAACAGAGCTAGGTATGATGCCAGTTAATAAAATTACGGCAGAAAAATCAGTAATTAAAGATAATAAAATGTTAAGTGTATATATGAATCAATTAAGTTCAACATGGGCAAGAACTCCAAGTCCTAAGTGGGGAGACATTTCTAATGCAATAAGGGATGAGTTTGAAGCAGCTGTACGCAAGGATAAGAATGCAAAACAAGCATTAGATGATGCGGCAAGTAAAGTTGATGCTTTACTTCAAGAAAAATAAAATTTGAAAATTGGGGATTAAAGTATTATCTCAATCCCCAATTATAGAATAGGAGGGCGAAGCAATTGGAAAGTAATATTGCAAATGTTTCACGAGCTACTGGTAATAGGAAAAAATTTAATAAAAAACAAAGAGAAGCGATAGAAGGATGGGCGTTTATAGGGATAGGCTTTCTGCTTTTTGCAGTTTTCGTAGCTTTTCCACTTCTAAAGAACATAATGATGGCGTTTATGGATTATAGCGTTAATCCTAATAAAGCTAGTACTTTTGTAGGGCTGGCTAACTTTAAGAAAGCTTTCATTGGTAGCGGAACCATAGATGAAAGTGCAAAATTCTACTTATCACTAAGGAATACATTATTAGCAGTAATAGTCACAGTTCCAATTCAATGGTTTTTAGGAATGATAATTGCAATATTTATTGAATCTCTTACAAAAGGAAAGGTATTTTATAGATTTTTACTTTATATTCCAGTTATTTCAGATTGGATAGTTGTTGCAATAATGTTTAAGTATATTTTCCAAGATACTAAAGGGGCTTTAGTAAATTCAATATTATTAAATCTTCAT
The DNA here is from genome assembly GCF_002760435.1 of Clostridium sp. LS. Classification (GTDB taxonomy): domain Bacteria; phylum Bacillota; class Clostridia; order Clostridiales; family Clostridiaceae; genus Clostridium. The sequence continues at coordinate 9,303 of NZ_AUUU01000185.1, forward strand.
ATTATAAATCAGCCTATTTCTTGGCTGCAGAATGAATGGACAGGTAATATGGTGATTTGGGCTCTTTGTATATGGAAAGGCATTGGATGGGTAATGATTATGTATACAGCTGCTATTCAGGATTTACCGAAGGAATTATACGAAGCAGCTGATGTAGATGGAGCAACTAAAAGACAGCAAATGTGGAAGATAACATTACCATTGCTTGCATCAAGAACATATTTTATAGTCATCAACCTAATAATTGGGGCATTCAATATAATGCTTCAAGTAATGCTTATAACTGCAGGAGGGCCAATGGGGAAAACAGATGTACTTCTAGATTATATGTATACTAAAGCATTCTCAAGCTTTGACTTTGGTTATGCCGCAGCATTAAGTTTAATTATGGGTACTATTTTAATTATTACTTCCATTGTGCAGAAAAAAATAGCTAAAAGTGAAGTTCAATTTTAATGGAGGTGAGGTATGTGAATAAAGGTGGAAAAAGAAAATTCTCTCAAATCTTAATACACTTGATGCTAATAGTTATAGTTATAATTTCGTTACTGCCATTTTTGAACATGATAAGTACATCACTGTCGGCTAGTACTTATGTTATGCCTTCAAAGCCACAAATAATTCCAAAAGAATTTTATTTCGGAAACTATGTAGCTGTTTGGACAGGTGAAAACTTTTCTAGGTATTTTATGAATAGCGTATTTGTAACAGTTGTCAGCACAGTATGTATATTATTTGTATCTTCCCTTTCAGGTTATGGATTTTCTAGATTAAATTTTCCAGGGAAAAAAATAATCTTCAATATTTATATATTTTCTTTAATGATGCCAGCTGTACTTGCTTTAGTTTCCCAATTTACTATTTTACAGGAATTGCATTTGGTAGATACTTATACAGGATTAATTCTTTTATATGTCAGTGGTGGGATAGCAGGAAATACCTTTTTCTTGAAGGGGTTCTTTGAAACTATTCCTAGAGAATTAGAGGAATCAATAATTGTGGATGGCGGAAATAAGTGGACTATATACAGTAAAATAATATTACCCCTTTCAAAACCAGCTTTAGGAACCCTGGCTATAGGCACTTTTACAGGATTATGGATGGAAGTATTTACAGCTTTAACAGTAATAAAAACTCAATCAATGAGAACATTGCCTATAGCAGTGAAATTGCTTCAAAATGGAAAGGCAACTCAATGGGGAGTTATATTTGCAGCGGCAATATTGGTTTTAATACCTGTGATTATAATATTTATTGCTTTCAATAAACAGTTTATAAAATCAGGTGGAAGTGAAGGTGCAGTTAAAGGCTAATTTAGAATGGGGGAATTCAGTTGAAAAGAAGATTTATTTTAGGTATTGCACTGTTTGTATGCATTGGTATTGCAGCTGGGGTTCGTATTTATAAATTAAAAACCTTTAACGCAGATAAAGAAACAAAGATTGTAAGTAGTGGCAAGCTTATAGGAGATGTATATACAGATAAATCCAGATATAATCCCAAAGATAAGGTTAATATAAGAATAGAATTAGAAAATAAGCTTAATAAAAACTATGATGGCAATTTAGAAATATATTTTAAACATTTAAATAATATTGTTGAGCATAAAGGAATCAAAGCTTATATGGCAAATGGTGAAAAAAAGATAATCGATATCACCTGGGATGCACCAGAAGATGATTATAAGGGCTATCTTGTAGAGGTTTATGCAACCCATGGGACTGAGGTGGATGATTATGAAAATTCTGCAGTAGATGTATCGTCAAATTGGGGGAAATTCCCTAGATACGGGTATATAGCTGAATATCCTAAGCAGGATAAGAATAAGAGTGAAGAAATAATAAATCAAATAAACAAATTTCACATAAACGGGCTTCAATTTTATGATTGGCAAAACAAGCATCAAAAGCCATTACCAGAAATCGAAAACAATAACTTAACTTCATGGAAGGATATTGCAAATAGGGATATATATTTTCAGACAGTAAAAGATTATATTGATTTAGCCCATAGCAAGAATATGAAGGCTGCTAACTACAATCTTATTTATGGAGCATACGCTGATTTTGAAAAAGATAGTGTAAAACAGGAGTGGGGAGTATTCAAGGATAACAAACATCAAATTCAAGATGCTCACAATCTTCCAGCGGGGTGGGCATCACCCAATTTATTTATATTTAATCCAGCAAATAAGGAGTGGCAAGAGTATATATACAATAAAGAAAAAGAAGTAAATAAGATATTAAATTTTGATATTTTCCATATGGATACATTGGGATATAGGAAAGTTACCTATGATTATAACGGTAATAAGATTAACTTGCCAGATACTTATGCTGACTTTATTAATAATGCTAAAAAAGAGATGGGTGTTGGAGTAGTATTTAATACAGTAAATAGATATGGACTTGAGCAGGTTGCAAAGGGGGATGTAGATTTTCTTTATTCTGAGCTTTGGCCTAGCGATTTTCAAGACTATTATTCCTTTAAAGAAACTGTAGATAAAGGGTACGAATTAACAAATGGAAAGAAAAGTACAGTAATAGCAGCTTATATGAATTATGGAAAAGCAGCTAGCAAGGGAGAATTTAATGAAAATAGTGTCAAATTAACTGATGCAGCTATATTTGCTTCTGGAGGATCCCATATAGAATTGGGAGATACAGGAATGCTTGCTAGAGAATATTTTCCAAATAAAAATTTAACTATGCCGGAATCTTTGGTAGCTTCTATGAGAAACTACTATGATTTTCTTGTAGCTTATGAAAATTTATTAAGAGATGGATTAAAGGACAATAAAAATGAAATTCAGTTAGAAGGAATTAAGACAAGCAGCAATGGAATTCAGGATACTGTATGGGCTTTTGCAAAAGAGAAGCAGGGTTTTGAAGTAGTTCAAATGATAAATCTTTTAGGAATAAAGCGTTCAAACTGGAGAGATGACGGAGCAAATTATAATGCTCCAGATGAGAAAAAGGACTTAAAGCTTAATTATTCCATTAAAGAAGGAAAAGTAAAAGGAGTGTATTTGGCTTCACCTGATTTTAATAAAGGTAAATCCATAGAATTAAAATATAAAGCTAAGAATGATAGTGATGGAACCCATCTTGAGATAGAAGTTCCAGAGCTGAAGTATTGGGATATGGTATATATTGAAAAAGAATAAAAAGGAGATGATGCAGTTGATAATAAAAGATTTATATCCTTCAAAAGCTCAATTTAATAAAGGTGAAAAAATACAAATAATTGTAGATGGCGAAGGCAATGTTTCAGAAAATTATATTAGATGTAATATTTATAAACTTCACGAAAATATTCTTTCAATAGAAAAGAGTATTAGTAATTTTGAAAATAAAGTTTTATTTGAATTTGATATAAACGATGATAAAAGTTTTATGTCAGGTTATGGTGTGGAGGTAGAACTTTTTGAAAATGGTGAAAGAGTACAGTTCTTAACAACAGCCTTTGATATACTAAGTTCTTGGAAAAATGCACCTAGATATGGCTTTTTAGCTGATTTTTCACCAGATGATCTAGGTGATAAAGATGATTTAAAAGAAATGAATAAATATCACTTAAATGTAGTTCAGTACTATGATTGGATGTATAGACACCATGATTTAATTCCGAAGGAAGATATATTTATAGATCCTTTAAATAGAAAACTAAGTGTGCAAACGATTGAAGAAAAAATTAGATTAACACATAAATATAATATGCAGGCTATGGGTTACGGTGCAGTATATGCTGCGGCTCCAGACTTTTACGAAAAAAATAAGGATTTAGCTATTTACAAAAATAATAAAGAAGTCTATGGATTTGATAATTTTCTTTACATGATGGATATATCGAAAGAAAGCAAGTGGCACAATCATATAATTCATGAATTTTATAAAGCTATTAAGTTTGGTTTTGATGGTATTCATATGGATCAATATGGTTATCCAAAGGAAGCAATAGTAAACATTTATGAAGAAGAAAAAATAAGAAATTTAAGAGAAGACTTTCCGATTTTGATTAATGAAACTAGAAAGTATATAGAAGAGAAAGGTGAAGAGGTAGGTTTAATATTTAATGCTGTAAATAACTGGCCAGTGGAGACTGTTGCGAAGGCAGAAGAAGACGCGGTTTATATTGAGGTATGGCCTCCAAATGATACATACCAGGATTTATATAATCTAATATCAAACGCAAAGAAATACGTTTCAAGAAAGCAAATAATTTTAGCTGCTTATATGAAACCTTTTTTACAAGAGTTAGATATTCCAGTAGAACATGCAGAAAATGCTACATTACTTACCATGGCAACTATATTTTCTAGTGGAGGTTTTCATCTTCTATTAGGAGAAAATAACGGAGTTCTTAATGATCCTTATTATCCTAAGTATAGAACTATAGAAAGTGAAAGCTTTAAGAATAAGTTAAGAAGATACTATGATTTCATAGTTAAATATGAAGAACTTCTTTATGATTTTGATATTATAGATACTTCCATGGTTAATACAGGGGGAATAAATGGAGAGTATGTAATTAGTGGAGCAAAGGCTTCACCAAAAGCTGAATTAGATTGTATTTGGTCCTTAATAAAGGAAAAGCCAGGTTATAAAATTATTAACCTTGTGAATTTTGTAGGTATTGAGAATATGAATTGGAATGAGGCAAAAGAAAAAACACCTTCTGAAATAAGAAACATTGAGGTTTCTATGATTACCTGTAACGAAGTGAAAGCTGTGTATGCAGCCTCACCTGATTATAATGAGGGAAAAGCATTAAGATTAGATTTCGAGTATATTGAAAGTGAAAATGGAAACAAAGTTAAATTCATAATTCCAGAACTAAAAGTTTGGGATTTAGTTTATATCGTATATTAAAAATAAAAGGAGAATAAATAAAATGGAAAATAAATGGTGGAATGAATCGGTAGTATATCAAATATACCCGAGAAGTTTTAAGGATTCTAACGGAGATGGCATAGGTGATTTAAGAGGCATTATTGAAAAGTTAGATTATTTAAAGGAATTAGGAATTGATGTAATTTGGTTATCACCAGTATATAAATCACCAAATGATGATAATGGGTATGATATAAGTGATTATGAAGATATAATGGACGATTTTGGAACTATGGAAGATATGGAAGAGCTCCTTAGAGAAGGTAATAAGAGAGGTATAAAAATACTTATGGATCTTGTTGTTAATCATACTTCCGATGAACATAAATGGTTTATTGAAGCTAAAAAATCAAAGGACAATCCATATAGAGATTATTACATATGGAGAGATCCTGTGGATGGAAAAGAGCCTAATGATTTAACTTCAGCATTTAGCGGCAGTGCGTGGCAATATGATGAAGAATCAGGACAATATTATTTACACTTGTTTAGTAAAAAACAACCGGATTTAAATTGGGAAAACGAAAAAGTCCGCAGGGAAGTTTATGATATGATGAATTTTTGGATCGCCAAAGGTATCGGAGGATTTAGAATGGATGTTATTGACCTCATAGGCAAGGTTCCAGACGAAAAAATTAAGGAAAATGGGCCAAAACTTCATGATTATATTAAAGAGATGAATAAGGAAAGTTTTGGTGATAAAAACTTGTTAACTGTTGGGGAAGCTTGGGGATGCACACCTGAAATAGCTAGAAAGTACTCAAATCCAGATGGCAGCGAGCTTAGTATGGTATTTCAATTTGAGTATATTATGCTTGATCAGCAGCCAGGTAAAGAAAAATGGGACTTGAAGCCATTAGATTTACTAGAATTAAAGAAGGCTTTATCAAGATGGCAATTAGAGTTAGAAGGAACAGGATGGAACAGTTTGTTTTGGAATAATCATGACTTGCCAAGGATAGTTTCAAGGTGGGGTAATGATAATAAGTATAGAGTAGAAAGTGCAAAGATGCTCGCTACATTATTACATGGAATGAAGGGAACTCCTTATATATATCAAGGTGAAGAACTTGGTATGACTAATGTAAGATTTGAAAATTTGGAGGACTATAAGGATATAGAAACTCTTAACATGTATAAAGAAAGAAAAGAAAAAGGATACAAGCATGAAGATATAATGTTATCCATATATGCAAAAGGCAGAGATAATGCACGTACCCCAATGCAATGGAATGATAGCCAAAATGCAGGCTTTACTACAGGAGAGTCTTGGATAAAGGTAAATCCTAATTACAAAGAAATAAATGCTCAATCTCAATTAAATGATGAAAAATCTATATTTAGTTATTATAAGAAATTAATTAAAATCAGAAAATCAAATTCAGTAGTTGTATATGGAAAATATAATCTGATTTTAGAAGAAAGCGAAGAAATATTTGCATACACAAGAACTCTAGAAAATGAAAAGTTATTAGTTATATGTAATTTCACAGGAAGTAAAATAAGGTTTACGCTTGAAGAAACAATAGAATTTAAGACTACGGAACTTTTGATTTCCAATTATGAGGTAGATGAAAATAAACCTATGGAAGATATAGAACTTAGGCCTTATGAGGCAAGGATTTATAAACTTATATAAAGTGGAAATAACTATCAATTAGACATACTAAAATTTAAATTGCTGTATATTATAGTGGCTGTCGCAAATTTGCAACAGCCACTTATTAACAATATTTAATTAGCCTTGATTTTCTGGTATGAATGTAGCACAATCTGTTTCTTGAGTATCTTGTGCATTTCTAGGTTGTACTTCAATTTGTTGGGCACAACAGTGGTCGCCTTGCATATAGTAGTGACATGAATTAACAACGCATTTAATACCTTGATTTGGTGAACCCATTTTTTCTGGTTTCATAGTAGTTACCTCCTAAAATAAAATTTAATCGACAATAATATTATTAGTTAATTAAATTTTTTTATACCAGAAATTTATTTAATCTTAATTAAGGGCAATACCTTTAAATGATGCTATCATATCCGCAGTAATTCTTCCAGTGAAGTCAACAAGTACACAGTTTAATTTTTGATTATAAGTTACTTCAATTCCTTTTTTGTATAGAGAATCAATACTTACTTTTGAAGTATCACCATTTAAGAAGTCAGTTTTATCAAACTTATATGAAGTTTTATTAACTGTTAAAGTTAAAGAAGCAGCGTCAAAAGTACCTTTATAATATTTAGCTAATAATGATGGATCTATATAACCCTTTTTATTTGAAACTGTCACATTATAACCGCTTTGTAAAGTACCAGCAATAGCTAATTGAGTATTTTGACTTGCTTTTAATGTTAATTGAGTGCTGTTTGATGGATTATCCTTATCAATAGTAAAAGAATCCACTTTTACTGGAGTATTATAAAGAACATTTTTAGTATTTGTTGCACTTGTATCAATTATATTATATTTATATGCATCAATAGTAAGTTTTCCGTTTGCTACATTAACAACTTCATAAGAAGGACTATCTTGGCAGTCAATGAAATTTGCATCCCAAACCTTGCTATTAAGATCTGTATAGAACTTATTTCCGCTTCTACCTGTTACATAATATACTGTTCCTTTAGAATAATCTGTATAATAGTTATTTCCATTAATAGGGTAAGTTCTAGAAATACCATGATCATGACCGTTAAATACTACATCAACATGATACTTTTCAATTATTGGTGTGAAAATATCTTTAACTGCAGGGTTATTTCTAGTTGCCTTATTATAATATGGAGTTTTGTGGAACATAACTATTGTCCATTTTTGTTTATTTTTTGATAAATCTTTGTCAAGCCAGTCTGCTTGGTCTTGAAGAAAAACATCATTTGCTGGAGCTTCTTCGTCTTCTTGACTATCTAATACAACAAAGTGGACATTTCCATAATCATAAGAATATGTTTGTCCAATATGTCCTTTTGGACCATTTTGAGGCACAGAGAATTGGCCAGTAAAATCCTGTGGAGCTGAAGTAGCATAGGTGCTATTTTGATAAGTTTCATGATTCCCTTGAGTTGGCATTTCAGGAATATTATTAATAACACCATCAGCTGCAGCATACCAGTTGTTCCAATGACGGTAATCTTGTCCTATTTCAACTAAGTCACCCATATTAATGATAAAATTAGCATCAGGATTTTGTTCATAAGCTTTACTTACAGTATTTTTCCAAGGGGTATATTCAGGATTATCAGGAATTCCACTTTGAGAATCACCAAATACTATAAACTTAGTAGTCTTATTATTTTTACTTTCGGTTTTGAAAGTGCTAATACTACTTGCATTAGATTTATCATTTGCATCTATTCCAACTATTTGGTATTCATAAGTTGTTCCAGGAGTAAGACCTGTAATTGTTTTAGAATAAATATTTTCTGTGCCAGTAGCTATAGCAGCATTACCTGTTGAAGAAGTTAATTTTGTCGGAGTTATATTAGATGCAGTAGTCCAAGTTGAAGAACCTTTAATTCTGTATTGAAGATTTGACTTTTTGTCAGTTGATATTGTCCTCCAAGTAATAGTTTGAGTAGTTGTTGGATCATCAGTCCAACTAAGGGCAATATGATCTGGTGTTGCTGATGAGTTTAAATTTGCATCGATTGTTGTACCGTTATAAACCATTGTGGCAGCTTTAGTAGTATAAGATGTTGTAGAGATAAGTGTTCCAGCTACTGCTAATGAAACACATATAGATAAAAATTTACTTTTCATATTATTCCTCCCATGGATTTATTTTCACATCATTTTAACGCTGCAATGTTAAAAGTAGTGTGAAATTATGTTAATTTTATTTTAAGTTATTTGAAATTTTGAAATTATGTTAATATTCGACAAATATTGATGATTAAATCTTTTTATTTAGTGTTTCTTATTGTTTTTTTGATTATTTATTACATTGATAAAATAATTGATTGGATTAAAAGTTATAGTAAATAAGTTAGACCGCCCTCTAAGAAATGAGGGCGGTCTATAATTAATAAGATAACTTTTATATTTTGTTAACTTAGCAGTAGCATATAAATAGGAATAACTAATAGACTAGAAATTGTAGTAATAATTGTATTTATAGTGGCATATTCATAATCAGCATTATAACTTTTTGATACAATTGCAGTATTAGTCATGACTGGCATAGCAGCTTGAATAACAAATACTTCCTTCATAAGTATAGGTGTATTTGAAAAATTGCAAAGCACAAGAATAAGTATTGGTGATACTAAAAATCTACCTAACATAATAGCTATCATATCTCTGCTAAATTTATATTCTTTAAAGTCAACAGAATAAATGGTTATTCCAATAAATAACATAGCTAAAGGTGTAGTCAGATTTCCAAAATACTTGCAGGTATCTAGGAGAAATTTTGGTAAATGAACATCGAGTAAAATAAGTATAATTGCGAACATAAAACTTAAAAGTGGGGGAGACATAATCCTCTTTAATGTATCAAAAGAAAGAATGTTAGCTTTACTAGTTTGTCCGTCTTTGCTGATGCCATAAACTCCTAAGGTCCAGAAAAAAGTAGTATTGGCAATATAATATAATAGAACGTTTGGTATACTTTTTTCTCCAAATAAAGCCATGTTTACAGGTAATCCTATAAATATTGAATTAGATACAAAAAACATTGATCTAAAAGTACCAATACGGCCTTCTTCAACTTTAATAATTTTAGAAACTATAACAGCAATTAAGTAACAAATAGCCATTGATGCAAATGGAGCAAATAAACCGTTGCCAAGATTTAATAATTTATCTTTATCAAAACTTTCCGTAAACTGGGAAATCATAAGGCAGGGAATAGCAAGATTACATACTAGTTTTGAGAAAAGCTTAGAAGTTTTTTCATCAAACCATCCTTTATGTGATAAAAAGTATCCTGCAGAAATCATTAGAACTATGCTGAACACGCTTCCTAAGGCGTTTAAAATAATCATTATATATTGTCTCCTTTACTGTAGTAAATTAATTTCAAAATTTATAAATGAGATTAAATTATGTTTTCCATTGCAAGAATATCTTTTAAATGTTTTAAGTCGTTACCGATATGATTATACATAGTTTGAGCAGCCGTATCTTCATCTCTTTGCTTGATATAATGAAATATCTCAATATGATAATTAAAAATATCCATAATTCGATTATTTTCATAAACATCTATTGATCTATAAAAGTGAGTAAGAATGCTTAAATCTTTACTTTGTTTTTGCAGACGACTATTTTGACAAAAACTTAAAATTAATTTATGAAATTGAGAATTTAGTAAAATTATTGTTTTAATTAAACTTCCATCAGAACAGTCTATGTTTCTTTTAGCTTCAGATAATATAATTTCAATTTCATCTAATTCTTTATCAGAAGCATTTCGAGTAGTTAATCTTGCGGCTTGGGATTCCAGGGCTTGGCGGCACTCATAAATATTTTCAATATCTTTTTTAGTTGGCTGATATACCTTAATCTTTGAGTTACCATCAGATACAAGAAGACCATCTTTTTCAAGAGAACGTATAGCTTCTCTTACAGGACTTCTGCTTATTTGAAATTCATTGGCAAGTTTTGAATCATAAATTCTATCTCCTGGCTTCAAAACACCGTTAAAAATCATATCTTTGATTGAATTATAAGCTTGATTATAGTATGAGGGTGCTTTTTGAATTTTATAATCTCTCATTTTATATCCTCCAAATCTTAATAAGATATATCTGAATTAATAACCTTATAAAATTAAATTTGTATACTGTCGACAATTTTGTTTTAGTATAACTCATATAAATAAACTAAGCAAGTTAGAAATATATCAGCCTAGCAAATTTTTATTATTGCTAGGCTACAAGATAAAATAATTTATTGTATAAGAGTGTACCTATCGTCTATGTCTTTTATGTTGTACTAAATCAATGGCTCCAAGTAATACATGAGCTGCACCGAAACCAACAACTCCAGCTGCAATCAATGGTGCCACTTCGACTGCCACCATTGCTGCACCAACACTTGTCACAACTGTCCCTAATGCTGTAGGAATTGCTCCTTCACGAATTGCCATAATTATCACTCCTTTTAATAATTTAAAGCGCAAGTAAAGATTATTTTAAATTAATATATACTTACTTAATTAAATTTCCCTTATAAAAATATTTTATGCTAAATTGTGAGTCTGGGTTAGTTTTACTTATCTTCATTTTGCTTATCATATGCAATAAGGCATACTGGAGGATTATGATGTTCATTTATTCTTTTTTCTACTTGCCTTAAAAAAAATACATCTTCAGTTGATAAATCACTAAATTCATTGTCAAATTTTTCATTATCATTACTCATGGTATCACTCCTTTCATAAGTATAGTATGGATAAGTAGAAGAATTTTAATCAAAAGAAAGATAGGCAAATAAAAGAACTATAACAGGCTCTAAAAAACTGCTATAGTTCCCATTTACTTTACATTAATATATTTATGATTTGTTATTTATTATCTTTATCAATATCTTTAATAGAGTTAACTATATTGCACGCAGTATCACAAGTTCCAACAGAAAGTACACCAATGATTATTCCATAGAAAATTTTATTTAAAATATTACTTGTTGAAAATTGAAGAAGGCTCAAACATATTCCTATTGGTATTGCTAGCAAATGAGCATACTTTTTCTTTAAACCAAACTTTTCTAAACTCTCAACAAAAGCATAAACTAGTGCTGTTAGAATCCATATTTCTTTCAAATTTTCTAACATAGGCATCATCATCTCCTCAATTAGTATGATAAAATGCTGTCTTAGCTTTTGTAATTCATTAAACTATTATATGCGACATAATATCAAAATGTACAATAAAGCTGAGAATATTTATTTTGAATTAAGGCTAATAAAAGGTAAATGCTAATAGAAATAATTATGTAAATATTTTAATTAGCAAATTTTATTTTCATGGAAGCTTATATATGAATATGCTAACAGAATTGATTATTCGAAGTGAGAAACTCTAATTACTTAGAGATTAAAGGAATAGGAAAAATAATAGACACTGATTTAGAAAAATTATGTGGTAATAAAATGTGGATGTTTACTTTTAGTGCTGTTATAGATGAGGTTGAGAAGATATTCGAGCTTAAGTACGATGTATAGAAGTGCAGTTGGTTGCTATATAAGATCTAATATAAGATTACTGAGGGAAATATAGGAAAAATAATAAAATTTTGTAGTATAATAAAAATAGATTATTTATTAAGAAATAAATGGTTATCTTTATTATTTTTTTATCAAGTAGAATTAAGTAATGGTTATCATGTTTATAAGTGGGAAGCAATATTTTGAGAGAGTATGGTTAAATAATTAATTGATCTAGAATGTGAAATGCTGAACCGTATCATAAATGACGTAGGCTTTCCTTGCAGTTATTGAAATTAGCAGCTTTTATGCGAATAAAAATATTCTAAACTGTACTAAAATGCGTTATTATATTTTACATACAAACAGCGAAACACAATATTTAGGATGTGATTTATATGGATGAGGAACTATTTTCTATAGGTAAATTTTCGAAAATATGTTCAGTTTCAATTCAAGCATTGCGTTATTATGATAAAATAGGAATTTTAAAACCTAAATTTATAGATACTGAAACAGGATATAGATTCTATAGCACTAATCAAATTGTTATTGTTATGATAATTCGAAAAATGGCTGCCTTAGGTTTATCATTAAGTGAAATAGATGTATTTTTACATAGAAATGATATGTCAGGAATAAAGTCTATATTTAATCAAAAGAGACAAGAGATTAAAGAGCAAATTGATGAATTATTGTACGCTGATAAGATATTAAAATTAAATATTGATAACATTGATATGCACAACAATATCGATTTTTCATGCATAGAGATAAAAAAAATTCCGCCAAGGAAGGTTATTTATTTAAGAAAGACTATAGAACTAAGTGAAAATGGGTTCACAAAATTATTTAATGATGCTATGAAAATAGTTTCGATGAAAAAGTACTCAACTATAGGAAATCCAATGGCTATATATTATGGAGAAAGAGTTTTGGGAGAACCTTGTGATATTGAACTCTGTATTGAGCTTGAAGAAGCATATACATCAGAGGAAAACTGTAAAATAATACAGGGAGGTTATTATTTGAGCAAAATGCACTTAGGGGCTCATAATAATAAGCCCAAAACTTATGGTCAATTAATAGAGTATGCTGATAGAAATAAACTTAGTATAATAGGAAATCCAATGGAAGTATATTATATAGATATTTCAATAACCAGAAATCCTGATGATTTTATTACAGAAATTCAAATTCCTATAAAAAACAAGTTGACTCTATAGTAACAATAGACTTTATAATTCTT
>NZ_AUUU01000186.1 GCF_002760435.1 Clostridium sp. LS
AAATATTCTTACTCCTACAATAGCTAATGCAACTGCAAGACTTCTAATTATTGCTATTCCATGAATTTTCTTTGAAAGTTTCGCACCTAACTGCGCCCCAAACAATACTCCAATGGATAATGCTACTGTTTGCATTACACTGGATTGAAACACCCCATCTACTATGTGAACTACAGTTCCAGATAGTGACATTACTGCTAAAACAAAATGTGATGTAGCCGTTGCAATATGAACTGGATAATTTAATATATTAACGAGCACTGGAACATGTATTATTCCTCCTCCTATGCCTAAAAAACTGGACATAAATCCTACAAAAACACTTACGATAATTCCAATTATGGGATTATAGGAAAATGTATGTTCAATTCCTTCAATATCTGTTACAGTTCTTGTAATATAACCATTCCTAACTGCTAAATTATTTTCTATCTTCTCTTTTTTAGTCCTCACTATCAAAAATATAGATACAAAAACTAATATTACACCAAAAATTCCATTAAAAAGCCTCCTCTGTATATACAATGTTATTACTGATCCGAGTATTGATCCAGGGATGGTTGCAATTGCAAAAATTAATCCTGATTTATAATCAATACGTTTCATCCTAGAGTAGGCAAAAGAACCTGATAATGCATTAAAAAATACAACTGCTAGGGAAATACTAGTTATAGTATCTGGACTTTTGTCAGGATATAATAACAATAATATTGGTACTAGTATAAATCCTCCACCAGCACCAATTAAAGTACCAAATGCTCCAACAATAAACCCTAAAGGAATTAACCATACAAATTGTATCAATTTAAAAACCTTCTTCCATAACATTTATAATCTATATATTTAGCTAGGCCAATAGACCTCTCTATTTTATAAACAATTAATTCAATACCTTCCACTTATATTATACACTACTTTTAACCATTTTGGAAATAAGTCTTTTATTTTTACAAATTTGAGATACTAGATAGGCAAAAAATATATCAATTCTTAAGATAAATTGTTTATAGATACAAAAAGCAGATAGCCTGGTATAAACTATCCGCTAAATATAAAATTAGATTTATTTTATATTATATTCAATAAAATAATGCATTATCTATTCTTAATGCTATTAGCTATTTTATTGTAATTTTATTATATCCTATTGCTTTTTTAGGACATGTCATAGCACACTTTCCACATTGAATACAGTCAGGATGACTTAATACATCACCTTTAAAATCATGTGGAACTAAACCTATTGGGCATTTCTTTTCACACAATTTACATGAAATACATGAAGATGATACATGCAATACTTTTTTACTTCTTCTAAATTTTCCTGTAATTGATGCTAAAGTTCCCATAGGACAAAAGTTACACCAGGTTCTATGATTATATACTAGAGATAATAGTATTCCTATTATAGTTGTTACGACAATTAGTCTATAAAATACCATTCCAATACCATAAAGGTTACCCCAGTTTTTATATACACCCGAAATAAATACTGTCATCATTATAGTTAATATTACTGTTCTAAAATAATATGATTTAAAAAACTTAGGTGGCTTTCTTTTATTACTAAATTTTGAAACCACATTGTCATAAAAATTTCCTCTTGGACATAAATTTCCACACCAAAATCTTCCTCTAGAAATAGATACAATTACAGGTGCTATCATACAAATGGCTGCAACTATTGCAAACCTTAAATCAAACATACCTAATACTATAAATGCAATTAATAGTGTAAATGAATACTTCCTCCAAAATCCTAAAAATTTTCTCATTAAAATACCTCCTAATTTACTATCAATATGCTAAATAAAATAATGCCATATGGATTTACTATTGCTTGAACAGTTCTTCTTTATATTAATAAATATCGCTATTCTCATCTGTAACAATGTCACTCACCTAGGTTACTCTCATTATTTGCACAATTTTTAATTCATGACTACTATTACAAGTTAGCTCATAAATTAGGGCATTAAAAACATTTGTATTTTGTCATTTAGAATTATGTATAAAAATTTATTTTATTGAATTAATTATGAAATTCAATTTAAGTTCAATAAAAAAATAACAGACTTTATATATAGAAATATAAAGTCTGTTATTTTTTATTTTTTATAATAAATTACCATTCTCTACCTGGGTCACTTGCCATTGAATTAACTGTACCTTTGGGATATAAAACAGAATAGTGATCCAATTTAGGGTTACTATTACTATCATTAGGTGCCTTGAATACAAATAGAATTTTAAAGTCTTCTCCTAATACATAACCTATAATTTTTTCACCATTATATGTCACATCATGAGAAGGCGTTCCGAAGAAATCTTCAACCATTGAAAGAGAAATTTGACTTAAACGTTCATCGAAAGATCTAATTTCAAAGATTCTACCGCCTTTATTAGATCCAAAAACCACTTTATTTTTAGAATAGGTGGAATAATTCCCCTTAGCATCTGCTACCCATTCTGATTTATCCGCTTTTCCAAGCTTATCCTCAACCTCTTGTAAATTAGAAGATTTAGCTTGAAAATCAGAATTAATAATTTTTCCTTCTTGTGCCATTATCTTAATATCATTAAGAATAGTTTTCTTTGAGTTATCTTCAGATTTTTGGGATTCATTATTATTTCCACTATTATCACCTGATTCAGATTGAATATTAGATGAATCTGAAACTTTATCTTTACCTTGAATATTCTCGGTTTTATCCTTCGATAACTTATTTGAATTTGAACAGCCTGCCACAATAGTTAAGGAAAGAAGTATCGCAGCAACTAAAATCAGTTTTTTATTAAATAACAACTTAATAAATTTTTTAGAGAATGCAATAATATTCCCATCCACTAACTTCTCACATCCTTTCCTACTCCCTATTAAATATATAAATTAATATAATCTATGTAGTAATTATATTCTTCCTTTACTCATTCTTCTATAATAATTGAAAAATAAAAATATTATCCATGCAGCTACTCCACTTAAGCTAACTAATTGAGCCATTCTAATACTTCCAAGCATTAAACTGTCAGTTCTCATTCCTTCAATTACGAATCTTCCTATAGAATACAAGCCTATATATGTAAAAAATACCATTCCATTCTTTTTACTTTTTCTTAATAAAATCATTAAGATTATAAACACCAATAAATTCCAAGTTGATTCATATAAAAAAGTAGGATTATAATATACTCCGTTTATATTCATGCCCTTTTGAATAAACATTGGAAAATGTTTAATAAATTCATAACTTACTGCATCTCCATG
>NZ_AUUU01000187.1 GCF_002760435.1 Clostridium sp. LS
ACATGAAGATTTAGTAAATATGTAAGTATATTCATATAATAAGTCCAATTATAATGATCTATATATAGATCATTATAAAAGAACAATATATTATATTTATAAGATTGCAGCTAAAATATAATATATTGTTGAAATTGTTTATTTTCTATTTACTTTACGATTGCTCATAAAATATAGTAAATTCTTTGTCTTTAATATATATCTAAATTCTTAATAATATCTCATTTATTTCTTCACTAATCTTCATTCTTTCCTCGTAAACCCATTTTACATCTAATTTCAAGTTAAATATCTTTGAAAATGAATAATACATATTTACTTTTTGATAATAAATTTCTAAATCATCTAATCCACCTCTAAAGCATTGTGGTTTAAACAGCTCATCTTGTTTATTAATAAATAACTCATCTATATAGTTTAAAAATGTCTCCATTAATTCATCGCTGGAAACATCAAAGGGAACTTTTAGTAAATCCCATTGTATTTCTTCTCTAAGTTTATACTTTTTTATTCTATCTAAAATCAAAATGTATTCACTTACATCCATTTTAGTATAATAATCTAATTTTTCCTCTCTAGTACTCCATAATGCTAGTTTTTCATCTAAAGGCAGACTTCTAATCTTTAATATTACCTCTGATGGTCCAATAACAGCCTGCTTAATAGTCTCATCTTTAGTATCTAATTTTGATTTAATTATATCTGCATTTCCTCCAACACTTGCAATATATCCTACATCATAAATACCCAATCTTCCAGCACGCCCTCCAACTTGCTTTACTTCTTGTGACGTTAACTCTCTAACTTCTTCTCCATCAAACTTTCGTATGCTCATAAATATAATTCTTCTGATCGGCAAATTAACTCCCATTCCTATAGCATCAGTGGTTACAAGTATTTTTGTTTCTTTATTAACAAATTGCTCATACTGCATCTTTCTAACCTCTGGTGGTAAATCACCGTATATTATGCTTGCTTTAATACCTCTGCCTGAATATTCCTCAGCAATTTCTAATACCCTCTTTTTTGAAAATACTACAATAGCATCTCCTTCTTGAACATTTCCATAACTAAAATTTTTAAATTCAACTTCTAGTGGTATTGCCCTTTTATATTCTTTAATTTCATATTCATCTTTACAATCATTTATTATCGTTTCCAAAATAAATTTTGCATTTGCAGCCCCGCAAATATGTATTTCATCACATTGAAGCCCAAGAACAGCTTTACTCCATGCCATTCCTCTAAAAGTATCAGAAATCATTTGAATTTCATCTATTACTGCTATATCATAATGCTCTTTTAAATTCACCTTTTCTATCGTACAAGAAATATGCGTTGCCCCCACATTTATTATTTCTTCCTCTCCAGTTTGGAGATCACATATTACTCCTTCTTTATTAAGCTTTTCATAATTCTCCAATGCAAGAATCCTAAGTGGTGACAAGTATACACCCTTTTTTGCACGTTTTAAGCGTTCCAGGGCATTATAAGTTTTACCTGTATTCGTATCCCCTAAATGTATATAAAATTTTCTTTTCATACTTCTTGCTGCAGGGTATTCATCCTTAGGATTCTTCGGAAAGGTTTCTTCAAATTCCTTCGCTACTAATCTTGGAATATGCTGCTTTGTAAGTATTGTCATTAATCCTTGATTTAAGTAGCTATTATAATTTCCACGTACAACTTCGTAGAAATCAAATTCTGTATTATTTTTTTTATTATAATTATCAAGCATTCTTTTTGATATATTCTCTAATAGTTCTTCGTATCTCTCATAAACTTCCTTAAAATCTTTTAAACTTTGATCCTCTAGTTCTTTAAGATGCCTAAGTTTCTTTCGTATTGAACTTTCATGCTCTAAAAGTGCTCCTGGCTTCGAATGCTCTACTATTTCTTCTATTTGATTTATTTGACTTTTATACTTTTTAAATTCTCTTTGAGCTGCGTTATTTTTCATTTATCTCACTCCATTCTTTTGAAGTTAACAGTTGATGTTAAAATTTTTTCAATATTTACTAAAATAAATTATAAAATATAAAACTATGCTCTAAAAAGCAGAGTCAAATCTAGTTAAATATATGTATATTTTATATAGTTACATGAAAATTATACCATACTCTATAATAGTAAATAAAATATAAGTCAATATTATTAAAGGTTTTATCAATTTTAATATAATAACAAATAAAAATGCATTATTTTACTACTTGTAATATTAAAAAAACTCCTATTAAGTTTTAAAAATTAATAGGAGTTTTAGTATATTCTTTCAGATCTTCATCTATAAATTGCAACCGCAGTGTTATTTTTGTAAATTATTAATAATAACTTTGATAAATAAATTTTTTCTAATGTGAAATGATCTTATGCAGCCTATCGGCTGCTTTTTTCTAATGTGGAATGAATTTAGGCAGCCTATCGGCTGCTTTTTTCTAATGGGCGTATCTTTTTAATATTTCTATAATAATATTTGTGCAGATATCCATACCTTCTGCTGTTATATGTTCAAATTCTCCATGATAAGCAAAGCCGCCTGTTCCAAGGTTTGGGCAAGGTAATCCCATATAGCTTAGAGTTGCGCCATCAGTGCCTCCTCGAATTGGTTCTATTACTGGTTTTACATTTAAAGCTTTCATGGCATCAATTGCATTATCAACTAGATGCATGCAAGGCTTTATAAGCTCAAGCATATTTTTATATTGGTCTCTTAAAGTAACTTTTACTGTTCCTTCTCCATATTTTTCATTTAACAATTTTTCAGCTAACAGCATTATTGATTTTTTGTTCTCAAATTTTGCACTGTCGTGATCTCTTAAAATGTATTTCATAGATGCTTTGTCAGTACATCCATTAAAGCTTTCTAAATAATAGAAACCTTCATATCCTTCTGTATATTCTGGTTTTTCACATGCTGGAAGCATTGAGTTAAATTCGATTGCAACATTTGCTGCATTAATCATTGTATTTTTTGCGGAACCTGGATGAACTGATACTCCCTTAATTTCTACATCTGCTGCAGCAGCATTAAAGTTCTCGTATGAAATTTCTCCTTCAATTCCTCCATCAATGGTATATGCAAAATCTGCTCCAAAGTTTTTTACGTCAAATAAATGTGCTCCAAGACCTACTTCTTCATCAGGAGTAAATCCAACACATATTTTCCCATGAGGTATGTTTTCTTTAATAATTGTTTCACAAGCAGTTAAAATTTCAGCTATACCTGCCTTATCATCCGCTCCAAGCAATGATGTTCCATCAGTAGTTATAAGCGTTCTTCCCTTTAAGTCTTTTAAGTGTGGAAATTTTTCAGGCGATAAAGTACTATTATTTCCTTTTAAGAGAACTTCGCCACCATCATAATTCTCGATTATTTGAGGTTTAACATTTTCTCCATTAGCTGCAGGCGCAGTATCCATATGGGCAATTAATCCTACACTAGGCTTATTTTCATATCCCTTCGTAGCAGGAATAAATCCATACACATAACAACTTTCATCAACTTTGCAGCCTTCAAGTCCAAGCCCCTTCATTTCCTCTACTAATATATGAGCTAAATCAAATTGCCTTAGTGTTGTTGGATGAGTATCTGAATTTTCATCTGATGTAGTATACACCTTAACATATTTCAATAAACGTTCATAAGCTTTCATAATTTGTCTCCTTATAATTAATCAATATATTTTCCTATTAAGTTTTTCACTAATTGGAAATCATTTATACTCCCATTTTACTTATTATCTTTCCACAAATCAATAAAAGCTTGCACATAAAATAATCATATAAATTAACATGATGCCTTAATCGATGTAACCTTATATACAAATATTATTCTCCAAAGCTTCACACCTTATTAATACTAAATAAATCAATATATTTCATGCTTATTTTAATGAATAAATAATATTTCTATAGGAACCCAATATTATAATTCGGCTTATTATATGAATATACATACATATTCATTAAATCTTTATGTGGATATCTTAACTAGAAATAATAAATATTTTTGCGCAGAAAACATTTGAAAA
>NZ_AUUU01000021.1 GCF_002760435.1 Clostridium sp. LS
GCCTAGCCCAATTGAACAAAATAAAAAACATGTAAACTTAATTAAGCGGATTCTTAGGGATGTTTTTGACTGTGACAATGTACCAGTAAAATCTTTTGTTATAATGGCTAATCCCAAAGCAATAATAAGGAAGTAATATGTATCCAAAGGAATGGAAGTTGTATTGTAAAATTATTTCAAGGATATTAAAGAAGATTTTTTAGAAGATTTTGTATAGTTCTTAAGAAAAATATAGAAGTTAAGAACTGGATATAAATAATTGAAATGATTAAAGACCAAGTAAATTGAGAAGTGTCTTAAGTGATATTTCTAATTTTTTTATCAACCAAGAACGTATGTACGTATATTTAATTTAGTTCTGGAAATAATTATAATACAGACATCTGAGTGATCAAACCTAAATTTATGATATAATGAAGGTAGAAATATAGAGAGAAAAAATGATTTATTTATAAACTTATTTTAAATATAAGGATGTGAGATTATGAAATGGGAAGAAGTAAGGACTATATATCCTAATAAATTTGTGCTTTTAAAAAGCTTAGAGGATCATATTGAAAATAATAAAAAGTGCATAGATGATGTAGCAGTTGTAAGAGTTTTAGATGATGAAGAAGCGAGTAATTTATTAGTTAAATGTAAAGGCGATACTTTTGTGTTTCATACTTCAAAAGAGAAGTTATCAATGAATATAATACAAATGCCAATCTTAAGAGGAGCATTTAAATGAAGTTAGAATATAAAAGTGGTTTGTTATTTGTTGATATGAACATTGGGTATAAAGGAAATATTGTATTACTTAAAAATGTAGTTTTAGATACGGGTGCTGCACATACTATCATTAATCCAGACAGTGTATATGAATTAGGAATTAAAGCGGAAGCAGGTGATGAATTCATAACTATGTATGGTGTTGGTGGCGAGCATTATTCTTATAGAAAAAATATTAATTCAATTAGTATTGGAAGAGATTGTTTAGAAAATATAAGTATAGATTTTGGTATAATTGATGAAGAAGGATATATAAATGGTTTACTAGGACTTGATGTATTATTAAAATTAGGCGTAACTATTGATTTGAAAGAATTTAAATTATTCAGTTGTTAAAGTTTGAAATTAGATAAAGAAATAGATGATACGGTAAAGCATGCTAAAGGAAATCTTGTTAAAAGTATACATCTATAATATATAGCAATTAAGATGGAGGAGTTGAAAATATCAAAAATGGCATTGCGCTATGTGGAAGGAATAGGATTTCAACAAACCAATAATGATTTTCACTTATATAAGCTAATAAGATCATTCACAAATATTTCTCCATTTGTAAAATGAATTTTATTGTTGCTTAAAAATCCATCCAATGATTGAATTGTTTTTTCGATCATAGAAATTTTCCATTTTTTTCTTAAATCTTTTTTAAAACTAATATAAATTTCATTTTTTAATGGTTCATATACTATTGAACACAGAGTATTCTCCTGACTAGTTTTTCTTAAAACTTCAAAAGCTTCATTTATACCAAAGCTATGAATATTATTATCAATATATTCATGAGCACAAATATATCTATCAGCACCTATACCATATACTTTATTATAATTTGCTTCCTTAAAATCCCCATTTGGAAAATTAGTCATTACAATAAAATCATTATGAATAGGACTTACTATATTTGTATCAATTCCTTCTTCCAGAATAAATGCATCACCACTTTTATCAGCGATAATAGTATGTAGCCCTAAATCTGGGAATAATGGATTTCTAGGATATGAGATTACTCTTTTATTAAGAATTTCAAAAAATTCAGATGTTTTTCTTGTTTTCTTTAGCGCCTCATCAAAAATATCAAAAGCAAACCAATCATTTTCGTTACAACTTGATTTAAAACCCGGATTATATTTTACTGCTTGAGTACAGATAAAAAGACCCTCACTATTAAAACCAGCGATGTCCCTGTATATGTTATCTAATAAGCCTGAAAAGTAAAATATGTTTTTATCATTATAACAAAAGACTTTCAGTTTTAAATCAATTTCATCAGTATCAAAATTCATACCATAAATAGTTTTTTCTTGACCGTATACTGCAAAACTTGTACACATTTTAGAACCTCCTTTTAATTTATAATTTTGTCATATAATATGCTTAGAGTATTTAGAGAATCATTTAGCTATTTTACCATTGGCTTCACTACTTTCTTAAACTTATATTTAAATGATATCACTGGCTACATCAATGTATCAACCTAATACATTTTTCAGAAACAAAACTGCGCCATCTAGCGTTTGCTTTATGGCGCATTTTATTTTCTTTTTTCATTCTGAAAATAATTTTCTGTAGAAACTTCAACACTTCGTGTCTCAGAAGCACCCCACTTGGGGGGTTATGAAGGAAGAATGACTGAACTTGCTAAGATTTAAGTCATATTTAACGAGAATAAAAAACCCAATATACTAGCATACTGGCTTTAATATGGCTAAAGTAACTTAATCAAGAGAAGGTAAAAAGATTTGGGTAAATTGAATAGTTTATATTTAATGTAACTGGGAAATTAGTTTCCGATTATTATTCTTTTTGGTTGCTATATCTTGCTAAATGTATTGGAAAAGCATGTGAGCAAAAACTATTATATATAATATATGTAAATCATGATTATAGATAGTTAACTGTATAATTTAACTTATAAATTTGGACTGAGTATATAATTTTATTAAATAAAGTCGTAAGTTATTAGCGTTCAAAAATTAGATGTAAAGTTTTGTTTTAGACTTAACTATCTATATTAGAACAATACAATTACCATTGAATAAAAGTATTATGCCGATAAAATCACAGAAAAAGACTTAAGTAAATAATAATTTTTTTTAGGCCTTTTTTGTTTTTGTATTCTGACTCATTTTGCCGGTAATTTATCGCTGTGTAAAAATATGGTATAATAACTTTGGCAGAGAGAATAAAGATTAATGTATGGATTTAGAGTGGTAAACTGATTTTAATACTTAAGAAAAGCTAAGAGTCTATTAACAGTAAATCATAATAATATAGGAGGGTATATGGCTGCAATTATTTATTTAGTAGTGAGCTTATGGTATGTATGGGTTCTAATGATATTTCTATTTATATTTAGGTTATTTTCACCAAAAATAAAAGGGTATTTAGGAGAGAAATCTGTTTCTAATAAATTATCTAAGCTCGATCCATCAAAATATAAAGTAATTAATAATCTAATGCTAAAGGTAGACAGTAAAACAACTCAGATAGATCATATAGTTGTATCTAACTATGGTATTTTTGTAATAGAAACCAAGAATTATAAGGGCTGGATAATTGGAAATGAAAATGATGAGTATTGGAAGCAGGTAATATATAAGAGAAAAGAAAAGCTATATAATCCTATAAAACAAAACTATGGACATATTATGGCACTAAAAGAAGTTCTTAATGATTTTCATAACTTAAATTATATATCTATAGTAACCTTTACTATTAATGCTGATTTAAAAGTAAATACAAAAACAGATGTTACTTATACTACTAAATTGATTAAAACTATTGAAAGATACAAGGATAATTCCATCTCAGATAATGATAAGGAAGAGGTATATAATAAATTGTTATCTTTGAATGTGGATAACAAAGATAATAGAAAAACTCATGTGCAAGCTATTAACGATAATATTAAGGTAAAAGGTATTTTAATGAATAATGATATTTGCCCTAAATGTGGAGGAAATCTAGTTAATAGAAAAGGAAAGTATGGTGAGTTTAAAGGCTGCAGCAATTTTCCTAAATGTAGATTTATAGTGAAATAGTAAAACTTGAATATCTTATATAAAAACTGGTAAAAACAAAGAAAAAATATATTGATATAGAGATAAATAAGAAAGATCGGACATGATTTGCTATGCTTATCATTATGTGAAATTAAAGGAGTATTTTTAATGGTACTTCTTATTTTTTATTTATCATAAAGAACGTATGTACGTATATTTTGTTTGATATTGGAAATAATTATAGTATAGAGAAATAAGCGCTTAAGTCTAAATTTATGATATAATTGAGGTAAGAAAATGGGTTATAAAAAGGCCATTAATAATATACACGATAGGTCCTACAAGGATCTGTACTCTAATAAAGAGGTGTTTTTGAATTTGGTTAAGGAAATGTTTAAGGCATCATGGGCCAAGGATTTAAGAGAAGATAATTTAGTTTTAGTGGATAAAGAATATATACTATCAGATTATGAAGAAAATGAAGCTGATATTGTATATAGGGCAAATATTGGTGGTAAGGAAGTTATATTCTATACACTTTTAGAATTTCAATCAACCATTGATTATAGAATGCCCTTAAGGTTGTTCTTCTACATTAATGAAATACTTAGAGAATATACTAAAAACTTAACAGAAGAAGCTAAGAAAAATAGAAAAGGATTTAGAGTTCCTGCAGTAGTGCCAATAGTATTATATAACGCTACAAGAAAATGGAATGCTCCAAGATGTTTTAAGGATATAGTGAATCAAAATGAACTATTCGGAGATAATGTAGTAAATTTTAAGTACGAATTATTTGATGTAAATCATCAGTATACTAAAGAGGAGTTAATAAATAATAATAATATTACTTCAGCTATATTCTTGTTAGATCAAAAGGTAGATCCATTAGAATTTCTAGAAAGATTAAAGGTTGTGGCATTAGAATTCAGCAATTTGACAGATGCACAGAAAATGATTCTTAAACATTGGGTTAGAAATACAGTTGATGAAACTATAGCAGAGAATGCAGTTGAAATATTAGAATCTAGAAAGGAAGAGGTGGAAAAGATGGTTGCGAATAATGCGTTTATGATAGAAGAAATGAAACAAAAAGTTAGAAAAGAAACTGAAAGAGAAACCCGAAAGCAGGAAAGAGAAAATATTAGATTAAAGGATATAGAAAGAGTCAAGAAATTACTTACTAAAAAATTTGGAGTTTTAAATAATAACTACAATAAAAAAATAGAAGAGCTAGGTAGTGATAATTTAAATACAATCATTGATAATATTTTAGATATCGAAAGTATAAATGATTTAGAAAAGTATTTTTAAAGTTAATTAATCTGAGGAATTTATTTTAATTGATAAGGTATATTTTATAAGCTGAGACTTTATTATAACTAGAAAGTCTCAGCTTTAATTCAACGATATTAAAAAAGAAGCTTAATTTATATGTTTTGAACTTAGCTAACTCATAAATGATTTAGCTAAGTTATTTATTTTGTTATCTTTTTTAGTTGCTCTTTAGATGGGTTGAAGTTTTTTAAGCATCCTGCTTTAGGAAGCTGTATTGAGCTGAATACAGTTTATAATAATAACCATGATTTTTAAGGAGCTCATCATGAGTACCTGACTCAACTATTTTGCCTTTAGAAAGTACAAAAATTTTATCACAATCTCTTATTGTAGAAAGTCTATGAGCTATTACTATTGAGGTCCTTCCTTTCATAAGCTTTTTTATACCTTCTTGAACTAATAATTCAGTTTCAGTATCAATATTTGCAGTTGCTTCATCTAAGATTAATATTCTTGGATCTGCAATTAAAGCTCTTGCAAAAGCTATTAATTGTCTCTGGCCAAGGGAGAGTCTTGAACCTCTTTCATTTACATCAGTATCATATCCATTCTCTAGTTTTTCTATAAACCCATGAGCGTTAACTGCCTTTGCAGCTTGTATTACCTCTTCATCTGTAGCGTTTAATTTACCATAGCGTATATTTTCTTTAATTGAGGTTGAAAATAAAAATGAATCTTGAAGCATTATACCCATTTGGCTTCTTAAGCTTTCAACAGTGACGTCTTTTATATCTATACCATCAATTTTTACAGAACCAAATGTAGGGTCATAAAATCTGCTAATTAAATTAGTTATGGTTGTTTTTCCTGCACCAGTTTCACCAACTAAAGCTATTTTTTCGCCAGCTTTTAACTTAAAAGAAGTATTCTTAAGGGCCGCAATATCAGCGTTAGTATAGGAAAAAGTAACATGATCAAATTCGATATCTCCTTTAATTTGAGGGAGAGCCTTAATTGATACTTCATCTATAATATCGCTTTTCGTATCTAAAATATCAAAAATTCTTTCGCCAGCAGACATACTGGTAACAAAGGCATTATAAAATGAAGAGAGATTTATTATAGGTCTCCAAAGCATTTCAATGTACATAAAAAATGCCATTAAAGTACCTAAGCTTAAATTTCCTTGTTTGCTTAACAAATATCCAGAGCCTAATAAAATTACCATACTTAAACCACGGAAGGCAGTCAAAAATGGCCAAAAGAAATCTTGAGTAAATACAGCAGTCATAAAACCTTTTGCATGATTTCCAATATGGCTGTCGAATTTATCTTTAGCGTAATATTTTCTGCTAAAACCTTGAATTACCTTCATTCCTGATAAAGATTCATGAGTGTATCCAATTAAAGAAGAACGATGTTCTCTAAAAATTTTCCATTTATTATCTGCCTTAATCTGAATGTAGGACATTGCAAATAATAATAAAGGCATTGTAATTAAGCAGATACCAGCAAGCATTGGATTTAATATAAGCATTAGACAAATTACAAGGATAATAGTAAAAACATTAGGAATTAAATTTACAATACTATTATTTAATAAATTTTGAAGAGCATTTACATCTCCAACAACTCTTGAAATAATCTTTCCAACGGGCCTATTATCAAAAAAGTTAAAGCTTAAAGTTTGTATATGAGTATATAAGCTATGCCTAATATCAACTAAGATTTGATTGGTAATCTTAGACATAGCGATAGTTCTGATTCTAGATAAAATCATTGAAAATATATTCATAAGTATTAATCCGCATCCAAGAAGAAATAAGGCCTTAACATTTTTTTCTGCAACAAAAGTATCTATAGATATTTTCATTAAATAAGGGGTAACTGAATTACAAGCCATTACAATAAGTAAAAGTAAAATGACAATAGTAACTTTCAGCTTATAAGGTTTAACATAGGTTAATAGTCTTTTTACTATTTGAATCTTAGATGATTCATGTAAAATATCATTCATATTATTTCGCCTCCAATGTAAGTGCTTCAAAATCTTGAAATTGGTGAGAATATACACTATGATAATAACCTTTAGCATTTACTAAACTTGAATGATCACCTTTTTCTACAATTCTACCATCTTTCATAAATAGAATTATATCAGCGTCTTTTACACCAGATATCCTATGGGCAATTATAAAAGTAGTTGCTTTTTTCTTATCATTTTTTAGATTTTGAAGAACTTTAAATTCAGTTTCCATATCAAGGGCAGAAGTTGAATCGTCTAAAATTAAAATAGTTGATTTTCTTAATATCGCTCTTGATATGGCTAGTCTTTGTTTTTGTCCTCCTGATAGGCCAAGACCTCTTTCGCCAATAATGGTATCAAAGCCTTCTGGCATTTCTTTAATAAAGGAGTAAGCAGCACTATCTTTAACAGCTTTAATTAAAGCGCTTTCAGATTTATTACTTCCAAAGTCTATATTGTTTTTTATTGTATCTGAAAATAAGAAAGTATCTTGAAATACAACAGACATATTAGCTCTTAAAGTTTCCAAGTTCCAGTTCTTAACATTGACATTATCAACTAAAATTTCTCCTTTAGTCACATCGTAATACCTACCTATTAGAGAAAGCAAGGTACTTTTACCACATCCAGTGGTACCCATTATTGCAACAGTACTTCCATGAGGAATATTTAAATTTATATCATGAAGTACTTCAACATTGTTATAGGAAAAGCTTACATTTTTAAATATAATATCTCCTTTAACTTCAGTAGGGTTATATCCATTTTCCTTAGAAGTAATTTCAGAATTTCTATCTAAAATATCAGTTATCTTACCCATAGAAGCCTTATTTTGTGAAAGTAAGTTAATAAAAAAACCTAAATTCTTTACACACCAAGAAAGATTAAAAATATAACTAGTAAATGCTACTAAACTACCAAAACTTAAATTTCCTTGAATACATAAATAACCACCATAAACAATCATTAAAATTGGTGCAGCGTTTGTTAAAAGTTCAATTATAGGACCATAAGTACCAACTATTTTTGCTTGCTCAACATTTAAATCAAAGAATTTTTTATTTACTTTCAAAAATTTTGATATTTCATATTTTTCACGAGCAAAAGCTTTTACAAGTCTGATACCAGAAATATCCTGCTGAACTATAGAGTTTATTTCGGCTGTTTGGTCACTAATTTGTGAATATACAGCCCAGAACTTCTTGTCCATAATTGTTCCAATATAAGCAACGGGTAATAAAACAAGTAAGCAGATAATAGTTAATGTTTTATTTATGCTAAACATTATAACAACAGAAACTGAAAAAAGTATTATTGCTTCGAATAGCAATCTCATTCCAAAGGATAGAGTGTCCCATACTACATCTACATCTTCAATAATTCTCGAAAGTAATTCACCAGTGTTATTATTATCAAAAAAAGAGAATTCAAAAGATTGTAATTTAGAATATAGATCTTGTCTCAATTTTTTACACACTATAAGAGCAAATTTATCGAACATATACTCATTTAAGTAAGAAAATAAACCATGAATTAGTGCAACTGAAACAACAACTATTAAAAATATAATTAAATAATTATCCATATGACCAAGAATTATATTATCAATAAATATCTTTTGAAAGTAAGGATAAGAGCTATCTGCACAGATGGAAACTATCATAGCAAACATAGGCAAAAGTAATAATTTCCATTGCTTTACAATGTAATTTTTAAATAAGGTCATAAAATTTCCTCCTTTTTGGCATATCATTTCAATAAGCTGATGGTTTGATATACCTAGATATTGTATGATGTTTAAAATTTCAAATTTATAAAGCTTTTAATTAGGTGCATGTAAATAAATAACAAGTTTTGAGTATGCCCTAAGCTAAACAAAGCAACTTTATAAACTTTTAAACGCAAAAAAGACACAGCTATTCAGAGCTGTGTTCAACGCAAAATAATATAAAAGTTAAATGTGCTAAAAGTTAATGATAGATATCACATAGCAGTTCTTTCGCGAGGTTTCACAGATGAATAAGTACATGTATTTAATTTTATAAAAGTAATAAATAATCTAAATGTATTCATAGTTCAACCTCCTTAAAAAATTATTTTTTAAACATCATGTTGCAAATATACTACAAATTTACAAAAAAGGCAAGTAAATAATTGAAATTAAATATTTGGTGTACTTTGATAATGAAATCACTAAGGAATAGGTAGGGTATGATATGATGGATAAAACTTTCATAAAATATAAGTATAAGAGATTTTTTGATAAGGATGATATAGAAAAAACACTATGTTTCTAAAAAAAATAAATACCCAAAAAGTATTTTATGTTACTAAATTTTTTTGATAAAATAAATTTTTACTATATTATGGTATAGTAAAATTAAAAAAGATTTTGATGGAATGTTTAAATTATACAAAAGCAAGATGGAGAGGAAAACTACAATGGAAAAAAATAAAATCACGGATTTAACAACAGGGAATCCTGGGAAACAAATTTTTTATTTTGCATTACCTATATTTCTTGGGAGTGTGTTTCAACAAATGTACAATTTGGCGGACACAGTGATTGTTGGACATACCTTGGGTGAAAATGCCTTAGCAGCTATAGGCGCTACAACGCCACTATTTGGACTTATTGTTGGTATGGCGATTGGTATAAATAATGGATTTGCTATTGTGATTGCAAGATATTTTGGAGCAAAAGAAATGGATAATATGAGACAAGCTGTAGTAATGACAGTAATTTTAGACCTTATAATATCAATAGTATTTACGGCTGTTGGAGTAGGTACAATAATATATCTTCTTAAATTTTTAAATACCCCAGCTGAAATAATAAACGATGCATATGGATATATTGTAATAATCTTAATGTTTATGATTGTTACTATAATGTACAATATGATAGCAGGGGTTCTAAGAGCACTGGGCGATAGCCGTAGTCCACTTATATATTTAATTTATGCTTCAATTTTAAATGTAGTATTGGTTTTTACATTTATTTTAGTATTTAAATGGGGTGTTAGAGGTTCTGCTTATGCAACTGTCATATCACAGATTGTAGCTGTAGCCTTAGGATTTAATCATATTATAAAAAAATGTCCGGAGCTAAAATTATCCAAAGGAGATTTTAAATATGATAGGACTATGGTAATAGAATTAATTACTTCAGGATTATCTATGGGATTTATGCTATCACTTGTTTCAATTGGTTCAGTTGCGCTTCAAGGTGCAATAAACAGTTTTGGTAAGGAAATAATAACTGCACATATGGCAGCAAGAAAAATTAGTGAAATTTACATGATGCCCCTTGGAACATTGGCAACAGCAGCAGCCACGTTTGTAAGTCAAAATTATGGTGCAAAGAAATATGAACGGATAAATATTGGACTTAAGAAAACAGTTATGATGGGTGCAATATGGTCAACAATAGTTGTTATTACGGCCTTTGCCTTTGGACCATATATAATAAAATTTTTAACTGGATCAAATGATGCTTTAATTATAGATACAGCAGTAAAATATTTAAGAATTAATACTCCTTTTTATTATGTATTAGCCATACTTCTTATATATAGAAGTACGCTTCAAGGAATTGGAAAGAAATTTACGCCACTTGTTTCTAGTTCAATTGAACTTTTTGGGAAATTTGCAGTTGTAGGATTTTTAGCTCCATCAATGGGTTATTTAGGGGTATGCATATCAGAACCACTTATTTGGATAACATGTACAATTTTTGTACTTATAGTTTTCTACTCAGATAAAAATTTTAGAGTTGAAATAAAGCAAGATAAAAGTCTAAAAGCCATAAGATGAAAATTAAGGAAAAAATTATAAAAAAGGAAGAAGATAAATGATTAAATTAATAGCAGCAGATATGGATGGAACATTGATTGGGAAAAATCACGATATACCAAAAGAAAATATAGAAGCAATTAAGGCTGCACAAAAAAATGGAATTAGGTTTGCAATTGCTACAGGAAGAGCATATTGTGATGTAGAGCCATTTATACATAAATATGACTTACAATGTGATTGTGTTGTATTAAATGGAGCAGAATATAGAGATATTAATGGAGATATAGTTGAACATACTTATATTGAAAAAAAACGATCAATAGAAATTTTAGAAGTAATGAAATGTAAAGATCTGGCTATAGAAATATATACAGATGATGGATTTTATACAACAAATACAAAAGAAGAAACTTTAGCTGGAATGATAAAAAGATCTCTTACATTCCATCCAGAATTAAAAGATGAAGAAGAAATATTAAAATATGCTAAGAATAATCCGCATTTTAAAAATATGCAATATATTACTGATATGAATGAATTTTTAAATAGAAACAATAATATAGCAAAGTTTGTATCTTTTGCGCAATCAGAAGAAATTATAAATAAGCTTCGTCAAAAGATGGAAGCATTAGAAGGACTAGCTGTATCAGCAAGTTTTGGAACTAACATTGAAGTAAATCATATGGATGCTGAGAAGGGAAAAATTCTTGCAAAAGTAGCACAAAAATTGAATATAAAAAAAGATGAGGTGGTAGTGCTCGGAGATGGCTTAAATGATTATTCTATGTTTACAGAATTTGAAAATTCCTTTGCAATGGGTAATGCAGTAGATGAAATAAAAGAAGTAGCTAAATATATTACAGATACAAATGTAAATTTTGGAGTAGCTAAAGCAATATATCGAATATTAAACGGGGAAGTATAAAAATATTATATTCTACCAAAGAATGAAACAATAACTTAAGGCGATGAAGAAATTCCAAATGAAAATGGTATTGAATTCTATCGTAATGTCTTTAAAGAGTGTAAAAGACACAACATTGAGCCATTAGTTACAATTTGGCACTTTGATACGCCGCTTTACTTAGAAGAAAATTATGGCGGATGGACACGTAAATTGATTGAATTTTATGAAAGATTTGCACGTACTTGTTTTAAGGAATATAAAGGTTTGGTTAAATTTCTTACTATATGTCAAACAATGTGACAACTCATGTGGCAAAAGATATGGTAGGCGGTAATTTTTCAGCTGGGACACGTAATGAATATTTAACTCTATTGGTATAAAAAAGTAATTGAATCAAATGGTATAGATTTAAAATAATAAAATTAAGAAAGGCAAAAATTAAAAGCTGTCCATGAAAGGATGGCTTTTTATATCTGATTATGTTTAATTAATATTTATCTGAAATTATTATACAATTTAAAGAAATAAATATAAATTATACATTTAATGGTATATTTGGGAGGAAAACCAATGGAAAAGCTACTTTATTTTGTAGCAACTTCAGCCCTTCGGACTTCAGAAGTACCCCTGGGGGAAACAGTATTTTCCATATACAAGCATTGTATTAAATCTATATATTTAGTGCAGTGCTTTTTTGCTAAAGAAAATTTGAGAATAATAAGAATGAATTGTACTGATGAAATTCCAGATTACTATATTTATGATGATAAAGAAAATATTAATAAAAATTCTGGTGTTTTTAAGAGTAGGAATAATACTTATTATTTGGTGGGACAGAAACCTAATACATCTATAAAAAGACAAACTTTATATGAAGTTAACATTCAAGGAGCAGAGTCTGAAGAAGAAAGAGATTCAATAGCTAAGCTTACTCAGAAATTAAGAAATATGAATATCACTTATAATAAGGAATCATCAGCTCCGCTTCCTTTATATTGTATATCAAGGATAAGTGAGTATATTAAGGCGGAATTGGATGGGAAACTGTAGAGGTTTTACTTACACTTTAAGTAAGTATTTCTGGAAAAACAGATTGAGAAATTATTAGAATAATTAAAAATTAGGCAAATTAAGGGGTATCTTAAATAGTACTTCTTATTTTATTTATTTTGAGAACATATGTACGTATGTTTTTTGCTATATTGGAAATAATTATAATATAGACAATGAGTACTCAAATCTAAATTTATGATATAATCGAGGTAAGAGAATGGGTTATAAAAAGATCATTAATAATATACATGATCGTTCTTACAAAGATCTTTATTCCAATAAGATAGTGTTTTTAAATTTAGTCAGAGATATGCTGAAAGCCCCTTGGGCTAGAGATTTAAACGAAGAAAATCTAGTTTTGGTAGATAAGCAGTATATATTATCAGACTACGAAGAAAATGAAGCAGATATTGTATATAAAGCTTATGTTGATGGAAAGGAAGTTATATTTTATACATTACTAGAATTTTAATCTAGTGTTGATTTTAGAATGCCACTAAGATTGTTATTTTATATAAACGAAATTCTCAGAGAACATATTAAAAACTTAAATAATGAAAAGAAGAAAAATAAGAAGGGATTTAATATACCGGCAGTAATTCCTATTGTTTTATACAATGCTACAAAAAAGTGGAATGCACCGATATATTTTAAAGATATAGTAAAAAGCAATGAACTTTTTGGTGAGAATATAATTAACTTTAAATATGAATTGTTTGACATAAATCATAAATATACGAAAGAGGAGTTGATCAAGAATAGAAATATTACTTCAGCAATATTTCTATTAGATCAAAAAGTAGAACCTTTAGAATTTTTAGATAGATTAAAAACTATAGCACTTGAGTTTAATAAATTGACAAATAGAGAGAAAGAAATATTAAAGCATTGGCTTAGAAATACTGTTGATGAAACTATAAGAGAAAATGTAGTTAAAATATTAGAAGCTAATAAGGAAGGAGTGGAAAACATGGTAGCTAATAATGCATTTATGATAGAAGAAATGAAACAAAAAGTTAAGAAAGAAACTGAAAAAGATGCTAGAAAACAAGAAAGAATCGAAATAGTTAAAAATGCAATAAAATTGGGAATGAATGATGAAGATATAAGTAAATTAACAGGATTAAACGTAGAAGAGATATCTAAAATAAGAACTAAGAACTAACTTCTTACTAAGAGTGAAAAATATGAGGATAATAACGTATTTATAGTAGAAGAAATGAAACAAAAAGTTAGGAAAGAAACTGAAAAAGAAACTAGAAAGCAAGAAAGAGAAAATATTAGATTAAAGGATATAGAAAGAGTTAAGAATTTACTTACTAAAAAATTTGGAGTTTTAAATAATGGTTACAATAAAAAAATAGAAGGTTTAGATAGTGATACGTTAAATTTAATAATTGATGATATCTTGGATGTTGAAAATATAAAAGATTTAGAAAAGTATTTTTTATAAATAATGGATTTGAGAAGTTTACTTTATTTGATTAAATATTATAATCATATTTAGCTCAGAAGAAAGTAGAGAATTAAAAAATGTAATTTTCAATGATATATATTTTTGCATATAATCCGTTTTCAAGCTTCATTACAATTGACAGCATTCTAGTAAATGCTGTATAGTATAGTAAGAGTTTATATTTGTAAATTATTTTATAGTTTACAGTATGGTGCCAGGGGAGGGATAAAGAATGTCAGAAATTAAAGTAGGAGAAAATGAATCTCTTGAGCAAGCATTAAGAAGATTTAAAAGAAAATGCTCAGCATCTGGAATCCTTTCAGAGGCAAAAAAGAGACAACACTATGAAAAACCAAGTGTAAAAAGAAAGAAAAAGTCAGAAGAAGCTAGAAAAAGAAAATTTAAGTAATAGATTATAAATTATAATTTTATGAATAATATTTGTGATTATAATAAAAAATTATTTTACTTATTGTGAAAAGTAACTTCAACGCTTTGTGTCTCGGAAGTATTCTTGGGGAAAATAAAAATTCGCAGATAAAATTACTAAGTTTATCTAAATATTAAAAGAACTAAAGTATTAGCCTAAAGTGGAAAGTATTTTTAATTAAATTTCTACTTTAGGTTATTTTTATTATTTTTTTAGTATTTGTATATTAGAAGTTGAGATTTTCTTATATTCAGAAAATCTTGGCTTTTATCATTTTATGCAAATTTATGCTATAATAAACATAAAATTGGAGATGCCTAGAAAGAGTGAATAATATGAAAGAAACAATAAATGGATATAGATTTTTTTAACATATGAAGTATATGAAGAAAATAAATAATTAAAACATATTTATGAATTTAATAAATTGGAACTTATATATTATAATTTTATATAAATGGGGTAATATGTATGGATGTTGTTAGTTTATTTTCAGCGCTTTCGCTAGTTTCTGTATACATATATATGCATATTGGAGTTTTCACTTTTAGGCAGAATAAAAAATCAATTATTAACAGAGTGTTTCTTTCATTATGTACAAGTTATGCTATTTGGTCATTTGCATATGCTTTTGCATATGTATCTAAGGATCAACATAGTTTTTCACTGTGGAACAAGATTTCTGCTATAGGATGGTGCAGTTTCAGTGCCATTGCGCTATATTTAGTTCTTTTGATTACAGAGAAAAAAATAATTAAGAAAAGAATAGTTAAAGTTGCTATATTTTCTCCAGCAATTATATTTTTTTATATGGCAGTATTTCTGTTTGGGGTTAATATTAATACTTCACCATTTATAACGACTGTTTTTTATGTTGGTGATTTTTTATATAATTTTATCTTTTTAATTATTAGTATAATAACTATATTTGTTTGGGGATTAAAAGCTGATAGCAAAAGAATTAAATATCAATCAAAGATATTAGTTTTATCAAGTGCAATACCATTTTGCCTAAACTTGATAACTCAAACTATAATGCCGTTATTTGGAATTAAGAATTTTCCATTAATGGGACAATTATATTCTGTAATTATGATAATAGGTAATTATATAGTAATTACGAAATATAAGTTTTTAAGAATTCCTGAAAAATTTTTAATAGAAGAAATTGAAAATGAAATTATGGATATAATTATTTTAGTAAATGAAAAATTTGATATCATTAGAGTTTCTGCACATACTCTAAATCTGCTAAATTTTGAAAAGAGTGAGATACTTAATAAAAATATCAGTACACTATTTAATAAAGATGTCATTGGGAAAATTCACGAATGCAATAATCAGAAACAATCTAAAAAATACAATGATATAGAAATAATAGGTAATAATGATAAAAGAATTCCAACAAACATTACTTTCATACCTATTTGTGATAATAAATTTAATGATTTTCTAGGAGCAGCTCTTGTAATACAAGATATTAGTATAGAACATGAATTGAGAAGAAAAAATGAACAATTACAGGAAAAAACAATTAGAGATGGTTTAACTAAACTCTATAATCACAAATATTCAATGAAAATAATCGAACAAGAAATAAATAAGCTTAATTTAGAAGCAAATAAAAGAGAATTATCATTAATGATGATTGATATTGATTATTTTAAAAATGTTAATGATACGTATGGTCATTTATTCGGGGATTATGTTTTAGAAACACTAGCTGATATTTTAGTGAATAATATTAATGATAATGGATATGTTGGAAGATTTGGAGGAGAAGAATTTATAATAATACTCCCGCAAATGGGAATCGGTAAAGCATACGATATAGGTGAAAAAATAAGAAATTCAATTGAGAAATATAAATTTAAAAATGATCTTAAATTAACAGCAAGTATTGGAATAAAACAATGTAAAAATGAATCTTCTGTAGAATTGGTCAAAAACGCTGATGACTTATTATACAAAGCTAAGCAAAATGGAAGAAATCGAATAGAGTATAGTGAAGTGAATAATTAAAGGTAGATAATTATAAATGCATTGATATAGTGGATACGTCAAAAATAGAAGCAGGATTTTTTGAACTTAACCTATTAAATGTGAATATAGTTAATGTCGTAGAAGAAATAGTCATGTCAGTAACCAGTTTTATTAAAATTAAAGGCTTAAATATTATTTTTGATACGAATACAGAAGAAAAGATTATTGCATGTGATCCAGAAAAAATCGAGAGAATAATGCTAAACCTTATTTCGAATGCTACAAAATTTTCAAATGATAATGGTGAGATATTTGTAAATGTTAAGGATATGGATGACTGGGTTGAAATATCAGTAAAGGATAATGGGATTGGTATTGAAGAGAAAAAATTGGATATTATATTTGATAGATTTGAACAAGCGGATAAATCTTTATCTAGAAATGCGGAAGGTACTGGGATTGGATTGAATCTGGTTAAATCTATTGCTCTATTACATGGTGGCAGTATAAATGTTGAAAGTGAATATGGAAAAGGAAGCAAGTTTACTGTGACTCTTCCAGCTGGAGCAGTAGCTAAGGAAAATATGATATATGATAGAAATATTAAAAATGAGGATGAACGCATAAGATTAGAATTTTCAGATGTTTATTTATAGTAAAGATATCTATTTAAGATTTAAACTTATGTGGTAACTCTATTAGTACAAATAAAAAATACTTTCTTAAAGGCAAAGCCCCCGACATTTAATCGAGGGTTTTATGTAGCATTGATACCTAATATTTTATAATATTATACCATACTCTAAATATTTTGAATATTCTATCTATTGAAATTTTACCTGAAAAATAATAATTATAGAGTAAGTTTGAATATATAAACAGTGTATTTAAAGGCTGGGATTTTCTTATATTTGAGAAAGTTTCAGCTTTTATTATATATTCAAAATCTAATTGGGCATATAAATAGAAATTATTTTAATGATAATTTTAAGGAGAGATTAGAACGACAAGCACTAACACTATTTATAAGTGAAGCTATACAATTACAAGATGTGGCTGTAAGCAAACTCGATATCTTAATTAGTGAAGAGATCTATATGTCAAGAAATAAGAATATTAAAAGTAATATAGATTTAACTCATTAGGATATTCGCCAGGTTTAGTAGGATTGAATTTTGCATCTAAAATATAAGCAAATATGTTAAAATATATAAAAAGATAGTATCAAGAATATGCACATTATCTTTGAGTATATGTTATTTGTTGTAAGAAAAAGAGTAATGATAGAAGGGTAGAAAAACATGTATGACAAACTAATTGAATATTTAAAATCCTATAAAAAGAAAACAATAAAATTAAGTGAATTGGAAAAATTGCCAGATGGAAGTATGAATTATGAGAATTTTGTGGCAAGCATAAAGAAGCTTGTTGAAGATAATATATTAATTGAAAGAGGCACTAAAATCAATTCTTTGGCATTAAGTTATGGTGTAAATCATTATAAACTCCAGAAAGATAAAATAGATGCAATAAATAATTATATTTTGAAGTTTTCTAAAGAAATTGATTTAGGAGATTATTTTAAATTATCAGAAGAAACATTTTATAAGGATCTTCAATTTATACAAGCCGTGGATGAGTACATATTGAGTAATGGTATTCCTGAGAGCTATGTTACATCTCAGGAAAGGTCTTTTAATATTTTAGGTGATGAAAAGTGGATAGATGAAAAGAATGGAAAAAGGTTATTAGAAAGAATAAAAGTATGGGATAAACTCAAAATCGTAAATGATTCAGATCCATTAATGCTAGCTATTAATCAAACTGGTTTTGGAAAGCCTGTACATTATCATCTTATTGTTGAAAATAAAGCGACTTTTTTAGCTCTTGTGGATATTTTAAGAGAAACCGATTATACTACGCTTATTTTTGGCTGTGGATGGAAGATAGTTTCCAACTATTATATGATAGATAAACAGCTTAATTTGAAAGATAAAAATGAATTTATGTATTTTGGAGATATAGATAAAGAAGGTATTTCCATATGGAATTCGTTAAATGAAAAAATGAAGGTAAATATAGCTGTTAATTTTTATAGAGAGCTACTTAAAAAGGATTATAGTATAGGAAAGAAAAATCAAAAGAGAAACGATGAAGCTATAAATAATTTTTCGAAATTTTTTACTGATTCAGAAAAAGAGATTTTGTTAAATATGATAAATAATGGTGGTTATTTACCACAAGAGGGATTAAATAAAGAAGAATTAAAAAGGATATGGAGTGAAATGTGTGAAGATTAATGTGAGTAATGTAGTTGAAAATTATCGCGAGAGAATTCAAAGATTAGCACTATTTGACCCATTATATGCACTTAATGAAAAAAAGTTAAAAGATAGAAGTGATAATAAAGTTGACTACTTTAGTTTTGGATTATTAACTCTGCTTTTTTTCTTTGAAAATATGCTTATAAGAAATAGAAAAGTTGGTGTTAAAAATGTGGCGGAGTACTTACAGATAGTAAATGAAGGGCAATTTGATTTGGAAGATGGGGATTTTCTAAAAATAGCTAGAACTATTATAGAAACCTTTAGACCACCAAATGGAAAAAGGAATTTTAAGACTTTTTATAACTATGAGACAAGAAAAGAAGATATTGTCCAATATTCTATTTTGAAAGCTGATAAAGCGGATTTAGAAACAAATACACAATATTACACTTTGGACGAGCAAGGTTTGGAGTTAATATTTGCGACTAAAGAGTATTTTAATGAATTTCAATTGTCAATAAATCAGCTTATATTACGTAAACAGCTTGAAAAAGGAGAATTTATAGGCGCATTAAGGCAAATTGATGAGATGAATCTAGATGTAAAAAACCTTTATGACAGGATTTTCAGAATAAAGCATGAAGTTAATAGAAACATAGTCTCAAGTGAAACTTTTGAAAGATATAAAAATATCATAGGCGACATTAATGATAGATTAACTCATGAGAATGAAGAATTTGAAGAGTTAAGAAGCTTTGTAAACGACACCAAAGAAAAAATTGCTAATGAAATGAATAAGGAAGAAGACAAAAAAGCTTTTGAGCTAATAATAAAAATAGATAAGGAATTAGATGAAGTACATTATGAACATAGAAAGCTATTAAAAGAGAGTATCTTGCTTAAAACTTCAGCCCTTCAAGCAGCACAAGAATCATTATATTACATAGGGATAAATTCTTTTAACTTTAATCAGGAAATCGTAAGCAGAATTTTTTCATCACCACTCCCATTAAACAGTACCAGAAGATTAATAGAACCATTTTTATATTTAGGAAAAGAAAAAACATGGTCGCCAATATCAGTGTTTTCAAAGCAGCGGATTGAGAATACTGAAGAAGAAGAAACAAGTGATGAATTTTTAAATATTTTAAGCAAGGAAAAGCTAAAAGAGGAAATAGAAATACAAAGTAATAAATATAGACAAGTAGCTGAGGTAATATTAAAGGCTTTAGAATATAAAAAAGTAAATAGTATCACAATAGAAGACGTTATTGAGTTCATAAAAGAAAGTAATGAGGAAGAAATAATTAATCAGCGTCCTTTTTATGATTTTTGGATTATTCTTCATCAAAAATCACCAATAACTATGAAAAGAGAAGATAATGAAGAAGAAGAACTTATGGGAAAATCGTATGATGTATTTTCAGCAAAAGGATACTTGTTATATGTTGAAGAATTAAGAAATGTATTGAAAGTTACAAAGAGGTTTACTATAAAAAATATGGTTTTAAAATTGGAGGATAGAGATGATAACTTATAGAAATGAACAAGTAATTCAAGCATTTAAAATATACTCTATATTAGCTAAAACTGGATATGGAGAAAAGGATGAATTACGTCAATACATATCTGATGATATGATTAGGGGATTGGTGGATCAGTTTTCTAGAGAAGTGGACTGTACGATTTTTCTTGCAGGAGAGTTTATATATCTTGTTCCTATTTCTAAAGATTCTATATTCCATGTATCTAATGAAGTTATTAAGAAAGATTATCTGCCTTCAAAGTCAGTGAATTTAGACATTTATCTTATGTATGTTTCAATAATAGTATTGTTTGGAGAATTTTATGATAGTTATCAGACAATTGAGCCTACAAGAGATTTCATTAATATTTCAGATTGGTTAGAAAGTTTAAATGATAGAATTGCAAGTTTGAAGGAGCACAATAGTGATAAATTAAAGGAATTAGATAAAGAATATGATTATAATTGGTCTTTAATTATAGAAAAGTGGCTTGATATGGATGAAATTAAAGAAACAGCTAAGGCACAAAATGCTAGGACAATTAGCAGAAAGAGTTTTTTGAATAGTGTAAAGAACTTTTTAGAAGATCAAGAGCTTATTAGTGATATTGGAAATGAAGAATTGGAGCTTACGGAAAAAGCTAAAACAATAATTCAAAGGTACTATATGGAGTATGACTATAACAGGGGAATTCTTGATTTTATGTACAATTTGGACAAGAAGGAGGTTAAGTAAAATGCCAGCTATATCAAAGATAAGATTTACTAATGTAGTATATTAAAATGGGCAAAAAAGGTATAATGATGATATCTTTCAATTTGATGGAGAAAACGGAGCTATTCTTTTGGAAAATGGTGGAGGGAAAACAGTATTTATTCAAACGGCAATCCAAGCAATACTACCAAATCAAGAGCTTGCAGAAAGAAAAATAAAAAATACCTTAATGCTTGAAAATAATTCTGCACATATTGCTATAGAATGGATAATAAGCGAAAGACCTAGAAGATATGCATTAACTGCAGTAACCTTGTTTATGAATAAAGGTTCAGTAGATGCTTTAAAATATGCTTATGAATATGAGGAAAATGATGATGAAACAATTGAAAAACTTCCTTTCAAAGTGAAAAATGCAAATGGGAATTATAGACCGGCTAATAAGGATGAAATGGAAGACTATTATTCTAACATGAGTAAAAATAGAATTAATGCTAAAGTATTCAAGATAAAGCGTGAGTATAATAGGTACATAGAGGATAGGTTTAAGATTATTCCAAGGGAATGGGAAAGAATTGCAACAATAAATGGTGCAGAAGGTGGCGTAGAAAGTTTTTTTGATTCTTGTAAGACAATGGGACAATTAATAGACAATCTTTTGATTCCAACGGTTGAGGAAGCTTTAGCAGGAGGAGGAACAAAGGAATTTGCTGAAACCTTTGAAAAACAAAGAGAGCATTTTAAAGAGTATAATCAATTGAAAGCTAGAATTGATGAAAGCAGGCAAGTTGAAAATCAAGTTGGAACGTATATAGATCACTATAAAGAGTTTGATGAGATAAATACTAAGGTAATGGAAACAAAGGAAGCGCTAAAAGCGTTATATGAATTAGGCAAAAAAGAGCACAACTTAAATGATGAAAAGCTTTCAAAAATAAGTAGAGAAATACAAGATGCAAATGATGATGAAAAAAACTTAAAACAAAAGGAAGCTTCTTATAATTTGGCACTTTTAGAGAAGGATATGCAGCTTAAGAGCGGGATTTTCAAAATAAAGGAAGATGAATATAATAAAATATTGAATAGGAAAATGGAAAAAGATAAGCGATATTCAAATTTGAAGGTTTTAAAGTTTAAGAAGGAGATAAAGCAGGAGGAAGAATTAGCTGAGCTTAATAAAGTTCAAATAGACAGTTTAGACAAAGATGAAGAAGTAGTTGATATTAAAGATGAATTAGAAGAAAATGCATGTGAAATAAGAGGTTATTACTTAGAAGAAGAAGATAAACTAAGCAGACAAGTCCAGTTTATAGAAGGCCGAATATATAATGCAAACCTTGAAATAACTGAAAAAAAAGTACTGTTACAAGAAAAATTAAAGGATGACAAAATATTAGAAAACAGTAAAAGTAGCTTAGAAGGTCAAAGTAAAATCGTAGAAGAAGATATAGAAAAGATAAAAAAAGAAATTTTATCTGATAAAAGACAAGAAAATATTGAAGATAAAATTATTGAATGGAAAAATATATTATCAGAATTAGAGAAAAAAATCTTTAATGCTCAAAAGAAAAAAAGTGAATTAAATAATGAAGAAATTCAAGTGAAAAATTCATTATATAATAAACGTGAAGAATATGATGGTCTTAAACTACAGAGTATTGAATTAGAATCAAAATTAAATAAGCTAAAAGATGAAGAAGAAGTTTTAGTAAGGAGATTGAAAGAATTCAAAAATAGTTTTTATGGTGTAGAAACTCTTCATTCTAAAGAAGTAGTAATAATAGATCAGTTAGAGAATTTTCTTGAAAAGGCTAGAGAAAGTAAAGAAAAAGCTATACTTGAAGAGAGAATTTCATATAGATGGCTTGATGATTATAAGGAAAGTGAATATTATACTGCAGATGCTGTTATAGAAAAATGGCTTATTTCCTGGAGAAATCAATTTGATTATATTGAAAGTGGAACTATTTATATTCAAAGAGCTGCTAAAAATAATGAGTTACCTGAAGAGGTTTATTTAGATAAATTTCCATATTGGGCTGTAAGTTTAGTGGTTTCTGAGAAAGAAAAAGAGAAATTAAATGAAAAATTAAGTAAGAGCTTAGATAAATTAATAAATCCCGTGATAGTTTTAGATGAAAAAGAAGCTAGGGAAATACTTACTGGGCACAAGGATTTTAATAGAGATAATATTTTTGTTCCAACCCCATGGAAAGATAATATTTCACAGAACTTTTTTGAAACCCATAGAAAAGAAATAGATAAAAAAGCTGAAGAAATTAAAAAACAAAGAGAAGAAAGAGAAAATGAATATATAATTACTGATGCTTTATTAAAAGATTTGAAAAAATTTTATCATGAAAATTCATATGAAAAATTTAGCAATATGAAAAAGTTACTTGAGGAAGTGAATTCAAATAAGAATATAGCTGAAGGTACTATAATACAATTTGAAAAGAGATTAGAGGATATAAGTATAGAACTTAAAAAAATAGATTCAGAACTTTTAAATTGCAGAGAAGGAAAATCGGATTTAGAAAAGAAGCTTGAGAAAGCTAATGAATATTTTATTAAAAATAATAAGAATAAAAAGCTTATAATTGATATTAAAAAGCTAAAAAACGAAATTGCAATTTTAGAAATTGAAATCAAAAAAATTCAAAGTGATATTAACTATAAACAAGATTTTGTAGAGGGATTAAAGATAGAGCGCAATGACGCTGATTATAACAAAAGGATTATTTCAGAAAAAGAATTTTATGAGGAGACTAAAGCAAA
The DNA here is from genome assembly GCF_002760435.1 of Clostridium sp. LS. Lineage (GTDB taxonomy): Bacteria > Bacillota > Clostridia > Clostridiales > Clostridiaceae > Clostridium. The sequence goes on from NZ_AUUU01000021.1 coordinate 23,990, forward strand.
CACTCCTAAAAGTTCAAATAAATCTATAGGAGCTTTAGCTCAGTTTAGAAAAAGTTTAAAAGATAAACTTGACAATAAACAGAAAAGTAGAAAGAGCATAGAAAATGAGCTTAATGAAAGAATTAAAAGAATAAAAACATTAAATGAAGATTTAGAAAATTACAAAAATGAATTGGATTTTGATATAGATGATAGTTTTAATGATATAATAAGCGAAGATGAGCTTAAAAGGCTTATTAAGGAAAGAAGAGAACTTAAAAAGATATTGGAAACAAAGAAAGACGAATATGATAATGCAAGAGATAGTTATAAAAACGGCGAAAATACATACAAAGTCAAAATGAAAGATTACAATGAAATTTATGAAAATCTAATAACCTTTGATAAAGCTTTAGAAGAAGTAGAAGAACTTTTAAATAATGAGAAAAAAGTTTTAGAAGAAAAGAGTAAGAAGCTTCAGGCGGAAGAAAAGAGGTTAAATGAAGAAAAAACTGAATTAGATGAGGTTATAAAAAAATTAGAATATTGTAATGCAGGATATCCATTCTTAAATGAGGCTATTAAAGAGATTCAATTAAATGAAGAAATAAAAAATAATTTTTCATATAAGAGAAAAGAAATAATAAATAAAATTTCTAATCAATTAATAAAAGTACAAAAGCAGTCAGATGCAAAATTTGAGGAGACTAAGGAGCAAAAGGAAAAGTTTTTAAATTTCTGCGAAAATAAAATATTAGATGTTAAATTAAAGAAGATGGCAGTTGATGGGGTAAATTTCAGAAAAAGCTATAAGGATATTATTGAATGGCAGAATATAATGAGTGAACGTATAAATAGAACTATAGAATTACTAGAGCGCGATATGCGTGAACATGATGAAGAAATGAAGCAGTTTATAAATCACCTTCATTCATATTTAGTGATAATGGCTCAAGAACTAAAAGCAATTCCAAAGAAAACTAAAATTAAGATTGAAGAGAATTGGAAAGAAATTTATTTATTTAATGTACCTGATTGGAACGAAAAGGATGGAAAATTGGAGCTTTATAATCATATAAACTGGATTCTTAAAAAACTTGAAGGTGAAGAATACAGAGATGAAAATGGAGTTGAGAATGGAGAAAAAGTTAAAAAATCTATTGAAAAATGGCTTCAATCAAAGCAACTGCTTCCTATTGTAATGAATCATAAGAAGATAACTGTAAAGTGCAGAAAAGTAACTAATGATGGTAAAATGAGCAGTATGCCATTTTCATGGGAAGAATCTAATTCGTGGTCTGGAGGAGAAAAATGGAGTAAAAACATGGCTTTATTCCTAGGAATACTCAACTATGTTGCTGAAAAAAGAAAGCAGATAATTCCACTAAAGAGTCACTACAGAACAGTTATTGTTGATAATCCATTTGGTAAAGCCTCAAGTGATCATGTACTTGATCCAGTATTCTTTATTGCAGAGCAGTTAGGTTTTCAAATTATAGCATTAACAGCACATGCAGAAGGGAAGTTTATAAGAACGTATTTCCCTATTGTATATAGCTGTAAGCTTAGAAGCAGTGAGAATGGAGATAGCCAAATTCTAATAAACGAAAGAGAAATTAAAAAGGCCTTTTTAAAGGATGCAGATTCAGAAAAATTAGAAAGACTTGGACAAGTTAATCAAATTATGATGTTTGAATTTTAAGTGATTTTTTTGTACAAGATTTAGGAAGATTATAATTACAAGTTGAAAATTTTTCTTGTAAAATTAATAAGTGTATTTTATAGAGCCAATTAAAGTGATATTCATTCATTTTAATTGGTTTAGTTTAGTGTTATATTGTATATCAAGGATAAGTGAATATATTAAGGCTGAATTAGGTGGAAAATAAGAATTAATAGCAGGATAAAATAAAAAGTTTCAGGTGGAATTTGTTATGCGCTGACATTAGAAGTTTTACCAAGATGTTGTGATTAATAGGAAGGAAATTTTAAATATTACTGACTTTTATTCGGAAGCATTAGAATAACGAGTTAAATTCAATGTATATTGAATCACAGAGTTTAATTAGTTATAATATTGTTAATAATCAAAACAAAAGATAAAAAGATAAGGTAAGGTTAATATGTTGAATAAAACTTTAAAAGAATTAAATCTTGAAGATGACTTTCTTTTTGCAAAGGTTATGAGCGATAAAGAAATTTGCAAGGAATTATTAGAAAAGATTTTAGAAATTGAGATTGAAAAAGTTGAATTGGTTGAAGAACAGAAAACTATAGATTTATTGATTGAAAGTAAAGGTATTAGACTTGATGTTTATGTTAAAGATGAAAATAATACTATTTATAATGTTGAAATGCAAAGGGGAAAACACAAGAGCTTGCCTAAAAGACTTAGATATTATCAAGGAAGTATAGACTTAGATTTAATAAGCAAAGGTGAAGATTATAGGAAACTTGCTAAAAGTTATATCATATTTATTTGCACATTTGATTTATTTGATAAAGGACGTCATAAATATACTTTTGAAAATGTATGTCTAGAGGATAATAGATTAATTTTAAATGATGAAGCGCAAAAAATAATATTAAATACAAAAGGAATTATAAAGGACTTAAGTGAAGAATTATTGGAGTTCCTTGCTTATGTAGAAGATTCAACAGATGATAAAGTAAATCATACTAAAGGAAATCTTGTAAAGAATATACATAAAAAAGTGGAGGAAGTTAAAAATGATATTTTAGTGGAGGTTGAGTTTATGACTTTGTTGGAAAGAGATAGAGAAAAAATTGAAGAGGGCAGGGAAGAAAAAGCTTTAGAAATAGCAAAAGAGATGTTAAAAGATAATGAACCAATAGAGAAAATAATTAAATATTCAAAACTCAGTAAAGAAGAAATATTAAAAATTAAAGTTTAAAGTATGAAAAAATAGGCTAAGATTTTCTGAATTTAGAGAATCTTAGCTTTAATTATTTTACTTCTCAAAACCATTTTTCTGATTGTCTTATTTTACACTTGATTCTACCATGAATTCAAAAGTTTATAAACCTTTATGAAAGATACATATGATCAATAAATGGCTTTTGTTTTAAGCTATTAAGGCTTACTTTGAGAAAGGTAAAAGGATAGTTAAAAATATTAGATTTTCATTTATTTTCTGTGTGTATCCATAATAATAGTAATCATGAACCTATTGATTTATAATGCTTAACTCCAATTCTCCATAAAACATAGGCTGGAACTATGAAAAATATCGAACATATAGGTGACAGCATATATAAAATTTTATTTTCTCCTATTCTATCAATAATATAAAGATAAGGATAATAATTTACAAAGGCTAAAGGTATTACAAAAGTAAAAAACTTCAGTACCCATTCACTATAAATATTTAATGGATACTGTGCTATTTCTCTTCCTCCATCTGTAAATATATTCATAAATTCTAAGCCTTCAATTGTATAAAAACATATGGTTGCATATATCATAAATAGTGAAAAGAATAAAAATACACCTCCAATTATCATAAGTATTAAGGTAAATATTTTACCAATGGTCCATCCTATATTACATGTGATTATTCCATATACAAATATTATTAGTGCTTGAGACAATCTGCCAATTCTTGAAAATTCAATCTTACTACCTAAGACTTGTATTATTTCATTTCTAGGTCTTAACATGATTCTATCAAATTCACCATTTGAAATTATAGTTGAAAATCTGTCAAAACCTCTTCCAAAGCATTCTGCTAAAGCAAATGACATAGATATTGTACTGAAACATAATAATACCTGATTAAAGGTATAACCTTCTATATTTCCAAATCTCTGAAACAAAAAATACATACTGAGGAAAGAAAAGGCTGTGGTCAATCCTTGTCCTACAGCAGTTAGAAAGAAAGAGGTTTTATACTCCATTGCAGCTCTTAAATGAATTGAAAAATATTTAAAATATAATCTCATAACTCTAATTTCAACCTCCTTGAACTATTACTTTCTTCATAGCTTTCCTCATAATTAATTTACCAAATCCCATTAATACTAATGCCCAAAATAATTGAAGAATAATAGTCTTCACTGCATCAATTCCCGAAATTCCTCCTGTATATATTCTAAATGGAGCATTCTGCATGGCAGCAAAGGGTGAAAGATAAATATATTTGGTTAAATAGTCAGGAAGCAGTGGTAATGGAACAAGTCCTCCTGCAAAAAAATCTGCTAACATTACCATTGTCATTCTTACGCCTACTGAAGATACAGTAAAAAAGGTAAAAATATAAATTAACATACTATATCCAACTACAACTGCAGTTCCAACTATTACAGATATTAAAAATAGTGTAAAAGAATATATTGAAGCTGGGAGGCTGAATTTATAAGATTCTGGTAAAAAAGAAGCTAATATAAGAATAGGAAAACATCTTAACACGGCTTTAGATACTCTTATTGCGCAGCTTTTGGCAAACCACATATTATAAACATCTAATGGTCTGCATATTTCATAAGCAATATTTCCACTAGAAATTGCTTCAAATATATCATTATCTAAAAACCAAGTCATAAATAAAGCTAAAAGACTCTGTTGAAGCCATATGTAACTGGAAAGTTCTGAAATACTCATATTACTTGCTGAAGGGTTGGTTTTATAAAAACTGTGAAAAAGCATTATATACATGAACCCCCAGGCAAATTGGGTTACTATTCCGGCATAGGCAGCTGTTCTATATTGAAGGCCATTTATAAATCTCATCTTAAAAAAACTCCAATAGGTTCTCATATCTTGTACTCCTTATAAAGGCCCACAACAACATCCTCTACTGTAGTTGAACTAACCTGAACATCATTAATATTTACTATTGAAGACAAATATCCAATAGCTTCTGAAACAGAAATCACATTTGTATCTACTTCTATAACCGCTCTGCCATCATATTTTTCTAAAATTTTTAACCCATTATATAATTCATTTAATTTTCCATAATAATTAAGAGTGATTGTTCTATCTTTACTAAACCTTTCTTTTAAATCATCTAATTTTCCATCTAGAAGTACTCTTCCTTTTCCTATTAGAATTATTCTCTTTGTTAATGCTTCTATATCTTGAGTATCATGAGTGGTAAGAATTACTGTTGTCTTTTTCTCTTTGTTAATGTCTTTTATAAATTCTCTAACTGAAATTTTAGATATGGAATCAAAGCCTATTGTTGGTTCATCTAGAAATAAAATTTTAGGGTCATGTATTAGTGATGCTGCTATTTCACATCTCATTCTTTGTCCTAAACTTAATTGACGAGTTGGGGTTTTTATTATATCTCCTATACTAAGCAGCTCAGTAAGCTCCTTAATATTCTTCTTATATTGATTTTCAGATACCTTATAAATATCCTTTATAAGGCTGAAGGAATCTACTACAGGCACATCCCACCAAAGCTGAGATCTTTGACCAAAGACTACACCTATATCGCGTACATGATTAATTCTGTCCTTCCAGGGAGTTCTTCCATTAATAATACACTGTCCTTTATCTGGATTTAAAATACCACTCATAATCTTTATAGTAGTACTCTTGCCAGCTCCATTTGGTCCAATATATCCGACCATTTCTCCTTCTTTAATAGTAAAGGATATATTATCAAGAGCCTGGACAATTTCATATTTTTTGTTAAACAAAGCCTTTACAGCTTCTTTAAGGCCTTGATTCCTTTTATAAACCTTAAATGATTTAGATAGATTTTTAACTTCTATCATCCTATAACACCTCCTTTGATTTTTGGGTGAAATGCTTATAAATTATATCACTTTATTACCATTTTTTGAAGTTATTTAAAATATTTTCAACAAAAAAATATAAAATCTAATTAACAGAATTCTATGATATACTAAAAATTATAGAGTAAACCATAGAAATCTTTAATATTATAATAAAATTAGATTATTGGAAAGGCCGGGAAAATAATGAGCAATATTGTATTTCTTAATTCAAGCAAAATAGATTTTGATAATAAACTGGATTTTTCATCGCTATATAAGTTAGGCAAAGTTACTAAATATGAAGATAGCAGTAATGAGAAAATTATAGAGCGAGTTAAGGATCAAGAAATAGTAATTACAAAAGAGATGACAATTGGGAGAGACTTAATTGAGAAATTCCCTCCTTGTGTTAAGTTAATCTGTGAAGCTGGTACTGGTTATAATAATATTGATATTGAAGCTGCAAAAGAAAGAAATATAGCTGTATGCAATGTACCGGGTTATAGTAGCGAGGCCGTAGCTCAGTTAGTTATTACATTTATATTGAGCTTAACTTCATCATTAAGTGAGCAGCAAAGAATGATTGAAAATAAAAATTATGATAACTTTACTAAGTATCTTAAGGTGCCTCACTTTGAAATACAAAACAAAACTCTTGGAGTTATTGGCGCAGGAGCTATTGGCATGCAGGTAATGAAAGTAGCTAAAGCACTAGGGATGAATATACTTGTATATAGTAGAACACCAAAAGATTTAGGGGATTTAGATGCTAAATTCGTCAGTCTTGATGAACTTCTTAAGGAGAGTGATTTTGTTACTTTGCATTGTCCACTGACGCCAAATACAAAGCATCTTATTAATAAGTCTAAATTAGAACTTATGAAGCCACAAGCTTTTATTATAAATACAGCAAGAGGTGCAATTATAAATGAAGCGGATTTAATTGAAGCCCTTAAAGATAAAAAAATTGCAGGGGCGGCACTTGATGTTCAAGAACAAGAACCTCCAGAATTAAATAATCCACTTTTTAATATGAAGAATGTTATTCTTACTCCACATATAGGCTGGAGATGCCTTGAATCAAGACAAAGACTTATAAACTTATTGGCTGGTAACATTGAAGCATTTATTAATAAAAAACCTATTAATATTGTTTAATAGTCTTAGAAATATTTTATTGGAACTGTAAATATTCAGGAGGGTAATCTATGGCTGGATTTCAAATAATATTCTTTATCTTTTTCGCTTTTATAGTTTTTATAAGTATTAGTAAATACATTAAAAATGAAAACTCACCGATTATATCTACAAAAGCACAGCTTATTAAGAAAATAAGAGATGTATATACCAATACAGATAGTAATGGAATAATGACAACAAATGAAACCTTGATTTTAAAATTTGAATTAGATACTGGAAGCGAATTAAAATTTACAGTTGGAGGACGTGTTTTTAGGAGTATTCCAGAATATGAGTGGGGAACTTTAACTTTTCAAGGGACACGCTTTCTAAAATTTGAATCGGAAAGTGGAGTTATTGAAAAATAGTATTTATATAGTTAGAAGCTGAGATTTTCTTATGTTTAGAAAGTTTCAGCTTTAATCATTTTACCCCAATTTACGCTATAATAGGCATAAAATTGGCAAAGCATAGAAAGAACGAATGATAAGAAAGAAAAAATAAACTGGAATTTTGTTGGTAATTATGTTAAGATATAATAGTTGGTATTTTAGGACTATAATGTAAAAAATGGGAGGAGAATATGAAAAGGTTAAAATTAACAAAGGTAATAGCTAGTGCATTGGTAGTTGTTTCAGTATTATTGTTAAAGCCAATTGGGGCAAGTGCAGAATGGAAGCAGGATCAAAAGGGCTGGTGGTATTCGGAGGGAAGTTCCTGGGCTACAGGCTGGAGAGTAATTGATGGAAGTTTATATTATTTTGATACAAAAGGCTACATGTTAGACAATACGCCAAATGAATTTAGAAGTGAATATGGAATTAATAGTAGTGGCCAATTTGCAAATGTCACAATAGAAGGGAACTGGGCTTTTTGCAAACAAACGGGAGAAATAGTGGCCTATGTAGGTTCTGACAGCAATATAGTAATTCCAGATAAAATTGATAATGTTGTAATAACAAGTATAGGAGATAGGGCATTCTATAGAAATAAGAATATAGTAAATGCAACTATTCCTAATAGTGTAAAAAATATAGAAAGATCAGCATTTGCCGGATGTACGGGTTTAACAAGCATAAACCTTCCTGCTAGCGTCAAGGGTATAGGGGAATATGCATTATTAGGCTGTAGTAGCTTAACAAATATTTCTGTGGATAACGACAATACAACTTATAAGAGCATTGATGGAATATTATACAGTAAAGATGGAAGTAAATTATTAAATTATCCTATTGGAAGAGTTGGCGAAAAGTATATAATTCCAAATGGTGTAACAAGTATTGGAAATAGTGCATTTGCTGGAAACGTAAATTTGAAAAGTATTGAAATACCTAGCAGTGTAACAATTATTGGAGATGAGGCATTTGACGGATGTAAGAATTTAAGCAGCATAATAATTCCTAATGGAGTTGCAAATATAGGAGTTGGTATGTTTTATGGATGTACAAATTTGAGCAGCGTAAGTATTCCTGATAGTGTTATAAGTATAGAACATAGTGCATTTCAAAACTGTACTAGCTTAAGCAGTATAACAATTCCAAATAATTCAACTATCATAAAACTTGGCGCATTTAGTGGGTGCAAGAATACTATGTTTAATGTAAAGAGTGAAACAATGAAACAATCTTTAATTAGCGCTGGAGTAAATGATAGTAAGATCATAGTAAATTCTTAAACTTAAACGGAAACTAAATAGTTTTTTAGAGTGGTGTAAAAGCTGCTCTATTTTTATTGTACAAGAAAAATAAAGAAAGAGTTGGAATGCTGTATCTTTTACGTACTTTCTATATGTCTATTTTACTTAGATCATTCCAAAACAATTAAGGAAATATAGATATGGGATCAATTAGAATGAGTTATAAATTCATTCTAATTGATCCACTATTACTTTGTATATGGATAGTAAGGAATTCTAATTGTATTTCCGGTTTCATCAAATTTATAGTTTGTTCCGCTTAAGGGAAGTTTTCCAGAAACGAGATTCATCCCTACAGCATAAACTGCATTTGCATAATCAATTGGATTTTGTATAACAGTTCCCAGCATAACGCCTTGTTTAACTAATTCTTGTGTATTAGGTAAACCGCCAATTCCAACAACAGGAATATATTTTGAAGGGTCATTTTTATTAAATCCGTACTTTTGAAGTGCCTCAATGACGCCTATTGCCATATCATCACTATTAGCTATTATTGCTTCTGTTTTATCATCATGTCTTAAAAGAATTGCATCGATAGCATCTCTAGCGCATGTTCTATCCCAATTGCAAAAGGTAGAAGAAAGTTCTTGGGTATTCACATGTTCTTCATTAAGTTCTTGAATAGAATATTTACTTCTAGCAAGGGTTGCGGGATCATTAGCAGGACCTTTTATCATTACGTATTGTAATATATTATCCTTGTTATGGTCTATAGTTGATTTGTTAGCTTTCCAAGCATCAGCAAGAATTTTACCTTGTAGAATTCCAGATTGTTCATCATCACCACCTATAATAACAGAACGAGGATAAGTTCTAGCTAAGCTTGCTAATTGAGTACTTGGCGGTGCAAATATTATAAGAGGAATATTTTGGGGAGATATCATATTAAGTGTATTCCTAAAAACATCTAAACTTGGATTAACTGGTTGAACTACAAAAAGGTCAAAATCATCAGTAAGTGCAGTGCTAACGTTGTCATCCTCAGTGCTTTGATTACCGTTTGAATCAAAAAAGGTAAATTCAACTTTATTAGCATTTTCTTTTTGGATGTTTTCTAAATCTTGTTTTACATTAGAAAGAAATAATTCATTAAGATCATATAAGAAAACCGCAACTCTAACTGGAGCTTGAATATTGGAGTTAGTTTGAGCATAAGCATTATATTGAATAGTATGCAATAAAAATATAGAACCTATAGCAAATAATAGAATTCTTTTTATTATCCTCATATTTTGCCTCCTAGTTAAATCATAAGATATATGTTATTAGGGTATCTTAGAATTTTAAATTTATTCATTTCAATAAAAAATCCCCTCTATTTTGAGGGGAATATCGGAAAGGCTGACACCGTACAGCAGTCATTTAAACGCAAATTTTTCCATTGAGATACATAACATATAGGAAAAGATAATATATAGTTCGGAAAATTTAATGAGATGTACTGCAAGGGTTAAAGTTATGAAAATCATAAAGATGAGAACTTAAACTTCAAAGTGTATTTCAATTTTGACTAAGGGGATGTAACGTTGGAAGTTACACCCTATTCTTTTTTAACATATAATCATTCCACCAATTTGGACAACTTATTAATGTTTTTATGCAATATCGTCATATTTACGAAAGCAAATGCAATCCCTACTGTTACCCAAATAGAAATTTCAATAACAGAGTACCCCAATATATTCTGAGCAAGTTTTAAAATATAGCAGCATGGAATAACCGTCAACCATGCTGTTACTTCACCGGGAACATAATGACGATAGGATAATGGTAATCCTATAATATGAAATAAAATTAGATGCACGATATTTGCCACGAGCAAACCGTACCACAAACCATAAAATCCACTAATATTCCCGATCATAGTAACGATAAGCCATAAAACCAGTTCTTCATATACACCAATTGCAAATCCAGCAGTACTTTTTGTGCCTCCAAAGGGTGTTATAGGCAGACGGACATGTTGTTTTAAATTCTTTTTGCACCAATATTTCGCCATAATAATTTCTTCCATATCATGTACAATAAATAGAAACGGAAATAACCATACAAACCATTTTAATTCATTCATTTTTCATCCCTCCTGTACTATTTATTTTATTTATCTACATTAATATTTCAATCATCAGTATTTAAATGTTTATGTACTTAAACTACAAAAAGTATGGAAAATGTTGTTTATCTATATAAAATATTTTAAAATAATTGTACGGAGGAATTACATATGAATCAAAATGATTTGCGTGTTATAAAGACAAAGAAATATATAGAAGTATCTTTTATTGATTTACTAAGTCAGAAAGACTTTAATAAAATAACAGTACAAGATATATTGGACAGGGCTTTGATTAATCGCTCTACATTCTATAAACATTATACAGATAAATATCAATTAGCAGAAACTCTTTGTAATGAAGTATTTGACTTACTAAAAACTGGTGTAAAAGATCGGTTTAATTGTGCTAATGTAGAAGATGTCCTTATGGTTATAAAATCTTTGTATCAGATACTATCAACCAAACGAGAAGTAATTTTAGCTCTTTTTACCATTAATACAGATACGATTCATTTATATAATGATATGTCTGATTTTTTAAAGAGAAGTTTTTACGAGCAGTATAAAATAAAAAATCTAAAGTCTCCTGACATTTTAGATTATTTATCAGAGTTATATGCAGCACTTGTTATGACTGCAATTAAGTGGTGCCTGCAAAATGATGGATATGAACAATTAACTAATCATACTCAGCTTTTTTTAAAATTAGCAGAAGTGTTTGATTATCCATGTCAATGAATAGTGGTACTATAAATTTCTAGGTGTTAAAATAAGGTAAAGCTTTAAAATTAAATCCGCAGGCGCATAATTGTTGCTTGCGGATTTTTTATAAAAAATTTAGTACAGTGTTTTTTATAATATCTATTTTACAATTACAGCAGTTGGAAGTTTCATTTCTTCAGGTACATAAGAGCAACCATCTGCAGTGTTAGTTAATGTTATCATATTTGTTGGTCTATTAATAACTTCATTATTATAATACATTGTTGTATCGCAAGTTATTAAATTTATTGCATTTACACAACCTAAATTGTACATGATTTCTTGTTCTTCTTCTAGAGAAGCACCCCTATGTTGATTGTCTTTACCATCTATAGCAAGCATAATTATGGCACCATCTTTTCTTTGTCCGATTGCTGTTTTTGGAGTAATGCCAATTTGCACATCTTTTATGTTAGCCTTTTCTTCGTTAATTATAAGCGAAGGTCCAAAGCTCAGTGCTTCTTGTGCATCAAGATCTGTTAAATCATTTGTTGAATATTTTCCTGAAAAAATTGATTTGTAAGTGTGTATAAAGAAAAGATTGAAGGAAGGTTAAAAAATGCTTGACCTGGAGTGAACTCCAAGTAGTAACATAAGTTTAAATGATATTTATTAAAGGAGGAAATGGTTATGACAATTACAGAAATGAGCAAAAGATTTAATCTTTCCCAGGACACACTCCGTTATTATGAAAGAATTGGATTAATTCCACCTGTAAATAGAAATTCAAGTGGAGTCAGGGATTATACAGAAGAAGACTGCAAATGGATTCAGTTTGCAAAATGTATGCGTGGTGCAGGGCTTTCTATAGAAGTATTAGTAGAGTATGTAAGTATGTTTCAACAAGGAAATTCCACAATTAAGGCTAGAAAAGAACTTTTAATAGAACAAAGAAATCAGCTTTCTGAAAAAGTTAAAGAAATGCAGGAAACGTTGGATCGTTTGGATCAAAAGATTGATGGTTATGAAGAAAGAGTATTGGTAAAAGAAAAAGAATTAAAAAGAATTGATGATTAATTAAAAGGAGCGAAAAATGAAAAATTCAAAAAGCCTTATAGCTTACTTTTAGAAAAAAGGAAAAAATTATGTTGGCGGAAGCATTGAAGATCTTAAAATTGGAAACACGGAAGTAATATCGAAGAAAATACAGGAATTAACAGGCGGCGACTTGTTTGAAATAGAAACAGTAAAAGTTTATCCAAAAGATTATACAGAAACAACAAATGTATCGAAGGAAGAGTTAAGGGGTAATGCTAGACCCAAGCTTACAGAAAAAGTAGAAAATATGGATTCATACGAAGTAATATATTTAGGATATCCAAATTGGTGGGGAACTATGCCAATGGCGGTATTTACATTTTTAGAGTCTTATAATTTTAAGGGAAAGAATATTATTCCATTTTGTACACATGAAGGCAGCGGAATGGGAAGCAGTGAACGAGATATTAAGAAACTTTGTCCGAGTGCTAAAGTACTACCGCGTTTAGCTATTAGAGGAAGCAATGTTAGCAGAGCTGATAAGGATATATTAAACTGGCTAAAAAAATTTGAATCTATATCATAAGCATAAAATACTGAATTAACTATAGGTAATTTATTCATGTTAAATCAGTAACTATCAAAAAAATACAAAAAAGTATTGATGGAGGTTTTATTATGGAATTAATGAAAGAAAAAAAGTTGGGCTTTGGATGTATGCGTCTGCCTTTACTGAGTAAAGAGGACCAAACTTCTTTTGATTATGAATTAATTCATAAGTTATTTGATACCTATTTAGAAAAGGGATTTACTTATTTTGATACTGCTTACACATACCATGGCTATCATTGTGAAGAAGCCATACGTAAAGCTTTGGTTGAACGTCACCCTAGGGATTCATTTCAATTAGCTACAAAATTGCCACTACGTGACTTTAAAGATAGTGAGGATATGGAATGCATCTTTAATGAACAGCTAACTAACTGTGGAGTTGATTTCTTTGATTACTATTTGTTACACAACATGGGTTCTAATGTTTATGAAAAATGCTGCGAGTATGGTGCTTTTGATTTTGTTGTGAAAAAGAAAGCGGAGGGTAAAATCAAAGTTGTTGGTATGTCATTCCATGATACACCAGAGCTGCTAGAGGAAATTTTATCGCAGTATGGAGATAGATTGGATTTTATTCAGCTGCAAATAAACTATATTGATTGGGAGCAACCTAATGTGCAATCTCGCCGGTGTTTGGAAGTTGCCAATAAATACAATAAACCAGTAACTGTTATGGAACCTTGCAAAGGTGGAACTCTTGTAAATATACCAGAAGAAGCTGAAAAGTTGATGAAAGATTATAGTGCTACTTCATCTACTGCAAGCTGGGCACTCCGTTACGCAGCAAGTCAGAAGGGAGTATTTCGTGTATTAAGCGGAATGAACAGTATTGAACAGGTAGAAGATAATACTTCAGTTATGGGTGATTTTGCACCTTTAAATGAAGAAGAAAGTGCAATTATTGAAAAGGTTACTAAAATCATAAATGATAAGACAGCGGTGCAATGTACTGCATGTGAATATTGTACACATGGATGTCCTAAGGATATTGCCATACCAAAATATTTTGCACTGTATAACAGCATTATGCGTACCACTGGTAGTTTCTCAAGTCAGATGGTATATTACAACAATATTGCTATAAATCATGGAAAAGCTAGCGAATGTATTGGATGTAAACAATGTGAAAAAGCTTGCCCGCAACATCTACCAATTATAACACATTTAAAGGATGTGGCAGAAAAGTTTGAAAAAAACAGTATTATTCCTACTAGAAAGTAATTACTAATTCGATTTAATTTCAATATAGAAAGGCAGAGATTAAGAATGGCAATCACAGATTTTTCAAAAGAATATCATGAGAGAATGTTTCCAGGATATGTATCAAAGTTTCTAGAAACAGACCCAGAATTTATAGAGTTATTTGATAACTTTGCGTTTGATGAAGTTGTAAATGAAGATGATTTAGATGATCGTACTAGAATGATGGCAATTATTGCAACATTGATTGGATGTCAAGGGATTGATGAGTTCAAAGCAATGGTACCAGCTGCACTTAATTTTGGAGTAACACCAGTAGAAGTGAAAGAAATTGTATATCAAGCCGTAGCTTACCTTGGAATCGGAAGGGTATTTCCATTCCTCAATGGTGTTAATGAAGTACTAGCAGCAAGAGGAATTAAGTTACCTCTTGAAGGACAGTCAAATACTACAAGAGAAAACCGTTTAGAAAAAGGAATTCAAGCACAGGTTGATATCTTTGGAGATGGAATGAAAGAATTTTACAAGTCAGGATCGGAAGAATCTAGGCACATTAATCATTGGTTAGCTGATAACTGCTTTGGAGATTATTATACGCGAAGCGGCCTTGATTACAAACAACGAGAAATGATTACTTTCTGTTTCTTATCAGCCCAAGGGGGTTGTGAACCTCAACTTATAAGTCATGCAGCAGCCAATATGAGGATTGGTAATAATAAGCAGTTTTTAATCAAGGTTATTTCACAGTGCCTGCCATATATAGGTTATCCAAGAAGTTTGAATGCACTTCGTTGTCTAAATGATGCGGCTGCTCAGATGGAGAAATAAAAGTAAAAGTTGAAATTATTACTTGACTTGAAGTTAAATACAGGGAATATAATGATGCTATTGTAAATCATATTGATAAAGGAGATTATAATATATGAGTGATGAAAAGGAATTAAATAATACAATTTTTCCAAAAGGAGAGCCCCTTCCAGAAAAGTTTGCCAAGTATTTCGTTGGGCAGGCATATTTGAATATGCTTACTACTACTGGAGTTCCAATTGGAAATGTAACCTTTGAACCTGGTTGCCGTAATAATTGGCATATTCACCATAAAGGTGGTCAAATTCTTCTAGTAACAAAGGGAAGAGGTTGGTATCAGGAATGGGGAAAAGAGCCTCAGGAGTTACATCCAGGTGATGTTGTTAACATTCCACCTGAAGTAAAGCATTGGCATGGAGCAGCAAAAAGCAGTATTTTTTCACACTTAGCGGTGGAAGTACCAGCAGAAGGTGCATCTAATGAATGGTTAGAAGCAGTAACAGATGAAGTATATGGAGAGCTCAAATAAGCATCTATGATGCAAGAATCTTTAAATAATTGATATGTTACTTCGATTATTAGAGATTTTTTAGTTTAGATTTAATAAGAACAATAGGAAATATTAAAGGAAACATAGGATGAGAGAAAAAATAATAATTAATTTTGATAGGGATATATTTAAACATGGGAATGTTTGGGACATGGGCGGCTATGTTTATTGACTGGATTGTTAAAGCAATTATCTTTGTATATAGATATTTATGTGGAAGATGGACTCAGTTTAAAGCAGTTTAGTTAAATTAATTGTGTTGATATAAAAATGTATTGGTATTATTATAAAATAAGTTGGTAAAATTAATATACTTTTGGATTTATAAGAAGGGTGATGACAATATGGTAAATGTTACGTTAGGAAGAACAGGAATAGTAGTAAACAGAAATGGTTTTGGTGCACTTCCAGTACAACGTGTTTCTAGTGAAGAAGCAGTGAAGCTTTTAAGAAAGGCTTATGATAATGGGATTAACTTTTTTGATACAGCAAGAAGTTATACTGACAGCGAGTATAAAGTAGGTCTTGCTTTAAGTGATGTCAGGGATAGAATAATTATTGCAACAAAAACTCCATCTACAACAGTTGACGGATTTTGGAGCGATTTAGAAAAAAGTCTTACTATGCTTAAAACAGATTATATTGATATTTATCAATTCCATAATCCAAGCTTTTGCCCTAAGCCAAATGATGGGACAGGACTTTATGAGGCTATGCTAGAGGCAAAAAAGCAAGGAAAGATTCGTTTTATAGGTATTACAAATCATAGGTTGCCAGTAGCAATAGAAGCTGCTGAATCAGGATTATATGATACATTACAGTTTCCATTTAGTTATCTTGCTGATAAAAAAGATGAGGAACTTGTAAATCTATGCAAAGAAAAAAATGTTGGTTATATATGTATGAAAGCTTTATCTGGTGGACTTATAACAAGAAGTGAAGCAGCTTATGCATACCTTGCTCAATTTGATAATACTTTGCCTATATGGGGAGTTCAGAGGGAAAGTGAACTTGATGAATTTATTTCTTATATAGATAATCCACCTGAAATGACTGATGAAATTAAGGAATATATTGAAAAGGAAAGAAAAGAGCTTGTAGGTGAATTTTGTCGTGGCTGCGGATACTGTATGCCTTGTCCTGCAGGTATAGAAATTAATAACTGTGCAAGAATGTCTCTGCTTCTTCGCCGTTCTCCAGCTGAAGCACATCTTTCTGAAGAAGGTCAGGCAAAGATGAAGAAAATTGAAGATTGTATAGAGTGTGGTAATTGTAAGGCTCATTGTCCTTATGGTCTAGATACACCAAATCTTTTAAAGAGAAATTATGAGGATTATAAGACATTTTTAATAAAATAATACATGGGAAAGCAATCTTTGTTTCTACAAATCAGTGAATTAATTAAAATATAAATTTACAAGAGATAAGGAGGTCTCAAAGTGCTTACAAGGTTAAAAGAATTATTTGAAATTAAGGGATATGGTTTACTCGTCCTTTGTATGCTTTTAGTTGGAATAGGAATTTCTATTACAACACCTTATTTATCTCTATATTGTACAGAGGACTTTGGAATGAGTGCCGGGGCCTTTGGGATTTTTATGGCGGTGAGTTCCTTGAGCGGTGTCTTTGTGAACTCTCTCATTTTTTATCTTATGGAAAACAAGTCCTGGTGAGAAAACTAAAAAATTAAGACAAATAAATGGATCTATGTAATTCATAGCTGTAATTATAATTTATTTTTTTAGTGAAATCTTTACTAAAAAAATAAAGAGAGGGGGGCATAACCCCTCTATAAAATTTTATAATGTTGTTTTTATTAAACAACATTTTCAATATTACTGATATAAATTTTCCCATCTTCATAAATTCCATCATTAATTTCTTTTAAAACTTTATTTATAATAAGCTGTGCAACTACAGCATCTACAACTGCTTCTACCTTTACTTTACGCAAAAGATCAACATTATATAAATTACCTCTGAAAATTTTATTATAAGCTTTTTGATTATTATAATTTTTGATATTTGAAATCATGAAATCATAAGTGTCGCACTCAGCAAATATTTTCTTTAAAGCATCCAAATTTTCATTCTTAATAATAATTTCTATTTTTTTCATAACTATACCTTCTTTCCTAAAAATTGAATTGGGATTTTAATAATAAAAAAATAGAGTCAAGCAACTTTAGCTTTGACTCCATTGTCATAGGTAATTCTTATAAAAAAAGCCATCTAATATTTATTAATATTAGACAGCTTTGCCTTTTTGTATTATATTAGTTCTTATTATAATGATATAAATGTAAAAGGTCAAGGCATTCCTAATTAATTATTATCTAATATTTTCTACATATTTAAGAGTTTAAAAATGTAAAGACTATAAAGCTAAATTGAACTAAGGAAATTTCATGTAGATTATTTATACATAAAATTTTATTTATTAATATATAAATGTATAGAAAAAATTTTAATTAACGGAAATAGGGGGAAATGTTGTGAATATAAATATTAGAAGACTACTTTTAAGCGCATTAACATTTAGCATTATTTTTTTTATCTCTCCATTGGTTCAAATTAAGGCTTATTCAGATTCAAAATTTAGAAATCAATGGCATTATGATGTTAATTATGTGGTGAGTGCTGGAAGGAATGTTGAAGCATGGAATTACTATGGAGATGATGGTAAGCCAAAAGATGGTTGGTTCAATGTAGGTGGTAAATGGTATTATGGAGAACAACGTCATGATGATGATTACTACGGAATTTATATAGATAGTTGGGCTCCAGCTTATTATGCAGAGTATACTGACAGCAATTATTCAGTACATGAGGATGTTGGGCCTTACGATTACTATTGTGGCTCAGATGGAGCTATGAAAACAGGATGGTTTCAGGCATATGCACTTAAAGACTATAATAAGGAATATGGATTACATTGGTATTATGCTGGAACTGATGGGAAAATACTAAAAAATACTTATACTCCAGATGGTTTTTGGGTTAATGCTGATGGTATTTATAAATAACTAGCTAAAAATAATTTAAAGAGGGAACCGTAATGTTATTTAATAATAATGAACAAAAAGGCATCGAAAAGAATCAACAATCATTTTACTATATTAAGGATGATAAAAGTGGGTTTCCTGTTATAACAATAGGATATAAAGATAAAGATCCTAGCAGAAGTTTGCAAGCAAAGATTGCTCCAACCCAAGGAAGTAACCTATTTTCTTTTAAAATTGATGAGTATGAATTTATTTATTATGATCCTGAAATGCCTTTGGCAGATTATGTTACGGGGACGCCGGTATTATTCCCTTTTCCAAATAGGATAGAAGATGCAATGTGGACTTGGAAAGGAAAAACCTATCTTCAAAAAAAGAATGGTATTCCAATACAAATGCATTCTTTAGTTTATGATGAGTCCTGGGAATATATTGAACCTGAACTTGGAAAAGATGGAGTATTTTTTAGCACTTATTTAAATATCAATAAAGAGTATCCTATATATAAGGGTTATCCCTTTGAATTTATGCTTATACTAACCTATAAGTTAACTAAGGAAGGCCTTTATGTAACCTATAAAGTAGAAAATAGAGATAATAAGGAAATGCCTTTTGGCTTTGCTCTTCACCCATATTTTACAAAATTGTCAGGGGAAAATGGAACATTCATATCTGTTCCAGCTTTATATCGATATGAAATAAGATCAGATGTAGATAAAGTTTTTTTAAATAAGTATAAGGGAGGGTTTCAACTTGTTCCTAATATTCTTCCAAGTGGAAGACTTAAATGCGTATACACAAGTGGAAAAAACCTCATATATCCTGTTCCGGTAGGTTGTGTAGATCTTGATGATGTTTATACTGGTTTTCTTCCAGGAAAAAATTCATATATTGATTATGCAACATTAAAATTAAGATTAAATTTATTATACACCCCTGATTTCACACATACTGTGGCCTATACACCTAAAAATAAGCCTTATTTCTGCATTGAACCACAAACCTGTTCTACTGATGCTATAAATCTTTATGCAAAGGGTATTGATTTTCCTCATATTATAATCCTTCCTCAAGGTTATAGTTATTCAGGAACAATAAATTTTGAGCCAGAATATTATTGAGTTCATAAATAACTTAATAAATATATTAATTATATAAATGCTGCACAATTCAAATTGAATGGTGCAGTTTTTTTATGCAATTAGTTAACTGCTTTATTCTCAGCAAATTCTAAGCTTACACTAAGAATATATTAAGTTTTTGCCTATATAATTGATTTTGAAGAATAATTTGTCATTTTGCTTATGCAAAAGGCTAAAAGTTAAAATGTGGATACCTTTGATAAAACTAAAAATTTGATGAGCACATAATTAGTTAGGTGTAATGAAACTAAATGAAAACAAATTCTAAACTTGGTTTTTATGTACATCTAATATAAAAATAAAGGAGATGAAAAAATGAAAAAAACATTTATATTAAGATTAGCGAGATTAGGTACAGCAGTAGCAGCAGTTGCAGGTATAACTTTACATCCAGGCAGTAAGTTAGTAGATGGAGTATCTGGAGCTACTAGACAAAAGACTCATACTAGTACTAGTACTTCTGACAATAGTAATTCAATTTCTGATGATACTATAAGCACATCCAATAATAGCAGTATTTCTTCTAATAACAATGCTAACATATCTAGTAATATTCCTACCCCTAATCCTACCCCTACCCCTAGTATTAACTACACTAGTCCGATTATTACTACGGGTTGGATAAAAGAAGGTGGGAATTGGAAATATATTAGAAAAGATGGTTCCAAAGCTATGGGCTGGCTAAGTGATGGAGGCAAATGGTATTACCTTTCTACTAATGGAGTAATGTCAACAGGTTGGATTCAAAGTGCTGGAACTTGGTATTATCTTGCAAGTGATGGTGCAATGCAAACTGGTTGGATAAAAGATAATTCAGGTAGTTGGTATTACTTAGATAATACAGGAGCTATGCTGTCTAATACCACAATTGGAGGCTATACATTAGGTCCTGATGGAATAATGCTATAGTAAACAAGATATTTTTACATAATTTTAACCGTCATATTACAAATTATCTTTATAATAAATATATTAAGAATTTTTTCAACAACAAATATATTTATTATAGGTTAGGTATGGTGGATAAATATGGATACTGTAAACAATTATGATAAGCAAATTGGTTTAAATTATACTCAAAATGCTTTTAATTTGACAGGCTCTACTGAGAAAAATAAAGAAGATCAAGATAACATGGATTTAAGAAAAAAGAATAAAAATATAATAAATACAAAAAAAGCGTATGATGCTTTTATTGAAACAAGTAAGAAATATGAAACTGAAGCACAACTTCCTCCAGCGCATTATTTCATTATGCTTAAATCTATGATGAAAGAAAGTGGAATCAGTGTTCCTGACTTTAAATTTCATGGTGAAAATAATGAAAATATGAATTTTATTGGTTTTATAGATAAAATAAAGAATTTCGCTGATTACATGGTAAAGGAAGATAAGAATTTTAGTGATCTTCCGAGTAATTTTTTTCAGTTTTGCGATGATTATAAAAAAGACCTAATAAAGAATGCATGTAATTAGAAGTATCTTGGATAAATAAATTATACAATTATAAGCTTCATAATTTGTGAGATTTCATAATAATACTAAATTTAATAGATTTGTGCGTGAACCTATGATACTATAAATATAGATCAAAACACTCAAGCACAAAGTTTTGAAAATTCCCAATAAAGATAGACTAAGTAAAGCACTTGGCCTATCTTTATTTATATTTAAAAATAAAAATCACAAAATAAATTCATTTAAGTTTCTAATATCATTAGAATTAAATCGAATAAAACTTCTTTTTCATAATATCTTCTAGCTCTCCATTAGAGATATTTAAATATCCATTTCTGCTCAATAATTTCATAAGAAAGAAAATTCTATTTTCATAGGCTCTAAATAAAATTATATTCATTAAAATTCTCCTTTCAATGTCGTTGATACTAGTAGTATGAAAAAAATAACTATTATTTATTCAGAGCGCCTTTAGCTATATCGGCTACAAAAGTGAAATTGTTTGTATGTGTATATTTATGCAGATATAAAAATTGTAAAATAAAATTTAAATTTGTAATTTATGTTTGACATTAAAGAGTACATGTTGTATATTGATAATAGATTAGGATTGGTTAAATTAAAATATGCAGCGTTTATTATTTGTTGATTGTATAAAACAACGTATAAATGTATATATATTCTGAATAACATAATTAGATATGGTGTAATTAACAATGGAGTTGAGCATATTTTAATAGGCTCAAATTTTTTTTACCGTATTATGCATACAGAGTTCAGTAGTTGGAGTTGAGGAGGAGAAATATTATGGGTAAACTTGGTATAGTTAAAAAGGATAAATCATTATCAGATAAAGCATATGAAGTAATTAAAGAAGCTATTATTTCTAATAAATTAAAGCCAGGTGAAATATTAGCAGAGGAAAAATTAGCTGAAGAATTACAAATAAGCAGAACACCAATTAAGGCAGCATTACTTAAGCTTGTTTATGAAGAAATTGCTGAAATAAACCAAAGTAAAAATGTTGTGGTATCGGATATTACTCAAAAGGAAATAGAGGATGTAACTTTAGTTCGAGAATCATTAGAATCTTTAGCAGTATTGCATTTAAAGGATAATATAACTAAAAAGCAAATTGAAGAAATAAAAAATAAGTATGTAGAGCAATTGCATATGATAGAATATAATAGAGATGAAGATTTTATTGAACTTGATTACGAATTCCATACTAAAATTGCAGAATATACAAATAATTCTTTTTTAAGGGATATGATAAAAAAAGCTAATTTAGTTACTAAGAGGTTTTTAATTTTATCTGGAACAGTTAATGAACATGGAATTGTTGCAAATAAAGAGCATAAGGAAATAGTTGATCTTATTGAAAAAGGAGAATTTGAACAAGCAAGTGAAGCAATGAAAAGACATTTACAGAATGTTAATAAAAGAATGCTTATGCATAAGTCATATATAAAATAGATGGTTTAGTAATATAATTGGAATTTATAATTTTTAAAGAAATATAAAAAAATATTGACATATGTAAGATATGGAAGTATACTTTAGTTATTAAATGGCAATGGCGTCAAAGATATTAATCTTTGGCTTTTTTTTTACCCATCATTGTATACAGAATACTAAATTCACTGGGAATGAAAATAAGCCAAGAAACTACAAGGAGGACAAGCATATGAAAACTTTGAGGTTTAACGGTGATGCTATAGTTACTGGAGTAAATTCTATGGAGTATTTAAAAGAAATTAAATATAACAAAGCGTTTATTGTAACTGGTGGACAATCTATGTTTAACTCAGGAGTAATTGACAAAGTTAAAGAATATTTAGGAAATGATGAAGATAGAATATTTGTTTATTCTGGAATAGGAAAAAATCCGACGACAGAAGAAGTTAAAAAGGGAATAGAAAGTATTAAAAAGTTTGAGCCAGATTTAGTTGTAGCAGTTGGAGGAGGCTCTCCTATAGATGCAGCCAAAATAATAGCTTTAGTTTATGAATATCCAGAACTTAAGGTTGAAAATCTTACAAATTGTATACTACCAGAAAAAAGATACAAGACAAAGTTTGTTGCAATACCTTCAACTTCTGGAACTGCTAGTGAAGTAACTCATGTATCAGTGTTAACTTATGAGGATGTAAACTTGAAACTTGGTATAAAATCTCCGAGCTTAAGACCAGATGTAGCAATATTAGATGGAAATATTCCAATGACCCTTCCATATAATATAGCAGCAGAAACAGGAATGGATGCCTTAACTCACGCAATTGAAGCATACATTAATAAAACTGGTGATGATTTTACAGAAGTTCTTGCAAAGGGAGCAATTGAAGGATTAATTGAATGGCTGCCTATAGCATGTAACAATAAAGATATTGAAAGCAGGCAAAAGGTTCATAATTATCAAAGTATGGCAGGAATGGCATTTTCAAATTCAGGTTTAGGTATGGTTCATGGAGTATCTCATGCTTTTGGAGGAAAATATAATTTAGCACATGGATTAACAAATGCTGTAATATTACCTTACGCTATGAAGTACAACAGCAGAGACAAGGAAGTTTCTAAAAAGTTTAGTAAGCTTTCAGCAGTAATAGGAACAAATATTATAGAAAAAGTTGCAATGCTAAATAAAGAACTTGGAATTCCAAATTGTATAAAAGATACAGGAATAAGTGAAGAGGATTTTAATAAAGACTATGAATTATTAGTGAAGAATTCTATGTGTGGTTCTACTGTTGCAAATCCAATTAAAATAGATATTGAAGTAATGAAAGAGTTTGTTAAGACTGTGTATTACGGTTCAGAAATTGATTACTAAGAATATATTATTATAAATAAGAGACTAAAGAATATATGGAACTTGGAATTATTGTAGCAAAGCAAGTTATGATAATGTTTATATTAATTGGAATAGGAATTACAGCCTTTAGAAAAGGTATAGTAACCATAGAGGCAACAAATATATATAGTAATTTTCTACTTGTATTTGTAGTACCAGCTCTAATAATAAATGCTTATCAAAGGGGTATGGTAAAAGAACAGTTAGTAGGCCTTGGATATTCCTTTGTGCTGGCAATAGTTTTCCACCTTATGTCGATTATAATTGTTAATCTACTCATAAAAAGCCGTGAAGATAATAATTATAGGGTAGAAAGAATGGGCGCTATATATTCCAATTGTGGTTTTATGGCGTTTCCTGTACTTTTAGCCTTACTTGGTCAAGAAGGAGCTTTATATGGAACAGCTTTTATTGGAATATTTAATGTTTTTTCTTGGACTAATGGAGTGGCAATACTAACTGGTGAGAATAATATAAATATTAAGAAGATAATATTTAACCCAGGAAGTTTAGGTTTTATAATAGGATTAATTTTATATTTAACACAAATTCCAATAGGTAGTGTGACAGCTCAGACTATATCGTATATAGCAGCAATAAATACACCACTTGCAATGGTTATTACAGGGGTTTTTCTAGCAAACATAGATATAAAGGAAACCCTTAAGGATATTAATATTTATAAATCAGTTTTACTTAGAACTATTATTTTACCTTTAATAATGATTTTTTTAATAAAAATTACAGGTTTTGAAAACTGGTTTGATGCAGGAAAAAATGTAGCTATAGCTCATATTGTAGCATGCTCGTGTCCAGCAGCAGCATCAACTATTTTACTTGTAGCGCGAAATGGACTTAATAGTGAACATGGAGCAAAACTTGTTACAATGTCAACATTAGTTTCTATTGTAACAATCCCCGCATTAACAATACTTATAAATTTATTGTAGAAAATAAAAAAGTATATGACAAAGACAATGGCGTCTAACTTAGCATAAGCCGTGTTTTTGTCTTTTTTGTTTATATAATTTTAGGAGGAATTAAAATGGAAAAATTACATGTTAAAAATTCAACTGGTGTATTAAAAAAAGTATTAATGTGCAGACCAACTTATCTTAAACCAGTTCCAATAAATGAAATAGCAAAAAAGTGGAAAGACTCAACTCTTGATATTGGGAAACTAGAAGCAGAACATAAGTTAATGGTAAAAGCTTATGAAGAGAATGGAGTTGAAGTTGTTCTTTTAGATACAGATCCTAAAATGACTAATTCAGTATTTGCAAGAGATTTTGGAGGCTGTATTAGAGAAGGCTATATTTTAGGAAGGTTTAGAGAAGATATACGTTTTTTTGAAAGAGATGCTTATAAAAATAAAATGGCTGAACTCGGAATACCAATGGTTGCAGAATGTACTGAAGGATTATTTGAAGGTGGAGATTTCACATTTTTAGATGATAATACACTTGCAATTGGAATGGTGGCAAGAAGTAATGCAAAGGGTATTGAAGAAATACAGGAGCAATTAAAGAAGTATGGATATAAAGTTATGGGAGTACCATTAGATGAAAAGTATTTACACTTTGATTTATGCTTTAACATGGTAGACGAAAAACTTGCCTTAGCATATAGAGAAGCTCTTCCACAAGACTTTCTTGATTTAATAGATGAAATGGGCATTGAAACTATAGATGTTCCAGCAGAAAGTGTATTTGAATTAGGCTGCAATGTACAAGCCCTTGGAAATAAAAGAATAATATCACTGAAGAAAAACACTTATGCTAATGAAGAAATGAGAAAAAGAGGAATAAAGGTAACTGAAGTAGACATTACTGAAATTGTAAAAGCAGGTGGCGGTCCACACTGTATGACCTTCCCTCTTAGCAGAGTGTAAGTAAAAAATTTTTTTAAATATAATTGTATACAGTATTTAGTAGTCTGTATATACAGTAAGGAGGAAAGCCAATGTTTAATGAAATATTAGGGCTTACAAAAAAACTTGTAAGTATAGCTAGTGTAAACACAACTCCTGGAGAGCATGATATTGCATGTTTTATTGAATCATATTTAAGAGATATACCTTATTTTAAAGAACACCCAGATCAAGTTATTATACAAAAACTTAAAAATGATTTTCTTGATAGAAGAAATGTATTTGCCCTTATTAAAGGAGAAAAAGGAAAAAGTAAAGATACAGTAATACTTCATGGACACATGGATACAGTTGATGTTGAAGATTTTGGGCAGCTTAAGGAAGTTGCTTTCGATTGTGATGAATTAATGAAAAAACTTAAAGACATGAATTTAGATCTTGAAGTAAAGGAGGATCTAAATTCGGGAGATTGGTTATTTGGACGTGGAGCCTGCGATATGAAGAGTGGAGTTGCAGTTTTCATGGTAATTTTAAAACACTTAAGTGAGAAAGTAAGTGAAATAGATGGAAATATTCTACTTTCAGTAAACCCAGTTGAAGAAAATCTCCACACAGGAATAATTGAAGGCTTGGAAATATTAGAAGAATTAAAAGAAAAGGAAAAATTAAATTATATTTTTGCAATAAATAATGATTATATATGTCCACTTTATCCAGGAGACACAAAGAGATATGTTTATACTGGAGCAGTTGGAAAAATACTACCCTGCTTTTATATCCAAGGTAAGGAAACTCATGTGGCTCAATGCTTTGAAGGTTTTGATGCTTCAATGGTGGCAGCTGAGCTTGTAAGATTAATTAATTTAAATCCAGAATACTGTGATGGATATAAGGGAGAATTTACACTTCCGCCATCAGTATTAAAAATGAAGGATTTAAAGCCCCAATATAATGTTCAAACATCCTTTACATCTTTTGTTTATTTTAATTATTTCATTCATAATGCATCAATTAAAGAAATTTTGATGAAGCTTAAAGAAGCCGCTAAAAAGGCTCTTGATAATGTGTTAATTGATATTAATGAGAAGTATAAAGAATACTGCAATTTAACTAAGGTAGCTTACAAGAAGATAGAATATAATACTCAGGTTTTAGAATATGAGGAAGTATATAAATTAGCTAAAGATGTTTTTCATGGAAATATCGATGTATATATTGAAGAAATAACAAATAGATGTATAGGCGAAAATGTGGATAAGCGTGAAATACCTTTGGAAATAACTAAAAAGTTATGTTCAATTGCAGGAATAAAAATTCCTACAATAGTAATATTCTTTGCAGCTCCATACTGTCCACATAATACTTTGAAACACGAAGTGGAAGAAGAAAAGAAAACTTATAATGAGATTTCAAAAATAGTAAAAGATTTTAGTGAAAAGAGCAATGAGGAATTTGAAGTAATGCAGTTTTTTCCTAGTCTTACAGATAGCAGCTATTTAAAAATAGATGATGATAGTGAGTCATTGAATATGCTCATTGGAAATTTCCCAGAATACGAAAAACTTTATAATGTTCCATTACAAAGCATTAAAAAACTTAATATACCAGCAATTAATTATGGTTGTTACGGAAAGGACGCTCACAAGTGGACAGAACGTGTATATATGCCATATACATTTGAAGTTTTACCACAGCTTGTTATTAAAACATTAAAGAATTATTTATTTAAATAAAGATAATTATAGATTTTTGAGCTAATTATTTAGCATTAATCAGTATAAATGGAGGATAAAAAATTATGAGTACTTTATTTGAAAGATGTCAAAAGGTTATGCCGCCTGTTGCAAATAGAGCAACACAGCTTGGAGTTGTAAAAGGGGAAAGCTGTTATTTAACAACAGAAGATGGAAGAGAGATACTTGATTTTGCAAGTGGTGTAGCTGTTTGTAATATAGGTCATAATCATCCAAAGGTAGTAGAGGCAGCAGTTGATCAAGTGAAAACATTAATTCATGGGGGCCATAATGTTGTATATTATGAATCTTATGTAGCCTTAGCAGAAAAATTAGTTGAAATTACTGGCGGAGATACTATGGTATATTTCAGCAATAGTGGAGCAGAAGCAAATGAAGGAGCAATAAAGCTTGCTAAATATGTTACAAAAAGACCAGCAGTTATTGCTTTTAAAGGATCTTTCCATGGAAGAACCATAGGAACAACTTCTATTACTTCATCTAATTCAGCATATAGAAAAAATTATGAAGGCTTATTGCCAAGTGTATACTTTGCTGAATATCCATATATATATAGAACACCTTATAAGGAAAATGGTAGCGAATGTCCTAAAGAATATTTTGAGCAATTTGATGATATGTTCAAGCACCTTATAGATCCGTATAGTGTCGCAGCTATAATAATGGAACCAATTCAAGGTGAAGGGGGCTATATAGTACCACCAGTTGAATTTGTAAGATATGTTAGAGAAATTTGTGATAAATATGGAATAATGCTTATTTTTGATGAAGTTCAAACTGGTTTTGGAAGAACAGGAAAGATGTTTGCACAGGAAAACTTCGGAGTAAAACCTGATATATTTACAACAGCTAAGGCAATAGCATCAGGATTTCCATTAAGCGCAATAATTGCAAAGAAAGAGCATATGCAAAAATGGGCAGCAGGGTCTCATGGCGGTACTTATGGAGGAAATCCTGTAGCTTGTGCAGCAGCTCTTGCAACAATAGATGTACTAGAAAATGGAGCTCTTGAAAATTGTGCTAAGATGGGTGAGTATTTCAAAGAAAAGTTAATGGGATTAAAAGATAAATATAAAGCTATTGGAGATGTTAGAGGCATTGGATTAATGCTGGCAATTGAACTAGTTGATAAAGATAAGAATCCAAATACAGAATTAACAAAGACAATAATAACTAAAGCTTTAGAATCAGGACTTCTATTACTATCTTGTGGATGCTATAAAAATGTTGTGCGTTTTATAGCACCTACAATAGTGGAAAAGAAAGATGTTGATAAGGCAATAGCAATAATAAATGAAGTACTAAGCAATAACTGTTAACTGAACTAAGGGGGATAATACAATGAGTAAATTTTTAAGTAGAAAGTTATGTAATTTAGAAGCATATGTTCCTGGAGAACAACCAAAGGATAGAAAGTATATTAAATTAAATACAAATGAATCTCCATATCTGCCAGCACCAAAGGTAATGGAAGTAATAAATAGAAACCAAGTAGAAGGATTAAATCTTTATTCAGATCCAGATGCAAAAATATTAGTAGACGAGCTTGCTGATTTTTACAATGTTGGTCCAGAGCAAGTATTTGTAGGAAATGGATCAGATGAAGTCTTAGGGTTTTGTTTCTTAGCATTCTTTGATGAGGAAGGAAAAGCCTGTTTTCCAGATATAACTTATGGATTTTATAAGGTTTATTCAAAGTCTTTCAATATTGATGCCATAGAAGTACCTTTAAAAGAAGACTTTACAATAGATGTTAATGATTATGTAAATTGCGGAAGAAATATAATAATTGCTAATCCTAATGCACCTACAGGGTTAACTCTTAGTCATAAAGAAATAGAATTAATTTTAAAGACAAATGAAGATAGAGTAGTTATCATTGATGAAGCTTATGTAGACTTTGGAAGCAAATCATGTATAAGCTTACTTGATAAGTATCCAAACTTAATAGTAGTACAAACTTTTTCAAAATCACGTAATTTAGCAGGCGCTCGCTTAGGCTTTGCAGTTGCATCTAAAGAAATAATAGAGGATCTAAACAAAATTAAATTCTCTTTCAGCCCTTACAACATAAATGGATTATCCTTAGTTGCAGGTGTTGAATCAGTAAAAGACAAAGCATACTTTGAGGAATGTAATAATAAAACTATTGCTACTAGAGAAAGAATAAGTGAGGAATTTAGAAAATTAGGATTTTATGTAATTCCATCTAAAACTAACTTTCTATTTGTAACTCACAACTTGATTAGTGGAGAAGAATATTATAAGGCATTAAGAGAAAAAGGAGTTTTAACTCGTTACTACAAGCAGCCTAGAATAGATAACTATGTAAGAATAACCATTGGAACTGATGAGGAAATGGATGCAGTAATTAAGATTACAGATGAAATTCTTTCGGAAATTTTACCAATTTGTGTAGGCAAATGAAATTTATAAAGGCAGGTGGAATGTATGAAGATAGTAATTACTGACTATAAAGATGTACTAGGAAGAGATCTTGAATATGAAAAGAGCATTCTATCTAAGGGACTTAAAGATGCTGAAATAGTTATATACGAATACAATGGCAACCAAAATGAATTTTTAGAGGTTATAGAGGGCGCAGATGCAATACTTACAGCATTTTTAGATATTAATAAAACCGTGATAAATGCATGCAAAAATTTAAAATGCATATCAATTAATGCTGTTGGATATGATTGTGTAGATTTAGAAGAAGCAACTAAAAGAAATATTGCAGTTTGCCCAATTGGAGAATATTGTACTCAGGAAGTTGCCGATCACACTATGTCACTAATTTTAACGCTATCTAGAGGAATTAAGCATTATATTAATGATATAGATAAGAAAAAAATATGGAAATATCATTCAATTAGTAATCTTCAAAGAATAGAAGGACAAACTCTTGGAATATTTGGTTTTGGAAAAATAGGAAGGGCCGTCGCAAAGAGAGCTCTAGCTTTTGGCATGAAAGTTGTAGCAGTAGATCCTTATGCAAAAGCTGAAGATGCGAAGATGCTTGGTGTAACTTTAGTTGAACCAGAATATATATGGGAAAATGCAGATATTATTTCTAATCATATGAATCAAAATGGAAGTAATAATAACTTCTTTACAATTAATGAGTTTAGAAAGATGGAGAAAAAACCAATATTCATAAATGCAGGACGTGGAAGCAGCGTCAACGAAGACGATTTGCTACAGGCAATTGATGAAGAGCTGCTTAGAGGAGCAGGTTTAGATGTACTGGAAGAGGAAAATCCAGATTTAGAAAATAATAAACTGGTAGGAAGAGAAAATGTTATAATAACACCTCATGCAGCCTTTTATTCAGAAACATCTATGAGAGAACTGCAAAGAATCTCATGTGAAAATATTGTATATTATTTGAATGGTGAAAAAGTAAAAGTAAATAGAATTGTAAATGAAATTATTTAATTTAAATATGTTTAATAAATATGAAAACAACGGAGTTTATCATTTTTAATAATGGTAAGCTCTTTTTTAAAAATAATATGTATTATGAAGGAGGAAAAAATCATGAAAAAGAGTTTAATAAAAAGAGTAGCAGCAGCTTTAGCTGTAGGAGTTTTAGCACTAGGTATTGCAGGATGTGGGTCTGGCAAGGCAGAAGGAAATAAGGATGCTAAAAGTGATGGAATATCATTAGAATCAATAAAATCAAAAGGAAAATTAGTGGTTGGAACAAGTGCAGATTATCCTCCATTTGAATTTCATAAAGAAATAGATGGAAAAGATACTATAGTAGGTTTTGATATTAAAATAGCAGAAGAAATAGCAAAAGATATGGGAGTAGAGCTAGAAATAAAAGATATGGCTTTTGATGGTTTACTTGTAGCAGAGCAGGCAAATAAGATAGACTTAGTCCTTGCAGGAATAAATCCAACAGATGAAAGAAGACAAAATGCTGATTTTTCAGATGTTTATTATAAGTCTGATAGTGGATTTATAGTTAGAAAAGGTGACGAAAATACAATAAAATCACTAGATGACTTAAAAGGAAAGAAAATTGGAGTTCAAACAGGATCTGTACAAGAAACTTATGCCCAAGAAAAGCTTAAAGATTCAGAACTAAAATCTTTAGCTAAGGTTACAGATTTAATATTAGACTTGGATAGTAAAAAAGTTGATGGAGTTTTAGTAAATTTACCAGTTGCACAATTAAATACTGAAAAAAATGAAAAGTTAGGAATAGCACCATTTGTTTTAAAGGATATAGAAATAGGAGCAGCTGTAGCTATGAAGAAAAATTCCAGCGAATTACAGGCTCAAGTTAACAAAACTTTAAAAAGGTTAAAAGATGAAGGCAAAATCGATGAATATGTGCTTGAAGCTAATAAATTAGTAGATTAATTTCTTGTAGTTTAGGAGGTGAGTAAGTTGGAGAATTTAGGATATTATAATGGAGAATATGGTTTGTTAGAGGAAATGACAGTGCCAATGAATGATCGTGGATGTTATTTCGGTGATGGAGTTTATGAAGCTACTGATAGTAGAAATCATGTAATTTTTGCATTGGACGAGCATGTTGATCGTTTTTATAACAGTGCTGGTTTATTAAGGATTGAAATTCCTTATGCAAAGGAAGAGTTAAAGGAAATTCTAAAAGCTATGGTCAAGAAAGTTGATTCTGGAGAACAATTTTTATATTGGCAGGTTACAAGAGGAACTTCCATGCGTAATCATGTTTTTCCAGGCAAAGATGTTCCATCAAATCTTTGGATTACAATAAGACCTTCAAGTGTTAATTACAAGGCAGAAAAATTTAAATTAATCACTTTAGAGGACACAAGATTTTTACATTGCAATATTAAAACTTTAAATTTATTGCCTAATGTAATGGCAGCACAAAAAGCAGAAGAAAATGGCTGCCAGGAGGTTATATTCCATAGAGGTGAAAGAGTAACAGAATGTGCTCATAGTAACGTATCTATTTTAAAAGATGGTATTTTAAAAACAGCTCCGACAGATAATTTAATTTTGCCTGGAATTGCAAGAGCTCGTCTTATTAAAATGTGCAAGTCATTCAATATTCCAGTAAATGAAACGGCATTTACCCTGAAAGAGTTAATGGAAGCAGATGAAATTATTATTACCTGCTCAGGTCAATTTTGCATAACGGCTTGTGAAATAGATGGAAAACCTGTAGGCGGGAAGGCAGCGGAAATTATTAAAAAGTTACATGACGCATTAGTAAATGAATTTTTAGAAGAAACAAAAGCAGAGTAGTCATAAAAAAAGATAATTAATGATCAAAATCTTATAAAAATAGGAGGAATAAACTTGAATTTTACGTTTTTACAAAAGTACTATGAGTATTTCCTAAAAGGGGCAGAAATAACTATTATACTAGCATTTTTTGCAGTTTTATTTGGAACAATTTTAGGTCTTATACTAACACTTTCAAGGCGTTCGAGATTTAATATAGTAAGCCTTATATCAACGGCTTA
Organism: Clostridium sp. LS; assembly: GCF_002760435.1. Taxonomy (GTDB): domain Bacteria; phylum Bacillota; class Clostridia; order Clostridiales; family Clostridiaceae; genus Clostridium. The sequence goes on from NZ_AUUU01000021.1 coordinate 57,114, forward strand.
TGTAGAATTTGTGAGAGGAACTCCATTATTAGTACAAATATACATAATATATATAGGTTTACCTAAATTAATAGGAAGAGATATGCCTGATATGCTTGTAGGTGCAGTTGCGCTATCATTAAATTCAGCAGCATATGTTTCTGAAATAATTAGAGCTGGAATTGATGCAGTTGATAAAGGTCAAATGGAGGCAGCGAGAAGCTTAGGAATGAATCAAAGATTAGCAATGTTTCAAGTGGTAATACCACAAGCCTTTAAAAATATTTTACCTGCATTAGGAAATGAATTTATAGCAATAATAAAAGATTCATCAATGGTTTCGGTAATTGGAGTTGCAGAACTTATGTATAATGCAGGAATAGTAAGAGGAAATACGGCTTTAGGTTTAGAACCAATAATAGTAGCAGCAATTATTTACTTTATTCTTACATTTACATTATCAAGAATATTAGGATATATAGAAAGGAGACTTAAAGCAAGTGATATACGTTAAAGATTTACATAAAAGTTTTGGAAATAATCAAGTTTTAAAGGGCATAGATGAACATATTGCTAAAGGGGAAGTAGTAGTAGTAATAGGGCCATCTGGTTCTGGAAAAAGTACATTCTTAAGATGTCTTAACCTGCTGGAAACTCCCACATCCGGGCAAATTACTTTTGAAGATAAAGACATAACTTCAAAAGCAACCAATATAGATAAAATGAGAGAAAAAATGGGAATGGTGTTTCAACAATTTAATTTGTTCCCTCATAAGACGGTATGCGATAATATTTGTTTAGCACCTACTAAAGTAAAAGGAATTTCAAAAGATGAAGCTAAAAAAACAGCAGTTGCTTTGTTAGAAAAAGTAGGACTAGCAGATAAAATAGATGCATATCCTGCCTCATTATCAGGAGGACAAAAACAGAGAATTGCAATAGCCAGAGCTTTAGCAATGCAGCCAGATGTAATGCTATTTGATGAACCTACCTCAGCCTTAGATCCTGAGATGGTTGGAGAAGTTTTAAATGTAATGAAAGATCTAGCTAAGGAAGGAATGACTATGGTAGTTGTAACTCATGAAATGGGCTTTGCAAGGGAAGTTGGAGATAGAATTATATTTATGGATGGGGGAAAAATTGTAGAACAGGGAACTCCTGAAGAAGTATTTAAAAATCCTAAAAACCCGCGTACAATAGATTTTTTATCAAAAGTGCTTTAAAACTTATAATAGATGATTAATAATTAATGAAGGAAAGCCTAATGTTTTTTAGGCGTAATAATAAAGGGACAGCATTAAATTCATTTTGATACTGTCCTATTTTAAGTTTTATTTTAAAGTTAAGGAAACGTTTTGGTAAATAAAAGTAATATTGATAATTATATAATGAATTCCTTTGATTATTTAATCGCATGTATATTAAATGGAATAAAACTTTTTTTATTAACTGCACCATAAATAACAGAAGGTACTCATTTTATAGATGAATACCTTCTTATAATTAACGTATACTTATTATTAAATTTAAGAGTTAGGAAAAATGTTTAAAAAATATTTTATATTAATTTCTGCTTAGAGCTTACAGAAATTACAGCTTATATTAAATATATTATTTGCAAGAATTTAAACTGAAGTTCAAATTATCTTCAATTTGAACTATTTAACCCAAGCACCAGAAGCGTTTAATGTGTAACCATCAACAGTTGTGTTAGCTAACATTGCACCAGATGCATTTAAGTAATACCAAGTTCCATTATCATTTATCCAACCAGTAGCCATAGCTCCTGATGATTTTAAATAGTACCAAGTTCCGTTATTATTTATCCAACCTGTAGCCATAACACCATCAGCTTTTAAGAAGTACCAAGCTCCATCAACGTTAACCCACTTATTAACAACCTTAGTTCCAGTTGCATCAAAGAATGTCCAGTTAGTTCCGTCTTGTTTCCAACCAATTGTAGCAGCTGGAGCTGGAGTTACTATTGTAGCAGCGTCAGCTTGTGATTGTTTAGTTCCTTCAGTAACAGTTGTATACGCCTTTCCAGAGTTGTCCCAAGCGATTAAGTTGTTGTCATCATATACATCTATCTTGTCGAATGATCTATCGCAAGTATAAATTGTATTAAAATCTCCTAACTTAGCTGACTTTAGGATTTCCCCTTCGTAAAGAGCCCATACATTTTTATTGGAATCTACTACCCAAGCATTTGCTTTTTGGTCTTTATCTGAATCTTTAACTATTACATGACCGTCCAATTTGCCTGTTTTCACACCTGAACTATATTCATCTAGTTTTGCAGAATTCTTAAAGTTTAATTTAATAGTCTTAACTTTAGATGTACCGCCATCTTCCCAGAATGTAACATATAATGATCCATCAATCATATAATATTTCGTTCCAGTATAACTTGCAATACCAGTCTTTAAAGGATCAATAGCATTATAAGCATCACCTACATCACTATTACCAATATTAGCTGCTCCTTCTATTTGGAATGATTCAGTAGATTTAGGTAAGTAAGCATCTTTCTCTTTATCACCTTGCTCTTTTGAAATTCTTTGTACATAGTATAGTGTAGTATCAGCAGCACCAGTTTTTACTGAAACAGCACCAGTAACACTTGCTGAAATTAATCTATAAATATATTTATCATCTTGTGATAAAGTTCTTAAATATGTAATGCTATCTAAAGTTACACCATCACTAGTATCCCCAAGATTCTCTAACTTAACCATCTTAGTACCATTGTATACATATATGTTTTCATTTTTAGAACAATCAATGTAATTTCCTAATTGATCTACGTAACCAGTATAGCTTATGCTAGGATCTCCATATGTTGTAGTGTTTGAAGTAGTTGTTACTGATGCTGATGTAGTTGCACTATATGAATACCATACAGCACCAAATCTAGAGCCTAAACCTGTAACTTCAGCAATTGTAACCTTTCCAGGACCTTTTCCATATCTAGAAGTCTTACTTAATTTTTCTTGTAATTTAACTTTTGCTGTACTTGTTAAATCTGATACAGTATCGCTATCTGATAATGTTCCAGTCGATAAATCAACTATATATTCATCACTACCATCGAATGCTTGAACATATTTGTCACTATATTTATTTTCTAAATCAGTTACAGTATCTAACTTCTTGTCCTTGTCTCCTGCATTATAATACAAAGCTAAATCATCATCGTCAGTTCTGTAACCTTGGTAAATGTATTTACCATCTTTAAAAGCTACTGCCTTTTCAATAGTACCGTCTTTAGTTCCCAATTTTGTAGCAGCCATAGCTGGTACAATTGACATGATTGATGTAGCAGCTACTAATAAAGCTGTAATTTTGTTTCTTCTGTTTATCATAATATCCCTCCAGTAGTTAATTTTATTATTTTTACCACTTTTGTATCATCTCATGTGATTGTTAAAGCAATATTAAAATAAAGTTAAATAGCTAATTAAGATACTGTATTGGGTCAAAATCATTAAAAATCATACAATATAACCTCTTTTTTTATAAAAAGTGAACTGGTATAAAACAACTCAATTAATATTGCAATAGATTATTACAATTTTATGAATAATATAAATAATCATAGAAAGTCAATGAATAAAACAAAGAAACATCCCTTTTGGCATATAAGAAATTATAACTAAAATATTTAGTAAATTAAAATGTAATATAAAGAGCTTTTGTTATACAATAAATATTAATTAAAGTTTTTGGAGGGATAATAAAAATGAATATACTTGCACAAGCTCAAGCACTTAGCGATGAAATAATAAAATGGAGAAGAGACCTTCATAAAATACCTGAAATAGGTATGGTTTTACCTAAAACCTTTGAATATGTAAAAAAGAAATTAGATGAATTTAACATAGAATATACTACATATGAAAATCACTCTGGTATAAGTGCTGTATTAGGAAAAAAAGATGGAAAGACCATTGCAATTAGAGCTGATATGGATGCTTTAGCAATTAAGGAGGAAACAAATTTAGAATTTAGATCTGAAAATGAAAATATGCATGCTTGCGGACATGATGGGCATACAGCAATATTACTTGGTATAGCAAAAATACTTAAGGAAAATGAAGATGAGTTAAGTGGAAAAGTTAAGTTAATATTTCAGCCAAGTGAAGAATTAGGTCCAGGCGGAGCTTTAGCCATGATTGAAGATGGTGTGTTAGAAAATCCTAAAGTAGATGCAATGTTAGCTTTACATGTTGATAGTAAGATTGGAGAATATAAAAATGGTGATGTTCTTGTAAGATATGGAGGTATGTCTGCAGCAGAAGATCCAATTAATATAAAAATAAAAGGCAGGGGAGGTCATGCATCTACTCCTAATTTATGTATTGACCCTATATCTGTAGCAACCTTAATTGTTAACAATATTCAATATATATTAACAAGAGAAATTGACCAGACCATGCCTACTGTAATAAGTTTTGCCAGTATTCAGGGAGGAAGAGGTTCCAATAATATTATTCCAGATATTGTTGAAATAAAAGGAACTGTAAGAAATACAGATAATGAAATAAGAAAATTTGTATTGCAGAGAATTGAGGAAATTGTATCAGGTTTAGCGAAAATAATGAGGGCAGATTTCGAATTAGATTTCTATGGCGGATGCCCAGCAGTTATAAATGACAAAAATATGGTTGATATATTTATAGAATCAGCAAAAAAGATACTAAATGAAGATGAAGTACACATTCTTAATGATTATAATATGGGAGCAGAAGATGCAGGCTTTTTCTTCGAAAAGGTCCCAGGATGTTATTTTAGGATATATAATCCAGCTGCTTTTGAGGATGGAATAGTTTATCCAGCACATAACTCAAAATATATGATGGATGATTCTGTTTTATATAGAGGAACTGCACTAATGCTTCAAACGGCAATAGATTTTTTAAATCATAAATAATATTTGAAAAGATCAATTACAACATAGAAATAAAGTAATTGGTCTTTAAATTCTTTTATTAACTTTCTTTAAAGTAATTAATTGACTATAAATATTTCCTATGATAACATATGTATATACATATAAATTTTATAAATTTATATTTTTCGAGGACAAGTAAAAATTTTTATCATAATACATGTATATGCATATAAATATTAATGGGAGTTGGTTATTTATGAACTCATTATTTGATCAAACACAATTTGGTTCACTAAAGCTAAAAAATAGGTTCTTTAGATCTGCAACCTATGAAGGGATGGCAGATGAAAAAGGACACTTAACTGAGGCGTTATTTTCGATTTATGAAGATATGGCTAAAGGAGGTGTTGGAACTATAATAACTGGTCTAACAGCTGTAACTGATCTCGAAGAATTTATTCCAGGACAAATGGGAATTTATAATGATTCTTTTATTGATGAATATAAAAAGATTGTTGAGGTAGTTCATAAATATAATGCTAATATCATACTTCAAGTAGGAGCAGCTGGAACTCAAACTGTTAAAAACCATAAAAAAGTCATGTGGGGGCCAAGTAATGTTGAAGATTTAGGATATAAAAATACTCCTCAAGAAATGACTATAAAAGAAATCAATCTTGTGCAAACAGCTTTTGCAAATGCAGCACTTAGAGCTAAGAAAGCAGGCTTTGATGGTATACAGATGCATGCAGCACATGGATATTTGCTTAGTAAGTTTTTAACACCTTACTATAATCAAAGAACTGATGAATACGGTGGAAATATTGAAAATAGAATTAGAATGATATTAGAAACATATAAGAAAATGCGCGATAAAGTTGGTTCTGAGTATCCTATTCTAATTAAAATAAATAGTGAAGATTTTATGGATCAAGGTATGATTTTTGATGAATGTAAATATGTATGTAAAAGACTTGAAGAAGCAGGTATAGATGCAATTGAGGTAAGTGGAGGAAGTTTATCCTCACGTCCAAATGAAAGTTATTCAAGAAAAATAGAGAAAGGTCAGGAACCTTATTATATGTCTTATGCTGAGAAGATAAAGCAACAAGTAAAGGTACCAGTAATCTCTGTTGGTGGAATTCGTGATTTTAAATTATTAACAAAAATTTTAAATGAAAGCTCAATCGACTACTTTGCCTTAAGTAGACCACTAATATGCGAAAGTGATCTAATTAACCGTTGGAATGAAGGTAATATGGAACCAGCAAAATGTATATCATGCGGCAAATGCTCAGGTTTCGGTAAAACAATATGTATTTTTAACAATAAATAATGCAATAAAACAATGTGAAGATCTAAATATTAAGGAAATTATGAAGTATAAATAGCATATGTTATATACGAGATATTTGATAAAACCAATTTAGAGGTACCTTGACAATAAGAATTGCTATAGATTACTATATGTATATTCAAATCTTCGACGGAGGAATATTATTTATGTCTAATTTAAGTCATCTAAAACCATTACGAAATTGTGTTTGCAGAAATCTACGTATGACAACTAGAGTTACTACTCAGCACTTTGATAAAATTTTTCAAACAGTTGGGCTAACAGCGCCTCAATTTTCATTATTAGCAGAAATAACTGCAAACGAAAATATTGCAATAAGCGAATTAGCAGAGAGAATGTTAATGGATCAAACCACAGTAACTAGAAACATAGAAATTTTAAGAAAAAAAGGATATGTTAATGTAAGAACAGATGATAATGATTCAAGAAAAAGATGCATATCAATAAGTGACAGCGGAGAACAAAAACTAAATGAAGCCATTCCAGTATGGAGTAATGTACAATCTTTAATAGAGCAGGAGATTGGTGCTGAAAAATTTGAAGAATTTTTAAAAACTCTAGGACAAATACAAAATTGTATTAACAAGCATATAGATTAATAAAGGTTTTATTTTGACCTAATTAAGAGTAAGGAATTATTATAAATAAAAACATGTATATACATGTAAGTGTGATATGTAATTGAATATTGGAATAAATAAAGTATATTGAAAGGAATGTTGAACAAATGAATTCATTAGCATTGCAAATAAAAAAGGCAGCACTAGATTTAGGCTTTGAAAAATGCGGAATCATTAAAGTATCTGACATGTATGAATATGAAGAAAAACTTAATGAGAGAATTGAAAAAATACCAGCTACAAAACCTTTTTATCAACGTTATTATAATTTTGCGCGAGTACAAAATGCTTATCCATGGGCTAAATCTATTGTTGTATGTGTAAGAAGATATGCACAGTATCATGTTCCAGAGCACTTGCAGGGGGTAATTGGAAAGACTTATTTATTTGATAGCAGAGTAGATAAGAACTCTAAGGATTTTCAAGATAGTTTAAAGTTTGAGAAATATATGCAGGAAATTGGAGTTAAAGCAGAAACTGAACGAAAATTTGGAGTTACTGCTATGCGATGGGCTGCACTTAAAGCTGGATTAGGAGTAATTAGAAGAAATAATTTTTTTTACACCGAAAATGGTTCATGGTTAGTTTTAGAAGCATGGGTAATTGATAAAGAATTAGAATTAATTGAAGAACCAAAAGTAAAACCTTGTTCAGAAAAATGTAATTTGTGCCTTAAAGCTTGCCCTTCCAAGGCTTTGTCAGAACCATATACTATGAATCCTTTTGCATGTGTTTCTTGCATTACTACATTTATGGGAAGAGATATGCCAAATGAGAAATTTAAAAAAGAAATTGGCGATTGGGTATACGGGTGTGATGCCTGCCAAGATGCATGCCCAATGAATAAGAATAGATGGGAAGGAAACGAGGAATTTCCGTTTTTAGAAGAATTGAGCCAAAACATATCATTAGAAAAAATTCTTAAAATGGATTATGATTTTTTACAAAATGTAATGCAGCCAAAGTTTTGGTATATACCAAAGGATGATGTTTGGAAATGGAAAGTTAATGCTATAAATGCAATGGTTAATAATTATAAAGAGGAATATAAAGATAGTATTCATGAAGCATGTAATGATAATCATGAAAAAGTGCGTGAAATGGCAGAATGGGCAATTCATCAACTTAGTATATAATTATCAGAGTAATTTACTATACTTATAATGGAAATATAACAATATATAATTATGAAAAAGGGATGATTTTTAATTATGGAGATACCCCAAAAGAATGAATATAAAAATAGATGGGTAATATTAGCTGTAGTAGTGCTGCTCCCATTTATGGCTACACTAGATAGCACTATAGTTAATGTTGTGCTTCCAATAATGGTAAATATATTTTCTGTAACTATGTCTTCTATACAATTAATTGTGATTTGTTACCTTGTTACAATTGTTAGTACTATTTTATTTTTTGGAAGGTTAGGGGATATAAAAGGAAAGTCTATAATTTTTATTTTGGGTTTACTTGTATTTACTATAGGTTCTTTATTTTGTGGTTTATCAAAAAGTTTTGAAACATTAGTGATTTTCAGGATTATACAAGCAATAGGGGCTTCAGCGGCTATGGCAAATAATCAAGGTATAATAACGCAAGTATTCCCAGCTAATGAAAGAGGGAGAGCCCTTGGAATATCAGGAACTTTTTTAGCTCTTGGAACAATGATAGGACCGCCTCTAGGTGGTTTTATTGTGTCATATTTAAACTGGCGGTATATATTTTTTATAAATATTCCTATTGGAATAACTGCCACAATTATTGGAGCTAAAATGTTATCAGTCAAGGTGGGGGGGAAGAAAGAAAAAATTGATTTTGTCGGAGCTATAATTTTTGGAATCTGTGTTTTATTTTTGTTCTACGCTTTAATAGCTGGTGAGACAATAGGTTATAGAAATTATTTCATAATATTTAGTTTTTTAGCAGCAATTTTTTTATTCATGATATTTATATTTGTTGAAAAAAATTTAAAATATCCGCTTATTGATCTTTCATTATTTAAAAGCTCTTTATTTTCTGTAGGTATATTATGTACTTTTATATGTTATATGTCATTTAATAGTAATAATATTATTCAACCATTTTATCTTGAGAATGTATTAAAGATGAATCCAGCTCATGCCGGAACAATTATGATGATCTCGCCAGTAATAATAACAGTAATTTCTCCTTTTAGTGGTTATTTATCTGATAGAATTGGTTCAGAATTCTTAACATTCCTTGGACTCATACTTATGGGAATAGGAATGAGTTTAATGGCGACTTTAAATGAATATTCAACAATTCAAGAACTTATTATGTATATCTCTTTAATAGCCATTGGAAATGGAGTTTTTTTATCTCCTAATAATTCACTTGTTATGTCTTCAGCGCCTAGTAATAAATTAGGTATAGCAGGAAGCATAAATGCTTTTGTAAGAAATTTAGGACAATCTTCAGGAGTTGCTATGGCCACTTTACTCTTATATTCATTCATGAGTATAAAAATGGGTGAAAAAGTGCTTGGATATATTGAAGGCAGGAATGATGTTTTCATTTTTGGAATGAGATACGTATATATTAGTGCAGCCATTATTTGTTTTATTGGAATTGTAGTTACAGCAGCAAGGCTAAGAAAAAAATATAATAATTTTTAAATTTGTACAACTATTAGACCTTCGATTTCTTCGGAGGTTTTATTTTAAATATTAAAACAATGAGGTTCACATATCTAAAATAGAAATATTTAAATTATTTAAGAATATACCCCTTAACCTTCTGTACGCCTAAGTTGTTTACTCTTTTAAAATACTGTCTATCACTTTCTCCGGGTTCTCTCTCGATAAATACATCTAATCTATTATCAACTCCGAAATATTTATCAGAACCTCTATCATTAACAACAACTTGTCCATAACCTTCTAAATATATTTTAGTGTTTAGTGGCATTACGTTATTGGCTACGCCACCTGGTGATAGTGGTTTGCCTTGGCAAGTAACTGGACCTGCACTGCTATTTTCTGAATCAAGAGATGTGTAAAATGTGAGTGTGAAATCTTTCCATTCAGGTTCACTCTTTTTCGGCGTTTCTTCAATTTCTTTTACTTGTTGCTTGATTTCTTCACATTTAATACCAATAAAATTTTCGTTCAATCCTAGCTTATTTTCACCTATCATTCTTATACTATTATCTTTTACAACATCTGTTGCTAAAGTGTTAAATGGTGTTACGATGCTTACATTATAATCATTAAATAAAGTTATAATGCTTAATAAGCATATAATACTCTTTAATTTTAGCATTCAACAACTCTCCCTCGTAAGTACTATACAATATGGTAAATATATTATAACATATATGTTAAAAATTTACAAATCTGTGTTAAATATAATTAGATTAAGGAAAGAGTATAGCAAATACTTAATTCAAAAGATTGTTTTAATTATTATATGGTGTAAAATTATTTAGAGCAATTATGTTTAAATGAGATATAAGTGAAAAATTATATACTTGAAGTTGAAGAATAAGGAGTTGTAAGTATGCATAAGCATTTACTTTTAATAGATGGTTCATCACTGTTGTCTTGCTGTTTTTTTGGAAATCTGCCAAAGGAGTATAAATTTGCAAAAACTGATAAAGAAAAAGATAAATATCTAGGTAAAATACGGCAATCTTCTCAGGGAGAGTTTACTAATGGTGTTTATACAATGATGGCATCAATGCTTAAAGTAATTAAAAATCAAAAACCCAGCCATTTAGCTGTGGCTTGGGACCGTACTAAGGAATTTACCTTTAGGAAAGAATTATTTTCAGACTATAAGGGACATAGAAAAGAGTTTAGATATGAACTTGGAAGTCAATTTCCCCTGGCGCAAAGGGTTTTGAAGGAGATGGGCATTGAACAATTTGTTTTTAATGAATATGAAGCGGATGATATAATTGGGACATTGTCAAAAAAATTTCAAAATTATATGAGAGTTACTATATGGACTAAAGATCAAGACTGTCTGCAGCTTATTGATGAGAACATAAGAGTATGGCTGATAACTTCAAAATTTTCTGACATGTATGATACACTTGGAATAGATAGGAAACAGCTTAATATACCAAATGGAGTTTTTGAATATACTTCTGATTATGTAGAGCAATTTTATGGCGTGCGCCCAATTCAAATAATTGATAGAAAGGCAATTGAAGGAGATGCTTCAGATAATATACCTGGAGTAAAAGGGGTAGGCGAAAAATCAGTTATTCCTCTTTTACGAGAATTTGAAACTGTAGAAGGAATATATGATTTTATTGAAAATTCTTCTGAAAAAGAAATTAAAGAGACTTTCAAAGGCCTTGGCATTACCCGATCTCCATTATTGAAACTAATAGAAGAATCAGACATAAAATTGGTAGGAAAAAATGCGGCTTTACTTTGTAAGCAGCTAGCGACTATAAAATGTGATATTAAAGAGCTTGATTATATAACTGAAGAGGTATTAAAGTTAAAAATTAATGAAGAAGGTATGAGAAATATATTTTTAGAATTGGAGTTTACAAACTTACTGAATTAATAGAAGGAGCACTAGATAAAGGATAGCTATTAAGATAAATTTAATCAGTTAACTATAAAATATTGAAAACAATTTCATCTTTTGAAAAACAAGTACTTATATATTTCTTAAAATCCTGTTAAAATATAAATATAGATTAAAATAATATGAATAACCGCAGGAAAGGGTGAAAATATATGAAAGGGCATAGCTTCTTAAACGGAAAAGAACAAGTATTTCAAAAAGAGCGTAGAGTAAATAATAGACACGAATACAATCATAAGTTTAAGATTGAAAGTGTAAATCTGAATAAGGTAGATTTAGAAGTCAAAGGTATCGAGATATCTATTTCTGGTATAGGATTCATATCTGATACGGAGTTTAAGAAGAATGATATGCTGGAAATAGCTATTAAGTATAATAATGTAACTATTCCTGCAATTGTTAAAGTTAGGCATGTAAACTTATATGATTTTGGCTTTGTTGTTGGCGGCCAGTTTGTTGCTTTACAAGATGCGTATAGAAAGATACTACAAGATCTAAAATAAATTCAGTTATGAAATGAATTTATATATAATAACAAAAACATAATTTTAAAGTATAAATATATCTCAACGAAGAATGAATCATTCATTAAAAAAGTGGTTCATATTTCGTTGAGATATAGATAAATGTCAAGTATTTACATGGGCAGGCTAGACTGCCATCTTAGAATATAAATTAACAGAGTTATTTAAGTAGATTTTGAAAATTTGAATTGCTCACTTCAGACACTATGGAACCATCTCTTAGCGTTATGATTCTTTCTGTCTCCTCTGCAAGTTCATTATTGTGAGTTATAAGAACTATAGTTTTTCCTTCTTCTTTGTTTATTTTATGAAATAAGTCCATTACTATCCGTCCGGTTGTTGAATCAAGTGCACCTGTTGGTTCATCAGCAAGTATAATACTTGGGTTTGTAATAAGTGCTCTAGCAATAGCAACTCTTTGCTTTTGTCCTCCAGATAATTCATTTGGTTGATGCTGCATTCTATCTTTCATGCCAACAAGTTCTAAATAATATTCTGCAAGCTGTGTTCTTTTTTTACCGCTTATGCCTGCATAAAGTAATGGTAATTCAACATTTTTAATAGCTGAACTTCTAGGGATTAAATTAAAAGTTTGAAATACGAATCCTATTTTTCTATTTCGTATGTCAGATAAACCATTATCTGATATATCATTAATATTAGTTCCATCTAAAATATAGGTTCCAGAAGTTGCTCTGTCAAGTGCACCTATTATATTCATCAAAGTACTTTTACCTGAGCCTGATTGTCCAATAATAGATACAAATTCACCTTCTTTAATATTTACATCTATACTTTTAAGAACATTTAGTTGATTAGGAGTTCCAATATAAAAACTTTTGATGATGTTTTTCATTTCTATAATATTTTTATTCATTTTGTAGCCTCCTTTTTAGTTTCTATTAAAGAGAGGAGATAAAGTCCATTTTACATAAAAATTTAAATTAAACACTTTTTTAAGTGGTTACCATTTCTCAGTTTATTAAGAAGTCTTATAATTCTATTTTAGTTGTATATACTTAACAATAGCTGAATTGGTTGGAAGTTTTTATTTATGATATACTAAGTATAATAATGCAAGTAAATGCAACTGATTTTGTTAAGATAGATTTTACGAATAAGGAGAAAAATTAAATGAATGAGCAATTAGATAATAAAGATGGTTCAAGTACCATTAATAATATTTTAAACAGCGCTAAAGTTGAATTTTTAGAAAAAGGCTTTAAGGATGCATCTCTAAGAAATATAGCTAAACAAGCAGGCGTAACAACAGGAGCTATTTATGGTTATTTTAAAGATAAAGATGATATATTTGTAAGTCTGGTTAAAGATGTAATTGATGGATTTTATAAATTAATGAATGAAGTTGAGGGCGAAGATAGAAGCATGTGCAATAAAGGAATAGAATTTCCCAAATGGATATTTTCTACAAAAAGCAATCATAAAAAATACCTTGAATATTTATACGATAACTTTGATATTTGTAAGTTAATTATTATGCGTTCAAATGGATCTAGCCTAGAAAACTTTATGGATATTTTTATGGAGAAAGCTTTAGAACAGCATAAGGAGTTGCTTCATACGCTCAAAAAAACTTCAAACATTGATGAATTCACTATTCACATAATAATAGAATTTTATATTAAATCTATGACCGAATTTATTAAGCATGACATTCCATATGAAATAGCAGTAAAGCAATATGATAATATTAACACTTTCTTCTTTGCGGGATGGAGTGAATTAATTAAATAGATAGTATATTTTAGATACAATTAATTTATGATAACACATATATTTGAAAATAATAAAAGGCTAATTATTTTGCACAATTCTGTATTGTGACTAAAATAGTTAGTCTTTCTTTTCGTGTTAATACTCATAAAGATGGTGTAAATAAAGGTCTTTATCATTTAAAGTAATATTGACAAAATAAATATAACAGTGTAATATAACAGTGTTATATAACGCTGTTATATTTGAGGAGACAAGCTTGTTTTTCTTGATTAGGAATTAAAGCCTGCTTCTAATTGAGACAAGGACAGAGTAAAAATATCATGTTAAACAGGGGTGGGGAGGGCTAAGTAATGATAAAATTTATTTTAAGAAAAACTGATAAGAATGAAATTGGCACAAATGATAAAAAGAAATTCTCTATAAATTTAAATAAAAGATTAGTGTTTTCGTTAATTTGTATACTAATTTTGTGTTTAGGATTTCTTATCGTAAATATTGTGTTAAAAAGTCAAGGTCTTGAGGAAGACAAGTATACTGTACTTAGTGCAGGGAGTAATATCAGTAAAATTAATGCTAAGGGTGAGGTGAAAAGTGAAGATTCAACAAATGTATATTGCAATGTAACACTTCCAATTAAAGAAGTAAAAGTTAAGGTAGGAGATAGAGTTAAATCTAACGATGTTTTAGCAATTTTAGATACAAGTAAATTAGAAGATCAAATTAAGGAATTAGAAGCGACTGTTTCAGCAGCAGATGCTGGAAATACAGTAGCACTGAAGAACGCAAAATCAGTGTATGACAATGCTCTTGCATTAAGCAGCGATGAGAAAAATGAAGATATTAAAAATGCAGCAGCAGCTTTAAATTCTGCAAAACGGGATTATGAAGATAAAAAAAGTCTCTACGATAAATATACTCAAATACATGATCGCGATGGTATTTCTGATCAAGAGCTAAAGGAATATGAAATTTCTTATGAAAATGCAAAAGATAATTATGATAAAAGTATTGTGTCCTTAGATAATATAAAGGCTAAAGTTCAGCAAGATTTGATTGTAGCAAAGTGCGGATATGATGCAGCTAAAGTAAAAGCAGAAGATAATAGCCAGCATATATCTCTCGAAAATCTAAAAAAAGATTTAAGTAATGCAGTAATAAGATCGCCAGTAGATGGAATAATAAGTGCAAAAAATGCAAGTGTCGGAAATGTAAGTTCAGGAACATTATTTGAAATTAAAGATGAAAATAAAATAACTGTGAATGTAGACGTAAAGGAAGTGGATATTGAGAAAATTAAGGAAGGGCAAAAAGTTGAAATAAAAACTGATTCTACAGGCACTAGTATCATTAAGGGTGAAGTGATAAGTGTTGAGTCAATAGCAAAGGCACAAGATACTAACGCATTAGATCTTAATAATGACTCAAATGATAAGGAAGCTAAATATGAGGTTAAGATTAAGCTATCTGATGCAAATATAAAGCTTAAAATAGGCATGAAGGCACAAGCAGACATTATTGTAGATGAAAAAGATGGTATTTATACAGTTCCTATTGAAAGTGTTATTAAAGATAAGGATAACAATGATTGTTTATATATAGCAGATAAGCAGGGGAATGACTATGTAGTCAAACAAATTCTTATAACAAAGGGAACTGAAACAGATACTAATGTTGAAGTGTTTGGACAAGATCTGAAAGAAGATATGATTGTGCTCAATTCTCCATCAGATTACGAGCTTGGAAGTAAGATTAGTGTAAAAGGAAGATGAAAAAACTTCAATTGAGTAAAAATAAGGAGGCAACAATATGTTTCTTGAGGTTATAAATGCTAAAAAATCTTATGGAGAAGGGGATAGCATAGTTCATGTGCTAAAGGGAGCAAGTCTTACACTAGAAGAAAAAAAGATATGCACAATTTTAGGACCATCAGGTTCGGGTAAATCGACTTTATTAAATGTTATTGGGGGACTTGAAAGCATAGATCTAGGAGAAGTAAAAGTTGATAATATTATAACTTCAAAGTTAAATTCTAAAGAGTTAGCTCTTTATAGAAGAGAGAAATTGGGCTTTATATTTCAATTTTATAATCTTGTTCCTAATCTAACTGTTAAAGAGAATATAGAAGTATGTGAGTATCTTACAAAGGATCCTTTAAATAAAGATGAATTATTGAAAACCTTGGGTTTATGGGAGCATCAAGATAAGTTTCCTAGGCATTTGTCAGGAGGGCAGCAGCAGAGAACCGCAATAGCAAGAGCACTTATTAAGAATCCTAAACTTTTGTTATGCGATGAGCCAACAGGTGCTTTAGATTATAAGACATCTAAGGAAATTCTTGAACTTTTAGAAGCAGTAAATATAAAATATGGAACTACCATGATAATAGTTACCCACAATGATGCTATAAAATATATGTCTCACAAAGTGATAAAAGTTAGAGATGGAAAAATTGAAGAAGAATACGAAAATGAAAAATTAATGAAAGCAAAGGATATTGAGTGGTAAGCTTCAGTTTTAATAAATTATGTAATTTTTAAAAGTTAGTAATAGAAATAAAAATAATGTTCTTTGAAAATTGAATAATGTGATCTTTACAATATGTGTTATAATTTACTCAATATAGTTCTAAAAGGGGAAATATAAATATTTATATAAACGGAGGAATATTTATGAAGGAATTTGATTCTGAATTTTGCAATGTAAAGTTCATAGAAAAGGATAATGCAGTTTTACTTACATGGAAAAAGTTTGCATCTGGAGAGAATTATAGGAGGCCAACAACATTTGCATTGGAATTGCTTAAGGAAAATGTAGGTAGCAAGCTTATTGTTGATGCTAGAAATGGTTTTGAAGATGAAAAAGCAGATGTAGAGTGGGGATTTTCTGTATTATTACCAAGTATGGCACAAACAACATGCAAAATTGTGTGCTTTATTATGAATGAAGTAAACGAAATTGAAGAAGAAATGGATATGTGGACAAAAGAATTTGCAAAGTATTTTGCAGTAATAAGAGCATATAGCTATGAAAATGCACTTGAAAAAATGCAAAGATTATTAATGGTGAACGTGCGTTATCACATCCGCAAAGGAAAACGAGATGAATTCTATAATAAGGTAAAAGAACAAGGTATTATTCAATTGTCTAGGGAGGAACCTGGTAACTATAAATATGACTATTATGTGCCAGCAAATTCTAGCGATGATATATGTATTATGGAAATTTGGACAAATGAACAGACACAGAAGTCACATGGATTTACAGAACAATATAAGAAACTTACAGCATTAAAGCAAGAATATGTAGAGGCTGTAGAAATAGAAAAATACTGGATTAATCAAGCTTGATATTTGAGTTTGATTTAGCTTTAAAATTGTTTTAAAATGTTTTTAATAATATGAATCAATATAAATAAATAATAGATTGTAAAGTCGCATTATTCAAGAGATGATTGGATTTGCGATTTTTTTATTTTGCAATATTAAATTGCTATACATATTCAGTAATATTGTGAAAGGGGTGAATGAATGGTATTAAATAAAAGAATACTAAGAGAATTTAGAGAGAATATAGGTAAATATTTAGGGTTAATAATATTGGTTTTAATTAGCTCTATGTTAATTGTTGGCTTTTCAGATTCAACAGACTGCATTATAGCAACTGGTGAGAAAGCAGCATTAGAAAATAACCTAGAAGATGGAGAATTTTATGTTAGCAGTCCATTAAATAGTATGACATTAGAGAAAATAAGAGAGCTGGGAGTAAATATAGAAGAAAATTTTTACGTAGATTATAAGCTTTATGAAAATCAAACAATTAGAATATTTAAAGATAGAAAAAACATTAATAGAATATCAATAACTCAAGGGAATAAAATAAGTGAAACAAATCAAATAATCATTGATGAACATTTTGGAGAAGTTAATAATTTTAAACTTTCAAGTAACTTAATCATTAATAAAAAGAATTTTAATGTAGTTGGATATGGGGCAGCACCTGATTATACTAATATTCTTCAAAAGTCAGGAGATGTAATATCAAATCCCAAGACCTTTGGTATAGGCTTTATTAGTGAAGAAGATTTCAGGAACTTAAAGAATAAATCTTATTCTTATGTATTTAAATTAAATGGAATATCAGCTGATAAAGTTAAAAACATAGTGTCAAAAAATTCTACTATGAGAGAGTTTGTTAAGATTTCAGACAATACAAGGGCTATTGGATATATAAATGATAGCAAAACTAACAAGAATGTATCAATAATAATTGGGTGTGTGCTATGTATAATGATAGGTTTTATGATATCCATGTCACTTATTAATTCAATAGACCAAGAAAGTCCAATAATAGGCGCATTATACTCTTTGGGATATATAAAGAAAGAAATATTAAATCATTTTATGATTTTGCCAATTATTGTTGTTAGTATAGGATCAATTATAGGAACGTGTTTAGGCTTTGATATTGAAGATGCAATAGGTAAAGCAACTTCAGATACCTATGTATTGCCTAATATTAAAAGAATATATCCTCCTTACTTGATTTTTATTGGCGTTGTTATTCCTATAGTAATAGTAGTATTCATTAATTATTTTATAATTTCTAAAAAGCTTAATAGTACGCCACTTCAATTACTGAGAAGAGAAAAGAAAGCAAATAAATTAAATACAATAAAAATAAATAGTTTTGGTTTTATAACAAAATTTAGATTACGAGAATTTTTTAGAGAAATTAGAGGAAATATTATATTATTTTCTGGGATATTTATGTCAACCTTTTTACTTGTCTTTGGAGTAGCTATAAATTCGGCTATTAATGAATATGTAAAAAATGTGAAAGAAGAGACAACCTATAACTATATGTATACCTTAAAGTTTCCAATTGAAATTACAGAGAATAAAGGTCTCGAAAAGTCAACATTTAAGAATCTATCTATATATTATAAAGATTTAGGTTTAGACATGGATGTAGTGCTTCAAGGAATAAATGAAAAATCTAATTTTTATTCATTTAGCATAAATGACGATGATCCAGGTGTATATATTTCAGATAGTGCAAAAGATAAGTTTAATTTAAATGTTGGAGATAATATTATCTTAAAGGATAAAAGTGAAAATAAAGTATATAATCTAAAGATAAAAGGGATTGTAGATTATAAATTGGGTCTAAATTTATTTATGAATAGAGTGCAATTGAATGAATTATTAAGAGAGGATAAATCCTATTTTAATGGATATTTGTCTAAGAAACCTCTTGATATTAATAATGACTATATATATTCAGAAACTACTGCCCAAAATCTAATAAAATCCGCGGAAAGTATGACATCTATGATGCTGCCCATAGTTATAGTTCTTATAGTATTTTCAAGTATACTTTTTATTATAAGCATGTATTTACTGCTTAAGCTTATGATTGATAAGAGTCTTCAAAGTATTTCTTTAATTAAAATTTTTGGATTTAATCAAGGAGAAATTAACAAATTGTACTTAGGAAGTTCATTATATACAGTAGCCTTTTCAACAGTTATCTCAATACCATTAGCACTAAAAATAACAAAATTAATTTATCCTAATCTAATAGCCAATGTACAAGCATATTTTTCAATTGTATTAGAGCCGCAAGATTATTGCTTTATAATAGTATTAATTCTGTTTTCATATTTCATAAGTAATATGCTGCTAAGGCGCCATATAAATAAAATATCATTAAGTGAAGCCCTTAAGAATAGAGATTAAAATACGTTAATAATTCCTATTAACAGACTTGTTAATTATAGCTAATTAAGATAAACTATAGGAAATAATAAATAAATTAATGTTCATATATTATTCGAAGTAGTATAATTTTATTTTGGTAAACATAGAGGTATTGAAATAGGTGAAAAATACAGTTTAGGAGGAATGAATTATGAAATTTTGTTGGACTACAATAAAAGTTAAAAATTTAGATGAATCTTTGAAGTTTTATGCAGACGTTGTTGGGCTTAATATGATCAATAGATTTAATGCTGGTCCAGGAAGAGAAATTGCGTTTTTAGGAGATGGAGAAACAAAAGTTGAATTGATATGCGATGATGGTGTAGAAGAAGTGTATTATGGAGAACATATTTCCCTTGGTTTTGAAGTAAAAAATGTTGAGGAAATGATGAACTTTGTTAAAGAGAAAGGGATATATATTCATAGCGGTCCATTTCAACCAAATCCACATACAAAGTTTTTCTATGTGTTAGATCCTAATGGATTAAAAATACAATTTGTAGAGAATATTTAGATTAATAGATTATAATGGATCAAATTAAGTGAATAAATAGTGGGAATTAAAAACAAATGAGGTGGATGATGGATTAAATTCCAACCTTATTTGTTTTATTTAATTACTTCTTAACATTCTTATACACATAAAGTTAAAAAATACATTGTATTATTATCGTATAAGGAGGTGAGAAGGATTGGGAAAGATATTTAAAATTAATTTATATGCAGAAAGTAAGAGAAAAGAAAAGAATAAGCTGAAGTTAGAAACGGTAGAAGAGACTATTTTAAAATACAAAGATTGGTTAAAAAAGAATAACAGAGAGGATAAAATAGAATCTTATGAGAAGTTTTTACGTGTTCGATAATCATTTATAAAGGTGTATTAAATCAAAAGGATTTAATACACCTTTGTTTTCTTTATACTGCATTTAAAATAAATTTTAGGAGAACTTCCTATTTTAAGATAATATATTTTGTGAATTTTTATAATAAATTAAAATAATATAGATTACTTTGGAAAAAAATGATATTTTATTTATATGCAAAACAATTCAAATATAAAATTAGAAAACAAGTATAAAGGAAGATAAGTAGTGATACTTATCTTTCTTTATTATTATATCCATAATTATTTACTATAGTTTTTTGTCAGATAATACGATTAAAATACGAATAATATATTGAGTGTAAATACAAATAGCATTTTCCCTTAACATGTTATTTTGTATACTTATAATATTTCACACCCAGTTGCATAAAATACCCTGTAAAGTCGAAGTCTTAAGTTTGAACTTGAAAGATATTTAGACAATACAGGGTATTTTTATAGTTAATTTTAATTTAAGAAAAAATAATTAATGATGAAAAAAAACCCTGTAAAAGGGGTCAAGGGGTAAATAAATAATAATTTGAGAAAAGAGAATCTATCATAAAGGCATTATTATTATATGAATATTTATTTTAAATAATACCAAGTATTAAAAGAATAGATATATTATATAACTGCTTCGATAGGTCTCACGATACACGTTCTTTGAAGCTATATCAAATGATATATAGGTGGAAAGTGTGTTATAATTTACTTGTAATAATTAATAATCACATTAATTGAGAAGAGAAGGAGGAAAACTAATGGCTTATTTATTTATTGAATATCCTAAATGTACAACTTGCAAGCGTGCAAAAAAATGGTTAGATGAGCATAAGGTTGAATATGAAGATAGACATATAGCTGAAAACAATCCAACAGCTGAAGAGCTTCTAGAATGGATTAAGAAAAGTGGATTGCCTATTAAAAAATTTTTTAATACTAGTGGAACTTTATATAAAGAAATGAATTTGAGTAAGGAACTTGCATCCCTTTCAGAAGAAGAACAGATTAAGTTATTATCAACTAATGGAATGCTGGTTAAGCGTCCTATTGTGGTTGGAGAAGATTTTGTATTAGTAGGCTTTAAAGATGAAAGCTTATGGGAAGAAACTCTTGTTAATCGCTAAATTATATATTTTTAAACAATGAAATTTCAACCACAGAAATTTTTCGGTGGTTGAAATTTTGAACTATTAATGAATGATGTGAAAAATATCTTTTAGAGAAAATATTTAAAAGTTAAATTATCATCATTTCTTGGACCTTTGGTAATTAATTATATCTTCAGCTATGCTATGAGCAGTCTTCCTAATTTCAGCTGTATTCATAGTAATAAGCTGTCCATCTTTTGATACTACTTTTCCGTTAACAATAGTCATCTTTGTATAACTTGAATTTCCAAGGCACACAAGTGAAACAAGAGGGTCATGGCAGCCGGCATATTCTACACCGTTTAAATCAAATAATATTATATCAGCGGCCTTTCCAGAATCAAGTCTTCCGGTATCAGGTCGGCCTAAAACATCTGCACCGCCTCTAGTTGCAATTTTTAATATTTCATATGCATTAAGGCCTTCAGTACCATATTTTAAGTGATTAAGAAGGTATGCACGTCTAACTTCTTCCCACATGTTAGAACCATCATTACTTGCACTTCCATCAACTGCTATACTGATGCTCCCACCTTTTCCATATATATCAGAAGTTCTGCAAATACCACTATTAAGTTTCATATTTGAAGAAGGGCAGTGGGCAATACCAGAACCATTTAATCTATCTATTTCTGCATCGCTAAGGTATATACCATGGGCATACCAAACATCTGGACCAACCCATTCAAGATCTTCCATAAGCTCAAATGGTCTTCTACCGTACTTTTCAATACAGAATCTTTCCTCATCAAGAGTTTCAGCAAGATGGGTATGAAGCATAACCCCTTTTTTTCTAGCCAAATTCTTAGTTTCAACCATTAGATCTTTAGTAACCGAAAAAGGTGAACACGGTGCAAGAGCTATTCTTGTCATTGCAAATTCACTTATATCGTGATATTTGTTTATAAGTCTTTCACTATCTATTAATATTTTATCTTCAGTTTGAACAACAGACATTGGAGGAAGACCGCCTTGATCTCTGCCTAAGGACATAGAGCCTCTTGTTGCGGTAAAGCGAATTCCGATTTCTTGAGCTGCTCTTATTTGATCATCAATCAATGTATGTGGCTGGTTATTTGGAAAAACATAATGATGATCTGAAGTTAATGTGCATCCAGTTCTTAAAAGCTCACTGAAACCTACTAAAGCGCCATAATAGACAGCTTCTGGGGTTATATTTTCCCAAAATTCATAAAGCCCTATAAGCCATGGAAATAGTGGTTGTTCCTGAACTTCTTTAATTCCTCTAAAGAGAGTTTGATATAAATGATGATGAGTATTTACAAACCCAGGCAAAGCTATAAGTCCAGTGCAATCAATTACTTCAGTTTCAGAGGGGACGTCAAGGTTAGTTCCGATTGAAATAATTTTAGGGCCTTCAATTAATATGTCTACATTCTCAAATACTTCTTCTTTGTCATTAAAGGTTATGACCTGCCTAATATTCCTTAAAAGCAAAGTTTTCATTATAAAATCCTCCTTAAAATAAAAAAAACACCTTGAAATGAGTAATTTCAAAGTGGTTAACTCTACACTGTTTAGTTGAAATATAAAATTAGATTTTTTCTTGATATTATAATATCAATTATTTAACGATTTGTATAGTTTTTTATTAACTGTTATTAAAAAAGGGAATTCGTGTCAATAATATAGGAAAACTTAATTTCTTAAATATTTTAATGATAATGTTTACAAAAATCATGAAAAATTAATTATTTTAATAATAAAATCACAAGAAATTAATATTATCATATATTTATAAAAGAGGTGAGAGAAATGGGAAATATAATTAAAATAAATATGTACGCAGAAATGAAAAGAAAAAAGAACGCTAAGTTAGATATAAAAACAATAGAAGATTTTATTATAGAATATAACAGATGGTTAAAGAAAAACAATAGTGAGGACAAGATAGAGACTTATGAAAAATTTTTACAAGTATAAATATTTTTAGTGGTAAATTAAGTGAAAATACTTAGTTTACCTTTGCTTTTTCTACATAGATTATTGATGGTAAAAGTCTGCAAGGCATAGATTCACTAGTTACTGAAGTCTAATCCCTAAATTCATAAAATTATAAATAAGACTTCTAATCTCTATATTATAATATTCGTGAATTGACATTTTAGGAATACTGTGTAAGTTTATGATATAATTTAACAAATAAGAAAATGTAATTATTGTAGGAGGAGAAGTTTTATGGCTCATATAATTTTTTATACTAAACCAGGTTGTAAAGGTGGCGCGCGTCAAAAAGAATTGCTTTTATCATCAGGCCATACTGTAGAGGAACGTTCTATATTTGATAAAATATGGACCCCAGAAACATTAAAGCTTTATTTAGAAAAACTTGAACTTAAAGATTGGTATAACAAAAATGCTCCAGAAGTTAAAGCTGGAACGGTAATCCCCGGAGAATTATCTATTGAAGATACCTTAGATCTGCTATGCAGTAAACCAATATTAATAAAGCGTCCCCTTATGGAAATTGAGAATCAGTTAATAGCTGGTTTTGATGTAGAATTTCTAAAAGGAATAATAGAATTGAAAAATATTCCCCATGAGGATTTAACAGAATGTCAAATGAATTCCAATAATCATAAATGTGATTCAATTATTTAATAAGGTAATGAGGAAGCAATAAGAATAATAGAATAAAAAAGTAAAAGTCCCTCTGAGGGTTTCAGAGGGACTTTTCATGTAACAAATGATACAGCCAAATATATTACCAGAGTATTATACTAATAAAAAAGCGAGAGGTGATATAATTTGGTAAATTTAGAAGAAACCGAGCAGGCGATTTATAGAATGAGAGAAGCGTTACATAAGATTATAGATAATGGAGAAAAACTAATAGATAAACAAGTAATTATAGCGAGTGAAAATTTAAACCATGTGCTGAATGAATATTACAAATTACTTAAGAAGAAGATAAAATAGTTGTCTTAAGAATCCTAGATATAGATAGGGTTCTTTTATTATAATATATTAAATTGAAAGGTAGTATGTTATAAAGATTTTGTTATTACTCATGAACTTCAAAAATATTAAAACATAGGTATTCGATTAATTATAGATATAAAGGCTGTAATCTTAATTTTTTTGTAATAGTTTCTTAAAAGAAGGTTAATATATTTGCCAAAAAGTTGTCAAGAATTAATAGTAAGATATTTATTGGAAAGGGGAACGAAAATTATGGCAAAAGAAAGTTATGATTTAAAAATAAGAGAATCGGTCACAAGTGAAGATAAACAAATACTGAAAAGAGCATTAGATGGTATAAATGGATGGAACTTTAACCCAATAGCAGTAGTTACTAATGGAGAAGAGGATTATTATTTTATATGTAAGGTAAAATCAGTGATAAAAAATCTGCAAATGAAGATGGCTAAGGTTTATATAAAAATTCAAAAAGATAATGAACCTAGGTTATTATCTATAGAAGAAATAAGTTAAAAGCGTACTACATTTAATGCTAGTAAGGAAAATTGGAGAGGATAAAATAGAATAACATGAAAACATTTTATGGGAATAATTTATAAAAAACAGTAGTGAGGGAAAGATAACTACTGTTTTTATTTTGTGATTAAATTAAGGTAATTTTAAGGTGTTATAATTCAAAACTTGTATTATTATGTGGTAAAATATAGATATATTATAATAGGAGGCTTTAGTAGAATGAAAAGAAATAAAATATTTCTAAGTTTACTTAGCTTATTAATTGTTGCAAACAGTGTTTTGGTTGGCACAGTTAATGCAAGTGCAGCTACATTAGATCAAAGCACAACTAAAGAAAAAAATAGAGCATATGTATATAATCCAGAGCTTCAAATTGATTTAAAAGTAAGACTCGCTCCAAGTTTGGATGGGACTGTAGAGGGTTATTTATATAATTTTGAAAATGTTCAAATATTAGATACTATAAATGCTAATGGTTCTGCATGGGATAAGATTATCTATAATAATAATATTGCCTATGTGAGTGATGCATACATACAGCATTATGTGTCTCCAAGTGATGATGTAGTTAATGTTGCAGAAAATATTAGTAAGCATTTTGAAGTTGGAAATTCTAATCAAATTGCAGGAAATTTTGATGGGCAAGGTTTATCATTAGGGTATCTTCAATGGTGCATAGGTCAAGGAACTTTGCAGCCACTTCTTAATAGAATGGATAGGGAATATAATTCTGAAATGAGAAGTATTTTTGGAAGTGACTATGATAGTATTCATAAAATGCTGCTTGATAATAAAGAAAATCAACTTATATGGGCTAAGTCTATAAATGATTCTGCAAATACAATTATGCAGCCTTGGTATTCCCAGTTTGTTAATTTATGTAATAGTCCACACTTTATAAGTATTGAAAGTGATGCTGAAGCATATAAAGTTGGACAAGCGATGCTTATTTGTAATAAGTACAATTTAAAAACAGTGAGGGGCTTTGCTTTAGCTTTTGATATAGCAGTTCAGAATGGAAGTGTTAGTCCAGAGGCGGCTAAAATAATTGATGCTGATATTGTACAAAAGCCTAATATGCCTGAAAAAGATTTGCTAAAGGTAATTGCTAATGCTGTAGCAGATACTTCAGCTAGTATTCCTGAGGATATCCGATTACGAAAAATGGCTATGGTAAATGGTAATGGAGCTGTTCATGGGGTTATATTAGATTTAGATAAAAACTACGGATTAAGTGATAGTACCTGGAGGTAAGATACTTAGTAAATGTAAGGAGCATATCATGTTTGATACAGCTCCTTTATTTTTATTTCATAAATTATGATTAATTTACATATTTATCTACAAAATTAATTAGTATATAATTATATAAAGTGAATTATTTAATAAAATTGGCGGTAAACAAAATTATACGGAGGTATGATGCAAATAGAAAGTTGAAAGGTGATGTGTTGCTTGGAAATTGAGAAAAATGAGGAATTAGCAAGGCATTATATGCGAATAGATAAATGTGAAAAGGCACTTATGGAAATTGATAAATTACTTTCAAAGAAGCCTCAAAACGGGTATTATTTATATTTACGTGCAAGCTGTCTTAACGATCTTAATAGGTATAATGAAGCACTTGTAGAAATAAAAAATGCATTGAATGAAGGTTATTCTATAGAAAATTGTAATAGTATTATGGGAATAATTTATTGGAATAAAGGTAATTACTCTGAAGCTAAAAAATGCTTTGAAGAAGTATTAAGACTTAATTCTAATAATGCTTTAGCCTTAGCCAGATCTGGTTATATGCAGCATAAATTAAATAGTAAGATAGACTGTGAACAGATTATGGAAGATGCATATAGATTAGCACCTACTAATACAAAAGTACTTCATGTGGTTTTTAATTATTATAAAGATAAAAAAGATAATAAAAAGTTGAAAGAAATTTTAGAAAAATATTTAGAGCATAGTGATAATGAGTTTGATAAACTAGTAAAGCTTGGAGATTATGAATTTTCTATAAAAAAATATAAAAAAGCGAAGGAATATTATAAACAAGCATTTTTACTTGATCCAAACAAAAAATATCTTCATAAAAAAATTACACTGATTGATTTAAGATATTTCACACTTGGGTTGCCAGCCAATAAAGTTGGGAAAGTTTTAAGGTATTTATTTTTGGGATTGTTTATTATAACGATGATATATGCTATTGTTGA
Source organism: Clostridium sp. LS (assembly GCF_002760435.1). Lineage (GTDB taxonomy): Bacteria > Bacillota > Clostridia > Clostridiales > Clostridiaceae > Clostridium. The sequence continues at coordinate 84,238 of NZ_AUUU01000021.1, forward strand.
TTCTAATTTTCACTTTAATAATATTATAGATGCAGATATTGTATTTAAAATTCTTTACATGTTGGTTGGATTGTTTATAATTTTAGGGTATTTATTGAGGTTTTATGTTTCTATTTATAATAAGATTTATAAATTTGTGATGAAAAGGAGAGGATTGGATGAATAAAATAGATTTAATTAAAAAAATAGTTGAAGCCAATAAAGAAGATGCAAGTTCATGGTATCTTTTGGGGATAGAATACAAAGAGGTTGGACAAGTCAAAGAAGCTCTCTCTGCTTTTACGGAAGCTCTTAAATATTGTACTGATGAGATAAAAATAAAAATAATAGATGAACTTAGTTCGCTAAAAATAGGAGATTCTGTTGAAATAAAGGGTACTTCAAAAATTGATGATTCTATAAGGGTAGAAGAAACACAAAATCAAGAGGGAGAAAATGAACCAAAGTCACCAAAACTTGAGCTCGTAAAATTGCAAAGTGAAGAAAATGTGGGAAATAATATTATTTCATTTGAAGCAAAGAAAACTTTAAATAATAATGAAAATGTCACTTTTGATGATGTTGGAGGACTTAGTGAAGTAAAAAAGGCTATTTCAATGAAAATAATTAAGCCTTTTGAAAATCCGGGTTTATTTTCGATGTTTAATAAGAAAATAGGGGGTGGAGTTTTGCTTTTTGGACCTCCAGGCTGTGGAAAAACTTTTATTGCAAAAGCAACGGCAGGAGAATGTAAAGCTAAATTTATTAATGTACATATAACAGATATCTTGGATAAATTTATTGGAGAAAGTGAGAAAAATATAAGATTAATGTTTGAAGAAGCTAAGATGAAAAAGCCGTGTGTCTTATTTTTTGATGAAATTGATACTTTAGGTTATAGCAGGCTTAAATTATCTTCACAATATCTTAGGGGAGTAATAGATCAATTCTTGTGTGAAATGGATGGATTGGATTCATCAAAAGATAAAGTTATGATAATGGGGGCCACTAATACACCATGGGATATAGATGCTGCTTTTAAAAGACCAGGAAGATTCGATAGAGTAATATTTGTTGAACCACCAGATAAAGAGGCAAGAAAAGTTATTTTTAAACTTAAACTTGAAGGAAAACCAATAGAGGATATTGATTATAATGTACTTGCTCAAGGGACAGAATTATATTCGGGTGCCGATATTGAAAATGTTGTTGATATGGCAGCAGAAAAAGTTATTGATGAAATAATGGAAAGTGGAATAGAAAGAAAAATAACTCAAAAAGATTTAATAAGCGCAATCAAACAAACACATCCATCTACAATAGAATGGCTGAAAACAGTTAAAAATTACATTACGTATTCAAATCAAAGCGGTTTTTATGATGATGTAAAGAAATATATTTCATCAGTTAAGAATATATAAATTATAAATAACCACAAAATATAATATTTAGTAATCTTGAAACAAGATAAATATGATATTTAGTAAGTTAAATCCAATAGATGAAATTTTTATATTAAACTTTATTGAATAAGAAGAAGTTTTAAGAAAAATGGGGTATAAAATGCAAAAAGATAAAGTATTAACATTTACGAAGGTTCTTTGTATTTCAGTTGTAATTGGAGCAATAATTTCACTTTTTATTGTTTTGAAGGATATAGACAATAGTATTGCACTAAGTTTCTTGAAGGCGTATGTATTTTTAGTGTTTTTTATAAATGTATATATTCCGATAATTACTATTTATAATATGAGGAAGTTAAAATGGAATGAAATAAAAAATAGATTATTTAGGTTTATTACTATATTGATTATATTTAGTGTATTAAGTATTTACCGTTATTATACTAAATCACTAAGTTTAGATACTGAGTTATTTAAAGAATTAATTTTTCCTTTAGTTTTATCATTCTACATTACTTTTTTTGATATAGTCTTTTTAAGACGTAGAAAAAATTAGTTAGTTTAAATGAAGCTGAATATTTATAATAGGTTTAATTAAAAAATGAAATAATGTAATATTACAATTTAATACTGATAATACTATTACTACTTAGAAGTGAAAGAGAGGGTTTTTAATGAAAACACTTAGAAGGATAATAGTAATTTTAGAGATTGTAATTATTATGTTTTCAACAATATTAATGGATAACAATATAAAAGTTAATGCTAAAACAAATCAATTTAGAGAAAGACCTGTATCTGTAGATGTGGTGTTATATAACTTTGAAGATAAATTCATTTCTTTAGTTAGGCAAAGTTTAGAGGAGATTCAAAAACAAAATCCGGGAAAAGTCGAATTTAAATTTTTTGATGGAAAAGGAAACCAAGCAATACAAAGTGAAGTTATTGATAACATCATTAGAAATGAGAGAGTAGATTTTTTGTTGGTAAACTTAGTTAATACTCAGGCTACAAAAGAAGTTATTGATATGGTGAAGAGTAAGGATATTCCAGTAGTTTTTTTTAATAGGGAGCCAGTTGCAATAGATCCCATAAAAGCATATAAAAAATCTTATTATGTAGGTACAAATGCAAAAGAAGCAGGTTCACTGCAGGGAGAAATCTTAATAAACTTATGGAACAATGATAGAAGTTTTATTGATAAGAATAATGATGGAATTTTGCAATATATTATGCTGCAAGGAGAACGTAGCAGTATAGAAGCTCAGGAAAGAACACAATACTCTATTTTATCACTTAATAAGGCAGGAATAAAAACTGAGCAGCTTGCATTAAATGTTAGCAATTGGAGACGTGACATGGCTAGAGATGCTATAAATTCATTATTTTTGCAATACAGCACAAGGATAGAAGCAATAATTGCTAACAATGACGAAATGGCAATAGGTGCTATTGAAGCCCTACAAAGTCATGGGTATAATATGGGAGACAAAACAAAAACCATACCTGTTGTTGGTGTGGATGCAACAGAGGAAGCTCAAGAGCTAATAAAGAAAGGATATATGGCAGGTTCTGTTATACAAAATCCAGCTGAAATGGCACAAGCTATTTACGCAATAGGATTAAATTTATTTCAAGGAAATGACCCTCTTTATAATACCCAATATAAATCAGATGAGACAGGAGTTGCTATTCGGTTACCCTACAAGAGGTATATAGCTTAATAATAAAGTTGAAACATATAATAAAATTAATATTTTTTTTAATAATCATTGTCCTTGATTTTATTTCGATTTAATGATAATATTTCATATATATCAAAAAATAATATTTAAAGTAAAATATTTGAATTGGAAGCTGTGAAAAATTCTCTTTATTTGGGCACTTTGAGAATTTAGAGCTAATTGTGCAACCGACCAGTTAAAACTAATCAGAGCGTAGATTAGTTTTAATTGGTTTTTTTATACCAGAATTTAGGTATATAGATATAATGCAATTTAATTTATAACAATGTATACAAGTATAGATAAAACTTAAAAGTGTATTAACAATGAAGAGATTTTTATTTCCTAGAAGTAAAAGACATTCTATGATGACGCTTGTAAGGAGAAGTAAAGGGATCAACTAAATATTAATGAAAGGAATGATTTGTTATGGATATTTTTGTAGCAAGACAACCTATATTTAACTGTGATAATAAAGTAGTTGCTTATGAACTTCTATTTAGAAATGGGCAGAATAATTTTTACGACAATATTGATGGAAATAAAGCGACACTAAATGTTATAGCAAATTCATTTTATGCATTCGATTTTAAAAGTATTACAAGTAATAAAAAAGGATTTATAAACTTTACAGAGGATTTGATAAAAAATGAAGTAGCAACAATACTTCCAAGCGATGATGTTGTTATTGAAATTTTAGAAAATGTAGAGCCAACTGACGAAATAATAAATGCTTGTAAAAAGCTTAAAGAAAAAGGATTTATTTTAGCTTTGGATGATTTTGTATTTGATAAAAAATATATAAGTTTAATAAAAATAGCTGATATTATAAAAGTAGATTTCATGATTACTAAGGGATACGAAAGAAAAAAGATATTTGAATTGCGAAAGGTAAATGAAAAAATAGAATTTTTGGCTGAAAAGGTTGAGAGCGAAGCAGAGTACAATGAGGCTTTAAAGTTGGGTTACACATATTTTCAAGGTTACTATTTTAGCAGACCGGTAGTATTATCAACAAAAAAGATTCCAACTAACAAAGATACTGCCTTAAATATATTTAAAACAATAAATAAAGAAGAATTTGATTTTAATGAGTTGGAAGCATTAATAATGAAAGATGTTGGATTATCGTATAAACTTATTAAACTAATTAATTCATCAGCATATTCTCTAAGAAATAAAGTAAATTCTATAAAGTTTGCTCTTACACTTTTGGGTAAGAAGGAAGTTATAAAATGGCTGAATATAGTTTTATTGAATGATTTAAAAGGAGATAATACTGATGAGTTAGTAAAAATTTCACTGCAAAGAGCTAAGTTATGTGAATTTATCTGTAGCATGAGTAAATATAGAGAAAAAAGATATTCAGCATATATGGTAGGTTTATTCTCAGTCATTGATGCAATTTTAAATTGTCCTATAGATGTTATCATAAAGGAACTCTGCATATCAGATGAAATCAAAGAAGGATTAATTGATGAAAATTCTCCTTTAAATAAAATACTAAAGCTGGCAATTGATTACGAAAAAGGCCGATGGGAAAATATTATGACTTGTGCTAAAGAAATGGAAGTTGATCAAAAGAAACTTGCAGGTGCATATATGGAATTTATAAAATGGACAGATGATGTAGTAAATTATTAAAAAAAGAAGGTAGGTTGGGTATTAATACTCAGTTTACCTTTTTTTCTTGCGTAATTATCTTTGTTGTATTCTGATAGTTTTTTATCATATAAAGTATTAGTGATATTTTTTTACCAGAATCAAACTTATATTTAATACAAAGTTAACAATATTACTATATATTCAGATTATGGAATTAAAGATAGGTTTTGGAGGTATATTTTAATGAAAAAAAGATTTTTGTCAAAAAGACTCATGGTATTAATATCAGTTTTAATTATTTTAAGTACTGCTATTTCTGGGTGCAGTAAAAATGTATCTACTGTAGCTAATAAACAAGAAACAAATGCAAGTATTACAAAAGAACCATCAGTAGATGAATTATATGAAAAAGCAAAACAGGAAGGAACTGTTGTAGTATATTCTACTTCGGCTCGTGCCAATGATGCGAAAAAGACTTTTGAAGCAAAGTATCCGGGAGTTAAGGTGGAAGTTAGCAAGCTTAAGTCTGATGAGATTATGAATAAGGTCATTAGTGAAGAGGATGCAGGCACTTACAATCCAGATGTAATTATTACAAAAGAGGTTAGTGGTGCAGTTGAAGAAGAAATGGTTAAAAACGGCCGTTATTTGAGATATTTACCTGAAGATATAGCAGCACATGTTGATGAGCCTTTTAAGACTAAATCACCAGGTTATGCAAATTATCTTGAATTTAGAACTGTTTTTTATAACACTGACGATTTTAAGGAAGCTCCTATTAAAAATTGGTGGGACTTAACTACTCCAGAATGGAAGGGAAAGATTTATGCAGTAGATCCGTTAAATTCGCCAGCATTTATGGATTTGTATACAACTATGGTTATTAATAGTGATGATATGGCAGCTGCTTATAAAGAGAAATTTGGAAAAGACGTAGTTCTTAATGGAACTGAAAATGCAGGTTATGAATTTATTAAAGAATTATTTGCAAATGGACTTGTTGTACTTAAGGGAAGTGATGATGTTCTTGATGCAATTTCAAAGACTGGCAATAAAGCTGTTGGAATATCAGTTTCAGGAGATATGAGCAAAATTCAAGAAAAAGGATGGCATGTATCTGCAATTTATGATTTGAAACCAAAAACTTCAGTACCAGACCCAGGTTATATTTATTTAGCTAAAAATGCTCCTCATGAAAATGCCGGTAAATTATTTATGCGTTGGATAATGGGAGAAGCAGATGGTAAAGCAGAAGGTGCTGATCAGTTTAATGCTGTAGGTTCTTGGGTGCCACGTAATGATATACAATCCAAAAACAATATTAAATATGAAGATTTAAAACTTTGGGATTTTGATGGAGATAAATTGTATAAGGAATCACCAAAGCTAAGGGATTTTTGGATTAAGCAGAGTAAAAATTAGGAGGTTAAATTTTTGAAGGTCGGCATTAATAACAAAATTAAAAACTTTTTTAATAATCCAATAAACATAGTTACATTAATTGCTCTTGCATTTCTTGCCTATACAGTACTTGTTCCTCTTTTTAAAATGATTAATTCAACATTTCTGTGGAAGTCTGAAGATATTCGCTTTGCAGCAGAGGCAATTCCCGGTGAGTTTACGTTATATCATTGGCTGAGAGTTTTATATAGCGATATTAGTGATTCTCTATTCTATGGGCCTTTACTAAATTCTCTAGCTATTGGGGTTTCAGTGGCTATAATTTCAATGATCTTAGGATGTGGACTTGCATGGTTAGTAGTTAGTACTGACATACCTTTTAAGCGAGCAATAGGATTTTTAACAATTATTCCTTATTTGTTTCCATCGTGGGTAGCTTCAATGGCATGGCTTGGGATTTTTAAAAATGATAAAATAGGAGGAAGTTTAGGAATTCTTCAAGGATTATTTCATGTTAATCCTCCAGATTGGATAGCTTATGGATTTGTTCCAATAGTTGCATCTCTTAGTATTCATGATAGTATTTATTTCTATTTAATTGTTGGGGCAGCTTTAAGTTCTATGAATAGTCAATTATCAGAAGCAGCTAAAATATCAGGAGCAAATACATTTAAGATATTAAAAAAAATAGTTTTCCCAATAGTACTTCCATCAATTTTATCAGCTTTTATTCTTATTTTCAGCAAAGCTATAAGTTCCTTTGCTGTACCTGAACTACTAGGAGCACCAGTAAAATTTTACACTGTTTCAACAATGCTTTACAGCAGTATGCGTTCACGTATGGTTACCGAAGCTAATGTTTTAAGCTTAATACTTATTGTAATATCTATGGGAACTATAGCTATTAACCAAAAGCTAATTGGAAAGAGAAAAAGCTATGTTACAGTTACAGGAAAAGGGGCTGCTCAAAAGCTTATATCGTTAGGTAAAGCGCGTAATATTGTTGGAGCAGCAATGTTAACTATGCTTGTTTTAATTTCAATACTTCCGTTATTACTTATTTTATTTCAAACATTTTTGCTTAAGGATGGCAATTTTAATTTTAATAATCTGACCTTGCATTATTGGATAGGAGAGTCGATTTATGAAATTAATACTGGTGAGCCTGGAATTTTTCATAATGAAACTTTTCTATTGGGCTTGAAGAATTCATTATATATAGCAATTATGTCCTCAATTATCGCAGCACTTGTTGGTTTGATTTTGGGATATGTCATATCAAGAGGAAAGGGCGCAAGATTATCAAAATTTATAGATCAAATTTCCTTTGTGCCTTATTTAATACCGGGTATTTCACTATCTGCAATTTATATTTCTATGTTTGCAAAGCCAACCTTATTTTTACCAGCATTATATGGATCAATATCATTAATTATTTTAATTACAATTATTAAGGAATTACCTTTTACTACAAGAGTAGGCAGTAGTTCTATGCTTCAGCTGGGAGAGGAATTAGAAGAGGCAGCAAAAATTAATGGAGCAAACTTTTATGAGAGGTTTAAGCGAATAATTTTACCGTTAAACAAGAAAAGCCTTTTTACAAGTTTTTTATTAGTATTTATTGGGGCTATGAAGGAGATGGAGTTAATAATAATGCTTGTAACTCCTAAAACAGAAACGTTAACAACATTAACTTTTTATTATACAGAAAAAGGCTTTACACAGCTGACTAATGCTATATTAATATTTACTATATTAATAATAATATTTGTATATTTTTCAGCAACAGTTTTTGGAAAAATAGATTTATCGAAAGGATTAGGACGTTAAGATGAGTTTTATAGAGCTTAAAAATATAAATAAGTTTTTTGATAATAATCATGTTTTGAAAAACGTAAATCTTACTATTGATAATGGTGACTTTATGACTTTTCTCGGCCCATCAGGTTGTGGCAAAACTACTACTTTAAGAGTCATTGCAGGACTTGAAAAGCCAGAGAAAGGCAGTATATTTTTTAATGGAACAGAAATAGATAATGGAGAAAAAAATTATCACTTAGATCCTTCAAAAAGAGATTTAAGTTTAGTGTTTCAAAGCTATGCTCTGTGGCCACATATGACAGTATATGAAAATATAGCTTTTGGTCTTGAAATGAAAAAAATATCTAAGGGAGAAATTAAAAATTTAGCAATAAAAGCATTAGAAAAGATGCAGATTGCAAATCTAAGTGAAAGATATCCAGCTGAACTATCTGGAGGACAGCAGCAGAGGGTAGCTATTGCACGTGCTATGGTAACAAAACCTAAAATATTGCTAATGGATGAACCGCTTTCAAATTTAGATGCAAAGTTAAGGATTGAAATGAGAAATGAGTTAAAGAAACTTCATCAAGAATCTAACACTACTATTATATACGTTACTCATGACCAGCATGAAGCTTTAACATTATCAACAAAGGTTGCAGTATTTTTTAAAGGAGAAATAGTTCAAGTAGAAAAACCAAGAAATTTATATAAAAAGCCGGCTACATTAGAAGTTGCAGAATTTATAGGGAATTCTTCCCTTAATATTTTAGAGGGAAGATATGAAAATTACGGAGATTATGGTGCTATTAAATCAAGCCTTAAATTATTTAATATTTTGCCTATAGATATTTCACATAAAGAAGTAATACTAACTATTAAGCCTGAGGATATAAAAATACATGAGGAATCGGTTAAGGACTCTGTTAGAGCAACTGTTGCTGCCACTTTTCCAGCTGGACCAGAAACTCTGGTGCAGTTAAAAGTAGGAAATCAATTACTGACAGCTTTGGTAATAGGTGAAGAAGAATTTGAAGTTAATTCAATTATGTGGGTAACTTATGACGATAATAAGGTAAATATATATGATAAAAAATCTGGAAAGCTAATAGAATACATAGAAAAAGTACAGGTATCATAGATTGTGCAATAATAAGCATCAAATAGAGTATTGCGTAGTCATGTTAGATAGAAATATATTAAATTTTAATAATCCACTACTTATTATATACTTGAACATTAATTATAGAGGGAGAATAAATAAATATGAAAATTGACTTTCACTCACACGTTAAATTATCTAAGAAAACTAATTTTTCAATAGATAATTTCAGAGAACTTATAAAGGAAGCAAAAGAGGAAGGGTTAACAGCGATTACTATAACTGAACATTTTAATACATTAAACTTTCCTGAGGTTTATGATACCTTGGATAAGAATTATGAATATAAAGATGACTATTATGATATTGATGGGTTTAAGGCTTTTACAGGCATGGAAGTAGACGTGAAAGAGAACGGACATGTATTGATAATAGGAAACCTTAGGAATATTAGAGAAGTACGAGAATATTTAAATGATTATGATTCAAAGGAATCATTTATTTCACTTAAGAAATTATTTGGATTATGTGAAACCTATGATATGCTGATTATAGGCTCACATCCTTTTAGAGAAGATCATCCTTTATATAAGGCAGAGCCTGAATTATTAAGCAGATTTAATGCCTTTGATTTAAATGGTAAAGATTTATTTACATATGGAATTGAGGAAATGAGTAAAAAGGTAAAGGAGCTAGGGGAAGAATATAATGTCCCTATTGTTACTGGCAGCGATACTCATCAGTATTTACAGATTGGAAGTGTCATGACAGCATTTGAAAAAGAATGCAATACAGTTAAGGAAATAAAAGATGAAATAAAGTGTGGAAGGTATGAAATATCTGTTTCACCACATTTAAATATTAAAATAAAAGCGGCAACTATTATTAAAAGTATTCTAAAGAAACAGTTAGAGGCTAAATAGAGATTAGGGAGGAATTTTAGTGGTAGACTTAAATTCAGCAGAAAAAAATTTTTCGGAGAACCATAAAAAAATTGCAAATTATATTATGCAAAAGATAGACGTAATACCCTTTATGGTAGAACAAGATTTAGCTAAAGAGTGTAATGTAAGTGTTTCTTCCGTATCACGTTTTTGGAGAACAATCGGCTTTAAGAATTTCAAAGAGTTTAAAGAGCATTTGAAGGAACAAACCACATTTTCACCTGCATCTAAGATAAAAACTGCTTTTGATAAAATGGATAGTTATAATGAAATCTCGGATTCTATTATGTCAGGAGTAAATTATATTAAGGAAACTGTTGACCATTTGGAGGATAAAGGATTTAAAAATATAATTTCAGCAATTAATGAATGCAATACATTACATATTTATGCATCGGGACCAGCAGTATGTTTATCTTCTTTATTAGAATTTAGGTTAAGGCGTTTTGATTTTAAGGTTAATATTCTAACAGGTAGTGGACATGAGTTATTTGAGGACTTAATTCACATAAAGCCTGAGGATGTTATACTTATTTTTGGGTTTGTTCATGAATCTCCAGAAATAAAAGTTTTATTTGATATAGCAGAGAAAATCAATTGTAAAACTATATTAATTACAGATTTGATGGTAAGCCCGATGTTAAATAAAGCCACATATCATATTTATGCAGCAAGAGGTGAACTTTGGGAATTTCACTCAATGGTGGCACCCTTTGCATTAATAGAAAGCATAATTGTTGCAGTAGGAAAAGAACGTAAAGAAAATGCATTAAATAATCTTCAAAGGCTCCAAGAATTAAGAAACACTTATGTAAAGCTATTGCCTAAAAAAGTATAACTTCTATATTTAGCCTTATCTGCATAGATTAGACTTATTAATTTCGTAGTTATCTATATAAGTAAACAAATTATTAGATTGAAATTATACTTGAAAATATATACCATGCCAGAAAGAAAGACTAACTATTTTGCGCAGTGTTGCATTGGGAATAGGATTGTAGGATTTCTTTATTAGAAATCCTCAATGCTATTCTCTAGCAACCGAGCAACATGGTTAGTCTTTCTTTCGGTCGGTTATATTCATAAATATAATTTATATTTTGGTTATCTTTATCTATTCTAAAAATACTTTGAGTACATTGACTACTGCATCATTATGTTCTGTATTAGCTATTACTGTAAGTATTTTATCATCAGAATCTGAGTGTATGTCTTTTAAAATATTCAAGTCTTTTATTTCTATACCATAGGTGCCATTTTTACCTGAGTCGTCAGCTTTTTTTATTAATTTATGGTTTTTAATTGGTAAATCAGAAAAACCATTAAGAGAGTCTAAGTCTAAGAACATATTAGAAGAAAAATTCTGTTCAAAGAATTCTTTACTTACAATTGCAATATCTACTTGTTTAGTTGAAATGTATACCATATCAAAATGTGAATCAAAATTAATAATAGAATGCTTATCATTATGTAAAACAATATTATTTAGTTTATCAGCTGCATCAGATAATTCTTGCCCGCTAATACCATTATCAATATATTTAATGGTGCAATATGGAACTTTCTTATTTAATTCATCAAAAATAAGAGTAAAGAGTAAAAATAATATGCTTATTATAGCAATTATATGAAGTTTATAGTATGTCCATAAATAATCTATCTTTTCCGAAAAAGACTTATTTTTGAGACCTTCTTTTAAGGTGACGGTACGATCCATTAAAATTCCTCCTAATATTATATGTAGTGTATTTCGAATAAAAGTAATGCACAATTTTTTATAATTGCTAATTAATTATATCATATATTATAAATGTTATGTTATTTAATTATGAAAGAATATATTTTGGTTTCTTGCTTAAACATTCCAACTTCTTTAAGATATTTGAGCATCATAGTTGTACATAGATTTTTCAACTTTTAATGATATAATAATTATATATAAGTTTGCCAATTTTGAAGATGAATGGAGAAAGTATAAATATAAGGTTTCAAAAAGTTACCTGAAATTTATTTAAATATAAAGGATTAGCTTAAAGATAAAATACACTTTGAAAATATAATAATAATAAATGTATTAGGAGGTATAGGATGAAAGATGATTTATTATACTCTAAAAATAAGAAGACTAATAGTAAATTTTCAAGAAATTTTTTAGATAAAAATATAGCTAAAATTAAGCAATTAATTAATCATAGATCGGAAAATTGCAATTCAAAAGAAAATTTAACTTTAGAATATGTAAAAAAGGAATATGAAGAACTTAAAGCTAAAAAGGAAAAATTAGAAAGTTATGAAGATGAGTTATTAAAATATGATGATGAAATAAGAGATATGGATTATTGTTTGTTAAAAGCGAATGATTTAAATTCAGTTATTAGCTGTAAGAAAGATAATTTATCTAAAAGATTTTTAAAATATAAAAGTATAAATATTGATAGTAAAGCTATAAATGCTTTGATGTTCTTTGATAAAGAGAGAGTTATTAGAATAGAAGAAGTTATAAGTAAATTGAATAATAATGAAATATTACTAGAAAAAACATATAAATTAAATAAATTTAGTATTGAAGAAATATGTGATTTATATATAAGTTATGAAGATAATCAATATCAAATAAAGAATGTAAAGCCCTTTGATAAAACAATATCTGGGACTTTAAGTGAAATTACAAATAAATATGAAGAATATCATTTACAAAATAAAGAAATTAGAGAGAAATTTATTGAAGCTTTTTCAGATTCTAAATATGAATTAAATATTGCAAGTCCATGGATGAATAATTATGTAGTTAATGATAATTTAATAAGCATGATGGAAAATTTACTTATAAAAGGTGGAATTATTAAGATTATCTATGGAATAGAGGAAAATAGCTCAATTTATCATATTAAAAAAGATAATAATAGGAATAAGAATATGAATAGTGATAGAATAGCAGAAAAATTAAAAGAAAAATTCAAAGCTTATGGTGATAATTTTAAAATTAAAAAAGTAAATTCTCATAATAAACTTTTAATTTGCGATGAACGTTATTATATGGAGACAAGTTTTAATTTACTGTCTTTTTCAGGAGAATATGATGAAAATTCAAAGGATGTTAGAGATGAAGGGGCAACTTATAGTACTAATATAGAAGTAATAAAAGATTTGAGAAACAGATATTTTAATTTTTAATGTCTATGTAGTACTATAAAAATACTAGTTATTGGTACTTTAGGGTAAGAGAAATGGCTAGTTATGATAATTGATTGAGTTAAGCGAATAAATTATAATGTAGAAAAGCAAAGAGGCGTGAGGAATTTCTTCATGTCTTTTTTATTTTGTAATCTAATAATTATACGGGAGGTGAGCATTATGAAAAAAACGAGAGGTGAATTAATTTTATTATTGGCTACTATGCTGTGGGGAACCTGTTTTGTATTCCAAAAAATGTGCATGGATTATATTGAGCCATACACATTAGGAATGTTACGTTTTTTACTGGGAGGCTTGGCTCTTATTCCTATTATAATTTTTATTACAAAGATAGAGCATAAAAAACAGCCTGAAACCAATGAAAAGGATGGCGGCTTTTTGGATAAACGGCTTTACATTGGAGGAGTATCATGTGGTACTGCTTTATTTGCGGCTGCATCTCTTCAGCAAATAGGGCTTAAATACACAACAGCAGGAAAAGCTGGTTTTTTAACTTCTCTTGAAATTGTATTGGTTGCTATAATAATGATATTTTTAACCAGAAAAGTACAGATTAATACCTTGATTGGAGTATTTCTTGCAGTCCTTGGAATGTATCTGCTTTGCATGGTAGAAGGATTTTATTTAGAGATAGGTGACGCTTATGAACTTGCGGGCACTGTTTTTTGGGCTATGCAGATACTTGCAATAGATAAGTACTCAAAAGAGGTAGATGGAATTAAATTATCATTTGTTCAGTTTATAACAACGGGTATTTTATCGTGCATTTTTATGCTTCTATTTGAAAATCTACAATGGAGCGAGATTAAAAGTGGTGCTGTTCCAATTTTATATACTGCAATAATTGAAGTAGCGGTAGCTTATACATTGCAGATTGTTGGTCAGAAATATACTCCGCCAGTTATAGCAGCTGTTATTTTAAGTTTGGAAGCTGTTTTTTCTGTAATCAGTGGGGCAGTTGTACTTGGTGAAAAGTTATCGGTTAGAGAAGTAATAGGGTGTCTATTTATGCTGGCAGCAGTAGTGATAGCACAGTTGCCAGATCCTAGAGAAGAATCAGAAAAGTCCTGAATTTGACTACATTTATTTTAGGAATAAATTTCTTGGGTGTTTATACTTAATTCCATAATATATTTTTTTATGTCTGTATAAATAATTGATTTAATAGAAAAACAATTATTTATACAGATTTTTTTGTAATAGAAATAAAAGCTATTCACCATTTTCTCTTAATTCGTTAATTTTATTTACTGTCTCTCTATTCTCATTCAAATTATCATTAGTTTCCAAGCCTTGATTGTTCATTTGAGTTAATTCATTTATAGGGGATACTGCAAAGCTAAAAGCTCCCATGTTGGCAGCCTGAGTAATAGAATTTTGAAAGTAGTTTTCAAGGCTGTCTAAGTCTTTATTCTTATCTGACATAATCTCACCTCTTTTGACTTTAGCTTATGTGGGAAAAGATTATATTATTCCTTGGTATCAATAATAATAATAATAATAACTTACATTGGAAATACTATTTACATATGTAGGTTATTAATGCTGAATTTTGAATAAAAGAATAGAAGGCATAGCATAATAAATTCTATTAAGATTAAGTTGAAATAAATAAGTAAGAATAAGCAAAGGAGTAGAAAGAATAATGACTAGATTGATGAAGTACTTAAAACCCTTTATTGGGTTGATTTTTGCTGCTATAGCATTACTATTTGTGCAGGCAATGTGTGATTTAGCTCTGCCAGATTATATGTCTAACATTGTAAATGTTGGAATACAGCAGAATGGGATTGAAAATGCTGTACCTGAAGCCATTAGAAAGAGTCAGATGGATAGACTGACATTATTTATTTTTGGGCAAGATAAAAACGAAGTTATGGATAATTATACTCTTGTTGATAAATCCAGTGCAGATTACAACAAATATGTAGAAGATTATCCTGTTCTTAAAAAAGAGCACATTTATGTACTGAAAAATAAAGATGTAGCAGAAATAGATAAATTAAACCCAATTATGGGTAAAGCCCTCCTAACAGTTTCTGGAGTAGAAAAGATGAAAGCAGATGCTAGCGGCGGAACAATTGATTTTAATGGTAAGAAGATTCCAGCCAGTACTGATTTATTTGCTTTATTAAGAAAAGTACCTGAAGATCAGAGGAAAAGTATGGTGGAAGAGGGATCAAAGAAGTTTACAGCTCTTGGAGATAAGATGGTTATTCAGGCTGCTGCCAGCTTAGTTAAGGATGAATACAAAGCTTTGGGGATGAATACAGACACAATGCAAAATAAATACATATTAAATATTGGTATTTACATGATTCTAATATCTTTGTTAAGTGCTGCCTGCATAGTTCTTGTAGGTTTATTGGCGTCAAGAACAGCAGCAGGACTTTCAAGAAATTTAAGAAGTAAAATATTTTCAAAGGTTCAGAGCTTTTCAAATACTGAGATGGATAAGTTCTCTACAGCTTCTCTTATAACAAGGACTACAAACGATATTACTCAGATTCAAATGCTCATTGTTATCATGATAAGAATGGTATTTTACGCACCAATTATAGGCATAGGTGGTGTTATAAAAGCTATGGCAAGAAGTACTTCAATGTCTTGGATTATTGCATTGGCAGTGGCCATACTCCTAATAATTATAATTGCTGTAATTTCTGTTGCAATGCCTAAATTTAGAGTTATACAAAAGCTTATTGACAGATTGAACTTAGTTACCAGAGAAAGTCTTTCTGGAATAATGGTAATAAGGGCATTTAATACACAAGAATTTGAAGAAGAAAGATTTGATAAGGCTAATAAGGATTTAACAAACACAAGCTTATTTGTAAATCGTGTAATGGTGGTTTTGTTTCCGATTATGATGCTTATAATGAATGGAATAACAGTGCTTATTGTTTGGGTTGGCGCTAACCAAATTGCAAATTCCAGCATGCAGGTTGGAGATATGATGGCCTTTATGCAATATGCAGTACAGATTTTATTTGCCTTTCTAATGATGTCCTTTATGTTCATTATGATACCTAGAGCATCGGTTGCGGGACAGCGAATAGCAGAGGTTTTGGAAACAGAAACTATAATTAACGACCCAGCATCTCCAAAGAAATTTAATGAGAATCTAAAAGGAGTTGTAGAGTTTAACAATGTATCCTTTAGATATCCTGGAGCAGAGGAGGATGTACTGAAGAATATAACCTTTAAGGCTTTACCTGGGCAGACTACTGCTATTATTGGAGCTACTGGTTCAGGCAAAACTACATTAATCAGTCTTATACCAAGATTTTACGATATAACAGGAGGAAAGCTTATTGTTGATGGCGTAGATACACGTGAAGTAACTCAACACGATTTAAGAGATAAAATTGGATATGTGCCTCAGAAGGGGAACTTATATAGTGGTACCATAGAATCCAACCTTAAATATGCAAAAGAGGATGCAAGTGAGGAGGATTTAATAGAAGCATCAGAAATAGCTCAGGCCATGGAATTTATAAATAATAAACCTGAAGGTTTTAAAACTGAAATTTCACAAGGAGGAACTAATGTTTCAGGAGGACAGAAGCAAAGATTATCTATTGCCCGTGCTTTGGTAAAGAAACCTGAAATCTTTATATTTGATGATAGTTTTTCTGCCCTTGATTTTAAAACTGATGCAGCCTTAAGAAAGGCTTTGAAGGCAAAGACTGGTTCTACCACTGTTATAATTGTTGCTCAACGTATTGCAACTATAAAAAATGCTGAGCAGATAATAGTTCTTGATGAAGGCAGAGTAGTAGGAATGGGCACTCATAAGGAGCTTATGGAGAATTGTGAACCTTATAAGGAAATTGCTTTATCACAGCTTTCAAAGGAGGAATTAGCATGAGTGAAAATAATAATAAGCACATAAACTCCAACCCAAGAAGAAGTGCGCGCCCTGGCGGAGGACCTATGGCCATGATGAAGGGGGAAAAGGCTCGTGATTTTAAGGGCACAATGAGAAAGCTTATTAAATATTTAGGGGTGTACAGAATATCAATAGTCATAGTTTTTTTTCTTGCGATAATAAGTGCCGGTTTGGGTGTAGCTGGCCCTAAGATTTTAGGAAAAGCAACAACAAGATTGTTCGAAGGAATAATGGCCAAAATATCTGGTACAGGAGATATTGATTTCGATTATATTAGAAATATAATTTTTGCACTTGTTGTTCTATATATATTTAGCGCTCTATTTGCATATGTTCAGGGATGGATTATGTCAAGTGTATCCATGAAGGTAAGTTATAATATGAGAAAAGAACTCTCAGAGAAGATTAATAAGATGCCTCTAAGATATTTTGACAGTACAAATCACGGAGAAGTATTATCTCGCATTACAAATGATGTTGATACACTTAGCCAGACACTCAACCAAAGTTTAAGTCAGATAATAACATCAGTAACTACAGTAATTGGAGTCTTGATAATGATGCTTACTATAAGCTGGCAACTTACACTAGTAGCTTTTATTATGATCCCTATATCATTTTTGCTTATTATCGGAATTGTAAGAAGTTCTCAAAAATTTTTTAAACAACAGCAGGATTATTTAGGAAACGTAAGTGGTCATGTAGAAGAAATGTATAGCGGACACTTAGTAATGAAGGCTTATAATGGTGAAAGGAAGAGTGTTGAAAAATTTAATAAATTAAATAATCAACTTTTTGGATCTGCCTGGAAGTCACAGTTTCTAACAAGTATAATGATGCCTCTTATGAACTTTGTTGGCAATCTTGGCTATGTAGGTGTGTGTATTTTAGGAGGGTATCTTGCCACAAAAGGAAGCATTTCCGTTGGAGACATTCAAGCTTTTATACAATATGTAAGGCAATTTACTCAGCCTATTTCACAAATTGCCAATATATCCAATATACTTCAACAGACTGCAGCTTCAGCTGAGCGTGTATTTGAGTTTCTTGCAGAGGAGGAGGAAGTTACTGAAACAACTAATCCTGTAAATCCGGAAAATATCCAAGGTAATGTGGAGTTTATGAATGTTAACTTTGGATATAACCCTAAAAATACAGTAATAAATGATTTTTCAGCTAAAATTAAAGAAGGCCAAAGAGTTGCTATTGTTGGGCCAACAGGCGCAGGTAAAACAACCATGATTAAATTGCTTATGCGTTTTTATGATATAAACGAAGGTGCCATATTAATTGACGGACATGATATCCGCGATTTTACTCGTAGGGGCTTGCGTTCAATGTTTGGAATGGTTCTTCAGGACACATGGCTGTATAATGATACTATAATGGAAAATATAAGATATGGACGACTTAGCGCAAGTGATGAAGAGGTTAAAAAAGCAGCAAAAGCAGCTCATGTAGACAGCTTTGTGCATACTTTACCAGATGGCTATAACTTAATCCTTAATGAGGAAGCTTCAAACGTATCCCAAGGGCAGAAGCAGCTATTAACAATTGCTAGAGCAATACTTGCAGATCCTAAAATATTGATTCTTGATGAAGCTACAAGTTCTGTTGATACACGTACAGAAGTGCAGATTCAAAAGGCTATGAATAATCTTATGAAAAACCGCACAAGCTTTATAATCGCTCATCGTCTATCAACAATCCGTGATGCCGATTTAATACTTGTTATGAGTCATGGAGATATTGTTGAACAGGGGACTCATGAGAAACTGTTAGAAACTAAAGGATTCTACGCAAGTCTTTATAACAGTCAATTTGAAATGGCAGAGACAGGAATAGATGATAATCTTTAATGTATACATTGAAGGCAATTATGCAATAGAGCAAAAGAAAAGTTCAATCTAGTTGTATTTATTAAATTTTGAATATTTCTTTTTATTATTCACATAATAAAATTTGACTTAGTAATTAATAATATTATAGTAGGTGAAGTTAAAATGAAAAAATTCATTATTTTATTTTCTATTTTTTTAACTCTATCACTGAGCACAATTACAATAAATGCTTTTGCAGAAGGAAAAATATTAACGCAAGGTATATATAATGCTAGAGAATCAAATTTATTAGTTGGTACCCCAATTACAGCCAGAATTACATCACTTAATGATAAAGTGATGATTATGATTATTGATTCAAATCAAACTGTTCAAGAATTAGTGCGATTAGGTCCTGGATCTACAGAACATGTTTTAAAACCTCTTGATTTTGATTCTTCAGTTATTATTTTTGGGAAAGGCAGTGTAAGTTTATCTTAAAGGACACTTTTTATTTAATAAAAAATGTAGTCAAAAATATGACTACATTTTTTTACAATATATTTTTCAATTGAATAGGGTATTATTTGCTTCTGGATTAATTATATCATATGTATTTATAAAGATGTATATTTTTCGTATTATTTGTGAGATTTTACAAAAGAATATCACAATTGGTTTGGTTGTAACTTCTAGTATTGAAGAATTACTAGAATAAATACTAGCCTCTAGGTGCATACATAATCACCATAACACCAAAAAAGTGCTATTAATCCACCAATTAAATCAAATTTATCGGGAGTTACATTATCAATTTTCCACCCCCATAAAATAGATAGAACAATAAATATACCTCCATAAGCCGCATATACCTTACCAAAGTTTGCATTAGAAGGTTGTAATGTAGGAATTATTCCGTATA
Source organism: Clostridium sp. LS (assembly GCF_002760435.1). Lineage (GTDB taxonomy): Bacteria > Bacillota > Clostridia > Clostridiales > Clostridiaceae > Clostridium. The sequence goes on from NZ_AUUU01000021.1 coordinate 104,028, forward strand.
AAATTAATACTATTGCTCCAAGAATTCCATACCATAAACTTTTTCCATCACGCAACCATATCCAAACAAGATATCCACCACCAATTTCGAATATTCCAGCTAATATAAAATAAAATATTGATTTAATAATTTCCATGCATATTCTCCTATAAAGTATTTAAATATAGTAATTATAGCATATTGGGTTTGAATGTTTTTGATTTTCAGAGAATAATATATGAAGAATATCTCAAAAATCAGAATTAAAATATAGGAAATTAAAAAGAGATACTTTCATGTTTGAAAATACCTCTTTTTATATAAATTATTATACAGTAGCAGTAGTTGTTGAAGTTGTAGTAGTTGTTGATTTTTTTTCTTGACGAGTTTCTTTTATTTTTTCTCTAGCATCTTTATTAGAAAGACCTGAAATATCTACTCCAAGTTTTGCTGCTGCATCAGAAAGTTTTTGACTTACCTCTTCTTTTTTTGCTTCATATGCAGCCTCTATTTTAGCTCTTGCATCTTGGATTGATAAACCAGTTATATCAATTCCAAGCTTAGCAGCCTTAGCAGCTTGAATTTTAATTCTTGATTCTTCATTTGATAAACCTGTTACGTCAATGCCAAGTTTTGAAGCTTCAGCTTGATCTAACTTAGCTCTTGCATCTTTATTTGATAATCCTGTTATATCAACACTAAGTTGAGCTGCTCTTTGAGTAAGTTCAGCAAGATTTTTAGCTTCAACGGCTGCTTTTAATTTAGCAACAGCATCTTTGTTTGATAAACCTGTAATATCAATTCCAAGCTTTGCGGCCTCTGCGGCTATTACTTTAGTTCTAGCATCTTCAGTTGATAAACCCGTAATATCAACGCCTAATTCAGCAGCCTTTCTAGTAAGAAGTTCTTGGCTTCTAGCCTCAATAGCAGCTTGAACCTTAGTTTTTGCATCTTCTAATGATAATCCTGTTATATCAATTCCAAGTGCGGCAGCTTTTGCTGAAACTTTATCGGCTGTAGCAGCAGCTTTATCCTCAAGGGCTTCTTGAATTTTTGTTTGAGCCTCATCAAAAGTTAATCCGGTAATATCAACTCCAAGCTTAGCAGCTCTAGCAATTTGAATTTTAGCTCTGGCTTCTTCTGGTGTAAGGCCTGTAATATCTACACCAAGTTTTGCTGCAATTGCAGTTCTTATTTTATCACTTGCTTGCTGACTAGTTAATCCTGTAATGTCTATTCCAAGTTTTGTAGCTCTTTGTGTAAGTTTTGCAAGTTTATCTGCTTCACTAATTTGTTGTACTTGATTTGTAGTACTGCTAGCTGTTGGGCTTTGATTAGTATTATCAGCAGCAAATGCGGGAACAATACTTGATACTGAAACCATAGTTGCAATAACAATTCCTAATATTTTGTTCTTCTTCATAATTACCTCTCCTTGCATCATAAAAATTTTCTTGATTGTACATTAATTAAAAGTATATATTATTTGAAATAACTGGTTACAAGTGCATTATAATGTTCCAATGTGAAATTTATGTGAAATTCGTGTGAATTTTATGTCAAATAAGTATTTTGTGGAATTAAAAGAATAATAATTTGTAAGTAAGAAGTCTATTTAACCTTTTATTTTAAAAACTTATGTATAATATTCTAAGGAATATCTAATACCAATAAAGAAATATGATAATTTAGATTTGTTTATTTTAAAGTATGAGAAATAAGAGTACACCCTAATAGGTAAATTTCTTATATAGTATTTACTCATTAATTTGGAGGGATAAAACTTGAAAAAAGCAGTAATTTTTGATATGGATGGAGTTTTAGCTTATACTGAGAAGTTCTATTTTAGAAGAAGATTGGAATTCTTTGATGAATTAAAAATAGAGACTCCATCAAGAAAAATTCAAGATTTTATTGGATTAAGCAGTGATATGATTTGGGAAATGCTAGTACCTAATGATGAGAAAAAAAGAGAGGACTTAAAAGAAAAATATTTAAGGTATTCTAAAAAACATGAAGTGAATTTTCATGATGTACTGAATCCATGTGCTAAAGATGTACTTGGCAAATTAAAAGAAAGAAACATTAAAATAGCTATTGCTTCATCATCTGGAAAACAAGATATTTTAAGAATGATAAAAGAGTGTGAACTTGATAATTATATTGAGTTTTTTATTAGTGGAGAGGAGTGTAGAAGGAGCAAACCAGATCCAGAAATATATATTGAAACTCTTGACGCTTTGAATTTATCATCAAAAGATGCATTAGTAGTAGAGGATTCTACACTGGGAATTAAAGCGGCAAAATCAGCAGGGATTATGACTTTAGCATTAGTGCAAAAAGATTATTTTGTTGATCAATCAGAAGCAGATTTTAAAATAAATGATTTACTTGAAGTGATTGAAAAAATTTAGCAGCGTAATAGATCAATTAATTATTTATATTAAAAATGAAAAACCTTAAGATATATAAATTTTATTGCCATTTTTGAGACTGCATCTTAACAAAATCTTTAAAAATTTTAGCAGCAGGAGACATGTAACCATCTTTAAGCCATCCCATATGAATTGTTCGATAGCAATAAGGTTCTCTTATTTTTAACACTGATAAATTATCTACTTTTAAGTTCGGGGTATCAGGAACTATGGAGATGCCTAAGCCAGCGCTCACAAATCCTGTAATCATACTGCTTTCATTAGGTTTCATTGAAACTTTAGGAATAAATCCAATATTGTTAAAAACAGAGCACATTTTATTCTTTATTCCCTCAGAAAAAAATACAAAAGTTTCATCTTCTAAATCTTTTAGGATTACTTCTGATTTATTTGAAAGCGTATGGTTTTTTGGAGCTATTATAACCAGGTCATCGTTTTTTATAGGAATTGAATCAATCTCTTCATATTTGCTGATGTCTTCAAATTCATCGTAGAAACCTAAATCAAATCTACCATCTTTAAGGCCTTTTAATATTTCAGGAGTGGATTCTTGACAAAATTCAAATTTTGTATTTGGGCTTTCCTTTAGAAATTCACTAATCATTGTAGGCATAAAATGTGTTCCAATGGTATAAATTGCAGAAATAGAGACTGTGCCTGATATAGGATTGATTATATTTTGTAATTCTTGTATCCCTGTATTAATCTCCATAATTGCAACGTTGACATGTTTTAAGAACATACTTCCAAAGCGGGTTAGTTTTATATTTCTACCGCTCTTTTCAAATAAAGGAACATTTAACTCTTCTTCTAATTTTGAAATAGATTTACTTAAAGCTGGTTGAGTTATAGAAAGTAGATTGGCTGCGGATGTAAAATTCTGTGTTTCTGCTACAGTTTTAAAATATTCTAATTGTTGATAGTTCATAGCCAGTACTCCTTTATTTTAAAATATCTACTAGTTACATAAATATTAAAAATATATAACTTATTTTCATAGATCTAATGAAAAAAATTAATTAGACGGATGTAAGTATTATTGATAACATTATATTATCTTATAAAATACATCAATAATTAGACAAACTAATTATAAATTTTATTTATATATTTGTCAAAAAATGATAATGCTAATTATTAGGGTTAAAGTCCTAAAATATTTTTAGCAAGCTTGTCAGTCGGCAATGACAAAATAAAGTTATAATGTGTTTAAAATGAAAGGAGAAAAAAACATGAATGAAGTAATACAAAATATTTTAACAAGAAGAAGTGTAAGAGTTTATAAGGAAGAGCAAATCTCAGATGAGGATTTAAATACAATATTAGAAGCAGCAAAGTTTGCTCCAAGTGGTATGAATAGTCAAAGTTGGCACTTTACAGCTGTACAAAATAAGGAGAGGATTAGCCAGTTAATTTCTGCAGCTAAAGAAGCATTACTAAACTCTCCTGTAGAGCAATTAAAAAAGATAGGTGGTAACCCAAATTTTAATCCATTCTATAGTGCTCCAACTATAATAATAACATCTTGTGATAAAAACTTACCAGTAGGACACTTTGATTGTGCAGCAGCACTTGAAAATATAATGTTGGCTGCTCATTCGCTTGATATTGGTTCTTGCTGGATACATATGCTAGCTATGGTTGGAGATGATCAAAAGGTTAGAAGCATACTTACAGAACTGGGAATTCCAGAAAATTATGCAGTATTTGGCACAGCTGCTCTAGGTTTTAACGGCGGTCAAGAACCTAAGGCTCCACCAAGAAAAGAAGGAACTATTAATATAGTAAAGTAAAGTATAAAGTTAAAACCATGGGGAAAAGCAAATCTCTATGGTTTTAATTTTTAAAATAGCCATAAAAAAAGTAACAATTTTAGAAAATCATCATATACTAAGTAATTAGGGTGATAAAAATGAATAAGATTAAAACATTAATTAAATGTATTTTCAAATATAAAGATAAACAATATGAAGTTGAAGATATAATTCCTAATTGTTTAGAAAAAGAAAAGGCAATAGTCTTATATAAAGATGGTAACTGTTCTGATGATTTATATAGGGCAAGCTTAATAAGAATAAAGTATGGTGATGATGCAATTCCAGACTTACCCGAAGGAAGTAAGGAAATAGAATTGGTAAATATAAAGGTTAAATTCTGTTAGTATTATAATATCGATTTATATGTTTAATTTTTAATATTTTAATGCAAAATAGCATTAGGGTGAATTAATTCCCCTGCTTTTTTGTTATGAGAAACAATATATAATAACGTTAATTAGTAAACTTATAAGGAGATTTATATGAAAAGAATAACTCAACGACTATTAATTTTCATCATTATTCTAAATTTTATTGGAATAGGAATGATACTTGAAGGGAATAGTAGAGTGGATAGTAGTAAAACTACAACAATAAATATTACTAAGGAAAAAAATCGATTGGAGACAATAAAAGAAAAAGGAGAAATTACTGTTGTCTCACCATTAAATGATGTTACATATTTTTATTTTGATAATAATACAAATAAGATATCAGGAATTGATGCTGACATTATAGGTGAAATTACAAGTCGTCTTGAAATTAATAAAGTTGAAATGAAGATAGCACCATTTTCAGATTTACTAGAAAAATTAAATACGGATGATAGTATAGATATTTCCGCAGGGGGAATATATATAACTCCAAAGCGAGAAGAGCTAGTATCATTTACGCAGCCTTTGTATAAAGGATCAGAAGCAATTGTAGTTCCAACATATTCAAGCATAAATTTTAAAAATGATTTAAAAAACTCAGTAGTTGGTGTAGAAAAAGGAACAGTATTTTTAGAAATGGCAAAAAGGTGGAAAGAAAATAAATTGATAAAAGATATAGCAATATTCAATACATCAGCTGACCTGTTAAATGCTATAAATAATAATAAAATTGATGCAGGTATAGTTGATTCTATTATAGTAAAATATTCTTTAATGAAAGATAAAAATCTTTTGGTAAGAATGCTAAAAGATTATAATCCTGAGATAACTGGAAATGTAGGGATAGCAGTTAGAAAAAATGATACGGAATTATTAAATGCACTAAATAGAAAAATTAGTGATATGAAAGCAGATGGCACATTATATGCTATTCTTGTAACGAATGGACTAAATAAAGATAATATGATTTCTAATTAATTTAAGGAACTTAGATGATATTAATAACTTTATGGGAACTATTAGATCAAAGTTTCTTGTTTATAAACAGGAAGCACTAAAGTAACTGTAGATGTTAATGGAACACAAACTTCAGTTGATATTGTTGTAAGTGAATAGATTTTTAGCTTTTAGAGATAGTTTCAACAAAAATCGGAAAAGAGATTTATTTTAAAGTAGTATTATCGCTGGGGGATTACCTAAGATTTAAGGATACAGATAATAAACAACTATATCTAGCGTATCAATATAAATAACAATGAGGATAATAAAGAAAAATAACGAAATTTATGAATAATCTAATAATATGGTGATAAAATAAAAAAAGTAAATATAGCAGAAATGATAAGATGAAAAACGTCGCTAAGAGACATAAGTAATACGACTTAAATTCGATAATATCCCTGAAAAAGAGGATAAAAGTTTTTTTGAAGAAGTTGTTGACAGTATTCAATAGTGATGTT
>NZ_AUUU01000188.1 GCF_002760435.1 Clostridium sp. LS
TGATTAATACTAACTTTTGAAGTAATAACTTCATAAAAAACACCTAAAGAAAATATAAAAGAAAGAACCATTCCACCTATTGCAATTGCTGAGCTAATACCTTTAGATTTTTTTGTAATAAACCCAATAAGTAAAAATGCAATTGCAGGAAATATGGGAATCAACCACGCTAAATCTATAAATCTCATCATAACACCTACCATTTCAAAATATTGAAGTCTTCTACATTAGATGTAGTATGACTGCGGTAAATATTTAAAATAATAGCTAGACCCACAGCAATTTCAGCTGCTGCAACTACAATAACAAATATAGCAAAAAGGTGTCCTGTAACCTTTTCTGGTGCTAAAAATCTATTAAAAGCTACTAAATTAATATTGACTGCATTCATCATAAGTTCTACTGACATTAATACACTGATAACATTTCTTTTAGCGATAGCTCCGTAAAGACCAATACAAAGCAAGGCTGCTGCGAGTATTAAATAACCTTCTAAACCAACCATTTAATTTTTCACTCCTTTAGCTAAAATAATAGCTCCTACTAATGCTATTAATAAAAGTAATGCAGAAACTTCAAAGGGAATCATATAATTTCCAAAAAATCCATC
>NZ_AUUU01000189.1 GCF_002760435.1 Clostridium sp. LS
TTTCATAGTTTTTCGTAACAAAAATATTTATTATTTCGGTAAGCTACCACATAAATCTAGTTTACATGTTGTTTATTTATAGTTTGGTATATTTACAATAAATATGATACATACATAAATATTATTGTAATGGCACTATACAAGAGCTTTAGTAATATTTACTTGTTGATTATACTATGAAGTGCAAATTATAATTTATATAGGTATGAAATTATAAGGAATTACTTAAGTGAATTAATGATGAATAAAAACTATAAAGAGATGCGGGAGACTGATAAATATGGCTTATGAAGATGAATTGCTTATTACTTATGGATTAGGGTATGCTTTTGAGAAAAGTAAATTATTAATTGTTTCAGAACTTGAGGAAAAAACTGTTTTAAAAAAAGAATTAGATATTATGAAAGAGATAAATATAATTAATGAATTTAAGGAAAAATTACATTCTGAAAGTGATTTAAGATTCCCTAAGAGCTATATTACAAATGTAGAAGAAGCTTTAGAGGAGAAGTTATCAAAGACTATACCCATAATTACATCAATAAAAGCCAAGAATATGACAAAACAAGATCATCTCATGGACGAATATATAAAAAAAGATTTGAGCCTAGTAAGATTAAGAAAAGAAGGCTACATACAAAAGGATTTAACTTTAATAAAAGAGTATCTAGATAAGTGCACTGAAAATTTAGATATAAGTATAGAAAACAAAGAACAGAAAGCATTGAAATTTAATAAAATTGTTTTAAAAATTATTTTAACTTCAAGCTTTGGAAATGATTTTAGTTCCTTCTTGAGCCAACAAGGACAAGCTGGAAGTATAAACAAGTTAGATAAAGCTATGGAGAAACATTTAGAAGATGCCCTTAAGAATAAGTATTTAGTAATAAAGAAGTATAATGAATTAGATTTTTTAAATTTACTTTTATTTCTTGAGGAATGGCAAGGAAAGCATTTTGAATGGGACGAAAAATATACAAGCTTATTGTTTTCTGTAAATAAGGACGGGCAAAAATATAAAGGTCCACAGTCCGAAATAAAAGATTATGTAATATCTTTTATTAAGGAAAAAAGGTATTTGTATTTTCCCTTTGGCAAATACAATGAGGAAAATATATTTATAACTTTAAACGATGAAAAGTATTGTAATAAAGCAAAAAATCAAGAAAATAATACTAAACCTAAATATATGGTTTTAGAAAAAAAAGAAGGAAACCTATATCAAATTATATCAAATGACTACAAAGAAATTGATTTAAGTTATAACTATGAATTAGGCTATTTACTTTCCTATGAAAATGACAATGTCAATATTTCTTTGGTTACATACGATAAAATCAATGATACGGTAAATCATATAAATAAATACGACGACTTAAAAACAGAAATGATTAAGGCGCTAGAAGAACATTTTATAATATAAAAATACCGACAGAAGGAAAGACTAACTATGTTGCTCAATTCTATTCTCAACACAACACTGAGCAAAATAGTTAGTCTTTATTGTGGTATTTATATATTTCTAAATATAATTCAAGTTTATAGTATCTTGGAAATTTATAGATACCAAAATTTTTAACTTGATTTATTAGATAGACATATATGCCTATCTTTATGTGTATATCTTCACCAGAAATAATAAATATTCTTATGCAGAAGGCATTTAAAAATGAGCT
>NZ_AUUU01000190.1 GCF_002760435.1 Clostridium sp. LS
GTAAGCGTCAAAGAATCGACGCGTAGCGATAGCGCAATTTAAGTGATAAAATATACCCAACAGAAAGGTTTAAATTCTCTGTTAGGTATATTTTTATATGTAAATAATTATTTGGTAGTCTTGACACGCAGTTGATCTGGAATGTTTTCCGACCATGGCATACATTTTTCTAGTATGTCCCTTTCTTTAATTTCCGAACTTGCTAACACTTCAAATAAATATACTAAATACTTTTCAGTTGCTAAGCCATTGGCTTTAGCCGTTTCAATAATACTATAAAGAAGTGCGCTTGACGATGCGCCTTTTGAAGTCTTGGAAAACATCCAATTTTTTCTGCCAATTACAAATGGCTTTATAGCTCTTTCGGCTGCATTATTATCAATTTCAAGACATCCGTTCGTTAAGAAAGTTCTCATATATGGCAATAACTTTTGCGCATATGCAAGAGCTTTACCTAAAGGACTTTTAGGAAGAGCATCAACAATTTCACTATCTACATATTCTTGAAATTTTTTAAGGATAGGGTCAGATTTCTTGAGCCTTATTATATGTCTATCAGCATAATAATCATCACTCCCCATGTATTGTTCCCTTAGCTCTTTTTCAATTTCATAAAGTTGCTCACAATAATTAAACCCTTCTAATGCATGTGATTGCTTTAAAGCTTCAGGGCTTAATGATGATATTATTTCAAAGAATTTTCTTCGAATATGAGCCATGCAATATAATCTTTTTATATTTTTAACCTTATTATAGCCATCATATCCATCTGTTTGAAGATAGCCTGAGAATCCTTCAAGAAATTCTTCTGCACAAGATCCAGATCTTGTTTTTTGATAATCATATAGAATTACTGGATTTTCAATGCCTCCGGAGCGATATAACCACATGAATCTTTTTGAGTTAGAATCTTTTCCGTTTTCTTCAATAACCTTCAGATATGTTTCATCGGCATGTATATAATTTCTTTTTAAGAGCTCCTCTTTCATATAGTTAAAAACAGGCTTAAGCTCAGTTGCACAACTTATTATCCAATTAGATAATGTCTGTCTTGAAAGATTAACATCCATCATCTTAAAATATGATTCCATTCTATATAACGGCATTGCATATTGATATTTCATGCTCACAACATGAGCTAATAATTCATTTGAAGCCATACTTTTATATAAGAATGTATTTGGTATTTTTGCTGAAATTATATTGACTTTATCTGCATCCGCTTCGCAATTTTTGCATGCATATGTATATGAAATATGTTCCTCTATGTAAAGTTCTGCTGGCTTATACTTTAAAATCTCTTTTGATTTTTTGCCTATTACAACTAAATTATTTCCGCATTTATCGCAAACTGCTTCGGAATCATTAATTTTATGCTCAATTATGACTCTATCTAGGCCGGATAAGTTATCTTTTTTCCCTGAATGAGAAGATGATTTCTTTCTTTTATATGTAATTTCTTCAATGGTAGGTTCCTCTATTTTTAGATCACTGTTTTTTTCAGCATCATTAAAAAGAGATATCTGTCTTGAATCAACTTGCTCACTAGATTGTCCAAAAATTTTTCTGTTTTTATTAAGAAGTTGTCCTTTAAGAAAAGCTAATTCCTTTTTTAAATTATCAATTTCTTTATCTTTTGATTGAATTTGTTCTTCCATTTTAGAAATCAATAATTTTGTTTTTTCATCGAGCTGATTCTCTAAATCTAAAATATCCATTTTTATACCTCACAACAAATATAGGCATATATTACCACAAAGCCCTTAATTCCGAAACTTGTAAAAGTTCAAAATTAAGGGCTTATAGCAATATTTGCTTTAAAAGCTGTTTCTTACTTCAATTGGCTTAAATTTAGACTTAGTTCTAACTTCA
>NZ_AUUU01000191.1 GCF_002760435.1 Clostridium sp. LS
TTTCAAATTATATAAAGTTGTTTAATCCAGAGCTGATAATTTTAAGTGGTCCATTAGTTCAATATTCAAAGCTGTTTTATGATACAGCAACAGAAATTGCTCTGCAAAAATGTCATATAAAAAATACAAATATTCTCTTTAGCGATGGGGGATATTTTGAAGATACATCTATAGCAGTAGGAGCTTGTGCCATGGTTATAGAAAAAATTAAAACTAGAAGATAAGGAAGTGTAAATTATGAATCCAACAGCATTTTCAATTGGGGGATTTGACGTAAGATGGTATGGTATATTAATTGCAACAGGAATGGCACTAGGAATATTTTTAGCAAATTACAATTGTAAGTGGAGAGATGTTAACTATGATCATTTATTTAATGTTGTACTGTTATCTCTTCCAATTGGTATAATTGGTGCAAGATTTTACTATGTAATATTTGAATTTGATAACTATAAAAATAATATTATTGAGGCATTTAATATAAGAAATGGCGGACTCGCTATACATGGAGGGCTTATTTTTGCATTATCAACAGCTTTAATATATACAAAAATTAAAAAATTAAGTTTTATTAAATTTGCAGATGTTGCAGCTCCTTCAATTATTTTAGCTCAAGCCTTGGGAAGATGGGGAAATTTCTTTAACCAAGAAGCCCATGGAGATGCAGTAAGTTATGAATTTATTAAACATTTTCCAATGTTTATTCAAAA
>NZ_AUUU01000022.1 GCF_002760435.1 Clostridium sp. LS
CCTTTGGCTTTTCAAAAATAAAATGTTTAAGAAATTACGAAGTAAAAAGTGAAAGCACAAAAAGTGATGCTCCAAATGTTATATTTGGTTACTTGAACTTTCTCTTTGAGCTTCAACCCTAATCATACATTATTCACCCTAATAAAACGTGGCACAGCCACTTTTTTTAATGTGTAGGAAAATATAAAAATTTTCAATTTTGAAAGTCAGTAATATCAATGGATAAGATAAATTTAGATTGTAAAAATTTCATTAAAATACGAGTATATACATGTAGATATGTGTTGTGAAAAAAGTACATATGTAAGCATATATGTATCATAAAAAATCCTTATAAAATGTATTAATTAAATGTTGTTTTTGATTATAAATATAAAAGTGTGGCAAGTATTAGAAGAAAATACAAAATAGAGGTGTTTCTTTTGATACAAGAAGATATTAAATTAAAAAAATTAAAAACACATGTAAACTATATTTTAAGAAAAGATTTTTATGACAATAGAGTTGTGAAATGCTGTCCAATCTGTGGAGGAAGCCACTATATTAAAAATGGCTTGTATAAAGGAATACAAAGATACAAATGCAGAGAATGTAATAAAACTTTTTCAAAAGCAACGGATTCGTTATGGAGCTATTCAAAGAAGAATCCAGAAATATGGTTGGAATTTATTGAATTAATGCTAGAAAAGAAGTCATTAAGATTTTGTGCCAAAAAATTAAAAATAAGCTTAGTAACTGCATTTTTCTGGAGGCATAAAGTATTATATGCCTTAAGTTTAGATGGTACTCAAAATAGTTTAGAGGGAATTGTATATATTACAAAAACAATATTAAAAGAGAACTTTAAGGGTTGCAGAAACATTGAATTTGATTTTACAACACAAAGAAGAAGAAATATTTGGATAGTAGGAGCCAAAGGAGATGAGGATTCTATGTTTGTTAAACCTGTATTTAGAGAAGCATGGGATTGGAAGACTTATTATGAAAAAGTATACTCAAAAGTGGAAAAGAAAGCATATATGGTTCCATATGGAGATAGATATCTGGAGATAGCAGCTAAAGAGCATAATAAAAAACAATTTTTGGAAGTAAAAGATGATGATAGAGTAAAGTACTTCACATTAAATTTAGAAAACTGGCTTAAAGTTTTCCGTGGAGTTGCTACCAAGTATCTGCAAAGGTATCTTAGTTTCTTTGTGTTATATAATTTAGATAAAGAATTGGATTATGTTCAAATAATGCTGAGTAATTTGCTAAATGGAGATAGATTTATTAAAACCAATAAAGTAAGAAGGATAGAAAATTATATGTATTAAGTATATTAGATATATCAGAGATAAAAGAAATACGTTTAAGTAGTAATTTTAGGAAACATTTTAACAAGTGCTTGTACTTTGTACTTTAAGTAACAACATTATTTTGATACATAGCAGAGGGATTTTAAAAAGATAGGGTGAAGAAAGGTGAATATCAAAGTTAATATTTTTTGTGTTTCGACAAGAAATATGTAGCTATAAGTGTAAACAAATATGAGTTGCTATATTTAATCTATGGAAAATTTCTCTGAGAGAGTGTGGCGCAGTCCTTTGTTCATGTCCAGGATAGTATAAAATTTTAAAATAAAACGTGCCGCCGGCACTTTGTTCTTATCATAAAAAATTATAATTGAAAACAAGAATTTTATATTGTATAATAATAACAATTAAATTTTGGGAGGAAATATTATGAAAGCATTTAATATGAAAATTGTAAACTTCATACATCATCATCACTAGCAAGACTTGGTCTGTTCAAAAGCAGATGCAAGTCTATAATTCGTAGGCTTGTATCTGCTGGTGATGATGAATTAAATGTTAGTAGTAATTTGTTAAGCCATGTAGGATATATGCCTGCATGGTTTTTTTGTTATTCAAAATCAAATTATAGGATTAAGAGGGAGAATAAAATTATGAAAAATACTAAAATTGAACCAAGTATATTACCAGGTTTTATGGAATTATTACCTAAGGAACAACAAATGTTTAAAGATATAGTAAGAAAAATAACTAGGGTGTATGAAAAAAATGGATTTTTAGAAATGGATACACCAATTATTGAAAAATCAGAAGTTTTATTGGCAAAAAGTGCAGGAGAAACTGAAAAGCAAGTTTATAGATTTAACAGAGGAAATAATGACTTATCATTGAGATTTGATTTAACGGTACCTTTTGCAAGATTTTCAGCTCAATATTTTAATGAGCTAACATTTCCATTCAAAAGATATCAAATTGGAAAAGTATATAGAGGAGAAAGAAACCAAAGAGGAAGATATAGAGAATTTTATCAATGTGATATAGATATTATAGGGAATAACAAACTTAGTATAAGTAATGATGCATTAGTAATTAGCATGGTGTCCAAAGGATTTAAAGCCATTGGTTTAAAAGTTTATAGATTTCAAATAAGTAATAGAAAAATATTATCAGCTATTTTAAACAATTTAGAAATTATTAATACGGCTGAAGTCATAACACTAATTGATAAATATGACAAGATAGGTGGTAATGAATTTGAAAAATTATTAAATGAATTAATAGGATCAGAGAAAGCTGATATTCTTATTAAGATTATCAATATAAAAGGGAGTAATGAAGAAATATTAACTGAACTTAAAAAATTGGATTTAAATTCAGAGGAATTTAAAAGTGGTATAGAAGAGCTTGAAGCGGTTATGAAAATGTTAAGGATTTTGGGAGTAGAGGATAACGAATGTATAATAAATTTGAAAATAATAAGAGGCCTAGATTATTATACAGGAACAGTATTTGAAACATTTTTAATAGGAAATGAAAGTTATGGTTCTATATGCTCAGGAGGAAGATATGATAATTTAGCTCAAAATTATACAGATAAGGTTTTGCCAGGAGTAGGAATATCTATTGGTCTTACAAGACTATTTTTTGTATTAAAAGAAATAGGTTTTTTAAATAATTATAAGGTTGAAAAATCTGTTCAGTACTTAATAATACCAATTGGCGATACATTAGAATACTGCGTAGATGTATACAATAAGTTATTGGATAATGGAAGATATAGTGAAATATATCTTGAAGATGAAAAATTAAAGAAAAAACTTAGTTATGCCAATAAATTAGGAATACCTAATGTTTTATTGATTGGAGAAGATGAAGTTTTAAATAAGCAGGTAAAGATTAAAGATATGTTTACTGGAGAAGAAAAAGTGATTAGTATAGATGAAATTAACAAGTATGAAAATAGAGAGGAGAATTAGAAATGAGTAAATATTGGAGTGAAATTACAAAAAATATTGAACCATACGTTCCAGGAGAACAGCCAAAGGATAGGAAATATATTAAATTAAATACTAATGAAAATCCATATCCGCCATCGTCTAAAGTAATTGAAGCTATTAAGCAAGCAGCTGAGGAAAATCTACAATTATATCCTGATCCAAACTGCGATGATCTTAGAAGTACTGTTGCAGACTACTATAATCTATCACCAAATCAAATATTTGTAGGTAATGGTTCGGATGAAGTGTTAGCTTTTTCTTTTATGGCATTTTTCAATAGGAATAATCCAATTTTATTTCCAGATATAACCTACAGTTTTTATGAAGTCTACGTTAAGTTATTTAATCTAAAAAAAGTCTTAATCCCTGTAGATGACAATTTTGATTTTTCTGTAGAGTCTTTTTGCACTGCAAATGGTGGAGTTGTAATTGCAAATCCCAACGCTCCAACAACAAAATACTTATCAGTGGAATCCTTGAGGAAGGTTATAGAATATAACTTAGAAAGTGTTGTTATAATTGATGAAGCCTATGTAGATTTTGGTGGCGAATCTATGATTAAGTTTATAAATAACTATCCAAATCTTCTAATTATACAAACTCTATCTAAATCAAGAGCATTAGCAGGACTTCGAGTTGGTTTTGCTTTTGGACATAAAGATTTAATAGAAGGTCTTAATAGAATTAAAAACTCTATAAACTCATATACCCTTGATAGGCTTTCACTAGCAGGTGCAAAAGCATCTTTTGAAGATGATGCTTATTTTCAAAGCATTGGATTAAAAGTTATAGATACAAGAGAAAAAGTAATACCAAATTTAAAGAAATTAGGATTTAAAGTATTAGAATCAAAGGCTAATTTCTTGTTTGTCAGCCACAATACAATTGAAGCTAAAATATTATTTAAGGAATTAAGAAATAACGGGATACTTGTTAGGTATTTTAATAAACCTAAAATTGATAACTACCTAAGAATAAGCATAGGTACTCAGGAAGAAATGGAAGTCCTTTTAGAAAAATTAAGAGAGATAATTTTATTTAAATAGTATAAATAAACAAAAAAAGCTGTATTACAGGATATGTAAATCAAGTAATACAGCGATTTACTATTATTTAAAATACTCAATAATTACGTCCATAATGCCTCCGCATACCATGCCTTCATCTTCAGCAGCTTGGCCTGTCATATCTACAGTTTGGAATTCATAACCACCAGTTTTAAGTAGATTGCGGGCATTATTAATTACTTCTCCTTCACTGCACCCGCCACCAATGCTTCCAAAAATATTTCCATAAGGATATACAAGCATTTTAGCTCCTGCCTTTCTTGGAACTGAGCCTTTTGTAGATACAATTGTAACAATCGCTTTTGGAAAATCATCTTCTTTGCATAATTCCATTAGCACATCTGGCTCAAAGTCTGGCCAGTTAGATTTTTTGTTAATAGTTCTGCCATCAGCTGGATTTACAAGCCTTCTGTACTTTATAACTTGGGCTAAAATGGAGATTGCTATCTCTTCAGGTGTAATGGCGCCTATTTCAAGACCTATAGGAGCATTAACTTTGTTTAGTTTTTCCTGAGAATAACCTTCATTAACTAATTGTTCCATGGCTCCTTTAACTCGACGTTTTGAACCAATCATTCCAACATATGCTGTATCATGTTTTAATACTTCCTTGAGGCAATGCATATCATGCCTGTGGCCTCTAGTTATGATAACCACAAAAGTTGATTTATTTAAGTTAATTAAATCAAAGCATTTCTCAAAGCTTTCGCAAATAACTTTTTCAGCAGTAGGGAATCGCGCAGTATTGGCAAAAGAGGGTCTGTCGTCAATAACTGTAACAGAGTATCCAGCCTTTGAACCAAACTCAACTAAGGGTTTGGCGATATGTCCACCACCTAAAACGATTAAGCGAGGCTGTGGAAAATAAGGCTCGATTAAATAAGTTTGGTCTTCAGAGGCTTTAATAAATTGCAACGTTCCAGTCTCCAAGGCGTATTTTGATTTTTCAAGTACTATTTGACTATAGCCAGAAAATTCAGAGATATAATCATGATTAAGCAGATTTTCTTCAGTAATAATAATTTTTTTTGCAGGAGCATTATTTTCAAACTCTTTTTTATCAAGAGTTGTGATTACAATTGCCTTTCTACCAGCATTTAATTCTTCAAGTAAGTTTATATATATATTTTTGCTCATTTAAATTCTCCTTGTAATTACATTTTCTATAGTATTTAATATCTGAAAAATCCAATAATATTAACAAAAATAATAACATATAGTAGTCGAAGTCTCAACTACTATATGTTAATTAATCCAAATCAAAAGTAATTATTATTGACAACGATTATTAATCATATATAATATAAATATACCCCGCCCCGTGGGGGTGGTGCAGGAGGCGAAATATGAGTGAAGAAAGAAAAAAAGCATTACAGTCTTTAAAAACAGCTAAGGGTCAAATTGAAGGCATAATAAAAATGATTGAGGATGATAGGTATTGTATTGATGTTGCTAATCAATTAATGGCAGTTCAATCTTTAATAAAAAAAGCAGATTTAATGATTCTGCAAGGACATTTACGTCATTGTGTAAAGGAAGCTTGTCATAATAACAATCCAGACGAAAAGATAGAAGAATTCAATAAGGTTTTAGAAAAATTACTTTCTAAATAATGGAGGTGAAATATGGAGAAAAAAGCATTTAAAATTGAGGGAATGACGTGTTCAGCATGTGCTAATAGAGTTGAACGATTTGTTAAAAAATTAGATGGAGTAAATAATGCTAATGTTAATTTTGCTACGGAAACTCTAAATGTAGAATTTGATGAAAATAAATTGAATAATGAAGTTATAGAAAATACAGTTGTAAAAGCTGGATATGGGGTTAAGAAAAATTTAAAGACTTATACCTTTAAAGTTGAAGGAATGACATGTTCAGCATGTTCAGCCAGAGTTGAAAGAGTTACTAAAAAGCTTAAAGGAGTTCAAAGCTCTGTTGTTAATTTAACCACTGAAAGACTTACCATAAGTATAGATGAAGATGAAATTGGTTATAGTCAGATTAAAGCTGCTGTAGATAAGGCAGGATATAATTTAGTTAAGGAAGAAGAAAAGGAAGAAGGAAAAGAAAAGCTTGATGCAAGTCAATTACTATTAAGAAGATTTGTTGTCTCAGTAATATTTACAGTCCCACTCTTAATAATAACCATGGGCCATATGCTGGGAATGCCCCTTCCAATGATAATAGACTCTATGATGAATCCTTTAAATTTTGCAGTCATTCAACTAGTGTTAATACTACCTGTAATGGTCATGGGATATAAATTTTATAAGGTTGGAATAAAAAACTTAGTTAAATTAAGTCCTAATATGGATTCCTTAATAGCCATAAGTACACTTGCAGCAGTTATATACAGTATATTTGGTATTTATAAAATAAGTACTGGTGACACTATGTATGCCATGCATTTATATTTTGAATCAGCTGCAGTTATCTTAACTTTGATAACCCTTGGAAAATATCTAGAGGCTGTTTCAAAAGGAAGGACTTCACAAGCTATTAAAGCATTAATGGGATTAGCACCTAAAACTGCAACTGTTCTACGTAGTAACAGAGAAATAGTTATTCCAGTTGAAGAAGTTATAGTAGGAGATATAGTTTTAGTAAAGCCAGGAGAAAAACTGCCAGTAGACGGAGAAGTTATTGAAGGAAGTACAGCAATTGACGAATCAATGCTTACAGGTGAAAGTATACCAGTAGAAAAGACAGTTGGAAGCAGTGTGATTGGAGCAAGTATTAATAAAACTGGATTTATTAAATATAAGGCAACAAAGGTTGGCAGGGATACTGCACTAGCACAAATAGTTAAATTAGTTGAAGATGCACAAGGTTCAAAGGCACCAATAGCAAAGCTTGCAGATGTTATTTCAGCTTATTTTGTACCAACAGTAATTGTTTTAGCCATATTATCATCTTTAGCATGGTTAATTTCGGGAGAAACAACTGTATTTTCGTTAACAATATTTATTGCAGTACTTGTAATAGCATGTCCTTGTGCCCTAGGTCTTGCAACTCCAACAGCTATAATGGTTGGAACAGGTAAAGGCGCTGAAAATGGAGTATTAATAAAAGGCGGGGAAGCTTTAGAGACAACTCATCAAATTAATACAATTGTATTTGATAAAACAGGAACAATTACAGAAGGAAAGCCTGTAGTTACTGACATCATTGCTAATGGAATTTTAGAGGATGAAATTTTAGCGCTAGCTGCAAGCGCAGAAAAGGGATCAGAACATCCTTTAGGTGAAGCAATAGTTAGAGGGGCAGAAGAAAAGAATTTAGAATTTAAGACAATAGAAGAATTTAATGCAATTCCAGGTCATGGAATAGAAGTTAAGATAGAAGGTAAAACTATTTTTGTTGGAAATAGAAAGTTAATGCTTGAGAAGAGTATAGAGATGGATATTTTATCAAAAGAATCAGATAAATTAGCAGATGAAGGAAAGACACCTATGTATGTTTCCATTGATGGAGTGCTTAGAGGAATAATAGCCGTAGCAGATATAGTTAAGCCAAGCAGTAAGAGTGCTATAAAGGCTCTTCATGAAATGGGAATAAAAGTAGCTATGATTACTGGAGATAATAAGAAAACAGCAGATGCCATAGCTAAACAAGTAGGTATTGATATAGTTTTAGCAGAAGTTTTACCTGAAGATAAAGCGAGTGTAGTGAAAAAGCTCCAAGGAGAAAATCAAAAAGTGGCTATGGTTGGAGATGGTATAAACGATGCACCAGCACTAGCACAAGCAGATGTGGGGATTGCAATAGGATCAGGTACTGATGTTGCAATAGAATCTGCTGATATAGTTCTTATGAAAAGCGATTTAATGGATGTTACTACTGCAATTAAATTAAGTAAAGCAACCATTAGAAATATAAAACAAAATCTATTTTGGGCATTTGGATATAACGTACTTGGTATTCCAGTTGCAATGGGCATCCTTCATATTTTTGGAGGGCCATTATTAAGTCCAATGATAGCAGCCGCAGCTATGAGTTTAAGCTCAGTATCAGTACTTACAAATGCACTAAGACTTAGACAGTTTACAGTTAACAGTTAACAGTGCACAGTTGAGGAACAAAATCCATAGGGTTTTGAAAAAAATATTAAAGAAACTCCGTGGGACTTTCCACCTAAACTGTAAATTGGCAACTGTAAATTGTAAACTGAATGAAATGGAGGAATGAAAATGAAAAAGAAAATATTAATCGAAGGAATGAGCTGCGAACATTGTGTTGCTCATGTAAAAAATGCTTTAGAAGGTATTGATGGAGTATCATCAGTAGAAGTTAGCTTAGGAGGAAAATATGCAACAGCTGAAACTGATGTTGATAACGAAATTCTAAAAGAAGCAATTGAAGAAGAAGGCTACGATGTAGTAAAAATAGAAGAATAATAAAGGAAAAGCTTTGGCAGATAAAATTGCCAAAGCTTTTTTTGTGTCCAAAGCAAAGGCATAATTTAAATAATGAAAGTTCGGGGTGCGAGGTGATAATTTCAAGAATATAGCCAAGAGCAGGGAGTCCTCGGAGGAAAAAATAATAGAAAACATGTGGAGTTTCAGGATCTGTCTGCTCTGTAACTGAATATACAAGTACAACCATTTTTTGAGTAAAGATCTATAAATAACATGGTCATCTCTGTAGATTCAGCAGTTATTTTCCATGATTGCTTTTGTATCATCCTTCTATATTTTTCTAATTATCGAATGGTGCTAAAAATTATTTAGGGATAAGCTCTAAATATATCAATGTGAATTATTAAAAAAATTTGTATTTACGAGTATTCAATAAAGGGATGAGGAATATTATAAGCAATATTACAAAAACTAAATGAATCAAAAAACAATAAAGTAGAGCATAAATAATCGAGGTATAACGATTATTGCAAAAAACTATGATTGTTTTTGATTTATTTTGAAAGAAAATGATTGAAATTTGTTGAAATATAAGTTATTATTAAATCACAGGAATAGCGATAATGTTTACAAGAGAGAGGCTTAATATCAGTCTTAATGAAACAAAAGATATAGGTATCAGTTACTGATTTAAAATAATGTTAATTATGAAAACAATGTAGTGGAGGTGGTAAAAATGATTAGTACAATAACTCTTAATCCTTCGTTGGATTATATCGTTAAAGTTGATTCTTTTAAAGTTAATTCTTTAAATAGAAATCAAGGAGAACAAATTTATGCAGGTGGTAAGGGAATAAATGTATCTATAGTTCTTAAAAACTTAGGAGTTGAGAATACAGCTCTTGGATATGTTGCAGGATTTACTGGAGAAGAAATATTAAGACAAATTAGAGGTTATGGAGTAAGTTGCGATTTTATAAAGCTAAATAATGGTTTTTCTAGAATCAATGTAAAGCTTAAAAGCGATGGGGAAACAGAAATTAATGGTTCTGGTCCTGAAATTACAAGCGAAGATTTAAAAATACTATATGAAAAGCTTTCTGATTTAACTAAAGGCGATTACTTGATATTATCAGGAAGCATACCAAATAGTGTACCAGATGACATTTATGAAAACATTATGATTAGCTTATTAGACAAAGGTGTAGAATTCATTGTTGATGCAACAAAAGATTTACTATTAAAAGTATTAAAATATAAACCATTTTTAATAAAACCAAATCATCATGAACTTGCAGAAATGTTTAATGTTGAATTGAAAAATGATGCGGACATAATTAAATATGGTAAAAAACTTCAAGAGATGGGAGCAAAAAATGTTCTTATTTCAATGGCTGGGAATGGAGCTATTTTATTGCCTGAAAATGGTGAACCAATAAAGAGAGAAGTTCCAAAAGGAGTTCTAAAAAATTCAGTTGGTGCTGGAGACTCAATGGTAGCAGGTTTCTTATGTGGATATTTAAAAAATAACGACATAGATGAAGCATTTAAAATGGGAATTGCTACTGGTAGTGCAAGTGCTTTCTCAGAAGAACTTGCAACAGAAAAAGAAGTGTATGAATTATTAAAACAACTTAATTAAATTATAAGAGGTTATAACATATTCTAAATTTTAGGGAGGATCAAAAATGAAGATTGTAGATTTATTACACAAACAAGGTATTAACTTAAATTTTAATCCGAGCACAAAAGAACAGTGTATTAATGAATTAGTTGACTTAATGAATAAGACAGGAAATTTAAATAATAAAGAAGAATATAAAAAGGCAATATTGGCTAGAGAAGAATTAAGCACAACAGGAATTGGAGATGGAATAGCAATTCCTCATGGAAAAACAAGTGCAGTAAAAAAAGCATCTCTTGCAGCAGCAATCAGCAAAACTGGTGTTGACTATGATTCATTAGATGGTCAACCTGCACATCTTTTTTTCATGATCGCTGTACCAGATAATAATGATAATTTACATTTAGAAGTATTAGCAAGATTATCTACTATATTAATGGATGAAAGCTTTAGAACAAGCTTAATCAACTGTTCTGATAAAGATGAATTTTTAAAATTAATAGATAAAAAAGAAATGGAAAAATTTCCGGATGAGGTAAAGGATGAAGTTAAAACTAATTCTAATGGTTATAAAGTTTTAGCAGTTACTGCTTGCCCAACTGGAATTGCACACACATATATGGCAGCAGAAAGCCTTGAAAATAAAGGTAAAGATATGGGAATTTCAATAAAGGTTGAAACAAATGGCTCTGGAGGAGCTAAAAACGTTTTAACTAAAGAAGAAATTGCTAATGCTGAATGTATAATCATAGCAGCTGATAAAAATGTTGATATGGCTAGATTTGATGGAAAGAGACTAATTAAAACTAAGGTTGCAGACGGAATTCATAAAGCATCAAAATTAATAGAAGAAGCTACTAGTGGAAATGCACCTATTTATCATCATACTGGAAATACAGGTGACAGCGATTCAGATGTTGCAGACGAATCAGTAGGTCGTCAAATTTATAAACACCTTATGAATGGTGTATCACATATGTTGCCATTTGTAATTGGTGGAGGAATTCTTATAGCTTTAGCATTCCTTTTTGATACATTTAATCCTGCGAATCCTAGTGGTTTCGGTTCTGGTACACCACTTGCAGCAGTTTTAATGAAAATTGGTGGTAGTGCATTTGGGTTTATGTTACCAGTACTTGCTGGATTTATTGCAATGAGTATTGCAGATAGACCAGGTCTTGCTGTAGGTTTCGTTGGTGGAGCGCTAGCTAGTTCAGGTGTTACTTTTGCTAATGCGTTTAATTCAAAACTTCCGGCAGTAAGTTCAGGTTTCTTAGGTGCATTACTTGCAGGTTTCGTTGCAGGATATGTAGTTCTTGGTCTTAAGAAATTATTTGCAAATTTACCTAAAAGCTTAGAAGGTATAAAACCAGTATTATTATATCCTTTACTAGGAATATTCTTAATAGGTGTTATAATTCTATTCATAAACCCAGCTATGGGAGCTATAAATACAGGTATTAGTAGTGCGCTTAGTTCAATGGGTGGAACAAGTAAAATTCTTTTGGGAATTATTGTAGGTGGAATGATGTCAGTTGATATGGGTGGTCCTGTTAATAAGGCAGCGTATCTTTTTGGTACAGCTTCACTTGCTAGTGGAAACTTTGATATAATGGCAGCTGTTATGGCTGGTGGTATGGT
>NZ_AUUU01000192.1 GCF_002760435.1 Clostridium sp. LS
TCCGAAGTAGACTCTAAATTAAATAGATATTTCTATACTGTTGATGAACAGGGAAGTACAACATGTATTACTGACGCGAACCAGCAGATTAGAAATGAATATTGGTATGATGCTTTTGGTAATGTTCTTGAAGGTAGGGAACAAGTTCATAATAGGATAACTTATACTGGTCAACAATATGATAGTGTTACAGGGCAGTATTATTTGAGGGCAAGATTTTATAACCCTGTAATTGGCAGGTTTACTCAAGAAGATGTTTATAGGGGCGATGGGTTAAATCTTTATGCTTATTGTGGGAATAATCCTGTTAGGTATTATGATCCGAGTGGGTATCAATTAGCAGCATGTGCACCCAAAAAGAGGCAGATTAATGCTGAAGAATTAAGAAATTCTCCAGGTATAACTACACAAAATAATAAAATAGATGTAAATCAAAATAAGTTAATGTATCAAAGTGGAAATATTGGGGTGATACCACAAGAAATAAAGGACAGACTTAATAACAGGACATTCAACAATTTTAAAGAGTTAAGATCAGCGTTATGGGAAGAAGTGGGAAATTCAAAATATGCAACAGAATTTGGAAAGTCAGGACAGACATTAATGAAAAACGGTATGGCACCTTATTCAAATAGTGGAAAATATGTTATTCACCATAAGCAACCAATAGCTAAGGGTGGGGGAGTGTATGATTTAGATAATTTGATTATATTGTCTCCTAAAATGCATAAAATTATTATAGATTCAAAATATCATTTTGGAAAGAAAGGATAGTGCGGCTATGGATTCAAACAGATTAAAAATATTAATAAGTAAAATTTATAATGATGGGTTATTTCATTATGAAAGTAGTGAAGAAAAGAGTAATGAATTAAATGAGTTAGAACAAATGACAGATTATGAGAATGTAAATGAATTATTCTATTCGGATTTGGCACCTAATTATGTATTTGACACAATAATTTTTTATGAGAAAATTAAAAATGAAAATTTTGATGAAAAAAAGTATATACAAATAATTAGTGAATTAACAAATAATTTAGGCAAAATTAAAGAATATGAGCTAGATGTATATTGTAAGTTACTTGGGAAAGAATTTAATATTAACGCGAATGAAGTATTTGATTTTATATTTGAATTATTTGGTGAAGGACTTACACCAGAAGATATATATATTAGACTGAAAAAATAATAAATCTACAAATAAATTAAACTACCTACCAAATAGGGTAAGTAGTTTAATTTTCTATGCCTAAAAAATAGAATTAATTATAAGTATATATACAGTTGTGAATTGACAAGCAAGTAAATACTTTAGTTAATAGATATGATACAGAAGGATTAAGAGCTGAGATTCAAGAAAATGAAAAGTTAACTAAATTTATTTTCCATAAGGACAATGTTTTAGTTGAGACTGATAAAGACTTTTATATGATTTCTAGGTTTACTAGAGGGTATGAGGTTGTTGCCGCGGATATTGCAGATTCCGAAGTAGACTCTAAATTAAATAGATATTTCTATACTGTTGA
>NZ_AUUU01000193.1 GCF_002760435.1 Clostridium sp. LS
AGAGCACCTGACTCTTAATCAGGGTGTCCAGGGTTCGAATCCCTGATGACGCACCAGTAAAAGATTGTTAAAATTTTTAACAATCTTTTTTTGTTTTCTAATTAATATTATTTGAATTAAGGAATTATATTTAATTTTTAGATATTATGGCATGAAAAGTATAACTAATTTACTAAATAAGCAAAATATATGTATATTAATTAAATTAATGAAGATATTATTAGCTTGCAATAATACATTTTATAAAAGATAATACTTATTGCAAATATATATTGAATTATTTTAGGAATATAAATAGATTATCGTGAACAAATAAATATAATTAATATACTAAGTAGTAATTAAAAGGAGAATTTTGTATGGGTTTAAAAAAGAATAAAGTTGCGATTGTAGGAACAGGCTTAGTGGGATCAAGTACCGCTTTTAGCCTATTAACACAAGGAGTATGCGATGAAATATTGATGATTGATATAAATGAAGAAAAAGCCCTTGGAGAAGTAATGGATTTAAATCATTGTATTGAATATTTAAATAGAAATACTAAGGTTGTTAAGGGTAATTATAATCAGTGCGGGGATGTAGATATTGTAGTTATTACAGCAGGCGCGCCGCCTAAATCAGGTCAAACAAGAATTGATACATTAGAATTATCAGCTAAGATAGCAGAGTCTATTGTAAATCCAATAATGAAAAGTGGATTTAAAGGGCACTTTATTGTGATTTCTAATCCTGTGGATATGATTGCATACCATGTTTATAAAATATCTGGTTTGCCTAAAAGCCATGTTATAGGAACTGGAACTTCAGTCGATTCAGCTAGATTAAAGAATTTTATCGGTGAGTTATTAAATGTTGATCCGAGAAGTGTTCAAGGTTACTCAATGGGTGAACATGGGGATTCTCAGATGGTACCTTGGTCTCATGTTACAGTTGGGGGAAAATCATTTTATGAAATACTGAAAGATAATAAAGATAGAGTTGGAGAAGTAGATTTAGACAGATTAGTTTTAGAAACAGCTAAAGCTGGTTGGGAAGTGTATAATAGAAAGGGAACAACGTACTATGGTATAGCAACCGCTACAGTTGGAATAATAAAGGCAATTATAAATGATGAAAATAAAATAATGCCGGTATCTACGCTATTAGAAGGTGAATATGGGGAAAATGATGTTTTTGGAGGAGTGCCAGCTGTTTTAAATGCAGATGGGGTTAAGGAAGTTGTCGAGATACACATGACAGAAGATGAATTGGCAAAGTTTAAGAAATCACTAGAATTAATCAGGGAATATAGTAGAAAAATAAAATAAATTTATTTTTTAAATAAGTGTTGACATAATGCTTAATACTGCGTATAATAATATCTTGTTGAGACAAGTTTTCGACATAATTGGATAAAATATAAAAGTTTTCTTATATTGTGATTATTTAAAAGTTTGTATTAGGTACAATATAAGAAAAGGGAATTTCAATCACTATTTGCATAAGTTAGTTTAACCAAATCGGGGATTTGGCAACTCACTTAATCTCGTGATGATGGCATAGAGGTAACACTCCTTCCCATTCCGAACAGGAAAGTT
>NZ_AUUU01000194.1 GCF_002760435.1 Clostridium sp. LS
ATTATTCCCTTTTTAACTTCTTCTACTATTAAATCATAAGCTTTTGCCCATACTTTACTTGTTTTTTCGGTCTTATCTTCTAGGAAACTAGCATCTCCTTCATATAACTTATAATTCTTTTGTATAAAGTTCCTTACGTCTATACCTTCCTGCCAAGTTCCACTTTTGAAGCCTTCCCATTGTTTAAACATAATTTTTCCTCCCTTAAAGTAATTTAAATTATATAATTTTTTCCATATAAAAAAGCCGACAATCCAGGCTTTTTTGCCCAGACGGTCGGCTTTTTGCGGCATATGAAATAAAATAACAAGTCACTGATGCAACGTATATTTTGTGTCAGACAAGGAAGTATGTTTACCTCATAGCGGGCCTATTAGGTAAACATACTGACACAGTATGGCTCAAAATAGACTTGCATGCTGACTTGTTATTTTTTTGAATATGCCTAGTCATACTTCATGTGGTAACTCCACTTCCGTCAGTCATATGACCAAATCATAATATAAGAATAATACTAAACCATTTAGTTTGTCAATATGAATTATCTTACAATTATTAATATTGTATATTGATTTTTTATCAATTATATTAAGAATCAATGAAGAATTTTTATTTTTTATAATTATTAACTCTCAAATATTTCTTTTTGATATTTTTTTATTAATTCTTTATCTGCTGCTTTTACATTTTCAAGTGGATATCTAATTCCTAACGTCTCATACTTATTTGTGCCTAATAAATGATATGGCAGCAATTCTACTTTTTCAACATTAGGTATCTCATCGATATATTTTTTTAATTCCTTTAAATGTTCTATACTATCTGTTAATCCTGGAACTACAACATGCCTTATCCACATTTTAGTATTATTTCTTTTCATAGCTTCTAGGAATTTTAAGGACTCATCTATATTCATTAGCGTTATATTTTTATATCCTTCTGGTGTAAAATGTTTTATATCAAACAAAACTAAATCTGTATATTTTAATATTTCATCATAATCACCAAATCCATAGCCTGCTGTATCGATGCAAGTATTAATTCCTTTACTCTTGCAAAGTTTAAGGGTTTCTAGAAGAAATTCTGGCTGTCTTAAAGGCTCTCCACCTGAAAATGTAACTCCCCCGCCACTACTTGCGAAATAAGTTTTAAACCTTTCAATTTTCTTAACTAAATCTTCAGGAGTATATTCTTCCCCACCACTAGCTGCCCAAGTATCGGGATTATGACAATACTTGCACCTCAATGCACATCCTTGCAAAAATACTACCACTCTAATCCCAGGACCATCTACAAGCCCCATTGTTTCTATTGAATGAACATTACCTTTAACCATTTATTATCACCCCTTTATATTTTATCATAATTTAAATTTGAATATAATGCAAAAGAAGAGAAAGCTAACCTCCCCCTTCTTCCGCTAATTTATTTTGTATTGAATATTAACTAATGTATCTTACTTTATTAGATACTTTCATGGAAAGTTCTGCTTATAACCTCTAATTGCTGCTCTTTTGATAATCTGCTAAAGT
>NZ_AUUU01000023.1 GCF_002760435.1 Clostridium sp. LS
GAACCTGCGACCTCATGGTCCCAAACCACGCGCGCTCCCATCTGCGCCACACCCCGTAAGTCCTAACTTGTTCTTACAAACATCGCTTACTTCCCAGCGACAATGATTATTCTACAATATCAAATGTGTTTCGTCAATACCTTTTTTGAATAATTTCATAATAAATAATCCAAGCACTTAAATAAAGCTGTATTTTCATATATCGAGAAGCACTTTCTTGAATTTATTCTTAGCAGATTGGACTTATCTTTTTACAATGCACTACAAATATATTTAAAAGGTAATAAGCGCCATATATTATTATATTTTTTAATTTGATGAGATTAACCTCTAACCTCTTTAAAATACGTACGAACTTCACCATTATCATTAATGTCTATGAATCCAATACATCTTTTATTAAGTCTAGGTAATGAAATACTACCTGGATTCATTAAAATAATACCATCTTCCTCTTCAATTAAATGTATATGAGTATGACCAAACAGAACAATATCCGCTTCTAATTCTCTCCCCCTATAATATATATTATTTATAGAACTTTTTACACCATATAAATCTCCATGAGTAAAAAATATTTTCTTTCCATTAACCTCTATAATATTTTCTCTAGGGTATTTTGTTGTATAGTCACAATTTCCCGAAACTGCATATACTTTCCCTTTAAAATTTTTTTCCAATATTTCTACATCATCAACATTATCTCCAAGATGTATTAATATATCCGCACTTTTTATAACTTCTTTAGCTAAATCAATATATTTACTTATCCTATGTGTATCACTTATAACTGCAATCAACATAAAGTTTCAATCCTCCTATACCTTAGTTTAAACAATTTAAGCCTGTTTTAAATCTGTAAAATGAAATATTAATGAAATTTAATCTTTATTATGTTATACTCTTATAGTAAATTTTTCTATATATGATAATATAATCTCATAATCACAATCTATTATCAATTATAATAACTCTAAAATTACTTTTTTCAATTCCTTTAATGCTATTCCTCTATGACTAATATTATTTTTTTCATCTGAAGTCAATTCTGCAAAAGTTTTATTTAATGGTTTATAAAAAAATAATGGATCATACCCAAATCCACCTTCTCCGTGTAATTCTTCAATGATATACCCTTCTACTTCACCTGTAACTTTAAAATAATCTCCATTGTCCGTAAACATCGCTAATTGACAGATAAACTTAGCAGTTCTATCTTCTTCTTTCACTCCCCTTAAATTACCTAAAAGCTTCTCATTGTTTTTTGCATCATTTCCATCCTCTCCGGCATATCTAGCTGAATATATTCCTGGTTCTCCATTTAAATAGTCCACTGCTAATCCGGAGTCATCAGCTAAGACAATAAAGTTTTTATCTCCTCTTTTAACTAAGAACTCATATATTTCCCTTGCTTTCTTTTTTGAATTTTCTTCAAATGTTGCTCCATCTTCAACAACATCTATATTAATATTTTCGTCTTCTAATGACTTAACTTCTATAGCCAATTCTTTTAATATTTCCTTCATTTCTTTAATCTTTTTTTTATTATTACTCGCTAATATTAATCTCTTCACTGCTTTCTTCCTCCTAAATATATAATCCAATCTAAAAGTAAAAAAATTTATTGTATATTAAATAACTCATCTCTTTTTGGTGGTTCTACATTTATTGCATTGCCTCCATCAACTAGAACTCCACCATCTTCACATACTTTGCCTATTATAACCGCCTCAATACCACTTGAATGAAGCTGCTCAACTAATTCTTGCCCTTTTTCAGTCGTAATAAGCATGCTGCCTGATGATATGAGTCTGAGGGGATCTATTTTAAATTCTTCACATACCTTTTTTGTCACCTCAAGCATAGGTATCCTATCCTTATAGATCTTAAATCCTTTGTTCGAAGCCATAGCAACTTCAAATAAACCTCCCAAAAGCCCTCCTTCAGTTATATCATGCATTGAATTTACTCCAAACTTTCCGCCTATTCTTCCTTCTTCTAATACACTTATTTTATCTATTAAACTTTTTCCAAGCTCTATTTCTTGTTTAGATAATACTTTTTTAAGTCTTTCTTCATAATCATTAATTAAAATGCAAGTACCTTCTAAACCAATAGTTTTTGTTACTATTATATCGTCACCTAATTTCGCTCCTGCTGTTTTAACTGATCTTCCCTTTAAGTTTTTTCCTATTACAGTAATAGATATAATCATTTTATTAACTGCGCTTGTCACCTCTGTGTGACCACCTATAATCTCTACATTGATTTTAGCTGCTTCCTCATCTATTTCATTCATAACTTTATTTATTTCTTCTACACTAGATGTCGTAGGTGCTAAAATAGTAACTAAAATCCCTATAGGCTCTCCACCTGATGATGCAATATCATTACAATTTATATGTACTGCCAGTTTGCCAACATTCTCGTTCGCTCCTGTTATGGGATCTGTAGAAAAAATCCCTTCATAATTTCCAAAATCGATAATAGAGCAATCTTCCCCAACGTCATTCCTTACAATTACTTCGTCCCTCTTAACAGTTTTATTATTAAGTATGATATTTCTTAAATCATCAAAATCCAATTTTCCTTCCTTCATTATAAAAAATCTCCTTTTATTTATATTTTATGTACTTTTTACTCACTAATTTCATATTAATGAATAAGATGAGAATTTTATGAGAGGTGTTATACTTTGAGATATATAGGACCATTTTTTAGGATGAATAGTCTTTCCCAAAAAGAAATTAGTGGTCAACTTTTTCACTTATCCAAAGAATCAATAAAAACTTTAGTATTGAACTCCAAATGTGGTCTTTTAGCACAAATTAGAACTTCAAAAAAATCTTCTATAGATGATATTAGCATATTAAATAATTTTTCTCCACTACTATGCTTATATAGAAAAGCTTCACCAATATTTGTTCATAGTAAAAGCAGTCATGGCTTTGATGAATCAAGTTTTAAAAGAGAAATAGATCCGTCTACTTGTGCTCTTATGACATTATCCTTACTTGAATTAAGTGAATATTATTCGCACTATAATGAGGGCAAAAGAAATATTGTATCTCTTGAAAAACCATTTAAATATCTTGCTAAAGAGCAGTTACAATTTTACTCTGAAAATTTGAGAAATAATGAAGGTTTATTCGTTGAAAAGAAAAATTTATCTGACGGAAACTCAAAAGGTTTTTCTTTAGTGGATAAAGACGATAAATTTAAATTTTCTGATCAAGCTTTAATGATGGCTGCTTATTTATTATATTCATACTTTAATAAATCTGATGATATGAGTGGTGAATATTTTAAATTCTCTCATGAGATTTTAGATATGTTCAAAAATTATAAATCTGCATTATACGAGTTATCCTTTAATGAATGTGTATTAATCTTTCTAGCTTTAAATATATATTACAAGTATTCCTCAAATTCAGATGCAAAAAAACTTATTTTAGATTTAGGTGATTTTTTAATTTCTAAATTCCAAGAAAAAGATTATTACTTAGATTCACTTGATGATTGTGCATTGTTTGCTATATGTTTAATGGAAGCTTATAAACATACAGATATAATATCATTTAAAGATGCAGCTAAGGAGATTAATGAAAAATTAACCAGCTTATATGATTCTGATAAAAATATATTTACTAAAATATCTGATAAAAGAGAAAGTAAATATTCATGCTTAGAAGTAAATCTTTATCTCCTCAGTTTGCTAATGTACTCACGTTTAGAAGATAAAGCCAATGAATTAAGACCTATAATATCTGGTATTTATAGAAAATTCTTTGTAAATGGCGGTCTTCTAACAAGCTGGCCTGAAGCTCCTACCTTAGATGAGGTAGAACGTTATAGAAAATTGAGTTTGCGCTCTGATGATATGTTAGATGAAACATACTTTAGAATGCCAGTATTACCAACACCTAAAAGCACAGGATCAGCATCCGTTTTTGTAAAAAGCTTGACTTATTCAAAGAAAAAAGATTCTCTTAGTGCAAAGAGATCTTCCTTTGATAGCAATAAAAATATGCTTAACTTCTTCTTAATCATATATCTCCTTAAAGATATGGTTGAAGATTTTATGGAATTTTCTTCGCCTTTAAATTCAACAGTACAGACAGACTCACGAAATATTAATTCTGAGCAGAATAATAGTATTACTACTGATCAATCAGTTACTAGAGATCCTATTGCAAGTAATATAGAAGAGAATCCAGCAGATTCAAAAGACATTATTGAAACTAATTCAAATTCAATAACTGACAAAGAGTGCAATAATCTAGAAGAAACCGAAACCAATAGTATAAATAACGTAAAAAAAGCAAATAACATTGCTTTGTTAAGTAAAGTTACAATTTCAAAGGTCAATTCATCTGTTGTAAAAAATAAAAAATACAAAAAAAATAAGAATCAACCTCCTCGTAATAAGAAAGGTTGATTCGACTCAAGAGTATATAGGAATAGTTTTAATACGATTCTATCCTGTAACATTGATAAGTTCTTTTCTAAAAAATTATCTAAAAGGTTACATCATGCCGCTTTCTACTTTCATCCATTATTAAAGGTCCAAGTAGAAAGTGGTATAGTTTTCTGCAGGTAAGTACCACGATATTCATAATCTATTTAATAGTAGAAAAATCTATATTCCCATTCCCATCTAGTTTTAAATCTGATATTTTACTTGAGATAGCTATATTTTCATTATAAAACACTAGTGGTAATATATTGTAATTATCAAATAAACTCTCTTCTAAATTTGAATAATCAGCATTGGTATTACTACTTTTCAGCTTTTCTAA
This sequence comes from Clostridium sp. LS, assembly GCF_002760435.1. Taxonomy (GTDB): domain Bacteria; phylum Bacillota; class Clostridia; order Clostridiales; family Clostridiaceae; genus Clostridium. The sequence goes on from NZ_AUUU01000023.1 coordinate 4,800, forward strand.
CATTTTACTTTGACTATCTGTAAAATACTCTTTAAAATTATTATAAAAATTCTGCTTATCCAATATATTGGCTTCGTTATTGACTAGAATCATATCATATCTTTTTCTTAATTCTTCATCCTTAAATTCTTCTTTTACCAAGCTATATTTAACGGTTATATTAGTATTGCTTTTAAACCAATCCTGAATAATTCTGCATAAAATTCTATTTTCATTACTATCTTCACATAATAATGTCAATACTTCTGGTTTACTCCACTGTCCTTCTTTATTACTTCCAACCTTTCTAGCTTGTAATTTGGTTAAGTCTTTCTTATCTTCCCTAAAGAAACTTCCTTCTGCAAGCTCAAATTCTTTACTATTTGAATTTTGATAATTCTGGATTGCTTTGCAAACATCATTATATATTTCTCTTCTACCTTGAATAGGAATAGAATTACTTTTATCATTTATAACTAAATATGTGGCACTGTTTTCTGGTATCGTTAATAAATCGTTCTCTTCTGCCAACTTATTAATTTCACTTTCAGGTGGATTTATTACAATATCCCTTTCATTTACTTCATAGGATGCCATAGACAGCTCCACACTTTCATCATTAAAGATATTAATACTAGATACCTTAAGATTACTATTATCATTTCTCTTAAGTACTATCTTATCCTTACCTGCAGAATCAATCCTATAATCACCCGAATATACTAATGTACTAAAATTGTTCCCTATATTTTGCCACATAATCAGATATTTTCTCAATCTGTATTGAGGCTTACTTAGTTCATCTAAAAAATCGTCATCTTTTCTATTTAATCTAATGATAACAGAATTTTCAGTTGGTCTTATAGCTACTCCTGTTTCAAATACGACATTTCCCTGCTTAAAATCTCTCGCACCGTAAACATTTAGCAGTGCTTGTATATTTTCTTCATCTTCTTCCTTTAATAACTCCTTAAAAAACTCTGCTATATCACTAGGTGCTATCTTGCTCCCATCACTCCAAAAAATATCATCCCTCAGTTTAAATTCATATTGAATGCCTTCCTTATCTTTTAATATACTGCTTGCTAAAGAGGGGACAATTTTATTATCCGCACCTTTCGAAACCAAGCCTTTACTTGTGGCACAAATAATATCCTCTTGATGCAAAGATAACTTAGTTACTTTTTCTAAATCCCCCGGAATTTCACCAATGCCATAACTTATTGCTTCTTCAATGTTATCCTTAGACGCATCGCGGCTCTCCTTATTTATAAATCCTAAACAAAATAAAACTATAGAAACTAAAATAATTCCATAGAAAATAATCTTCCTCATAGTTACACCCTTTACTTTGAATTATATTTAGTATTATTACCATAATTTTCTTTGTTTAATCTTGACCATCATCAGAATTTATTAGAAATAACTAAAGGTATAATTTTTGCGAAATTCCAAATTAAATAACCGTGAACTCCCGAAAAAATTATACCTCTATTTATTGCTATATTATTTAATTAAATTCATCATAAAGAAAATTAGCGACACTGATATAGCTAAACTAAATGCAAAATAAATAAATCTTTTTCTACCTGTCTCAATTATGATAAACCTAAGGGCTAAAACTGCCATAGTTACGCAAACTCCGAGCTGTATTGGTAAATATGAATTAAAAATTTGACCAACATAGTAAAATTGATATGTTGTTACAAAAGTACAAATTATTAAAATACTTGTTATAAATGCACATGCGAATCCAAGCATATTGATTAATTTCTTCATACTCTACCCCCTTAGCATCTCTTCAAATTCTTCCTCTGAAAGGACTTTAATCCCTAATTCCTCTGCTTTAGTTAACTTTGATCCAGCAGCTTCTCCGGCTATTACGTAGTCTGTTTTTTTACTAACACTTCCTGCAACCTTTGCACCTAAACTTTCAAGTTTATCTTTTATCTCAGTTCTAGAATAATTTTTAAGTGAACCTGTTGCAACAACGGTTTTACCTTCAAAAGGACTTGCTATTACTTCTTTTTCTTCATATTTAGGACTAACACCTAGGGCTAGTAATTCTTCTATTGTCTGCAATACCTTTTCCTCTTTAAAGAATGCTACAACCCCTTGAGCAACAATATCCCCAACATCTTGAACTCCAACAAGTTCTTCAAACGTTGCATGTTTCAAACCTTCTATAGACTTAAATCTGCCAACTAAATCCTTCGCAGTTTTTACTCCTACATTTGGGATTCCTAGCGCATATATAAATGCATACAACTCACAATCCTTGCTCTTTTCAACAGCTTCTAAAAGATTTTGAGCCTTTTTTGCTGCAAACTTCTCTAATCCTATTAGGTCTTCTTCCTTCAATTTATACAAATCAGAAATAGATTTGATATTTAGCTTTTCAAATAATTGTTCTGCTGTTCTTTCAGAAAAACCTGCTATATTCATTGCTTCCCTAGATGCATAATGTACTATGCTCTTAACTAATTGTGGCTTACAAGACAAAGTATTTTCACAGAAATAATGTGCTCCATTTAATACTAAATGACTTCCACATGCCGGACAAACCTCTGGCACTGTAATTTCCTTTGAACCTTCTAAAGAATCAGGTACAACTCCCACTATCTCTGGAATTACATCATTACTTCTTCTCACAAATACTTCCGCACCAATTCTAACACCTTTCCTAGCTATATCATCCATATTATTTAAAGTTGCTCTCTTAACAGTAACTCCTGCTAATTCAACTGGATCCAATATAGCTGTAGGACCAACTCTTCCACTTCTTCCTACATTCCATTCAACATCTAGAAGCTTAGTTGTTGCTTCCTGAGCTTCAAATTTAAATGCAATAGCCCATTTAGGAAATTTTACTGTATAACCTATTAGCTCTCTTGTTCTAATATCATCTATAGCAATTACTAATCCATCTATATCATAATTTAAATCAAATCTAATACCTTTTACATAATCAATTTCTTTCTCAATTTCTTCTATAGAAGCACATACTTTTATATAATCATCAACAGGCAGCCCTTGTTCCTTTATAAAATTCATCATTTCCATGTAAGTCTTAAATGGAGTCCCTTCTTTATATCCCACATCGTAAAAGAAAGCAGAAAGATTTCTTCTCGCAGTTTCTTTTACATTTAAATTTCTTAAGGCCCCTGCTGCACCATTTCTTAAATTTTTGAGTGGTGTATCAGAAGTTTCATTATATTTATCGAATGCCTCTTGAGTCATAATAGCTTCTCCATGAACCTCTAAAACATCCTTACTATTAATTTTAAGAGGAATTGATTTAATTGTTTTAACTTGTGCTGTCACTTCTTCTCCAATGCTTCCTGTTCCTCTTGTAGCAGCTATTTCAAGTATACCTTCAGTATTATACGTTAAGTTAATTGTTAAGCCATCAAATTTCTTTGTAACAACATATTTCAGATCAGGCAAATTTTCTCCCCTGCTTCTAGCCTCTTCTACAAACTTAACATTTCTATTATGCCAATCTATAATTTCTTGCAATGATTGTGCCTTATCTAAGCTCCAAAGTCTAGCTTTATGAGTATATTTTTTAAACCCGTCTAATACAATATCCCCAACTCTTAATGTAGGCGAGTAAGGAAGTACATACCCCGTTTCCTTTTCTAAATCTCGAAGTTCGTAGTATTTTTCGTCATAGTCTTTATCACTTACAGAAGGATTGTCTAAAGAATAATATTCAAATGAATATCTATTTAACTGTTCTACAAGTTCTTTTATTCTTTCAATTTTATCCATACTAGGCCTCCATTTTTAATCAATGAATAATTAATACTTCATTCCTTATTTATATTAAATCATTTTAAGCTTTGCAAAAGATAGTAATAACGATTTAACTCCTTGCTTGTCAAAAGCAACTGTTAACTTCTTATCATTTCCTGCATCTACAACTGCTACAATTGTTCCTTTTCCGAACTTCTCATGAACAACCTTTCTACCAAGGGTTGCTTCACTACTAGTTACATATTCCGTTGCAACTTCACTCATAGCACTTGTTCCAACTATATTAGGACTATTGTTTTTAGATTCATATGAATTTCCACTGCCCATAATGCTACTTCTCAAGCTATGAGGATTATTATATGAACTGTTTCTAACTATAGCATCTCTGCTCTTAATACCAGTCTTCTCTGCCCCAACATACTCTTTAAGTTCTGGTTTTATCTCATTAATAAAGTCAGATTGAGGATACGCTACTGTTTTACCAAATACTCTTCTTACTTCAGCAGAAGTCATAAACAATGTCTGTTTAGCTCTAGTTATGCCAACATAGCATAATCTTCTTGACTCTTCCATCTCTGATTCTTTTTCAAAGGATGCAGTTCCTGGAAAAATACCATTTTCCATACCAACCATAAATACAACTGGGAACTCTAATCCCTTTGCACTATGGATTGTCATTAATACTACTGCATCATCTTCCTCTTCAATCTTATCTGTATCTTGAACTAAGGAAACTCTCTCTAAGTATGCAGACAGCGACTTATCTTCACTAGTCTTTTCAAAATCAACTGCATCAGATACAAGTTCCTTTAAGTTCTCAATTCTACTTTTATCTTCAATTTCGTTTGATTCCTTTAATTGTTTAAGATATCCCGTATCTTTTAATATCGATTCAATGAGCACTGAAACAGGAACTGTCTCACTAAGTTCCATTAAATTTTCCATGAGTGTAACAAAAGGTTCAATAGTTGACACATTTCTTGGAGTCAATGTTGGAATACTTCTTACTTCAGCCAGCGCATCCCATAAATTCAATTCAAAATCAGTTGCAAATTCCTGTACTTTTGAAACAGTTGCATCCCCAATGCTTCTCTTAGGTACATTTATAATTCTTCTAATACTAATATCATCTTGTGGATTAACAAGAACTTTTAAATATGCTAGTATATCTTTTATTTCTTTTCTATCGTAAAACCTTGTACCCCCTACTATTTTGTATGGAATACCTTTTCGTCTAAGACTTTCTTCAAAAATTCTTGATTGAGCATTTGTTCTATATAATATAGCAAAATCATTGTAGTTTTTGTCTTCTTTTTCTTTTATCTCTTGAATTTGTTTTCCAACAAAATCTCCTTCATCACTATCTGCATATGCCCTGTATATCTTAATCTTACTTCCAGGCTCTTGCTCAGTTCTTAATACTTTGCTTTTTCTATTTGAATTATTTACAATTACAACATTAGCTGCATTTAATATATTCCCTTTAGATCTATAATTTTGTTCTAGCTTTATTACTTTTGCTCCTGGGTAGTCTTTTTCAAAGTCTAAAATATTAGTAATATCTGCGCCCCTCCACTGGTAAATACATTGATCATCATCCCCTACGACGCATATATTCTTGTATTTTGATGCAAGAAGCTTAACCAATTCATATTGAGCTCCATTAGTATCTTGATACTCATCTACCATTATGTATTTAAATTTATTTTGATAGAATTCTAATACTTCAGGATTGCTTTTAAAAAGTTCAACTGTTTTAAAAATTAAATCATCAAAGTCTAAAGCATTGTTTTCTTTTAATCTCTTTTGGTACATTTCATATACATCCGCAACTTTTTTTTCCCTAAAGTTAGCTTCATTTTCTAACATAAAGCTTCTAACACTTTGCATTCTATCTTTGGCTTTTCCTATCTTCCCCATTATCTCTTGTTCTGTTAAATCTTTATCATTTATATTAAGTGCTTTCATACACTCTTTAACTAATGTCTTTTGATCCGAGCTATCATATATAGTAAAACTACTTTTATATCCTATCTTATCTATCTCTCTTCTTAAAATCCTTACACAAGTTGAATGGAAAGTGGATATCCACATATTTTCTGCTCTTTCACCAATAAGTGCTTTAACTCTATCCTTCATTTCCTTTGCAGCTTTATTTGTAAAAGTGATAGCTAATATACTATAAGGTGCAATGCCTAAATCTTCAATCATATGTGCCATTCTATGTGTTAACACTCTAGTCTTACCCGAACCTGCTCCAGCTAAAATAAGCACCTGCCCATCAATTGTGGTTGCCCCTTCATACTGTTCTTTATTAAGTAATGCTTTTAAATCCATTTACTTATTCCTCCTTTCCCAATCCTTAAATATTATACCATATGTGCTTATGTTTAAATCATCAAGGTGACTAAAATATTATTTTTAATTATATACATTCAAATTTATATATTGGGTCAACTTCTATTACTTAGAAAAATTAATATATTATCTAAGAATATAAAAAAACACCTGATATCTTTAATCAAGTGTTACTTGTATATTATTAATAATTTCATAACTTTAACCACCATATATTAATCACCCTAACTTTTCTGCTTTGGCAATCCAAGATACTATATTTTAAAGTTTGAAACGTCTTTTTCTAATACAGATGAGATATTAACTAGTTTTTTTGCTGTTATAAAAAGTTCATTTGTTATAGCTGCTTGTTCTTCTGTAGATGCTGTCACTTCTTGGGAAAGAGCTGAGATTTCTTGTGATTTTGAAGCTATATTTTCAACTGTGTCTAAAATCTTATCTCTTCCCTTCATAGTTTCGTGAAGTACCACATGAACCTTATTAATATCGCTAGGAATATTATTTACTTTACTAATAACTCCTTTAAATGAAGTTGTTACACTATTAATATCATTTTTACTTTCTTCTACTATTTTAGTTACAAGCTCTGTGGTATTAGAAACGTCATGAGTTTCTTTCATTACTGTATTTATTAATTGGGTTATACTTTTCGATGAATTTAATACTTCCTCCGCAAGCTTTCGTATTTCTTCTGCTACTACTGAAAATCCTTTTCCAGCATCACCTGCTCTTGCGGCCTCAATTGATGCATTTAATGCTAAAAGATTAGTTTGCTTAGCTACTCCATTTATAACATCCACTATAGAATTAATCTGCGATATTGTTTTATCTAAATTCTCCACTTTCGATCTTGATACCGAAAATGAATTCAACATTTCATCTATAGTATTAGCCAATTTGTTTATAGTTTCTACTCCTCTATTTGTATCTTCTTTTATAATCTTTCCGCCATCAGCTAACAATGCCAATTTATCATCCACATTGTCTAAGTCTTCTGAAAAACTTCCTAATAAACTAACGGCCTCTTCTAAAGCCTCTGTTTGTTTTATCCCTTCCTGAGATACACTAGTTACCGAAGCTGCAATTTCTTCACTAGAGGATGCTACGGTGCTGCCACCAATTTCAATATTCTTTGATAAGTTGCTTAGACTTTCTGATACTACTTTGATTTTCCTAACAAGTTCCTTCATACCTTTTCTAGTCTTACTACTTGCAGCTGCTAATTTTCCTATTTCATCTTTACCTGTAATTGTATACTCTGCTGTAAAATCTCCATCTCCTGCTTTCTCAATAACATCCTTAATAATTTCTATAGGTCTCGCAATTCGCTTTCCTATACATACTCCTGCAACAGCAGCTAGTAGTAAAAGGACTATAGCATAAATTATACTTTGTATAATAGTATTCCTAATAGATTTTTGCATGTTATCAACAGAAATTCCAATTGAAAGAGCATAACCTATAGTATCTCCATCCTTAATTGGGACTGTTACATTATATGCAGGCGTTCCTTTCCACTCATACATGTATGTTCCGATGTTCCCTTTAAATACTGCATCTAATCCTGCTGATTCAATTTTTTCGCCAATAGACTCCTTTGATGTTCCTGCCAAAAGCGTTTTATCTCTTGATATCACACCTATGTAGCATAATTCTCCATCTGAATATTTATATGTTTGATCTATTATCCCTTGTATTTTATCTGTATTTCTAACCCCTGCATTTTCTATATTTACTCTTATATTATTAACTAAAGTCATGCCATCTGCTTTCATTTGATTTTGTATTCCACTTACCATTTGATATGAAAAGAAAGATATACAAATTAAAATTATTATTGCTGCAATTAAAACAAAATTAAAAATTAATCTTTTTCTTATGGAATTAAACATATTACCCCTCCTCGTATAATTGAATATATTTGAATAACTTAATTATAATTTCTATATAATTTTTTATCTTTTATTTAGTACCCGAAACGAATATTTTCCCAATATGTTTCGTTCGCGTACGAAACATATTGGAATTTATAAATATTTCATTTATTAAAGGTCTCTAGTTTTAAACCCCTATAACCTCTGTAACCCCTGGTACTTCTTCCTTTAATCTTTGCTCAATAATCATTTTTATTGTCATCATTGCTCCTGGACAATTTCCACAAGCACCTTGCATTTTTACACTTACTACTCCATTGTCGCTCACATCCACCAGTTCAACATCTCCACCATCTCTTTGTAGTATTGGTCTGACTTTGTCTAATGATTTTACTATTAACTCTTTCATACTAATATCCTTCTTTCTATATTTTTTCGTACGCGTACGAATTATCTATCTGAAAAAAATGCCTTTAAAGCATTTTTATTATATTTTTAAGAGCTTTGTCTATATTTTCTTCAAGGATTGTTTTTTGATCTTCATCAAAATCTTTTAATATTATATCTAGAAATTCTTTCTCCATAGCTCTAAGCTTTTGTTTTATTATTACAGCCTCTGGAGTCAAACTGATATATACACTTCTCTTATCTTCAGAGCACATGCACTTATTTATCAATCCCTGACTCTCATACTTATTTATTATGTCAGACAAAGATGATTTTGATATTCTCCATATACTTGCTATTTCATTAAAAAGCAGTTTCGAACCATCCTCAGGTAGAATATCAAATAGAGTTATATGATTTTGTAATATAGGTAATCGCTCATCTTTTATTTTTTTTGTCAAAAATTTGTTCGATGCTTCAACAATTATATTCATTTTTCCAACGATACATTTGTTTTTCATTTTTACCACCTCATTCGTTCGGGTACGAATTAATTTTAAAATTTTATTCTCCATCTGTCAATATATTTTTTAAAATTTATATTATGATTTTTTTATTTTATTTAGTAACCAATTTCTCATTCAAAAAGTAACTAATTTAAACTCTCACTTCGTTTCTGATTGATAATTCATCCCCCAGTCATACATAGATTGAATTATTGGAGCCATAGAAACCCCAAGAGTTGTGAGTTCATATTCCACACGCGGAGGTACTTCTGCATATACTGTACGCTTTACAACCCCATCCCTCTCTAATTCACGTAATTGTAGAGTTAGGGTCCTGTGCGTCACATTTGACATTAATCTCTTAAGTTCATTAAATCGCTTTTTACCACCTAATAAACGATATAAAATAATCCCCTTCCATTTACCACTAATTATATTTAATGTCGTTTCTACAGGACATGGACGATTTGGACAATCTTGATTCATAATTTCTTCTTGCATATTTACTACTCCTTTAGTATAAAATAGATACTTAGGTAAGTTACTTTATATTATATATAAAAATTGTGCGTACTTCAACACAGTATCCAATAGTGCTAGACTTAATGTATATTAAATGAAAGGTGGTCTTAAAATGAATAATAAAAATCAAGAAATTATAAATGTATTTCAATTTCGTCATGCATGCAAGCAATTTGACCCTTCAAAAGTAGTATCTGAGGAAGATTTTAATACTATATTAGAGGCAGGACGTCTTTCTCCAAGTTCTTTTGGCTTCGAACCTTGGAAGTTTCTTGTGATTCAAAACGAAAAACTTAAAGAAAAATTATATCCTGTATCTTGGGGTGCACAAAATAGCTTTAACGGAGCTAGTTATTTTGTAATTCTTCTTGCACGTAAAAAAATTGATACAATTTACAGTGCAGAGTATGTTACCAGAATTATGTCCGAAGTTCAAAACCTTCCTCAGGATGTGGCTGATGGAAAAAGAGCAGCATTTGAGAGCTTCCAAAAAAATGATTTTAACTTATTAGAAAGCGACAGAGCACTCTTTGATTGGGCAAGTAAGCAAACTTATATTGCCCTAGGAAATATGCTAACTACAGCAGCTTTCCTGCAAATCGATTCTTGTCCAATTGAGGGCTTTAACATAGAAAAAGTCGAAAAAATTCTTCAAGAGGAAGGCGTTTTAGACACTGAGCACTTTGGAATTTCAGTTATGGCCAGCTTTGGATACCGCGCTAAAGAACCATATCCAAAGACAAGACAGCCTTTAGAATCAATAGTTCAATGGGTCTAAAAATTTTACTAAAAGTTGAGTCATAGCATCATATAGCTGTGACTCAACTTTTAACTTATATAAATGTTCGCCAATTATTCATTCTAAAACAGCTCACCAAAAGTAACTAATGTATAACTTTAATTCAAAATTAAAATCTATTAATTAAAATAAATTGCTGCATAAATATCCTCTGTAATATTAAAAATAAGTTAGTAAAACCATGTATAAATATGTTAAAGCTATTTTCTACTATGGTAAAATAACTCAATATATGATAATTTAAGATGAATACACTTTTAAATATTAAGATTGGAGTGAATAACTTGGAAAGATTAGATAAAGTAATTTCTAATTTAGGATATGGAAGCAGAAAAGATGTTAAATCCTTTGCTAAAAAAGGAATTATAGAAGTGGATGGTGCGATAATTAAAGATAGTGGATTTCTTGTTGATCCAGAAAAATCAGTTATAAAAGTTAATGGCGAAGAAATATTATATCGTAAATATATATACTTAATGATGAATAAACCTGACGGGGTTATATCTGCAACTCATGACAACAAAGATGAAACAGTTATTGATTTGCTAAACTTAGAACATCAGGTATTTGAACCTTTTCCAGTGGGAAGACTGGATAAAGATACTGTCGGTTTATTATTATTAACTAATGATGGTGAGCTTAATCACAGATTAATTTCTCCTAAATGGCATGTTGATAAGGTATATTATGCTGAGATTAATAAAAAAGTTGACGAGAACGATATAGAAGCATTTAAAAATGGAATCACTCTAGATGATGGATATAAATGTCTAGAAGCAAAACTTGAAATATTATCTAGCAGCGATGAAGGATCAGAAGTTAAAGTAACTATACAAGAGGGTAAATATCATCAGGTAAAAAGAATGTTTGAGGCCGTTGGGAAAAAAGTTATGTATCTTAAGAGAGAAGAATTCGGAGGTCTTTTACTAGATCCAGATTTAGAAGAAGGCGAATATAGAGAATTGACAAATGAAGAATTAAGCCTTTTAAAGAGTTATTAACGAATATTAAGTCATTTTGCAATAAAATCATTCATTTTTTCCAAAAATATTCACATTTTTTATTAAATTACTTGCATTATAAATAATAATACCCTATAATATTCTTGCAAGGATAAATAAAAGGAATATATAGCCCCCTTTTTATTTATTGCTTATTGCTTATTGCTAAAGCGCAACCTAGCCCCAAGGGTTGCGTTTTTTATTGCCCAAATTGAAAACATTTACTCCAACACGCAAATAATAATTAAATCATATTTTAGATTGTAAATTTTAAAATAATAACAAATAATAAAAACTGAATTTTAAAAAATCATAATCTTAAAATTATGATTTTTTTAATTCAGTTTTCTTACTTTTTATAATATTTATAAAGTCATCTACCTAGAAATGTTTTGAATAAAGAATATTCTAAAATCCATTTTTATAATATCCCATTACTTTAGGAACATAATTCTGAGTTTCTAACGGCATTTTATATAAGTCACCTGCTGATGAAACGCCTCTTCTCTGCATAGTTCCAGGTCCTCCGTTATAAGCCATAAGAGCCATTTCTACATTTCCATTATATTGATTTAAATATTCTTTAAGTAATTTTGCTCCACCATTAACATTTTGATTTATATCATATCCGTCTGTGATCCCTAAACCATCAAAGTTTTCTGGCATGATTTGCATTAACCCAGCTGCTCCCACACCTGATGCTGAATTTGGATCAAAGTCAGATTCTTGTTTTATTACAGCTAGTAATAAGTTTGAATCTATTCCATATTTTTTTGCTGCACTATTTACAGCGCTATATATTTTCTCCATATCAGCACCACTTTTTTTAGTAAAGGCTCTTGAATTATTTGCAAAATTAATATATCTATTATTTAAAATCATCGGAATATCTTCTAGCTTTTGTCCTGATACATATTTTTGAATTGCTTTAGCAAGTTCAACAGTATTTGCAGCATTTTTAGTTTTTGTATCTTCAGTATTTACTGCAGATTTATTATTTATTTCATTTTTAACATTTTTTAATGACTCAGCAGTATTTTCACTAGTCTTTTTTGATGATTCCATCAAATTTTGCATAACTAACTGAAATGCCAAGTTTGATTCGTCACTAACAGTACTATCTGCACCAGCATCTGAATCATTTGTCACTTGTCCATTCCCCATTAGGTTCATTGCTAATAGTTGTTCATTTGAAATATTATTTAAACCATCTATAGCCATTTTAAATAACCTTCCTCCACAATTTATCTTAAGTTTATTTTCGAACTATTTTTCTTAATCTTTAACGAAAAATGTTATTTCATCATAATCTTCATAACTAACCTTTTTATAATAACTCTTTGCTAATGCTAAAATCTTATATTTCCCTTTAGCGAATGGTATAAAGCTATAGTAATTCTTTCTACTATAAGTCTGTACGCTTTTCCACTCATTATTCTCCATTAAATAAAATTCATAGCAGACATCTTTTCCCCCTCTGCTTGTAGCTTCAAAGGTTAACTCTTCATTGACTCTACCCTCTAATTTATTTGCAATTATCTTAGTATCTATTACTGAAGAAGCTTCACTTACGTATAAACTTATTTGTTTTTTCGAATCATATTCGCCCGTGCACTTTACATTTTTTGCATAAAATTCAACTGTATACTTACCCGCAATTTTAGGTATAATTCTTAATTTCTTATTTTTCGAGAAACCAGTTTGTTCAACTGTATGTCCATTAATTTTGGTTTCATACTTAACCAAGACATTTTGAGTATTTTGAACAATGCATTCAAACTCTATAGCATCTCCAACTAAATAAGCCTCTTTATAAGGGAAAATTATATAATCTATCTCACCCGGTAAGTATTCCATTGCCTTTAAATATACAAATGTATGAGCATCATACTGCTTATTGGAATACTTGTCTTTAATCATTACCTCTACTTCATATTCACCAGCCTGCTTAGGTATAAAATTAATCCAATTAGATTTATTATAAGCTACATCCTCTAATTTTCTATTATCTTTTCTGATTATAAATGCATACTGAAGCTGTGTTCCTCCCTCACCATTTATCATTACATTAACGGGTTCACCAATTATAATTTTCTTCTCCTTATCAATTACTATATCTAAAATTTTTACCGGTTTCTTCCCCTTTTTTTCAATTGTAAACGCAATTTTTTTAGTATCCTCATACTCACCTTTGTAATTTATGTCTTTAACATATAATATTATTTCATATTCCCCGGCTTCCATAGGTTTCCAAGAAAATTCACTTTTTTCAGTATAACCAGTATCCTCTTCAATAGGACCCTTTACTTTATATTTATATAGTAAACTATTCCCTCCTTGCACTTCTGAAGTAAATTTTATTTCAGTTTCACTAGCTTGGGGAGAATTCAAATCAGCTACAAAACTATTAATCTTAATATCCTTATAAGGCTTAACATTATATACTAAAACAGCCCTATCATCGTATTGTTTATTTGATAATATGCTCTTTACAAGGCACAAAATTCTGTAACTTCCAGCCTCCATTTCCTTATAATAAACATCATTTTTTGTAGAATAATCTTGTATGCAAACTGACCTTCCATCCTTGTAAATCTTATAAAATTTATATAAGACTACCATCTCATCTTTTTCTATTTGCTCTGTTTTAATGTTAGTTTCTACTTCAAATTCAAGTTTTTCCCCAACGATTAAAGATTTACTTAAGCATTTAAAATTTGTTATTTCTACTTTGCTAATATTTTTAACATTTACTTTTATAGTCCTGTAATCCTCAAAACTTTCAGCAGACTCCATTCTCTTACATTGAATTAAAAACTCTTTCTCTCCTGCTTCAGTAGCTGTATATTTCAGAGTATTATTTCTCTCATAATCTCTAACTATATTCCACTCATCTCTTTTTCTTATGTAAAATCTATATAAATTCACATTCTCATTTTTAGCTTTTACTTCTATAGAACACTTTTCTCCAACTGTAATTTCCTTCTTATCAATTAAAATATCATTTATAAGACACAATTCATTTTCACTATTGTTAACTAAGTCTCCCTTTGATACTAGCTCACCTTTTTTCAATATTGCTTCATTAAATACAAAATTTGAATTATATTCTCCAATTAATTTTTCTTCAGTTTCTGTAACATCTGTCTTATATTCATTATCAGAAAGAGCTATTTCTTTTTGAACATCATCATTTTTTACCAAGATCTTTTTTTCAGTATCTGAAATATCTTTAACATCTAGAAATACTACTTTTTCTTCTGGATTGCCTAGTGCATCTTTAAATTCTACATTAAGTTCATTCTCACTCATAAATTTTTCACCAGTTGTTTCTTCAATTACAGAGTTATCACTCTCATCCTTAACTATAGAGTAGCCCTCTTTAGCTAAATAATCTAAAGACTTTTTCCCATCCTTTTCTCTAGCTTGAACCATAACCATATACTCTCCTTCCATTTTAGGTTTCCACACGCACTTATTTTCCTCTGAAAATTCTTGAATAGTGTTCCATACTCCACCCTTACCAACTATAAATTTATATTCTAAACTTTCTGCTCCTCTATTATCTATTTTACTTAATATATTTATTTCTGTCCCAATTCTTTGTGGCGTTTGTTTATCAAAAATTATCTCAACATATTTCAACTGAAGTTTCTCCATAAAAACCCATACTCCTTTCACTATGCTTCCCAAACAAATCCCTATTATTATATTATACTTTTATTCCATTATTTGTAAATAACTTCAGCTGATTTTTATTTTGATTATAGCATATTTCTTTTAAGAAACTCATATATATATGGCAATTTTTTATTGGTAATATGAGGTTTTATAATTAATGTTGAGTACAAAAAAAGAAGCTCCAATATTAAGCTTCTAAAATATTAACTCCTTATGAGTTTTATTAAGTTTTTTTCCAATCTCAAATCATCTTCTTCTGTTCTTTTTTTAGGATTTACAGTTCTTCCTCCGCTTTTCCTAATTTTTTGAGAAATATGCCTTTCTTCTAATAATCTATCGATATTTTTTTCATCATATATGAAACCCTTAGGATTTATAACTTTTGCCTTTTTTGATAAACATATTGCAGCCACACCATAATCTTGTGATACAATTATATCTCCACTTTTAGTTTCATTCATCACATACATATCCACACTTTGAAATCCGCTATCTACAATCCTAACTTCACTATAATTACTTTGAATAAAATGATTAATATCACAATAAATTACTATTGGAATCTCATATTCTTTTCCTACTTTTTCAATAATAGAGATGCCAGGACAGGCATCTCCATCAATTACTATTTTCATATTTAATTAAAGTCTCTTTTCTAGTTCTGCCTTGATATCTTCATATCCTGGCTTTCCTAATAAAGCAAACATGTTTTTCTTGTATGCTTCAACACCTGGTTGATCAAATGGATTTATACCTAATAGGTGGCCACTGATTCCACAAGCTTTTTCGAAGAAGTAAACCATATATCCAAAGTAATATGCTGAAATTTCAGGTACATTTAATACCATGTTTGGTACTCCACCATCATTATGAGCTAGTAAAGTTCCTTGGAATGCCTTCTTATTAACGAAATCCATAGTCTTTCCAGCCAAGAAATTTAATCCATCTAAATCACTATCAGCTTCTTCTATGTTGATTTCATATTTTGCTTTTTCAACATTTATAACCGTTTCAAAAAGTATTCTTCTTCCATCTTGGATATATTGTCCCATTGAGTGAAGGTCAGTTGAAAAATCTACTGCAGCAGGAAATAACCCTTTTTGATCTTTCCCTTCAGATTCTCCATATAATTGCTTCCACCATTCATTAAAGTAATGAAGAGATGGTTCATAGTTTACCAATACTTCAATTGATTTTCCTTTATTGTATAATGCATTTCTAACTGCAGCATATTTATAAGCATCATTTTCCTTAAGAGATGGATTTGAATAAACTTCTCTTGCATCTGCAGCACCTTTCATCATTTCATCTATATCTATTCCAGCAGCAGCTATTGGTAATAATCCAACTGCTGTTAATACTGAAAATCTTCCTCCAACATCATCTGGAACTACAAAGCTCTCATATCCTTCAGCATCAGCTAACGTTTTTAATGCTCCCCTAGCTTTATCAGTTGTAGCATATATTCTCTTTCTAGCTTCTTCTACTCCATATTTGTTTTCTAAATATGTTCTTAAAACTCTAAATGCAATTGCAGGTTCTGTAGTAGTTCCTGATTTTGAAATTACATTTATACTTATATCTTTTCCTTCAACTGCTTGTAAAAGTTCTGCCATGTATGATGAACTAATATTGTTTCCTACATAAAAAATCTTAGGTGCTTTTCTTTTATCACTATCTAATGCATTGTGAAAATTACTTGTTAGCATTTCAATAGCAGCTCTAGCTCCTAGATATGATCCACCTATTCCAATTACTATTAAAGCATCTGAATCTGATTGAATTTTCTCAGCTGCTTTTTTTATTCTAGCAAATTCATCTTTATCATAATTTACTGGAAGATCAATCCACCCTAAAAAGTCATTTCCTGCTCCTGTTTTATTGTGTAACTTATCATGAGCACTTTTAACCATTTCTTCCATATAATCAACTTCAGTTAGGTTTAAATAAGGTGCAACTTTTGATAAATCTAACGATATACTTTTACTCATTTTCTTATCCTACCTCCATACATAAATCTTAATTATAAATCTATCTTATTATATCACAAAATATCCAAATCATATCTTTACTTTTAGTTTTTTCACAAAAATATAACTTTTAACTATATTATTTAGATTATTTTCTAAACTTCCTCCTAAGCTTATTCTTCTATTATTATAAATTAATATACATACTTACTTTACAAGCTTATTTAAAATTGTAAATTGATTTATTATATATGCTAAATATCTGAGAAAAAAGAGGAATACAAAGCGTATCCCTCTTTTTTTACTATATTATTTTATATAAAACTTGCTTTTAACAGCAAGTAGACTTGCAACGACAAACTTTATTTTTCTTTATATATTCTAAAACTTCTTGTTTAGCCTTCTCATATCCATCTTTAAAACCTTCTTCATATCCCTCAACTTGTCCTTTTTCACGCCCATCATTGAATCCATCACAATATCCATCTCTATAACCTTTATTATAAGCATCTTCCGCAACTTTAGCACAAGGATCAGGGCATTTACGATGGCATTTTGGAGCGCATGGAGGAGGTGGGCAATGACGAGGTGGACATTTTCTTCTGTTCATGTTACAGCTACATGGTTCTTCTTTATTATATTCTCTACATTCTCGGCTATTAATTTCGTTTTCCATTTTCTTCTCTCCTTTGTAATTTACTACAATATCGTTTGTGGCAATAATCTTTTTTGAAATATTTAAAAATATTATAATTGGCTAATATTATTTTATGCTGAATCATTATATTTGTTATTAATTATGTAAAAATATCTATTTTATTTACTCTATAACAACTATTAAGTAAAATAAATATGTATAGCTATTAAAATATAAAAAAGCAGCTTAGATATTATCTTTTAAGATAATATCTAAGCTGCTATGTTCTTTATTAACTTAGCTAAATACACTATTTAACAAACTTCATATCTATTCAAATTCTATAGTAGCTGGTGGTTTTCCTGTGCAATCATACATTACACGATTTACACCTTTTACTTCATTTACAATTCTAGTTGTTACTTTTCCAAGCACTTCCCATGGAAGCTCTGCTGATTCTGCAGTCATGAAATCACTTGTAGTTACAGCTCGAAGGGCAATTGCATAATCATATGTTCTTTCATCACCCATAACACCTACCGAACGCATATTAGTAAGAGCTGCAAAGTACTGGCCAATTTCTTTATCAATACCTGCTTTTGCAATTTCTTCACGATAAATTGCATCTGCTTCTTGAACTATTTTAACTTTTTCAGCTGTTACTTCTCCAATGATACGTATTCCAAGTCCTGGACCTGGAAAAGGTTGCCTAAATACTAATTTTTCAGGTATACCAAGTTCAAGTCCTGCCTTACGTACTTCATCTTTAAATAATAATCTAAGAGGCTCTATTATCTCTTTAAAATCAACATAATCAGGAAGGCCTCCAACATTATGATGTGATTTTATAACTGCTGATTTTCCAAGACCACTTTCAATTATATCTGGATAAATAGTTCCTTGTACAAGATAATCAACGGTTCCTATTTTTTTAGCTTCCTCTTCAAATACTCTGATGAACTCTTCACCAATTATTTTTCTCTTTTGCTCCGGTTCTTCTACTCCAGCTAACTTTTCATAAAATCTTTCTTGTGCATTTACACGAATGAAATTCAAATCATATTGACCATTAGGTCCAAATACTTCTTCAACTTCATCGCCTTCATTTTTACGAAGTAATCCGTGGTCAACAAATACACATGTTAATTGTTTTCCAACAGCCCTTGAAAGTAATACTGCTGCTACAGATGAATCAACTCCTCCTGATAATGCACATAATACTTTGCCATTTCCAACCTTTTCACGAATTTCTTCAATTGTCTTTTCAACAAATGAATCCATTTTCCAATCTCCAGAACATCCACAAATATCATATACAAAATTCGAAAACATCTTTGTTCCTTCTTGTGTATGCATTACTTCTGGGTGAAATTGAACTGCATATAGATTTTTTTCTTCACATTCCATACCTGCAACTGGACATACTGGAGTATTTGCTACTATTTTAAAACCTTCTGGTGCTTTTTCTATATAATCTGTATGACTCATCCAGCAGATTGTAGATGGTGATACACCTTTAAAAATTTTTGATTCTACGTTAACATCAACTTTTGTCTTCCCATATTCACTTACAGGCGCTGTTGCAACTTTTCCTCCAAGAATATGTGACATTAATTGTGAACCATAGCATATTCCAAGTATGGGAATTCCAGCTTCTAATAATTCTTTATCACATAAAGCAGAACCTTCACCATATACACTATTAGGCCCACCTGTAAATATTATTCCCTTTGGATTCATTTCTTTTATTTTATCAACGCTTAAAGTATGTGGATGAACTTCACAATATACATTGCATTCTCTAACTCTTCTAGAAATCAATTGATTATATTGTCCGCCGAAATCAATAACTAAAATTAATTCTTTATTCATGGTTTCCTCCTAAACTGTTCTTATAGTTTCTATTATCAACTAAATAAATCTTTTTATCAATAAATTATGACAATTTTCACCGAAAAATTTATAAATATTAATATTGAAAGCCCCTAATAATTATTACTTAAATAAATTAAGTAATGCACAGTTCACATAAGTGGTAATTTTTATGATAGTGAACTGTCATTTTATTATTGTCCTACACTATAGTTAGGCGCTTCTTTAGTGATATTAATATCGTGTGGATGACTTTCTCTATATCCAGATGCTGTCTGAACAACAAAATTAGCTGTTTCATATAATAAATCAAAATTCTTTGCTCCTAGATATCCCATTCCTGATTGAATTCCGCCCATTAATTGAAATATAGTATCTGAAACAAATCCCTTATATGCTACTCTTCCTTCTACGCCTTCTGGAACTAATTTTTTATTACCTTCTTGGAAGTATCTATCTTTAGATCCACATTCCATAGCCGCTAAAGATCCCATTCCTCTATAAACTTTATAACTTCTTCCTTGATATATTTCCATTTCTCCTGGTGCTTCTTCGCATCCTGCAAATAGCGATCCCATCATAGCAACAGATGCCCCAGCTGCTAAAGCTTTTACTACATCCCCTGAATACTTAAGTCCACCATCAGCAATTACAGGTATTCCATATTTTCTACCAACTTCTGCACAATCCATAACAGCTGTTAATTGCGGAACCCCAACTCCTGCAACTACTCTGGTTGTACAAATTGATCCAGGTCCAATACCAACCTTAACACAGTCTGCTCCAGCTTTTATTAAATCTTCTGTAGCCTCGGCTGTAGCAACATTTCCAGCTATGACTTGAAGGTTTGGATACACCTCTTTAATTTTCTTAACAGCATCTAAAACACCTTTTGAATGCCCATGAGCTGTATCAAGTGTTATGACATCAACTTGAACTTTAACTAATGCCTCCACTCTCTCCATCATGTTTCCTGTAACACCTACAGCTGCTCCGCATAATAATCTACCTTTATTATCTTTTGCTGCATTTGGAAATTTCTTTACTTTTTCAATATCTTTCATTGTTATTAATCCTTTTAAAACACCATCTTTATCAACTAAAGGCAGCTTTTCAACTTTGTGTTTCTTAAGGATCTCTTTTGCTTCTTCTACTGTTGTAGTTTCTGGTGCAGTTATTAGGTTATCCTTTGTCATTACTTCTGAAATCTTTTTTTGATAATCTGTTTCAAAGATTATATCTCTATTAGTAATTATTCCTATTAATCTTCCCTCTTTTGTTGTAATAGGAACTCCTGAAATTCTATATTGAGCCATTAGGTTCTCTGCATCCTGAATTAAATGATCTTGCGATAAAAATATAGGATCTGTGATAACTCCATTCTCCTGTCTCTTAACTCTATCTACTTCTTTAGCCTGTTCTTCGATAGTCATATTTTTATGTATAATTCCGATTCCGCCTTCTCTTGCCATAGCTATTGCCATCTTTGATTCTGTTACTGTATCCATTCCTGCACTCATTAATGGAATGTTTAATTCTATTGTCTTAGTTAATTTTGTTTTTGTGCTTACTTCCCTTGGTAGTATTTCTGATCTGTTTGGTACTAATAATACATCATCGAAAGTATATGCTGTCTTAATTATTTTAGCCATTATAAATCCTCCTTGATTTTGAATATTTTAATTCATTTTCTATGATAAATGATTTATTTCCTGCATTATTTATATATAAAAAAAGCACATTAACTCCAAAAGTGATGTTAATATGCTAGTAATAGTTTCAATTTAGCGTATAACAAAATCACTTATAGTCGGAATTTTACGGTTTCCGGTAGATACTCCCTGCCATATCCAGGGTATATACAAGTTTTTAAATGTGCTATATTTTGAATTAAAACTATTATAATGTATGTATAATCTAAAGTCAATAAATTTGAAATAAAAATTGCATATTTAAATAATAATGTAATTTAATTTTAATTACTGACAAGTTTTTGTTTAAAAATCAACTTTTATTTATTATCATTGCTATCTTTGTTATCTTTGTTATCTTTATCAGTAGATTTAGAAATTGTAGAAGGATTTAATACATCTGTATCATCAGCCAAATCAAATTCGGCTCCGTTTAATATATCATAACAATTCTTTATACTTGTAGAGTCAACATTTAAGTTGTTTAAATCGACACCCTCCAAATATTTACTTACACCTTTATTAGTAATAATACTACCTACTGCCACACTATCACTTAGTGCCGGATCATGTCTTAAATTATATGATTCAACAGCCATTACAACTTTCCTACACTGGTCCACAACCTTCACTTTTTTAGCTTCTTTAATATATCCAGTTACTTTAGGAAGTATTATAACTGCTAAAATTCCTATAATAGCTATTACTGCTATAACCTCAATTAACGTAAATCCCTCCTTCTTTTTATTACCTAGATGCTTATGTCTACAAGTTTTCCTAGTTAAAACTTCAACGGATTTGCAATTTTTAATTTCATTTTTTATATAATTCATTTTTTACCTTCTTTCTTTCTAAATTATTTTATATTTTAATTATGCCTAGTTTGTATTTTTTTATACAAAATATGGTTAATTATGAATATTAAGTCATAAAAACTATCTTCAGAACCGAAAAACAGGTAAAAAAAAGGCAAGCATTTATAATAAATGCTTGCCTTTATAATCAACCTAATAATTAATATTCTTTTATTATTTACTTGTTTTTTAGTACATTCCATCCATTCCCATTCCTGGAGCACCTGGCATTGCTGGTTCTTTTGCTGGAATATCAGCAACTGCTGCTTCAGTTGTTAAGAATGTTGAAGCTACTGATGCTGCATTTTGAAGAGCTGATCTAGTAACCTTAGTTGGATCAACTATTCCACCCTTAATCATGTTAATATATTGGTCGTGTAATGCATCGTATCCTATACCTGGTTCACTATTCTTAACTTTTTCTATTATTACTGAACCTTCTAGTCCTGCATTAGCAGCTATTTGTCTTACTGGTTCCTCTAATGCTTTAACTATTATATTTATACCAACTTGTGTATCAGGAACATCCGAAGTTAATTTTGCAACTTCTTTAATTGCATTAACATAAGCAGTTCCACCACCAGCTACTATTCCTTCTTCAACAGCAGCTTTTGTAGCAGCTAAAGCATCTTCAATTCTAAGTTTCTTTTCTTTTAATTCAGTTTCTGTTGCTGCACCAACTTTGATTACTGCAACTCCACCAGCTAATTTAGCTAATCTTTCTTGTAGTTTTTCTTTATCAAATTCTGAAGTTGTTTCTTCGATTTGAGCTTTGATTTGGTTGATTCTTTCCTTAATTGCATTAGAATCACCTTTACCGTTAACTATAACAGTGTTTTCCTTATTAACTTTAACGCTGTCTGCTGTACCTAACATATCAATTGTAACTTCTTTTAACTCTCTTCCTAATTCTTCAGCTATAACAGTTCCACCAGTTAACGTTGCAATATCTTGTAACATTTCTTTTCTTCTATCTCCGAAGCCTGGTGCTTTTACCGCTACACAAGTAAATGTTCCTCTTAATTTATTAACTACTAATGTAGCCATTGCTTCTCCTTCAATATCTTCAGCAATGATTAACAACTTCTTACCTGATTGAACTATTTGTTCAAGTATTGGTAAGATTTCTTGAATACTTGAAATCTTTTTATCTGTAATTAATATATATGGATTATCTAAAACAGCTTCCATTTTTTCAGTATCTGTAGCCATATAAGGTGACACATATCCTCTGTCAAATTGCATACCTTCAACTACATCTAATTCTGTACCCATTGATTTAGATTCTTCAATAGTTATAACGCCTTCATTACCAACCTTTTCCATAGCGTCAGCTATTAATTTACCAACTTCTTCGTCAGCAGCTGAAATTGCAGCAACTCTAGCAATATCTTCTTTTCCATCTACTTGTTTAGATATCTTTTTAATTTCTTCAACAGCTTTATCTACAGCCATCTTTATACCAGTTCTTATTAGGATTGGATTAGCTCCAGCTGTAACATTTTTTAATCCTTCTCTGATTATTGCTTGAGCAAGTAAAGTTGCAGTTGTAGTTCCATCTCCAGCTACATCGTTAGTTTTTGTCGCAACTTCTTTAACTAGTTGAGCCCCCATGTTTTCATATGGATCTTCTAGTTCTATTTCTCTAGCAATTGAAACTCCATCGTTTGTAATTAATGGTGCTCCGAATTTTTTATCTAATACAACATTTCTACCTTTAGGTCCTAAAGTAACTTTAACTGTATCTGCAAGCTTATCTACACCTACTTGCATAGCTCTTCTTGCATCTTCTCCGAATTTTAACATTTTAGCCATTTATATAACACGCTCCTTTTTATATGTTATTTATTTTCTTATTAACTTACATTTTTATTTAATTATTCATTACACAAGTTATACTTACTATTCAACTATTGCTAGTATGTCATCTTGTTTTAGGATAGTATATTCTTCTCCATCTACCTTAACTTCTGTGCCAGCATATTTAGAGTATAAAACCTTATCTCCAACTTTTACTTCCATTGCTACTCTATTTCCGTCTACAACTGCCCCAGGACCTACTGCAACCACTTCTGCTTCTTGTGGTCTTTCCTTTGCAGTACCAGTTAAGACTATTCCACTTTTAGTCTTTTCTTCTGCCTCTAATTTTTTAATTACTACTCTTTCACCAAGTGGTTTAATGTTCATGAAAAACCCTCCTTAAAATATATATATAATTTATTGTTCTATTTAAATTTCTGTTAGCACTCATCATTGTCGAGTGCTAACATAATTATAATATCCTTTATAACCATATAATTCAAACATTACTTCTAATATTATATCCCTTTTTTCAGCGAATATTACTCTCTAGATTAAAATATATCTCATTTCCTTAATTTTTCTCCATTTTATTTATTATTATAAATTCATTCGTATTTTCGAAAAATAAACCTCATAAAAATAATTGCTAGTAAAAAGCACTAGCAATACTATACTCCTAATAAAGTACGAATTATAAATAACCAATAAAAAACTCTAATCAGCAGTTTATGCTAACTAGAGCTTTTTTATTCTTAAAAATTATCTTTCTAAATTTATATCATGATATTCTTGCAATGCATTATTAGATAGAACACTTTTTATTGTTGTTTGTTGGTTTAATTTTGTAAATGGCGCTTTAGCTTTTACTACTGATACAATTTTAGCAGCTCCATTTATACAACCACCTTCACACATCATACCTTCAATAAAGTTTCCTTGCAACTTTCCTGCCTTAGCCATTGTCATAGTTTTTTTGATTTCTGCTCCGCCAGAGACTTGAACAGGCTTAAATTCTACATTAACGCCTTTTTCTTGTACATAATTTTGTATTGCAGCAGTCAATCCTCCACCAACAGCAAAGTTTCTACCAAAAATTGATGCTTCATCAACTATTATATCATCACAAGATGCAGGATCAATTTCAAACGCATCAAATAAAGCTACTATCTCTTCAAAAGTTAATACATAATCAACAGCATCTTTTATTGATTCATTTAATGCTTCATTTTTCTTAGCGGTACAAGGTCCTACAAAAACTACCTTCGCATCTTTATCCTTAGCCTTTATATATCTACCTGTAGCTACCATAGGCGAAACAGTTCCAGAAATCCTCTCAGCTTGATCTGGCATCATTTTTTCAATGTAGCTTAAGAAACCTGGACAGCATGAATTTGTCATATAACTGTCTCCCTTTTCCATTCTTTCAACAAATTCATTACTTTCGTGTACAGTTACAGCATCTGCTCCACAGGCAGCCTCTAACATATCCTTAAAGCCTAGTGCCTTAATTGCATTTTTAACTTGTCCATAAGTTATCTTTGGTCCAAATTCCCCTGTTATTGCTGGTGCAACTACAGCGTATATATTTTCTTCTTTCATCAATTCATAAACAACTTTAACTAATGAACTCTTATCTTCAATAGCTCCAAATGGGCATGCTGACATACAAGCGCCACAATTTACACATTTGCTTTCTGTAATTTCAGCACTTAAATCTTCTGCATTATAGCTTAATGCTCCTGTAGGACATGATTTTTTGCAAGGTCTCATATCTTCTGCAATTGCATCATATGGACATGCTTTTTTACACATTCCACATTCTTTACATTTATCAGGTTCAATATATGCTCTTCCATTAACATATGTAATAGCTCCAAAATTGCATGAGCTTTGGCATTTATGTGCTACACAATTTCTACAAGCATCAGTAACCTGAAATTTCTTTGTTGGACATCTATCACATGCTTCTTTTATAACATATAATATTTGCTTTTCTTCTTCAACATCAACTAAATTTTGTCCATGCTTACCATTTGGCTTATAACCAGCTGCAAGTTTTGCTCTCTCTAACACTACATTTCTTTCTTGTTCAACAGTATCTCTATATGTTGGAGTATCTCCTACAATCATATCATAAGGAATTTTCTCTAGTTCTTCCTTATTTATTTTATTCTCTTTAGCTAACACTGCAACTCTAGTAAGAACTTCATGCTTTAACTTTAAAAGTTGATTTTCAAATTGAAACATTATACACACTCTCCCATGAATAATTTTTATCTTGTTGAATACTATGAGATAATTATAACATACTCTTGTTAAAATTATAACAAGTATTACGTAATTTAAATATTCTGAATTTTTCCTATATTCTTTTCATGTAATCTATGCTTAGTAATTATCTATTTTAGTACTTTTACAATAAATTTTATTTTCTCATTGTTACGAATTATTTGGAATAAAACTCAAAATATTCTACATCCTGTTAACATCTGAAAAGCTTTAAATGAAATAAAATAACATTCATTATGTACTCATTTGTTGTCTTTTTGTCAATCATATAAAATAAGCCTAGGAAATATCTCCTAGACTTTTTTATTCAACACTTATTTTATTTTCTCTAGCATAATAGAATAAATACTGCTGCGCAAATCCGGCTAATTTACCAAATTTATTTCTTCCAAAAATTCTAATTTTATTTAATGATGAGTCCTCTGCCCCATAAAAATGAATCATAGCACGCTTAACCCATACATCAACCGGAAATGCTGAAGTCTTTTCCATAGAAAACAGCATTATACAATCTGCTACTTTTGATCCAACTCCTTTAAATGATTGTAATGCACTATGACATTCATCATCACTTAAACTTCTAATATAGTTCAAATCATATTTAAGGTATGAGCTTTCCTCATCAACATTTCCATCACTCACTTCATTAATTGAAGCATTGTATACATTCTTAATTGTATCTAATATATATTTACTTCTAAATGATGCCCCTGTTTCTTGTATTTCTTCTAAACTTGCATCTTTAATTTCTTCTATACTTGGGAAAGCATAATATGTATTGCCTTTGTAATTAATTTCTTTTCCCCATTTAGTTGATATTTTATTTACTGTCTTTTTTATTGAAGGAATATTATTTCTAGCTGAAATAATAAAGCTAATGAGCATTTCAAATGGATCTTGATTCAAAACTCTAACTCCATACCCAAATTCAATACTCTTCTTAAGCAGAGGATCTTTTGAAAGCTCTTCCTTTATGTCCGAATAATCTCTATCTAAATCAAAATATCTAAGCCAAATAGTATAGAATTCCTCTTCAGTAGTATTATAAATTATTATATTACTGCCTTCTTCTTTTACTTCTATTAATTTTCCGAATGCAATAACAATAAAATCGTTCTCCTCTACCTCCCAGAATCTAAAAATCTGCCCACATTCAAATATATGCTTTAATTTAAAATTCTTAACTTCTTCAATTAATATGTAGTCATCATAAGATCTTACAGCTCTATAGTCCATTTGTAATTCTCCTCTTAAAGTTAATCTTAATTACTTTTCGCTTCAAGTATAATACCCTCTAAAATCTCGGCACCCACTTCTATCATTAGTGTACACCTTTTTACATTTATATATTCTTTCTTTAAATCAGCACATTTTACAAATCCGAGTTTTTCTTTAAACCGCTTAATAAACTCTCTAGTCATTTCTCTAACATGTGGACTCTTATGACCACTTATTTCGGTAAACATAATTCCTATCACTCCAATAGCTCCTGTAATAACTCCGCAAACATCACCAGTCGCCATTCCACCACCAAAGCCTGACATAACCTTTAAGGTTTCCTTAGTTAAATTTAAGTCGTATTCTTCATTTGCTGCATACATAATGCACTCTGCACAGTTTAAATCATATTCCTCATTCCAGTATTTTTTCGCCATCTCCTTTAACATTGTATCTCCCCTTTATCAAAAATAATTATCTATTAATATATTGTATCATTTAATTTATCAATATGGAATATTTAGTTAATTAAAAAATATTTTCTGTATTAATATTATGACTTGTAAAATAGAAGGTCCCAGAATGGCTTCTGGAACCTATGTCTAAACTATTATGATGAGCATTAAAAATCTACTTTATTTCCGTAATATACACATTCGAATATTTTCTTCATTTCATCCTTATTTATTTGTCTTGGGTTTGATCCAGTACAAGCATCTCCAACTGCTCTTTCAGCAATTAAGTCAACTTTTGCTTTAAATTCTTCTTCATCAATTCCATACTCTTTTAAAGTAAGTGGAATTGACATTTTTTTATTAAACTCTTGTATCAAACTAGTTAATGAATCAATTAACTCATCATTAGTTTGTCCATCTAATCCAAGACTCTTAGCAATTTTAGCATATCTATCTGATGCAGCTTTCTTATTAAAGTCAATTACATATGGTAAATATATTGCATTTGCACATCCATGAGGTATATGGAATACTGCGCCTGTTTTATGAGCCATACTATGAGTAATTCCTAATAATGCATTTGAGAACGCCATGCCTGCCAAACATTGAGCATAATGCATTTGTTCTCTTGCTTCATTATCCCCTTCATATGATTTAGCCAAATATTCATTAATCATTTCAATGGCTTGAATAGCTAATGGATCAGTAAATGGTGAATGCAGTGTTGCTACATAAGCTTCAATTGCGTGTGTTAATGCATCCATTCCAGTATGAGCTGTTAATGTAGGAGGCATTGTTTCAGCTAATTCTGAGTCTACTATAGCTATATCTGGAGTTATATTAAAATCGGCTAAAGGATATTTTATTTCAGTCTTATAATCTGTAATTACAGAAAATGCAGTTACTTCTGTTGCAGTACCACTGGTTGATGGAATAGCTAAAAATTTTGCTTTTTGCCTAAGCTCCGGTAATCCAAAAGGAACTACAGCTTGTTCAAAAGTAAAATCTGGGTATTCGTAAAATATCCACATTGCTTTAGCTGCATCTATTGGTGATCCACCACCCATGGATATTATCCAATCCGGATTAAACTCTCTCATTACTTCAGCGCCTTTAAATACTGTCTCAACTGAAGGGTCTGGTTCAACACCTTCTATTAATTTAACTTCTATGCCGGCTTCATTTAGGTAACTTACGGCTTTATCAACAAATCCAAATTTCTTCATTGATCCGCCACCAAGTACTAACACTGCTTTTTTTCCTTTAAGATTTTTTAGTTGCTCTAATGATCCCTTTCCATAATAAACGTCTCTTGGTAATGTAAATCTCATCATAATTTTGATACCCTCCTAGAAATGTTAAATTTAATGTAGGAATATTCAGAAAATTTTCCTATATTACATATATTTCTATATAAATTATTAAATTCCTCTCTATTTAGAATAAAAAAAAATCCTCAAAAGCAAATTTTCTTTTGAGGACTTTCAAACATATAATTTATTTAAATCTATTACTTACAATACATTATTTAGAATAATCGTAGAATCCTTTTCCTGATTTTCTTCCAAGCCATCCAGCTCTAACATATTTTCTTAATATGCTGCTAGCTCTGTATTTGTTATCACCTGTTTCAGTGAATAAAACATCCATGATAGCTAAGCAAACATCTAATCCTATAAGGTCTCCTAATGCTAAAGGCCCCATTGGGTGACCAGCACCAAACTTCATAGATGTATCTATATCTTCAACTGAAGCAATTCCTTCTTGTAGGATGAAAGTAGCTTCGTTGATCATTGGAATTAAGATTCTGTTTACAACGAATCCTGGTGCTTCAGCAACTTCTACTGGAGCTTTTCCGATTGCTTCAGATAATTCTTTAACTGCATCAAAAGTTTCTTGAGAAGTTGCAGCTCCTCTGATAACTTCAACAAGCTTCATTACTGGAGCTGGATTAAAGAAGTGCATTCCGATAACTTTATCAGGTCTCTTTGTAGCTGAAGCAACTTCAGTAATTGATAAAGATGAAGTGTTTGAAGCTAAAATTGTTTCTGGCTTACAGATTGCATCTAATTCAGCAAAGATTTCCTTTTTAATTTTCATGTTTTCGATTGCAGCTTCAACTACTAAATCGCAGTCAGCAGCTAAATTCATGTCAGTTGTTCCTGAAATTCTAGAAAGAATTTCTTCTTTAACTTCTTCAGTCATCTTTTCTTTAGCAACTAATTTTTCTAATCCTTTAGCGATTCCAGCTATTCCTCTATCAACAAATTCATCTTTGATATCTCTTACTATTACTTCACAACCCTTTTGAGCGAATGCTTGAACGATACCAGCACCCATAGTTCCTGCTCCAAGTACAAAAATCTTTTTCATGAATTATTCCTCCTCAAATTTAACATTATAGATATCCGTAGATAAAATGATTATATTTTATCTACGGATTAATTCATATTCTAGCTTTGTAAAATAATTATTAAGCACGTTAAATAATTATTTAGTATGTTAATTAATTATTTTTCCTGTAATATTATTAACTTTTAAAATTAGAATATTACAAGAATTTATTACAAGTAGTTAACTTATATTATTCAGCATCCTTAAATTCTTTAACTTGAGCTATTAATTCTGGTACTACTTTAGCAAGGTCTCCAACTATTGCATAATCTGCAATTTTCATTATTGGAGCTGAATCATCTTTATTTACAGCAATGATTAAGTCAGAATCTTGCATACCAGCAACGTGTTGAATAGCTCCAGAAATACCACAAGCTATATAAATTTGAGGTCTAACAGTTTTACCAGTTTGACCAACTTGGTATGCTCCGTCAATCCATCCTTTTTCTACAGCTGCTCTTGATCCTGCTACAGTTCCACCTAAAGCAGCAGCTAATTCTTCAAGTAGTTTGAAGTTTTCTTTGTTTCCAACTCCTCTACCACCTGCAACTATGAAATCAGCTTCAGCTATATCTACGATATCTTTTTTAGCTTTAATAGTTTCTAAAACTTTAGTTCTAACATCGCTATCAGCTAATTTAACTTCAACTTTTTCAATTGTACAGTTTGATGGATCAGTAGTGATTTTTGCAAATACCCCTGGTCTTACTGTAGCCATTTGTGGTCTGTGTTCTGGACATGCAATTGTAGCCATTAAGTTACCACCGAATGCTGGTCTTGTAGCTAAAAGATCTCCATTTTCACCTTCAACAGCAAGTGATGTACAGTCAGCAGTTAATCCTGTTGATAATCTAGCAGCTATTCTTGGACCTAAGTCTCTTCCTATGAAAGTAGCTCCTACAAATAATATTCCTGGCTTTCTTTCATTTGCTAAATCACAAATAACTTTTGTGTAAGCATCAGTTGTGTAATGTTCTAAGTTCTTATCATCAGCAACTAAAACTTCATCAGCTCCATGTTCAGCTAATGTTTTTGCTAGTGCTTCTATATTATTTCCTAGTAATAAAGCTGTTAACTTTACTCCTAACTCATCAGCAATTCTTCTACCTTCTCCAAGTAGTTCTAAAGATACTTTTTGTAATTCGCCTTCTCTTTGTTCAGCAAAGACCCAAACGCCTTTGTAATCTGCTATATTCATAATAAATTACCCTCCTATTATCTTAGATGTAGTGTTTTTCTTTTAATTTTCCAACAACATAGTATGCTGCATTTTTTGGTGCTTCTCTAACGATTTCTCCTGCACCTTTAACTTCTTTAGTCATAGATTTCTTAACCTTTGTAGGTGAACCCTTAAGTCCTAATTCAGCTACATCTACATCTATATCAGCTGCGCTCATAACTTTGATTTGATCATCAGAAGTTGAGAATATATTTGCAACATGCATATATCTAGGTGCATTTAATTCTTCAATTGCAGTTAATAGACATGGAGTTTTTACTTCTACTACTTGATGTCCATCTTCTAATGCTCTATTCACTATTAATGAATTTCCTTCAACTTTAACGTCTTGAACGTAAGTTACTTGAGGAATATTTAAATGTTCAGCTATTTCTGGTCCAACTTGTGCAGTATCTCCATCAATCGCTTGTCTTCCAGCAAATACTATATCATAATCTAATTTCTTTATAACACCAGCTATTGCTTTTGAAGTAGCTAAAGTATCAGCTCCTCCTAGTGCTCTATCTGTTAATAGGATAGCTTCATCAGCACCCATACATAATGCTTCAGTTAAAGTTGCCTTAGCCATTGGAAGCCCCATGCTTACCACGGTAACTTTTCCACCAAGTTTTTCTTTTAATTGTAATGCACCTTCTAATGCATGTTTATCTTCTGGATTCATTATTGATGGTACACCATCTCTTATTAATGTACCAGTTTTTGGATCTATTTTTACAGCTGTAGTATCTGGAACTTGTTTTACACAAACTACTATATTCATTATAAAAGTCCTCCTATCTTAAAATGCTTCCTGCGATAACCATCTTTTGAACTTCTGAAGTTCCTTCATAGATTTCAGTTATCTTAGCATCTCTCATCATTCTTTCTACTGGGTATTCTTTAGTGTATCCATATCCACCAAAGATTTGAACTGCTTTAGTTGTAACTTCCATTGCAACATCTGCTGCAAATAATTTAGCTCTTGCAGCATCAAGTGAGTAAGGCTCTCCAGCTTGCTTCTTAGTTGCAGCTAAGTATACTAGGTATTTAGCTGCTTGGATTTTAACATCCATTTCAGCAATATACCATTGTAATCCTTGGAATGCTGATAATGGCTTACCAAATTGTTTTCTTTCTTTCATATAGTTAACAGCTTCTTCAAAAGCTCCTTCTGCTATACCTAAAGCTTGAGCTGCTATACCAATTCTTCCTCCATCAAGAGTCTTCATTGCTATACCAAATCCCTTACCTTCTTGGCTTAATAAGTTTTCTTTTGGAACTATACAGTTTTCCATTACTAATTCAGTAGTTGAAGATGCTCTGATACCCATCTTGTTTTCTAATTTTCCTACTGAGAATCCTGGGAATGATTTTTCTACGATGAATGCAGAAATTCCTTTAGTTCCTTTTGATTTATCTGTCATAGCAAAAATTATGAAAGTTTCAGCAACTCCACCATTTGTTATGAATATTTTTGAACCATTTAAGATATAGTTATCTCCATCTAATACAGCGGTTGTTTGTTGTCCAGCAGCATCTGTACCAGCACCTGGTTCAGTTAATCCGAAAGCACCAATTTTCTTACCACTGCAAAGATCTGGTAAATATTTTTCTCTTTGTTCTTTAGTTCCATTTTCATTAATTACTGATGCACATAATGATGTATGAGCTGAAAGTATAACACCTGTAGTACCACAAACTTTTGATAATTCTTCTACAGCTATTATGTATGAAAGAACATCTCCGCCTGCTCCACCAAATTCCTTAGCAAATGGGATACCCATTACTCCTAATTCAGCCATCTTTTCAACATTTTCCATAGGGAATCTTTCTGTTTCATCAATTTCAGCAGCTATTGGCTTAACTTCATTTACTGCGAATTCTCTGATCATTTGTTGTACTAATTGTTGTTCTCTAGTTAATTTGAAATTCATTAAATTACCCTCCTTGTTATTTAAACCTATTCGATAACAAACTATATATAAATCTCTAATAGATTTTTAGCTAATTCTCTAAAAATTATTTATTTTGAAAGTTCTTTTCTGCTCTTCTTTCTAAGAAAGCAGTCATTCCTTCTGTTTGATCTTCTGTTGCAAAGCATTTACCAAAGTCTTCCGCTTCTATTAATATAGCTGCATCTATATCAACTTGCATTCCTCTATCAATAGCATCTTTGCAATATGCAACTGCTTTTGGAGCATTAGCTGCAATTTTATTAGCCATAGCTTTTGCTTCATCTATTAAGTTTTCTAATTCAACTATTTTATTTACTAAGCCTATTCTGTAAGCTTCTTCTGCATTTATAATATCACAAGTGTATATTAATTCTTTAGCTTTTCCTGGTCCTACAATTCTAGCTAATCTTTGAGTTCCACCGAATCCTGGAGTTATTCCTAGACCTACTTCTGGTTGACCAAATTTAGCTTTTACTGAAGCTATTCTTATATCGCATGACATAGCAAGTTCGCATCCACCACCAAGAGCAAATCCTGATACAGCTGCAATAACCGGCTTATCCAATTTTTCTAATCTTCTGAAAACATTATTCCCTAAGATTCCAAATTCTTTACCTTGTTCTTCGTTAAGATCTTTCATTTCTGCAATATCTGCTCCAGCAACAAAAGATTTTTCTCCTGCACCAGTTAAAATAACTGCATATACATTACTGTCTTTTTCTAAGTCTTCTAAAACAGTGTCTAAATCCTTTAATGTCTCTGAATTTAATGCATTTAATGCTTTTGGTCTATTGATTGTAACAATAGCTAAATGCCCTTCTTTTTCAAGAATTACATTTTTTAATTCCATGTTAAGGTCCTCCTTCAAACTTGCTTATTTTTATTATTTTAAATTTTCATACTATTTGTGATATTTTTAAATTCATTTGTTAATAATATAACAAATGAATGAAAAAAAATATAAAGCTTTATTGCCTTATTTAAAATTATAATACGTACTTAGATTATTTGCAATAAAATATTCTGTTTTCATTCAAGTTTTTACTATCTTAAAATACAATATTATTATTATACACAAGTCTCTTACAGATAATCAAAGTATATATAATTAAAAAAATAACAAATTGCTATTCAATCAACTTTATCTTTTTGATAAAACAAATTCAACTGGCTTCAATTGATCTATAAAACTCATCTGAAACTAGTTGAATTTATAATAACACCTATCTTCTCTTAAGATAAAAATGTCACTCTATTTTTTAGCTATCACTTTCATTTAGCAAGTATATTAGTGTCAATAAACTTTCACTTAAATGTACATTTTCTACTTTTACATAATCTGGTACCGCCAAATCAACAGGTGCAAAATTCCAGATTCCTCTTACTCCACCTTTGATGAGTTCTTCAGCAACAATCTGTGCATTCTTTCTTGGAACACAAATTATTCCTATATCAATTTTATGTTCAGATAAGACAGAAGACATTTCATCTATATCCATAATCTCTACATCTCTAATTTTCATACCTATTAATTTAGGATTTGCATCAAAAATAGCCGTTATTTTAAATCCCAAGTTTTCAAATCTCGAGTAATTTGAAACCGCTTGGCCTATATTCCCAGCTCCAACTAATGCAGCCTCATAGCCTCTGTCCAATCCTAAAATTGAACTAATTTGGTTATATAATTCTTTTACATTATAACCATATCCTTGTTGTCCAAAATCTCCAAAACAATTTAAATCCTGACGAATTTGCGATGCAGTAAAACCTATTTTTTCCCCTAATTCCTTTGAAGAAATTCTATCTACGTCATTTTTCATAAGTTCTTCGAGATATCTATAATATTTAGGCAATCTTTTTATAACTGCCATAGATATATTTTTATTCTTTTCCATACCTATTTTCTCCTAATCAATAATTTAATATTTTAACTATCCATAATCGGCTTACATAATAGACAAAACCCAACTTAATTATAATTTAATCTAATTTTTAACAAACTATACCCCAATAACACAACATTTTTTTAACTGACTAACCACTATGATTAATAATTCTACCATACTTCTATATTTTAGTGTCAAGCTTATTAAAATTATTTGTGAAAAATATTAATATAAATATAATTCTAATTTATAAAATGTAACATATACTTTCAAAAGATTAACTCTAAGATAGAATTTCTTTCAAATTACTTCCGTAAATAATAATGAAATTAGTATTTTTTATGTAACATCAAAAAATACCTCAAAATAATTATATAATTACTTTGAGATATTTCTTAAATATAAGCACAATCAAAAGTTAAATTGCTCTACTTACTTTACTATTATCATTTACAAATACATTATCTAAAATCATGTTTAGAATGCTATCACAAACATAGTATGAAAATGTTAAATCATTCTGATAATCTAGTATTCCATCATATTGATCTTGCAGTTGTAGTATAAATTCTTTTATATTATTTGGCTCAATATTTGTATTTATAATCCCTGTTTGATTGAAATTCTTAGCTAATTTAGCCAATTTATTCTCATAAGACATATGATTTTTTACTGCACTTGTACTCTTAAATTCCCATCGATAATAATGAGGTGCACAAAAAAAATCACATAAAAAGTGACATATTACTCCAAGCTCTTCACTAAACTTTCCAATTGTCATATTATAGTAAACGTCTTCCAATGTCAGCGAAGATAAATATATGATTTTCTCAACTACCATATCTATACTCTCATTAAAATAATGTTTCATTAATTTATACTTAGGCACACAGTCAGGTTTCACATTCCCCCATATAAATCTTTTATTATTAATTAAATACACACTTTTTGTATTAGCATGCTTTAGAATATTCTCTGCCATAGTTTTGTGAGTATTAATCATCAAAACATGATCACATCCTCTACATTTAAATTATTTATATCAAAAGAATTTTGAAGTAATTTACATATTAAATTTTTAATTTAATTAAAATTCCTACTATATTTATATAATAATACTCGTCTTATAAATTTACAACACTTAATTAATATCTAAGTCAAGTAGTATATGTACAAATCTCCAAGAATATGAATATAGACATTTTTATAGGCCATCTTAATAAAACCCTTATCTTAAACATTATTTATTTATAATTACATTCTATACAAACTCTACAATTTTATTTTCCTGCTGAAATAGTGATTCATGCATCCCCTCTATTATATTGATGCATTAAATTTCATATATCTTTTTTATATTCCATTCATTTTATGCATTTTTATATAAACTTTATTACAGATTCTATAGTTACCTAGTATAGTTTTAGTAATCTAAAATTCTACCTTATTTCCCACTATAATTAAAATAAGCTGTTCAAAGTTTTTCTGTTTTGAATCAGCTTATTTGCCAAGCTTATAGGAATTTACTATATTTTTGGTTTTCATTAAGTTTATTTAATAAATGTTTTATCTCTTGGTCCTTGTTCTTATCCATTACGAGTATAACATCTCCTGCATCAACTACAACTAAATCCTTTATTCCGAATCCAATAATTAAGTTCTTATCTCCAAATATAGAGCAATTCTCACATTCATCAATATAAACATTCTTAGAAATATTGTTATTTTTGTCTGTGCTTAAAAGTCTGCTTAAAGCTCCAAAGCTTCCCATGTCATCCCAATTAAAATCACATTTTATGACATATGCTTTTCTTGTTCTTTGCATTACTCCAAAATCTATAGATATTCCATCTATTAGTTCATATTGCTCCTTTATTGTTTTTTCCTCGTTTTCTTCACCTAAGCTTTTATATATTTCCATTAATGATTTGTGCAATTTAGGTAGGTATTTTTCTATTTCTCTTAAAATAACATCTGCTCTAAATACAAACATTCCTGAATTCCATAGATAGGTTCCTTTTAATATAAAATCTTTAGCTACTTCTGAATTTGGTTTTTCAGTAAATCTTGCGATCTTATAAGTTGGGATAGTTCCAGTGGTTCTCTCGCCCATTTCTATATAGCCATACCCAGTTTCTGCTCTACTTGGTTCAATTCCAAGAGTAACAATACATCTCCTCTTGTTAGCCATCTCTATTGCTTGAGATAACGTATCTATATAATTCTTCTCACCTTGAATATAGTGATCTGATGGTAATACAACCATAACTGCATTAGCATCTTGTTTTAATAATTTCACTGCAGACAAGCCTATACAAGTTGCAGTCCCTTTTTAGACGATAAGTATCTTTTTAATAAAACACTTATTTATAAAATTTAGTATCTACACTTAATTATTTCGAAAATTTATAATAGATTGTCAACTTTTTTTCTTTACTGCCGTTAACCTCATCTATAATAATTTTATCTACTAAAGTTTCTACTAATCTCCTATCAATTGTTTTTCCTTCTAAGAGATCATCTATTTCTATTTTGTATTTTTTCAACAAGTCATTATCAACGTCATTTTTCTTAAGCATATTTACTAATTGATCTTTTCTTTCTATAAGTTTATCTTGCTTTTCTTGAATATCCTGAATCATAGAATCAAAATTTCTTTGATTCATAACTCCTTCTAATTTATCTTCATATATTTTTTTAAATTTACCATCAAGAGCATTTAATTCTTTTTCTACAGACTTTAATTCATTCTCAAAATCATTTTCTATTTTTATATTACTGAACCTATCATAGACCTTGCTTTTATCTATTTTTTCATCTATCATACTCTTTATTTCATTTGAGACAATCTCAATTAACCTTGTCTCTTTAATACTGTGCGGAGAACACCTTTGAGCACCTTGTTGGCTATTCGTACACTTATATCCTTTATATTTTTTTCTATAAGTCATACTCCCTCCACATTTTCCACACTTAAGAACACCTGAAAAAGCATGTATAACTCCATTCTTATATCTATAATTACTATTAGAGCGATCTTTCATCATTTGTTGAGTTCTTTCAAAAACATCTTTAGAAATTATCCCTTCAAATTCTCCTCCATATATACACTGTTCAGCAGGCATTATATTAATTTTTTTCACCTTATAACTTACCTTCTTATATTTTCCCTGAACCATGTATCCACCATATTTAGGATTTCTCAATATACTGATAATAGTATTATTACTCCATTTCCCAAATTTTTTCCTAGCAAAGTTTTTGATTCTATTAGAAGGTGGGTCAATTTTTTGTTTATTTAGATAACTTGCTATTTTTCCCGCTCCCCATCCTGATAAATATAGTGTAAAGATTTCTTTCACCACTTGAGTACATTCATCTTCAGACGGAATTAATTTTATGTTTTTTTGATTCCCTTCATAAACTTCTTGAAATTTGTACCCATATGGCGGTTTGCTGGCAATGCTGCTTCCTCTTTCCATCCTTGTTAATAATGCAGATCTAACTTTCCTACTACAATCCTTTATATACATTTCATTTAAAATATTTTTGAAAGGTATAATATCATTATCAAACTCTGATTCAGTGTCTACATTGTCTAAGACAGATATAAATCTAATATTATTTACTTTAAAATAATCCTCTAAATAATATCCTGCAAGAATATAATTTCTTGAAAATCTTGATAAATCTCTAGTTACTACCATATTAATTTTTTTATTTTCTATGTCTTCTTTCATTCTAATAAAAGATTCTCTGTCAAATGAGGATCCTGATATTCCTTGATCCTGATAGACATCAATTAGATTGTATATTGCACTTACATCTTCTCTTGATTTATTCAATATCCATTTTTTTAAATTTTCAACCTGTACTGGAATAGATTCACTTTGTTCTTTTTTATCTGTAGAAACTCTTGCATAAATTGCTATGTTCCATATTTTATTCATCTTTTTCATCCACCTCACCATTAGTGTTTGTGGATGGATAGTATTCTATATTATTATACCACGCTTTACTATCTTCTTTAACCTTTTGAAGTATCTCTGCCATTTTATTATCTACTAGTAATTCAAACAATTTAAAGAAATCTTCATTCCCATATACAGTTTCAAAATTATCCTTCATACATTTAACCTTAATTTATAATTGATATATTATAATTTTATTAGATTATTTCTCTTTAATTACAAATAGAGGTATCATTTAATACCTCTATCTAGCACCTCCAAATAATTTCTATTTTATTGTCTTGATATATTTTAATTTCTTTAATAAATAAATTAATAACCCAATTTTCTTTTTCTATGTTCTTATCTATATTTTCAAGTATATACAGCATATCATGTTGATATTTTTTATCTTCTTGTGCTCTTCGTTCTAATTCTTTATTTTCTTTTTCTATCTTAGTTATTTGATTTTTTATTTCAGTGATCACCGAATCTGCATACCTTTTATCTTCTTCAAAATATAGACTCGCAATTCTTCTAGCAGCATTATCTATCTTCTCATTATTTTTTTCTATTCTTTTTTGCTTTTGCTGTGCTCCATTTGTTGCATTGATTCTTTCCTGAATAGGTTTCTTCAGTTTTTCATAATTATATTGAATCTTATCATTTAGTTTATTAAAGGTTAAATTCCAAATATCATCTTCTTTTATGAAATGGGTTGAACATTTTCCTTCTTTATGTTGACTACCAGAACATTTATATCCAGCCCACTTTTCTTTAAATATCAATGCTCGTCCACAATCTCCACATCTTAAAACTCCTGTAAAGGCCCTCTTATTAGACTTACTACTTCTAACTCCTCTATTTTCATTTAGCATAGTTTGAACCGTATTATAAGTTTCAATGTCTACGATTCCTTCAAAATTCCCACTGTTAATCCACTCATCTTTTTCTACTCGTACAATCTTTCGACCATCTCCATAATATGCGTATCCTTGTTTTTGATATCTCTTCTGATAAAGTTGTCCTGAATATAGTGGATTTTTTAATATACTTTCTATAGTAGATTTATTCCATGTTTTTTTACCAGATGGACTTATAATTCCACTACTAGTTAAAGTCCGTGAAATATCTCCTAAAGTTTCTCCTAATAAATATTTTTGAAATATATAGTTCACTGTTTCAATTTCTTCATCTTTTCCTAAACGATATTTGCGTAAACCAGTTACATTATCTACTTCTATTTTATATCCATATGCTGCTTTGGAACTAATAGCAGAACCTTCCTGTATTCTTGTCTCTAATCCTCTTCTTGCTTTTATACTGCAAGTTTTAGCATAGTCATCGGCTGTAGCAGCCTTTTCTTTTATATATGTCATATTACTTATTGCATTAATTATTTTATTGTCTAAACTAATATATAAATATTTTACTTCTCCCTGAGGATAAATATCCCATATTATATTCTCTGTTGCCCGTCCAAATCGATCTATATTTGTAGTTACAATAACATTTATCTTCCCCAACTTTAAATCTCTCATCATATTGCTATATCCTTCCCTGCCATCTTGCGTACCAGAAAATCCATCATCTGAATACTCCACAACTGTAGTTTGTACATCTAATTTTATTTTCCATTGAAGAAATAACCTAATTGCCTTTTTCTGCTGATCTA
Organism: Clostridium sp. LS; assembly: GCF_002760435.1. Lineage (GTDB taxonomy): Bacteria > Bacillota > Clostridia > Clostridiales > Clostridiaceae > Clostridium. The sequence continues at coordinate 45,534 of NZ_AUUU01000023.1, forward strand.
TTAGCGTAGAATTCTTTCTAGATATTCTTGCATATATTCCTATACTTACATCTGCTTCTTTATTATTTCTATAGAAATTAGAAATATTAAAATTACCTGTATTGAATTCTACTTCTTCTAATCTCACTAACAATTCACTTATTTTCATACTTCCTTATCCTCCGTATACTTCTCATTTTTTATTTTCCCTAATATAAAATTGTATATTACATTCTCTATATCAAATTCAAAAGTGCTTTCTTCAAAAACTTCACACTTAGAAATATTTATCTTTGCCAATATAAACACCTCTCTAAAATTGTTTTATCCTTACAATTCAAAGTGTATCTTGATTTTCATGTTTTTCAGATTTTAAATAATTTTTTTATTTTTATTTTTATTTTTATTTAATTCACTTTAATGTGAATTAGTTTTTTCCACAGATAGTTTATAAAAATACACTTCAAAATAAGTTTTTATCCTTTAAATAAAGTGTATCTTGATTTTATATTTTTTAAATTTTTGTAGAAAAATTTTTTTATTTGCTTACTAACGGATTTGTTTACAAGTTTCTTGAAATATTAAAATGACTAAATAAGAGCATATAAGCCCTATAATCCTACTTTAATCATGAACATAAAAAGACCAATGTCATATTATAATTCAGTTTTAACACTGCTGACATTGGTATTATTCATTTTAAATTCATGCTTCAAATAATATTGGAGTTTCATTAGTTCTACTGCCTTCTGCTAAATATATAATATGAACTTCTTTACATATTCCACCTTTTAAAATTAATATAGGTTGTTGGATAACTTTATTTTCGAAAATTAGTCATTCAACAACCTATTCTAAATTTTAACACATCTTTTTATTTCTAATTAATTTGTTCATTTAAATTGTACTTCAGAGAAATCCTTACTCTTCTTTATATTTATTAATTCTTTGTTCTATTTTATTCAATATATAACAAACACTATAAAATATAAGCGTAATTAAAATTATAAATAATACTTCAACTTCCAATAGATTAAGCATTTCTTTTTTGATTTCTATAAATATTCTCTCTCTGTTCTTTTCTCTTAATTAATAAATATGACTCAAAAAATTTTCTGGCAATTATTGGAATTTATATTCCCTTTTTTCTTTTTTTAATTTATCATATTTCTAAAAATATCTTTTTTAAATAAATGAAAATCAATTATATACCGGTATATCTCAACATAATTAGGAGGTATAAACATGAATTTAAATTTTAATGTCGAAACAAATAATATTGCAAATGATGATGAATACTTTTTTTGGTTAGGGCAAATAGCAAGCTTTATATGTTCTCATTCTTCAAATAATGCAGAAGGTAGTAATAATCGCTTCTTATTTTTGGCTAATAACAGAACGGATGCATCCATTATAAAGATTATTAAATTTAGGATTACTTTATTAGATCATAGATCATCAGACGATCCACAAACAAAAAATTTTGGAAGAATTTTCTGTAAAGTACTAAACTATAACGCTCCAATAAATAAGCCTGTACACTATGATGGAAACCACTTTCATTTAGGTTTTTATTCAGAATGTTTATTTTAATTAATCAATTGTACATGACTTTACACTATTATAATACTGTAAACTAACTGGCTAAATAAAAACAATAAAAAGTCTCCTTAATGATTTCAGAAATATAAAAATCATCAAGAAGGCTTTTTAAAGTTTCCCTCTATTCTCCAATATTTCTTATCTAGGTACTGCTCAATAACATAGAACTGCTGATAAATACTAGATTCTATTATCCTAAAACTTTAATTACGTGCAAGGTTTTTTAATAAAAATGCTAAAATTTGCACTTATTAAAATTAAATATAAGCAATAACCCCATATTTAAATAAAAATACTGAATTTAATATAAAAATTTATTTTACCAATTTTTAATAAAATTTACTTATATAATAACATTAAAGTTATTTTATGAATATATTCAATTAATTCGGTATAGTTTATTTTATCAATTTTTTTATTTCTTAAACCTAAATATGCTTCCATTTCTCTGATAATATATAAAGTATCATAGTCATATGGAAATACATTACCTTCCTTCATTGCTTCATTCCTTCACATTATTATTGTTTAGATTTTATTCACAGAATTTATTTAGTTAATTTTGCAATTACCTAATTAAATTTTAAATAAGGGGGTTCAAAGCACTCCCTATCTATGCAAACTAATTTTTATTATACCCAAACGCCATTTTTATTCACGTAATATCCATCTATAGTGGTATCTGTCGCCATTAACCCATCAGAATAAATATAATACCACTTACCATTATAATTAATCCAGCCTTCTTTTATTGCCCCATCCTCTCCAAAATAATATAATGTTTTGTCTTTATAATTTGTCTTAGTCCCTTCAACTAATGCTTTTGCTTTCCAACCAATGAACAGAGTTCCATATTTACTAAAATAATATTTATTTCCATTGATTGTTTGATAGCCTTTAACACTTTTAAAATCTGCTCCATAATAGTACCAAACGTTTCCTTCATCTTTAATCCATTCATTACTAGCCAAAGTACCATCTTCTTTCGCATAGTAATCTCCAGTTTTTTTAGATTTATTAATATGAGCAACAAGTGTATCAAAATCTCGATATACTTGATAATGCCTTCCATCTTTCTCAACTATTCCCTCGCCAGCAAGAGATTCATCCTTTGGAACATTATAGACTACCCCATCAACTGTCATAGTAACAGAACTACCATCTTCTGAAACAGTATATTCTTTATCCGTATATTTCACTTTAGTTGGGTCTGTTATTCTTTTCCCATCGTTTCCAAACACATACTTTTCATATTTTCCCGTAGCCCCTTTAACCATAACTACCCCTGTAGCAGGCTTTGTAGCGCTCAAATAATATGTATCTCCATCTATTTCTTGTAAACCATGCAGTGGGCATCCATTTCCATCAAGATAAACTTTACGATGTTCATTGAGTTGAGTCTCTTTTCCACCATTATCAATACTAGCAAGTTGAACATCATATTCATACCACTGATTTCTTAATATCTCTCCATTTATTGTATATTGTGTATTTAGTTTACCATCTATATTGACAACTTTTATTTGTAATCTATCCTCTGATGTTGCAAAAGCTTGTGTATATGGCATCGTTGAAAGTAAAACGCACCCAATTATTAAACTTGCTATTATTTTTTCCCCTCTTTTTATCATCAATTATCCCCCCCTCAAAATTACATTGTAATATCTAAATTTATTTAGTTAAAATCTAACTAACTATTTCTCCAAGCCCCATCTGAACCTATATTATATCCATCTATAGTTGTACTTGTCGCCATGATACCATCAGAATAAAAATAATACCAAGTACCATTTACTTGTAGCCATCCACCTTGTTTTAACGGACCATTATTATTTAAGAAATACCATTTTCCATGATTGTTAAGCCAACCAGTTTTCATAGAGCCCAATCCATGTTCTATATCAACTTCTCTTGATTTTAAATCTGAATAATCGGTTAAGTAATACCATGTACCACCATCTTGAATCCAACCTGTTTGCATTTCATAGTTAGAAGGACTAAAATAATACCACTTTTCATTAGCTTGTTGCCATCTCGTAACTTTAATTCTGCTTTCATCTTTGCAATAAAAGAAATGTCCTTGAATATTAGTCCAACCAACATTCAACTTTTTAACATCTCCATCTTTAGGTGCAGTAAAATGCTCACCAGCATCCACTACATCGGGCATACCTTGTAATTCAACTTGAGCGGTTGTTTTTGTAGTTATATCTGCATCATTAGTAGCATAAACAGGTTTCCCAACTCCCAATAATGAAATAACCCCCATTCCTAAACATAAACCTTCTAAAACTTTGCTTGTTTCTCTCATACATCTTTCCTCCTACATCAATAATTCTCTACTTTCTTAAAGCATACGACTGTATAGCAGGAGATAGTATCCCTGCCACTATTAATGTTGATAATCCTAAAAACATTTTATTTGTTTTCATCTTAATTACTTCTCCTCATATAACTCAATTTAATTATTATTAAATCCAAGCACCATTACTATCAAGATAATATTTACCTACATAAGTATCGTGTAACATCACACCATGTTCATTCATGTAATACCATTTTCCATCTACATCTTCTGCCCATCCTGTCTTCATCTCTCCATTTGTACCTAACAAATACCAACTTCCATCGCTATCTTTATACCATCCTTTCATAACATTTCCCTTTTCATCTATCATAATCCAAGATTTATCTATTTTATTCCATCCATTGTTAACAACACCTTCTGTCATCTTAGAGTTAACTATACAATAAGTTGAATTTGCATCAAGTGATATTACTGTATAATTTTGATTACTTTCACCTGTTACAGGCATATATAATCCTAATTCTTCAATAAATTTATATACTTTATCACCATTTTGGTTACTTATTTGTATCTTATCATCAATTACTGAAGTATTTATAATTTTACTTTTAGTTCCATCTGCTTTATTAATATCACTAATCGTAATGTCAGAGCCATTTAACCCTTTAGTAGTACTACTATCAACTATACTCCCACCAAGGGATTTAATAATTTTATCATTATTTCTACTAATTTCTACTTTGTTTGCTTCTGTATTAGAAGAACTTGTTGAAGCACTTGAACTCGAAGAGCTGCTTGAACTTGACGAACTACTATGATGTTTGCTCGAAGAACTTGATGAACTGCTAGTACCACTATTAGTAGTTAATGAATTATTATCTTTCTTTACTAATGTATATATATCAGTATTCTTATCATTGATCCAATTATAATCTGGATAGGTTTCTTTCAAATATTCTTCAAATATCATCCACTGAGTCATAGACTTTTCATTATAAGTTGTTACTGAGTAATATTCTGAATTACCTTGATCATTAATAAGTTGGAATTTGCAACGAACTATTCCCCCCATTTGAAAATATAATCTTTCATAATCCTCTTTTTCTAAATTTGCCATATGTATAACATCATAACGAGGTAACACATCTTCTGGATCATAATAACATTTAAATATACCCACTGGACCAGCAATTGGTCCAATTGTGTTTACTAATTCATATTTAATGTTGCCTTTCTCAAATTGCGCTGAAATATCACAATAAGGTACTGGATGATTTACCGCTATTAACTTTACTTCATAAACTCCATCTTCTTTTTTTTCTACTACTTCATACACATTATCATATTCATCTTTAACCTTTGTACCAATAACTTCATCTGTCACTACAATAGCAGCACCTGTAGTTGTTCCAGCATTTATTGAGTTGCTTAAATTTGTACCGGTAGTATTATCTTCCGCATATACTCCTATAGAATATGATGCTGCAATTATTCCTGAAACTAATATTACTCCTAATATCTTTTTTGTTTTTTTACTAAACATTTGCTTTTTCCCCCTAATAATAATTTTAAATTTTTTATCATTTTTTTATTACCTCATTGAATTACATATCTAATTATTTAATTGAAACGGCTTCTTCTGTAGAATAAGGATAGATTCCTATGATAACCTTAACCTTATCCCTTATTTTATAATCTTCATCACTGATTTTTAACCTTTTCATATCTGTTAAACTCACACAAAAGTACTCATATTTATCATTGACTTTTACTGCAACCACCATACTTTCATCATGCTTAATATCGATTAATACCACTTCCCCATCATATTCCCCTTGAATACTGCTTAAATTTTGCTTGTCCAGCACAGGTGTTGTTATTATACGTAACATATCTTGATACGTAGCCATAGATAATTCTGGCACAAAGTATGAATTTTCTTTTGTGTCTTTTAAATACACATAGTTATCTTTAGTTGACTTATCTCTAGTGTCTCCAACTCGTTCAGAAATTTTCTTATTATATTCATCCATACTCATTGGTTCTGCTCCATATTTAAACTCAGTTGGATCTTCATTACTATCATCATCATTTTTATCTATATCTTTTATATCTATTCTAACTACATCTCCTAATTTTAAATCCTTACTTTCTGAAGTATCTAAATAACAAATCACAGTTTTTCCATCTTTTGATTTATCAAATCCTTCTACTTTAGAATGATTACCTTTATCTTCAGTAACCTTTCCAATAATGGGATTTTTAAATCCACCCTTTGTATTAGAATCAATCGCTTTTAAATAATTTTTTGATATAAGTTCAATATCTTCTCCATAATCTTTTTTTATTTCTATGTCATCATCTGCAGAAGCAGTTACCTTACTATCTGTAGGACTTACAGTTTGTTTATCCTTAGAACCACATCCAATCATGCTAGTTACTAATAATGCTGATAATAATAGTAATATAATCTTACTTTTCATTTTCTCTTTCTTCCTCTCTACATCTAAATATATCTCTAAATATAATGGCATTTAACTTATTCCAAATTTCTCTTTAGCCTTGCTAATATCATACTTAAAATACGTGTCAAATTTATCGGCTGGAACTGTTCCTGTTGATATTGCCATTATCTCGAAATCTTTATCGCTTAACTTGTCATCATTTTTTACACCATTTTTTATTTCATCACTAGGTGAGAAATAGAAGTCTAAAGCCAAATTTTTTTCAAAACTTTTTTTATCTTGAATTCCTTTTATTGTCACTTTTACTGTAGCAACATCTGCGCCCGGTACAAAATTAAATCCTGTCACAAATGTTGGATAAGTAATATTTTTTACTTCAATTTTATTTTCTATTAAGTATTTTTGAAAAGTTTCTTTAGGATGCTTTTCGCTGAATTCTGTTGCTAGGATATAATCATTATTCTTTTCATTATTCCAAACATCAGATAAATATCCGTTAATTTTTTTAAGTAGTTTTTTGTTAACAAATTCATCTTGTCCATATGTCTGTTGATAAAATAAAGTATAGAGTCTAGTTATTCCTGATTCGAATAATTCAGGATATTTAGAATGCAAATCGGTAAGTTTGTATACTGTTTTAGGATCATATTCCAAGTTATATTTAGAAATTAATGATTTATTCACCTTATCATTAATATACAGATTGATGAAATCAACGCTATTTTGTTCGAAGGAATCTTCTTGTGATAGTTTTGTTTTAATATAATTAGTAACTAATTTTTCTTCTGGTATAGTTGCAAATGCTTCTTCTTTTACTACCTCTACTGCAGTTTGTTGACTTGCATTTTCTCTATCTTTGCTTTCTACATTTCCACATCCTGCAACAGATAATACTAATGTACTAGCTAACAAAATACTTATTATTTGCTTCTTTTTCATTATTATTTTCTCCCTTTAAATTATCTTTTTGTTTTGCTAATCTAAATATTTTTTGTAAAAATCAACTCGTTTTCTTTTCCAAGTGAATAATTATCCTTATAAAATTCAACCGTAACCCCTCTGTATCTTGGCTTCCACTTGACAGCAATAACATATTCATGTCCCTTTTGTGCTATTGCGGTAAATGTGTATGAATAATTAGTACAAGTTATAGAACTGGCTACTCCATTTAAAAGATCGTCACTTTTACCTTCTTCTTTTTTAGGTACAGTGCTTAGGCTTGCATCTAAAGTCCAAGGTCCTCCCGGAATCCACATCCATACCTCCGTTGTTGCTCCATCTCTAAAGATTTGTACATTATCATAATTTATAGCTAACGTTCCATGTCCGGGAGCTGTTCCAACAGGATCTATCTTATTGCTTTCCTCGACTGCCTTTCCACTATCATCTATCCACTGTCCACTAACATTCAACTTATATCCATCAATCGTTGTATTACTTGCCATAACTCCATTAGAATACAAATAATACCAATTGCCAATATTGTCTTTAATCCAACCTGTAGCCATTGTCCCATCATCTTTAAAGTAATACCAATTCTGTCTGTTTAATTGTAACCATGTATTCTTATAAAAAGATCCATTATGACTATAATTCCAAGTTCCATCAGTATTTTGTATCCATCCTTCTTGGCTTGCAAATGCTGGCACCGATACAAATGCTGTTGTAAGTATAATTATTGTCACTCCTTTCGCTATTCCCATTAAAGTTTTACTCATTATTATTTCCTCCTTGTTTAAATTTCTTGTTTTAAGTTTATTATGCCTTTTAATTTATTACCGTCTTACTGAAATAATCCATTAACATAAAATATAAAAATTTCCAAATCCCATATTAATAGAACAAAATCTAAGTTATATTCACAAAACTTATTCATTTTTATCTTCTTCTTTTGCTATGGTAGTATATTTAGTTAAGCACTTTTTGGTAAATACCATTCCTTTTAAAATGTCAAGAATCCGTTCTTGGCATTCTAATGGTACCTGCTTTACATTTATCATAATTTCATTCAAAATATTTTCATCATTCATAAAATCATCCCTTTCGTATTGTGAATACTTATTTTTGTATTGTAAATACATATTAGCACTCACCTTTTGTATTGTCAATGCATTTATCTGTATTAAAAAAACTTTTTCGTCTTTACAATACAAAACATTTATGCTAATATACAGATAAAGGTGGTGTTTAAATTGACTTTAGGAGAAAGATTAAAAACCGCTCGTAAATCTAAAGGATTTACGCAAGATGGACTTGCCGAGAAAATTGGCACATCTAGAGGTGTAATTACTAACATAGAACATGATAAGACCGAAATGCCACAACATTTAATTATTAATGCACTATGTAATACTTTAGAAATTAGTCAAGAATGGCTACTTTATGGCACTGGAGAAATGAGTAACTCAGAATCCCTTAAAAGTTCTAATGTTTTATCTGAAATTTATTCAATTTCAAAGGATTTATCAATTGAAGAGCAGCGCTACATTCTTGATGTTATACAAACGTATAAGTGGCATTTTGATCAAAAAAAGAGGCAGTAACCCAATGTCAATTGAAAGTGTATATACTTTCGATTGACTTTTTTCTTTCCCATATTTTTTTGCATACAAATAAGGCAGCGCCATATCTTTGTAAAAAAATTATATTAACATAAATTTATGCTACTATATATATAAAGCTAACTGCCGATTTGGTTTTGACTTTGCGATAATCTTTTCTACTGTTTCATACGAAAAACCATTGTAATTAATTGAGCTTCACAACATTTTTCTAACTATTTGTCAAGCTTTTTCTAATATTTTAATAAAAATTGTTATGATTAGCCCACAAAAAGGTAAAATCAAATTTCCGTTCCACAATATATAGGCTATTCACTAAGCGTATTTGTACATTATCTTGTGGGTTGAAAATTATCTCATACCTTTTTGTTCTTTAATCATTGTTATATAAAAAAAGAACAGGTATGTATTTTTAGACATACTCTGTTCCATAACTATAATGTTTATTTCTTAACTTAATGACATTGGGCAGTAACCATCTCTTTTTTTATTTGTATTTTTATTATGATAATATATTTAATTATTTAAATTGAGAATTTCTTGGATACATAAAAAAAGAATTCATTATTCTCCACAAATCTGATTATTATTTTCGATTTTCTTAAGTAAGATGCATATTACACAGCAATTTGAATTGATTAACCTTGAAAATTTTGAATCGTAGCATTTATTAGCTGTTCCATATATAATTACATTTTCAAAAAATTATTATTGATAACTTTAACCTATTTCTCACCACATGGTGAATATTTTATTTTAAATGACTTTCAAAAAATTTTAAAATATTTTTTAATATTTCTCGATAAATCAAAAGTTTTTTCAAACTTTTTTAAATAATCAAGATTTTCAAAAAAGTTTTTAATATTTTTGAATCTTTTCTTAAAATATTATATAATTTTAAAATTAATTTAATTTCATATAAATTTTCATAATAATTCTAAAAAATTTATAATTTTTTGGCTTTTTATTAAGTTATAGTTCTAATTAATAGTTATACAACGATTCTTAAATTATTAAGAATTATTCTTATTTAGCAAACCCGTAATATATAAGAAAATATCTCTTTACTACCACAATAACATTATATTATTTTCTCTTATCAGACTTATTTTTTTCGATAAAACCTACTTTATTTGCAAAAAAGTCCAATTATTTTCGATTTTTTGAAGTTAAACAGATATTTGGTAGTGGTTTGGAGGGAGCAACCTTGCAAATTGGGAGAGCATCCTTTATTGCGCTTCCTATAAGGAAAGCGTTTTTTGGTTTGCTTTTTAACTAATTTATTTCTTATTTAGCAAACCATAAATATATAAGAAATTACATCAATTATTTGTTTTTTTAGATGCATCTCTCAAATTATTTGATACTATTGTATATCGGCATTTAATTTTAATATGACGAAACCACCACCCATTAACTTCCACATCGTACTTCTTGTTTACCAAATTATAAATACATAAGAAAGCAAAAATCGGTTGCCTTTTTATGGATATTGTTGTTTCCAATTCCCTTCAATCAGTATTTAATTATAAAAAACTTTTCCTATTAACATTTCAGAAATTCTACTTTTTCTTATTTAGCAAACCAATGATAAATAAGATAGCAAACAGCGGTTGCCTTTTTATGGGTATTAAAATTATTTAAACGCAAAGTTTTATTATTAGTTATATGACCAGAAAATGCAAATGAGAGCATATCTTTATGCTCCCATTTACAATAAAATTATTATTAAATTTTCTAAAGAAGGCATTATAGCTAAAACTATCTCTAAGCAGCCTTTTTATTTATCCTACATATTGATTCCTGCTTATAATAAGATTAACTACTATATTTATATTATTTATAAATCATCTATTGTTTTTCAAGTTCTTTTATTAATTTCTTATATAATGCGGTAATCGATTCAACCATTGCTAATTTTTAGGTATTTAATTCGTCTATTTCACCTTAACAGGTATGATATCTATGAATTTTTATATTTCCATTTGGTAAGACATATTTATCTACAATATCAAAATTACACTCTTCTTCCGGATTATTACATGCTTCCATTCCAGAAGTTAAAAGTTGTTTTTTTCCTGTCATTTTTGCCTTTTCTAATGCTTTTTTATACTCCTCTGTACTTTTAATGTCACCTTTTTCTTTATTAATAAACATTTTTAATACTTTAGAATAACTTAATGGTTCCTTAACATTTGATTCTGCATCATACTTAAAATACTCTACTTCATGCTTAAAAGCATTTTCTTCTTTAAATTCATAAATTCCACTGCTTTCAATATTCCATTTATAACTATACCATATTGTTTTACTAGTTTTATTGTACTCAATTTCCTTTTGTAAAAATTCTCTTTTTAATTTATATTTAGGATCTTCTCCTATAATTTTAGCAACATATGCATTTCCTTTTCCATATCCATATAAGCTATTATTATAATCTAGTTTACTTCTCAACTCCATGTTTTTTATTCCTCCAAACGTTCTTTCTTATTCAATGTATTTAAAATTTATTCTCCTATACTTAAAGTATATCTTGAAAAATATAAACCCAACTTTTTTTATAACTACAAATAAGAACATATTTCTATGTCCCTATTCGAAAAAAATTATTATTTAATTTTCCTAAGAAATATATCCATATTTTTTATTAAGTTCAAGCAACGAACCATAAAATCTTTTTCTATCTTTATCAAAACTTAAGGTTACTGCAAAATCCTCTGTACCCTTAGGTCTATCTTTCATCATCTTTATAATACAATCCCTATATTTAGAGTTCTTCTTTCTATCTTTACTAGTAATCCTACTTATAGAAAATACATAATCCGCCATATTAGTTATATCTCCAGTGCCTGCAATATCAAATTTAGATATTACTTTACTTCTTTCTTGTGGTTTCTTCGGATGTGCTACTAAGTAGACTAGAGCATTATATCTTGTTGCAAATTGCTTTAGTTGATTTACAAAAGTCTTCTGTGCTAAATACTCATTTTTATAACTTCCCTCTAAATCAATCTTCATCAGATTATCAATTATAAAAACTCTAACATCTTTATGTTTTGCCAGTTTATCCATATCTCTTAACAATTGCTTTTCAGAACTTGTACTATTACTATCTGAGTAGATATATAATTTATCTTTAATCCATTGATCAATTAACATATTACCTCTATCACTTAATTTTTTATATTTTTCTCCGCAAAACTCATCTTCATCGAAATCTTCTGAATTAGCAATTGTAGAATATACGCAACTTTTAAAATTAGAATTTGTAAGTTCTGGTGAATAAACAAATACTTTATATCCCTGACTCAAACTTTCTGCTATGCACATTTGATTTAAGAGCGTACTCTTTCCATTTCCATTATATCCAGTAATAACAACTAAACTTCCTGTTACAATACCGAGTATCTTATTATCTATATCTCTAAATCCTGTTCTTACCTTCTCTGCTTCATAAATACTGGTCATTTTTATTTTATCTAATGTAACAATATTATTTAAATTATCTATTCTTGCGTTAGATGTTTCTATAAAATCAATTGTTTCTTTTAAAAGCGAACCAATCTCTTCTGCTTTCGATGATTGTATCTGATTTGCTAGATCTTCACATTGTCTTTTAACGCTTAACTCCATCAACATCTTTATACATGACTCTAAATTAAATATCTTAATGCTGTTATCTACTAAATTCTTTAAATAATTTTTATTAATATTCTTCAATGCAACGGTCACCAACCCTAAATCTATGCTCTTAAATTTAAAAAAAGCATCAATAATTCCTTGATAAATTTGCTTATGCTGTTTTTCAAAAAAATCATTCTGATTGACTCCAGAATCGATAATATATTCTAAACTCTCTTTAGAACTAATACATTTTCCTAGAATATATTTCTCTATTTCTAAGTTATAACTATTCATTAGTAATTCCTCCTTTAAAGTAATATAATTTAAAAATCATCAGTTTCAATATAATTATTTATCTCTTTTATATATTCTTTTTTAGATGTATCATCGTAAGTATCATTCAAAGTATCAACTATTTCATCGGCATCTTTTATATTATTAACTTCTTCAGTATTATTCATAATATCATCTTTTGCATCGCTTATAGCTGCTGAATTATATTGATAAATTGATGGCTTTTTGCTTCCTTTTGTTGCTATAAACACACTCGTTATTATTTCTAACTCTACAAATTTTTTTATGAGTCTTTGTATTTTTGCAAATGGTAGCTTTAAATCAGTACTTGCTGTTCTTAATGTTAAATAAAATTGCCCTCTAGGCAAATCATCTTTTAGTCTTTGAACATTTTCTTTCCTCATAATGTAGTGATTAAATCTAATCTGATCTATATCATTACAGGTAAACTTGGACAAAATTACATTATTTAATTGATAAAATCCGTTAACCATATTATCATTTTTCACATTAATATATTTGGCGCTTCTATCTCGCTTAGTAGGTAAAGTTTTCTTTATTTTAACTCTTCTATTATTTTCTTCTGTAATATTATTTAATACTGGCATAGTGAATCTCCCCCTCTTTTAACTCCTTGTAATTCAACATAAAACTTTGGTATATGTCCAAGTAAATCTTTCATTTAAATCGCTTATATTTAAAAATATTGCATATATAACTGGAAATTTATTATTACAGAATATACAATATTTTCTACAATAATATCTTTAACTCAAAATTATTCCTAAGGTTAATTTGATATCTTTTTATTTATTTGTTATCATTAAATTGTTTAGAATTTTTACTAATAACTCATTGGTTTTTACTATATTTAAAGATACTGCAATATCTTTAAATATAGTTACTCTTTTGCTTTTTATTACATATTTCTATATGTCATAATAAGTTATTATTATTTTCTATAGAAATATCTCTTTTGTTTTTCTATTAAATTGTCAAAGATCAAAATACAAAATTTATATAAATAAAAAAAGTAAGATTAAAAACTTGAACAAAAAAGCACATAGTCATATTAGGTCTGATTGTCAATCCTAATTATTTGACTATGTGCTTATTTAATTTCAAATTTAATCTTACTTTGTTTTCTATTTACATTCATTAGTATAACATTTGTTATACTCAATTTCAATATTTTTATAAAACATTTATTTATCCATAATAAAATATGAATAAAAACATGTTTCTGTTTCTTTTGAATAAATATATTTATTTTATTTTCCTCTAAGCAACTACTCTAATATAATATTATAAAAGAAAATAAGAACATACACTATGCTCTTATTTTCTTTTCTGATATTATTCTTTTACTTAAGGAAGCATTACAGATAATTTAATATATCTTATAAGTTTAACAACACACATTAATTCCTACTTATAATTTATTAACTATCACATCTATATTATTAATAAATAACTTATATTTTTTCAAGTTTATTTGCGTATTTTTAAAATTTTTATTTTATAATCAAACCACAAAAAGCTGTAAATCAATTTCCAGTATACAATATAATGTATTATTCAGTATGTGATTTCGCATACATATTGTAGTTTGAATATGTTGCTTGACCTTTTTGTGGTATAACCATTTTATAAATTTAAATTAGCATGATTCTTTCTTATTTACCTTACCAATAATACACAAGAATCTAAGGATTCTTATTAGCAAGCCAGTAATAACTAAGAAAGCAAAAAGCGGTTTCCTTTTTATGGATACTATATCTTAAAATTTTAAATACTTTATTATAAATTCAATATTTATATCTTTAAATGCAAACAAGAGCATATTTTCTATGCTCTTGTTCACAAAAAAGATTTCTTTTCATTTAATTTTCCCAAGAAAGCTAAATAAATAATACTATTTATAAACTAGTTTTTTTATTATGCATATTAAATTACTGCCTATAATAATATTAACTATTCTATTTATATTATTTAAAAATAAATTATATTTTTCAAGTTTTTTAGCCTATTTTTATCAAAAAATTTAATTCATAAAAATCGCTTAACTTTCTGTCTACAAAGCCTTGACAGTTTCAATAACTTTTTAGTGTTGCTTACCATATTAAGTTTGTTTAATATATTATTACTTTTTTAATAATATTTTAGGTTCAGACGTTGTTATTATGTTTAAATAACCTTTAGGTAACCCAGCTATTTCCTCATACATTTCCATATTCAATGAACCACAATACATTCTTAACTTATTTAATAGTTCTTGTTTAGTTAATACCTTCTGCTCTATAAGCATTTCAATAGCCTTTCTCATTAGTGTTGGCTTTGGAACAATTAGTACATCATCAAATGGCTCATGTGTTCTCCAACCATTTTTAGAAACTTGCTTCATTAAATACTGATACTGATTATAATTTATTCTTTCTAAAAAGTGCGCTCTATATATCATTGCTTGAATGGATACTCTCCATTTTTTCTTTAATTCAACAAAAGCATACAAATTAGGCGCAGCTGGTAAGTCTTTTAAAAAAGCATCTCTTGGCAATAAAAATGCTGCTGCAAATAAATTAGCATCATGCTCATTCTCCTTATAGTCTTCTGTCGAAAGAGATTCCTCATCTGAATTCATATGCCCTAATAACCAATGCCCTAACTCATGAGCCAAAGTAAATTGCACTCTAACAAATGAAGATATTGCACCATTATAAGGTGTAATTGCAATCTTATTATCTCTACCTACACCTACTAGCTGACTAACCGCATCAAATTTAACATCAGGCAACAAAAACTGAGACAATAATATGCCGTTATTTTCCATAAAATTAATCATGTTACCTATTGGTAAATCATCTATGCCATAATATTTACGTACATCTTCAGCAAAGTTTTCAATCCCTTCATCATCTATATTTCCATCATTAGAAAGCTGAAACAAATTTAGTGAAGGAAATTCAATATATTCCTCCAAAAACGAGTACATCTTTCCTCGTATAATATTTAATTCTTTTTGCGCTTCTTTTTGCCTTTTAGTAATAGAAGAACCAGCACGATAAAAACAGTTACCGGATGAAATATCCTGCCAGTTTTCCTCTAAAAAAAAGCTAGTTGGGAAATTAAGTTTTTGAGCTAACATAAAGAGATTTTCTGGTTTAGGTTGTACTCTACCTTCGCTTTCAAATTGCCAAATAGCTTGCTTAGAAACACCAATTAATTTAGCAAGTTCAGTACTAGAAAGGCCTCGTATTGTTCGAGCTGTTCTCAATCGTTCCCCATTAAATTTTTCTATTGCCATAATTTTTTACCTCAGTCAATTTTATTTTCTGGATTCTTGTACTTTGGTTTTAATTTTAACCTCAGCTGGAGTATCAAACGTAGAAACATTATCCATACCATCATCCATATTTCTCTTATCATATGTAGATTCATCATACTCAGGAACTTCAATTGCTTTAATATGAGAAGTCCAATCTTTACGATATTTAGTAGATGTATTATTAGCCACAACATTTACATAAATGGCCTTAACACCTGTACTACTATCTGGCTCAAAAGTTATTACAACAAAACGCTTAACAGACTCATTTATCTTATCAAGAACTTCGTCCTTAATAGATTCTTTCTTATTTTTTATTCTATTATCTTGTGATTCTTGAATATCAAAACCTATCTGTCCATATACTTGAGGATAAGATTTTAAATCACTATTTATAAGTGTTAAACATTTCATATAGTGCGTATCGCTTACAGATGCACCTGAAATAACTTTACTAAAATTCTTTTCTTTCATTAATATGTATACACAAGATGATGACATATTTAATATAGTAATAAATTCATAAATTCCTCTTTTTTGCTTTGTAACAATATATCCATCATTAAATGCCAAATTGCACTCTGCATTAATAGAGTCCCATATATCATTATATTTAGCATTATATGTAGGTGACGGAAACAAGCTACGCTTTGCATTTACATCTTCAACAGAACCTTTTACAATACATTTAAAAATCTTATTAATATTCTTTTCATCTATACCTAGTTCTGCTTCAATTTGTTTTTTTATTTCAGAATCATTCATAAATATTATTCCTCCAATATATTAATTAATATAAATACATTACCAAATATACACCTATCAGTCAAGCAATAAACATTTTTATAAATATGCAGACAAGCTGAGTTTTTTATAAAAATGTCTTAAACTCTGAACTTATATGTTTACCATAAATTAATTTACATCCTTTTGTGTGGTTTAATCACCATATAAGTTCTACGAAAAAATACATAGTATCCATTTAAATTAATCTTACAATTTTTTATTCTTCTAGAAGAAGAAAACTTTAGGGGATTCTGGGGAGCATTTCTGTATTTTTATATTACTATAATTATGATATTTTTATAAAATAATTATAATAAAGTAATTAATATTAGACTCCCCCAACTCCCTAAAAAAAATAGTTACACTGAAATATTTATATCATATTTCAATAGTAACTATTCCAAAACTTAAAATTATTCTATTACTCTAATTTAACTACTAACTACAGATTTTTAATATTTCATTCTTCTGAAGAAATAATTCAAAGAGCTTTTGGGGGAGTTTCCCTACACTTTACATATTAATTAGACATTTTCATCTTTCTTAAGAATTAATCCTTCATAATATGGGTTACCTTGATACTTTGCATTATAAATAACTCCCTTTGCACAAATTCGAATCTTAAAATTCATCTTATTGTGTGCATAATATATATTTTGTGAGCACCACTTTACGTAAGAATTATATAATTCAGAAGTTCTTATTTTGTCTTTCCTATTCCCTGTAATCAAGAAATTTCTATCAATAAAATGCCCAACACTGTCTACATCTTTTGTGTATTTATCTATTGCAGATTCTACTCTTTTAGAGTACGAAAATTTGAACTTATTTTTTATTAATCTATTAAGACCTATTAATCCCCATCTAAAAATATACTCTTTGTCTTCTAACAATTTCTTTAATATTTGTGGATCTTGTTCATTTGCTGGAATTGGCTTGTTATTACAAGGAATTATCATAATCCTACTTAAAATAGCTTCTACTTCTGTACTTTTCAAGTTAGGTAAATTGTTACCACAATAAAGTAATACCCCTCTATAATCAACATCCATTTTGGGATTAAATTTTTGTTCCACAGGGACTTCATCTCCACCAGTAAGTAATTTAATATATTCTATAGCATCTGTGTCAATAGTTTCATTGGATATTTCACCTAGACTAATCAATCGTTTCCCACTAATGTTTCCAAGAGAAAACTTATCCCCTAATCTCTGCAATGCAATTGACTCATTTCTTTCATTACCAAGTATTTCATTTAAAATTTTGATAATTTTTGATTTACCAGTATCCTTTTTTCCATTAAGAATAAATATCTTTTTTGGCAACGTACCATTGTAATTACTAAGTATTAAACCTATTAATTCTTGTAAAATATCCTTTAATTCAATATCCCCCATTATCAAAGTATCAATATACTTATCCCAATATCCATTATTTACAGGATTTTCGTTAAAATTCACTTTAAATTGTTTATTACTAATATAGTCTGGCCTATGTCTTTCCAATTTTTCTGTTAATACATTATATAATCCATTTTGTACATTTATAATATTCTCCTCTTCTATAAATATTGAAGAATCATATATTTCATCCGGAATTAATAAATTTGTAATATTACTTAATATCTTATCAGTAAGTAGATGCATTGGTATATATCTTTTCACATAACTTTTTAAAGTATAATAGGATATTTCATTATATAGTCCATTATCATACATATATATACGTCTTTCTCTTTTGCCAATCTCACCTATCACTTGTAAACTTAAGGTTTCCATAATTGCATAATGTAATATTCCTTCAATAATTTTTTCTTTAATCTTGCCATTAGATAATTCTTCTCGATTAATCCATTCAGCATATTCCCATATTTTCTTATTAATCTCATGTTTAAGTTGTTTAATATTAGTTTCTTCTATATCAGACATTAAAATCATTTTTTTTGCATAAACATAATATTTTAATTTTTCCTTTATTTCTTTAGCTATTAATTTCTCTTTTTCATTATTCCTATACATTATAATTACTTTAGCACCTTTTAAATACTCTTTATAGCCATTTTCAATTTCTTCATTTGTTATAATTATTTCATTAAAGTCCAATTTATTACGTAGTTCAGAATCATTTTTATCTATAATTACATATATATCAATTTCTTCTTTTATTGCTTTTAATATTCTCTTAACTTTTTCTTCTTCATTTTTTAATAATTCATTCTTTTCCATTGTTTTTCTCCTTTTAATCATTTTCCAACTAATTTTTATAGTAATAAATTTATATTTAAACTAATTCTCTAAGTAATTTTTATTTATTGCCTAAGGGGAACTAATCCCCTCGAAAGTACACCTATTTTATTAGTAGCTTATTTTACGAATTTATGTACTTTTATAAATTCACATATTCTAGCAATTATTTTTTTATTTCGACTGTACATATAGTATCATTATGCCATCCACCATGAGCAACCAATAATATGTTGCTTATATGAAATCCATACTTTTTACCAATACCACCACTGTTCCAGCCAAAAGTTATAACTTTTCCCCCTGTCTTGACTATTCTAGATATTTCTTTCTTGTGGTTTGTCCAATAACTAGAATTTGTCGTTTGAAAATTAACTGTCATATTAAGACTTCTATAACATTCAGACACTTGCCTAGGAGAATATGGTGGATCATACAAAACCATATCTATACTATTATCCTCAAATTTCTTTAGAAATTCTAACGCATCCATATGATAATCTGTATCATAGTGTTCATCTATGTCATTTGTTATATATAGCACGTTGGAATCTATCATATTTTTTAAACTAGCAGAATTAGCGAATGGATCTATTATTATTCCACCAATAAGTTCTTTTTTTATCAATTGACGTATAGGCCTTATTTTAAATGTATTACTGTTCGGCATACACCAACTTCTTGTAATTTCCATATATTTACCTCCAAATTATTATCACTTTTCTTAATTTTTCTCTATACACAAATAATATCTCGATTTTTTAATTTTCTTAGGAACTGCTAAACTTTTTTTAATTTTTTTTTAGAGCTTGAAATTATCCTCCCATCTCTGCATAAAACAATATTTAATAATTAAATTTTTATTTTGCTACTCTATAAATAAAGATTATCTCGATTTATCATTATTTTTTTGTTTCCATAAAATTTTTTTGAAATTTTTTTATAAAAAAAACTGATGCAAACAATTAATGTTCAATTGCCTACATCAGAATTAAATATGTTCAGTTACTTTTTAGTTTTCTTACATTACTATAAATATTTCTTTATTCTACAATACCTTATACTATTGGTAATTTATTTATTAAGTCATATATTAATTTAAAAATCACCACATTCTTCAAAATACTTTTCTAATAAATAATTTATTATTATTAATTTCGAATCATCTGCTGAAGGTTGTTCTATTACTCTAAGCATTTCTTTAAAATATTTTTCAGATTTATTTACTCTTGCTCTATTTTTGCAATAGAAACACTTCTCATTTCTCTCATCTAGATTTTTTTTCAAATAATCATTTTGCACATTCACATAACTCTTTATCTTATCCTCAAAAGCATTATATTCTTCGTCCCAGCTTGAACATACTTTTCGTTCAATATCAATTTCTATAGATAAACAAAGTTGATTATATACTATTAACCGATATTTACATTCTTCACACTTTTTATTCATAAATTTTATCCTCCCATTTATAATGTATCTTGAAAAATATGAAATTTAAATTTTAATTCTCTAAATTTAATTTTTTTTCTTATGAATACATCTATTTGTTTAGAATAACAACATTCTATAAAATTTATCTACCTAAAGATACAAAAAATGTAATGAAACTATATTATTACTATATTTAGTTGCATTGTTGTTTATTTACCATTGATTTCATTACTAATTCTAATCATTGTATTATATTTCTTTCGTTATCAAAATATAGTTTTAAAGCCTTATCAATAATTTCTTCAATTTCTCTTTTATTAACTTCTGGAGCAAAGTATTTACTTAACATTTTTGATTTTAATTTTATAGTAACAGGATTATTAAATTTTATCTTCTTACCAATATCTCCTGAAAGAATAGAGCAAACTACTTCTGTATTAAATTTCTTTTTTTCAGAATAATCCCTTAAAAGTTTTGATTTGTTTAAATCAATTTTAAATTTATTTTTTGTAATTATAGATTCAACAATATTTTGTTCTTCCTTTGTCAAATATGAAAGTTCAACTGCTGCAAAGAAAGGTATTTCATCTATGTCAAGTCTATCTTTTAACTCTTTAATAAGATTACAAATTCTTAAATACCTTGATACTGTTCTTCCAGAAAGATTAAAACCTCTTCCTGTTTCATCTGCACTTGTCAACTTCTCGCCTAATAGTCGAGAAGTTGCTTCATCCTTTATTTCATCACCTTTTAACATAGTTTCAATCTCTCTCAAAAGGTCTGTTCTCTTCCCTTGTGATTTTAGAGCTTTGTGATGCTCGAATAAAGCAACAGCTCTTTCAGAATATAACATATCCGTAAATGATCTTTGCATAAGATTAGTTTCTGTTACTATAAGAATAGCTTCTTCATCATCAATCTTCTCTCTTATTAATACAGGAACTTTATTAAATCCTGCTGCCTTTGCTGCATTAACCCTATTATGCCCAGATAATATTTCATATTTTTCTCCTTTATGTCTTACAATAATGGGTACAATTACTCCTAAATCCTTTATGCTTTTGACCATATTATCAAATCTTTCACCATCATATAGTCTAAATGGATGGTTTGAAAAATATATAAGTTTATCAATTTCAACTTCTACTACTCCTAAATTAATATCACCTTTATATTCACAATCTCCAAACATATCATCTAAGCTCATTAATTTTCTTCCAATCATAATACAGCCACTTCCTTTGCAAATTCTCTATATGCAATAGATACTTTGTTTTTTGAATCGTACTCTATTATGCTCTTACTTTTCATATTCGCTTCGCCAACTCTCACAGAATTTGGTATCTTATTTTTAAATATATTTATCCTACCACCATATGCT
Organism: Clostridium sp. LS; assembly: GCF_002760435.1. Classification (GTDB taxonomy): domain Bacteria; phylum Bacillota; class Clostridia; order Clostridiales; family Clostridiaceae; genus Clostridium. The sequence continues at coordinate 67,536 of NZ_AUUU01000023.1, forward strand.
TCTTGAATTATTGACAAAATTTCTTTTGAAAGCTTCATCCTTTCTGTATACATTGTAAGGAGTATTCCATCCACCTCAATATTAGGATTTATCCTTTTTTTCACCCTTATTATATTTCTTAATAAAAGTTCTAAACCTTTTGCAGATAAATATTGTGGGGTAACAGGAATAATTACACTATCACAAGCAGCAAGCGCATTTATTGTAAGCATTCCAAGAGATGGTGAACAATCAATAATTATATAATCATAATTGTCTTTTAGTTCATCAATAATAGACTTTAAAACAAGTTCCCTACTCATAACATTAACAAGGGCTATTTCAATTGCTGACAATTCTAAGCTACAAGGGATTATATCAATATTTCCAACTGAGATAACATACTCTTCTCTTTTAGGTAAATTTTTTTCTTCAATAGCTAATGCCATTAGGTTATAAATTGTTGTACTGATATTATCTGTATTCTCATATCCAAAACAGACTGTTAAACTGCTTTGAGGATCAAAATCTATAATCAGTACCTTTTTTCCCATTTCTGATAATGCATATCCTAAATTTAAAGCAGTTATAGTTTTAGCCACACCTCCCTTCTGATTGACAATTGCAATTACTTTGTTATTAATCATTAAATCAGCTCCTTATTTGTAAACTTATCAGTTTCTTTATAAATCAAATTATATCTTATGTCAATTCTTTTGTAAACTAAATAGTTTCTATAAATTCTTTAAAGTTGCTATTGCATTTTTTTTAGTGTATATTTGTATATATAAACTATCTAAAGGTGTGATATTTATGCCGTTAACTATGGGCGAAAAAATTAGAATTGTATTAAGACGCAAAAAAATAACCATATCAGACTTAGCCGATATGGTTGGTACTTCTCGTCAAAATTTAACTAATAAATTAAATCGAGATAATTTTTCAGAACAGGAATTAATTGGAATCGCTAAAGCACTTGGATGCAAATTTGAAGGTTTTTTTATCTTTGATGATGGTGAAAAAATATAAAATAATTTAAATCTTAATAACCATTATTGTACAGATTATTTTTTATTGAATTATGAAATCCTTAATAATATTTGTATATACCATAAAATATCGAAACTTAAACTCTTAAATGATGTTTTGCATGTCCTAAAATTAAAAATTTATTTATAATAATCTCTTATCGGCTTTTTTAAAACTAAGAATTTTAGTTTTAAAATAATTATTAAGATTTTATTTCTTGAGTTTTTCCCAATCTCATAATATATAAAAAAACAATTCTTAACACATATGATATTCCATTTTTTACTTTTTGACATAAAAATTCTCTTCCAAGCAAACAAGTTTTTATTATTTTACATATCTACCTAGAAGAGAGAAAAACATAAAGGCTGCCTCTATGTTATTTTATAATACTATTTTATCAAGTATATGAAATATTTATTTTTCAAAATCTAATATATCCGGAAACTCTAAAGTAAATATAGTTCCCTCATTAACTTTGCTTTCTAAATATATTTTTCCACCATGAGCTTCAACAAAGGCTTTTGTAATTGTAAGCCCTATGCCAGAACCGCCTGTATTTTTATTTCTTGATAAATCACTTCTATAAAATCGTTCAAAAATATACGGTATATCTTTTTCTGGTATGCCAATGCCATTATCTATAACTTTAATTATAATATTATAATTTTCTTTCTTTAACACTACTTTAGCTTTACCATTTGGCATTAAATATTTATAAGAATTTGAGAGTAAATTATTCATAATCTGTTTAAACTTATCTATATCAATATTTGCCATTATCTCTGGAGTTATAATACTAGTTAACTCATAGTTTTCTTTAATATAAAGTGGTTCATAAGTATCTATAATTTTTTCTAATTCATTAGAAAGGTTAACTTTATTTTTCTTTAAACTAATATTTGTTTGTTCAAGTTTTGCTAGATCACGAAGATTATTCACCATTTTTATTAATCTCTCAATTTCCTCATAAAAAGTTTCAAATCTCTCATTAGTAGGTTCCCAAATACCATCTATAAATGCCTCTACATGAGTTTTTAATGTAGTCAATGGTGTCCTCAATTCATGAGCCATATCTGAAGTTAATCTTTTTCTAAGCATTTCTTGGCTGCTTAAAGTTTCTGCAAGATAATTTATAGAATTAGAAAGTTCAACTATTTCTTTCGTATTTGAATTGACCATTGCTCTTACATTTAAATCACCGTTTCTCATTTTATTTGCAGTTTCAGTTATTTTAGCTAAAGGCTTTGAAATTTGTTTTGAAATAATTATGCTGATAATAATCCCAAATATTAAAGCTATTATAGCAGATAACATAAAAGAGTGATTTAAGGTACTTATAAATGACACTGAAGCAGATGATAAGTATGAATCTCCAAAATAACCAATTATTATCGTTCCTTTCTCAGTGTTATCATCGCTTAAAGGATATTTATTTTCAGTATACTCCCCCATATTAATTCCATACGAATTATGCATCATAGAACCCATCATATTTCCCATCATGTTATTATGTTGCAAATAAGACTTACCAGAGGAATAGACTGTGTTATCATTTATATCTTTAATTTCAATATATAAATCTTGTAATTCTGCGTATCTTTGAATTTCATCATTGTTTATTTCTGACGCATTTTTTTGTCCACTATATAAATCATCAATAATTTTTAATACATTATCTATTTTTGTTTTCTGTTCATCAACTAAATAATCCTTGAATTTTTCCCCAACTGTATAATTTGATATGGCACTTGCTAAAATAATAGATACTAAAATTGCTAAAATAAAGCCTAGTGATAATTTTTTTACTAAAGATATTTTCATTTTTTCACCTCTGATGTGTGTGGAATAAATTTATAGCCCATTCCATATACAGTTACTATATATAAAGGTTCCTTATGATTATTTTCTATCTTTTGACGAATATTTTTAATATAAGTATCTACAGTCCTATCAAAGCCTTCATAATCCATCCCAAAAGCTCTTTCTACTAATTTTTCTCTGGAAAATACTTGCTCCGGATTAGTAAGTAGAATTGTTAAAATCTTAAATTCATTTGTTGTTAAACTCACAACCTCACCCTGTTTTTTAGCAATCATCTTTTTTATATCAACTTCTAAATCTCCATTATTAAAAGTTAATATATCAGCCATTGGAGCAAAGTCTCTATATGCTCTTCTAAGCAGTGCTCTAACTCTTACTACAAGCTCACGTACACTGAAAGGCTTAGTTAAATAGTCATCAGCCCCAATAGATATTCCTTCTATTTTTTCATCTTCATCTGCTTTTGCGGTAAGCATAATTATAGGCACACTAGAAGTGGCTCTGATTCTTTTGCATACTTCTTCACCAGTTATTTTAGGAAGCATTAAGTCTAAAACTATTAGATGAATATTTTCTTCATTAAATATATTTAATGCCATCTCACCATCCATTGCTGTAATTACTTCAAAATCTTCTTTTTCAAGATATGCTTTAACTACATCTAATATATTCTGTTCATCATCTATAACTAATATTTTAAATTTATTACTCATATGCATCATCATCTCCAAAGTTGATTTACTAATATTATGGTTTATATATGAATAAAAATTAGAGTAAGGTCTATTATATATCTTACTCTAATCTTAATAAATATTCAAAAATCCTTTAATTTTTTTGTGAAAGTATGGCTTTTCTCTTCAAATATTCCTCTTGACTCATTTCTCCACTAGCAAATTTTTCATTAAGAATTTTTATTGGATCATTAGATTTATTTGAATAGTTTTTAAATAATTTTACAGCTAGAATTATTAATACAATAAATATTAAAATTCTAAATCCCATAGCTAAAAATATTCCTCCAAATCCTATAGAACTTAAAGGACCATAGCCATACCCTCCAAAACCACAAAACATAAATTAATTCCTCCTTTTTATTAAAATTAGGCATATAAAACAAAATACTAGCATACTCACTTATTATTTTTTTGAATATACCTTGTCTATAAATTAATTATATATATGAAATGTGGAGGAATTATGAATAAATAAAAATTTCAACTAATTATAATTAGTTGTTAAAGTAAACCACTCTTATACAGATAAGATCATATAATTTTATCCTAATATTTCATCTATACTAACTATTCTATAATTAGTATTGCAATGTTCAAATCCAGTATCTTTACTTATTTTGTGTTTACAATTACAAGTAACTTTTTTATGATTTTCATCATCATCTTCATGCTTGTGATCCATATGCATATAGTGAGAGTGTTGCATAGTATCTTCATTATCAATATCCATAATTTGATGTTGCATATTCATCATCTCATTCATATCAGCATCCATTCCCATCATTTCATCATACGTTCCAGCCATTTCATGTTCCATGTTCATCATCATCTTATGGTGCATATCCATCATGTAGTGATCCATGTCCATCACTTCATGGTTTTCATCATTGTCTTCATCCATTTCACGCATATGGTGTGCATGTTCCCTAGTATCTTCATCCGCTATTTGATAATGCATATGATGAATAGGCATATAATCCGGGTCATGCTTATCTTGTTCCATTTCAATCATATGGTCTGGGTGGTCCATGTGATGCATATCCATACAATCTGAGTCATGCTTATCATGCTTCATTCCCATCATTTTATGGTGCATACTCATCATCTCATTCATATCAGCATCCATTCCCATCATTTCATCATGCATTCCAGCCATTTCATGTTCCATACTCATCATTTCATGATCATTGGAAAGCATATCTTCAATCATTACTTGAGCTTTATAACTAATTTTTTGGATAGATCCAAGAATAAATCCGTGCATAAATGGAGGTCTATGCATATCTTTTGGCGACATAGGTTTAACTGATTTAACATATCTTTCTACTACTTCAGGTATTTTATCTTTTCCAATTAAAAGAGGTGGAGTATGCTTACCCATATGAGCAAATAGTACACCGGCTATAATTTCCATTGGCTCGCTAAGTTGCCCAAAGGTGAAGGCATGACCTTCTCTATAATTTCTGCCCCAGCCAAACTCAGTTTTAGGGTCTTTGTACTTAGCAAAATTGACTGCTATTTCATAAGGATTATCACCATCTATTCTATCTAAATGCTTCACATTATCAAGCTGAGATAAGTATTGCTCAACATTCTTTGATACTGTTTTAGTAGATCCTATAATATAAATATTAATATCTTTCTTTTTTTTAATCACTTCTAGTGCGCAGACAGGAATCTTATCATTCTTTACAAATAGGATAGGATCTCCATGATGAGCAGACCAGTATCCGGCAACAATTCCTTCATCGTACTCATCACCAGACATTATAAGAATATTTTTAAATTCTTTCATTGCTCTAGCTATCATACATGCAGTTTCATAATGGTTACGACCTGCAATATGATGTGTTCTAAACCCGTAATCATTTAATTCTGAAGATACATTTTGCGAAATACTGCCAACTAAAATCACCTGAGTTCCTTTGTAACCTTTAGGAGATAATCTTTGAATTTCTTTTAATGTTTCTTTACTTAAACTATTACCATCAGTGAATAAAAGAGATGCATTAATTGGAAAATGAATTAATGAAGTTGCTGCTATTCCATCAAAAACCTCATTTTTATTAACTAAAATAATAGCATTAGGTTTCATACTGTTAAAACCAATTTTAGATATCTCTATAGCTATATCCATAGAATCATTACTACAAATTCTTGTGGTATTTAATGTAAGTGGACAATTTTCTAAAGTGCTATTCATTATTTTCCTCCTGGAACTTTATCAATAAATAACATATGATTAAAAAATACATTTTGTTATAACATAAAAGAGAAATACTGAATTTACAGTATTCCTCTTATTTTATAGTTACTCTACTATTCAGTTTAGCTTTCTCTACATTAAAAGTATTTCATCCTCTATTTTGTACATTATATCCATATTATACTTTATTTTATTCCATGATGTATAGAGGTAATTCCAAAAGTTAAAGATTCATATCCTGAATTCTTAAAGCCATTATCTTCAAACTTTTCTTTAAGCTTCTTTTTATTCATAAAGTTATTTACAGAATCTCTAAGATAATAATATGCTTTTTTATCTCCTGTACCTATTGAACCTATTGCTGGTAACACACGATTGAAATATAAATCATATATATTTTTTAAAATAGGTGTATTAGGTTTTGATAGCTCTAAACATACTACTTTTCCGCCTGGTTTTAAAACTCTATACATTTCTGATAAAGCTTTATCTTTATCTTGAATATTTCTTAATCCAAAAGCAATAGTAATACAATCAAATGTATTGTCTTCAAAAGGTAATTCTAAAATACTGCCTCTGATTAATTTAAACTTATAGTCTTTTGCTAAGTGATTAAGTCTTTCAGCTCCTACATTAAGCATTTCTTGGCTAAAGTCTACACCAAT
>NZ_AUUU01000195.1 GCF_002760435.1 Clostridium sp. LS
ATGAGCAGAGAACCCAAATCTATGATTTGGTGTGAATCGCTTACTCAGCGAGCGTAGCGAGTCGAGCTTCCCATGATGGAAAATAGGCTGGCAAATGGACTTGTTACTTATTTGATTGTGCCTTAATATATAATATACGCTATAGTATATTATATATTAATTTTAGAATACCTTTAAATTACGTGAATGAACTTTATAATTTTATATTACCTTCGGCTGATAATATTTCTCTATCATTTTCGCAAGTAATTTCCTTGTCCTCGAGAGCAATTTTTATTACCTCTCTAAAATTTGATACTGGAATTATGTTTATTTCACATAATTCATTTAAGCTTTCATCATAATTATCTTGCGGAATAATTACTTTTTGTGCACCTGCTTTAAAAGCTGCAGTTATCTTTGCTTTTACGCCTCCTATAGCTTTAACAGCTCCTAATATGCTTATCTCACCAGTCATTGCAACAAATTTATTCACTTTCTGCTTTGTTATTGCACTGTATATTGCAGTTGCAATACTTATCCCTGCTGATGGGCCATCAACTGGCATACCTCCAGGTATATTAACATGTATATCATATTTATCACTGCATAAATCAAATAGATTATCTAAAACGGTAAGTACATTTTGTACTGATGCATAAGCTGTACTTTTCATCTTTATCTTCTTATTATTAGTAGTAATTTCTTCTTCCTCAACTATTCCTGTTACCTTAAGCTCTCCTCTTCTTTCCGTAACTCTCTTACAACTAACTTCAAGTGGCATTAACATACCAATATTGGCACCATATACCGCTAATCCATTTACAACTCCCACCTTTGATTTAACTGGGATTTTATTATCAACGATCTTATTATACTGGCCATTTTCTAATACCCATTTAATATCTTCTAATATTATTTCTTTTCTTTTTTCATTTATTGCAATACCAGAAGCCAATTGAATTAAATTTAATACTTCTCTACCGTTAGTACAATATTTACTCACTTCTTTAATTCCATCATCTGTAATTTCAAGCCCGACCTTATTAACACAATTTTCTGCAATTTTCTCTATTTCCTCAGGCGACAATGCCCTAAAAAATATTTCTACACACCTAGATCTTATTGCTGGTATTATCTCTTCAGGTGACCTTGTTGTTGCTCCAATTAATCTAAAATCTGCAGGAAGGCCATTCTCAAATACTTCCTTTATGTACTTAGGCATATTTGCATCCTCAGAACTATAATACGAACTATCTAAAAATACTTTTCTATCTTCTAATACTTTTAAGAGTTTATTTAATTCAATTGGATGAAGTTCTCCAATTTCATCTAAAAATAGTATTCCACCATGAGCCTTAGTTACTGCACCAGGTTTTGGTTGAGGAATTCCAGCAATACCCAACGAACCAGCTCCTTGATATATTGGATCATGAACTGATCCGATAAGTGGATCAGCTATTCCTCTTTCATCAAATCTCAAAGTAGTTGCATCTATTTCAACAAACTTTGATTTTTCTGTAAATGGTGATAGAGTTGATTTGCACGCTTCTTCTAATACTAATCGTGCAGCTGCAGTTTTGCCCACTCCTGGAGGACCATAAATTATGACATGTTGAGGATTAGGTCCACATAGAGCTGCCTTCAAAGCTTTTATCCCCTTTTCTTGACCTATTATTTCATCAAATGTTGAAGGTCTGCTCTTTTCTGTTAAAGGCTTAGATAAGCTTATCTGTCTTAGTTTATTCAAATTATTCAACTCTTTAGTACTCTCTCTATCAATTACAATCTCTCTATTTCTTTGGGGTTTGTTTATTGCATTACACATAACATAAACCATAAGTATAAGAACTATTATTTGAAAAATCATTAATATATTTGCCATATCTTTATAATATATTTACATTTAATAATAAACCAACTATATTTTATGATTTATTACACTAATCGTAAATATATTTTTCCTCCTTTTATTATTGCTAATAGTATTATTTGCTTAATATTGCAAATATATTCTTGATTTATAAATATATTTAAGAATAACCATATTATTTTGTAAATTCTAGAATTCAATTCTAGAATTTTATTCATTTGGGCTATCAAGTTGATAATATATTTGTTCTTGTAATTTTATTAGTAAACACATAAAATAAACCAGCATGAAATCATATGCTGGTTTATTTTGAATTTATAAAAATTATGCTGATTCAATATCTTTTTTAGTTCTAGCTTTAACTAAAGTAGGTCGAATTTTACCTTCTTCTACTCTTTCAATCTTAGGCGCTTTTTTATCTTTAATAGCATCTTCAGTTATAGTAACCTTTGTTATTCTATTATCAGAAGGTATTTCATACATAACTTCATTCATAATATCTTCTATAATGGCTCTTAGTCCTCTAGCACCTGTTTCTCTGCTTATAGCCTCTTCTGCAATTGCATTTAAAGAATTATCATCAAATTCTAATTTAACATCATCAAGCTCAAATAATTTCTTATATTGCTTTACAAGAGCGTTTTTAGGTTTAGTTAAAATTTGAATTAATGCATCTTTATCTAAAGATTCTAATGTAACAAGTATTGGAAGCCTCCCAACAAATTCTGGAATCAAACCAAATTTCAATAGATCTGCAGGCATAATTTCTTTAAGCAAGCTTCCAACATCTTTTTCGTTTTTAGCTTGGATTTTTGCGCCAAATCCCATTGAACTTTTTCTTGTTCTATTCTCAATTATTTTATCTACTCCATCAAAAGCTCCACCACAAATAAATAATATATTAGAAGTATTTATTTGTATGAATTCTTGATGAGGATGCTTTCTTCCGCCTTGAGGAGGAACTGAGGCAACTGTTCCTTCTAATATTTTTAATAGTGCTTGCTGAACACCTTCTCCTGATACATCACGAGTAATAGATGGATTTTCTGATTTTCTTGCAATCTTATCTATTTCATCAATATATATTATTCCTCTTTCAGCTTTCTCTACATCATAATCAGCATTTTGTATTAATTTAAGAAGAATATTTTCTACATCTTCTCCAACATACCCTGCTTCAGTTAATGTTGTAGCATCAGCTATTGCAAAAGGTACATTTAAAAATCTTGCTAAAGTTTGAGCAAGTAATGTTTTACCTGAACCTGTTGGACCTAGTAATAAAATATTGCTCTTAGATAATTCAACATCTATATCTTCTTTATTAGTATTAATTCTTTTATAATGATTATAAACTGCAACTGCTAAAGATTTTTTTGCTCTTTCTTGCCCAATAACATAAGAATCTAAATATTCTTTAATTTCATTTGGTTTTGGGACACTTTTAGGATCAAAATCAACAGTTTCTTGGAATTCATCTGCAATAATTTCAGAACATAAATCAATACATTCATCACAAATATATACTCCTGGCCCTGCAATCAATCTTTTTACTTGCTCTTGGGTCTTACCACAAAAAGAACACTTTAACTGTTTCTTTTCATCATACTTAGCCATATACTCACCTCACTTAATCAATAAATCAAAACTTTAATCTTATTTATCTTTTCCTATTTTATGATTAGTTATTACGTCATCTATTAATCCATAAGCTTTAGCTTCTTCAGCAGTCATGAAATTATCTCTTTCAACATCTGCTTTAATTGTTTCTAAAGGCTTACCTGTATTCTCACTTAAAATTCTATTTAAAGTATCTTTCATTTTTAATATTCTCTTTGCATGAATTTCAAAATCTGTTGCTTGACCTTGGAACCCGCCTAATGGTTGGTGTATCATAACTTCAGCATTTGGAAGTGCAAATCTCTTTCCTTTTGCTCCAGATGAAAGTAAAAACGCTCCCATAGAAGCTGCCATACCAATGCATATTGTTGAAACATCACATTTTATATATTGCATAGTATCATAAATTGCATTCCCAGCCGTTATTGATCCTCCTGGACTATTTATATATAAATAGATATCCTTATCAGGATCTTCACTTTCTAAAAAGATTAATTGTGCCACTATTAAATTAGCACTATCATCATTAACTTCACCACTTAACATAATTATTCTTTCTTTTAACAATCTAGAAAATATATCATAGGAGCGTTCTCCTCTACTTGTTTGCTCTACGACCATTGGAATTAATCCCATGTAAATCCTCCTTTAACTCTTATACTTTTCCCTAATTTTAATTATATCGTTATTTTATTAGTTTGTTAATTAGTATTTGAATAAATTGCCAGAAATTTTTATCCTGGCAATTATTAATTCATATACTTATTTTATATTATATCTCAAAATAAATTATTTGCAATTTTCTTTTATAAATTTAAGAGTATTCTCTAAAACTATATCTTTTTCAATCATATTCTTTTGAGATTTAGCTAAAATTTTAGCCATTTTTTCTGGATCTTTAGGTCCATATATTTTTCCAAGTTCTAAAGCTCTTGCGTTTATTTCTTCTTCAGTAGCCTTAATATCTTCTGCTTTAGCTATTGCTTCAAGAACTAAATCTGCTTTAACTTTTCTTTCAGCGTTTTCTTTCATGAATTCTCTCATTTTTTCAGTTGTATTACCAGTAAATTCCATGTATTGTTCTAAACTTAATCCTTGATATTTTAATCTTTGTTCAAGATCTTGCATCATAGAATCAATTTCTTTATCTACCATAACTTCAGGAATATCCATCTTAGAGTTTTCAATTGCAGCAGTAATAACAGCCTCTTCAAATTCTCTTTCAGCTTTTTCATCATTATTTTTTTCTAATGTCTTTTTAAGATTTTCTTTTAACTCTTCAAAAGAATCAACTGCAGAAACATCTTTAGCAAATTCATCATCTAATTCTGGTAATTCTTTAACTTTGATAGCCTTGATTTCAACTTCAAACATTGCAGGCTTTCCGTTTAATTCTTCTTTTCCATAAGCTTCTGGGAAAGTAACATTTACTTCTTTTTTATCCCCTACAGCTAAACCAATTAACTGATCTTCAAAGTTATCAATGAAAGTACCTGAACCGATTTCTAAAGAATAATCGCTTCCTTCTCCGCCTTCAAAAGCAACACCTTCTATGTATCCTTTAAAGTCAATAACAGCTATATCACCTTTTTCAATATTTCCTTCTTTTTTAGTTTCTATTCTAGCATTTTTTTCTTGCATATCTTTTATTTGCTTATCTATTTCACTAGCTTCAACTTCATAAACAGGTTTCTTTATATCTAAACCTTTATATTCACCTAATTCTATTTCAGGATAAGTAGTAACTGTTGCAGTATAAACTAATTCTTTACCTTCTCCTAATTCTACTACATCGATTTGTGGGTAGTCTACTGGTCTGATATTTTCAGTATTTAATGCTTCTGGATATGATTCTTCAATTGCAATGTTAACAGCATCATCATAGAAAACTTCTACTCCATAGAATTTTTTAACCATTGCCATCGGAACTTTTCCTTTTCTGAATCCTGGTATATTATATCTGCTCTTATTCTTATTATAAGCTTTTGATAATGCCGCATCAAATTTTTCAGCTTCAACCCTTATCTCTAATTTAATAACATTCGTTTCTATTTTTTCCACTTTAGCTTTCATTTTATTCTTTCCTCCTAAATAGTGTGCATCTAATTTAACTAAGTCATTATACCATAAACCTTTAAATCTTATCAAATAATTTATTATTATTATCTTTATTGAATATAATTTCCATTTACATCTATATAATATATCTTACCATCAACAGTAACTTTTATTCCTTTTTCTTCTTTGGTTCCGATTTGTATATTTGCGCCTGATAATTCCCAAAATATTTTATCTTCATTAGTTTTAACATTAGTCATCCACAAATATTGTTTTGTAGACGAACTTCCAAAATACGGCCTATTACTTACAAAAATCATATTGTCTTCATTTATAAATTTAGGATTTGCATTCCATAAATATTGTGGTTGAGTTTGCATAGTAGCTTCTTTTGTAAAAACACTCCCGCTAGTAGAAACGTATTGATCCTTTGATACTATTTTATTAGTACCATCATCTACATTATATAATGTAATTACTGAGTTTTTATCTGCTATAATCATTTGTTTTCCTGATGTACTAATATCAAAGCTTATGTCTTTATCAGAACTATCTAAAGTTTTAAATATCTTTCCACTATTAGTATCATTTATATAAATCGCTTTTGCAGCATTTCCACTTGCTAATGTAATATTTAGATATTCTTCTGCAGGCTTTTGCGGCTCTTCTTTTGCTTCTTCTTTATTTATAGTTCTGTCATTAACAGATTCCTTTTTTTCAACTTCACTTTTCTCTGAAACAGCAGTATTATCACTATCAATCCAGGCTTGTATATTCTTCTTAATATTCGAAAAATCGATAGGATAGTATACAACCTTAATTGCTAGTGCTGATATTACTAAAATTATAACAATTGAAGTCACTAAAATGTTTCTTCTTCTTCTCCTCATTTTCTTTTGATATTCTCTACTAAAAATACTTGGTTTTCCCAAAGATGGCCCCTCCAACTCTTTTTAATTTACTGCAAAATAATAAACATATTTATTATATATTATTCCTTTTCATAAATCTACAATATATTTCTTATATTTATATTAATAAAAACATAAATATAAAGCTATTACTTTTTGCAGCTATTTTTGTTCTTACATTTATCGCATTTACTTTTTTTTGTATCTCCTTTTAAGCAGCATCCTCCACACTGCAATAGTCCTTCTTTTCTTAATTCCTCTGGCGTAAGTTTATAAACATTTTCTGAGTATTCTTCATATTCTATTGTATTTTTTAATAAATCTTCTTTATAAATTTTAATCATATTTTTTCTCCTGTACATACTTCTTATTTTTTATGCTAATTATAATATATAATTCTTGTCTACTGTTAGAAGTTAATTTTAACATACCTATAAGATTCAGACTTTAAAGCCTATATTTAACTTTACCAATATATGATTTTATCATAACAAAATATATTATATAGTTTTTATTTTATGAATTTATTTTATAAAATAAAATTTTTGTTTGTTTTTACAAAATTTCTCAATCACCTTTTAGTTTTTAATGTCGTAATATAAAAAATCATTTGTTTTTTCATTAGTTTATTATATAATAAATTTAGTAATAAAATTTATGCCCATATACTTTACAGTATATTGCTGTAAAGTTTTATAAACCCACATTATTATATGTTCATTTACTCCCTTTCTCAAATGAACATACGAAAACCTGTACTATATCATACAGGTTTTCTTTTTACTTATCTAATATACTCATATCTGTTTTTGCCTAGCCTTTTAGCTTTATATAAACATTTATCTGCATTGTCTATAAATTCACTTATATTTAACTTTTCATTGAGATAACTATGTGAAATTCCAATAGAGCACGAAAGTAAATTTTTTGTAGGAATATCTATCTTACTTCCTAAAACTTTGTTAATTTTCTTTTTAAAACCATCTTCTGCCTCAAGTTTATCATAAATTTTTTTAACTACCTTTATTGCTTTTTTTTCATCGCATTCTTCAAGAAGTAATAAAAATTCGTCGCCACCATATCTAATGGCTGAACTTTTCTTAATTAATACGGTTTTTAAAATCTCCCCAAACCATATTAATACATAATCCCCTACTGTATGTCCAAAATTGTCATTGTAATATTTAAAATTATCTAAGTCTATATAGAATAAATACAGACTTGCATTATAGCTTTTAATATCATCTTTACTCGCCTCAATTAAATTAGACATTCTATTATAAAAATATTGTCTATTAAATAAGCCAGTAAGCATATCAGTTGATACACTTGCTATTAATTTTTCTTGAGTTTGTATTTTTTGAATTGTTTCGCTTAATTGTCTAATAACAATGTTAATTATTCTTAAATTTGAGGAATTTAAAATTATGTTATTATTTACCAAATCATTATCTATCTGAGTGGCGCATAAATACACTACTTTTAATTTATCATTCTTTATAATCGGAATATATATTAATGATTTTATCTTTTCACTAGTTATATCTTCTATATAGCTATTTAACTGCACATTTTCATTTGATACAAATGGTAATTTATAGTTACAAATAATTGATTCTAAATATTTAAGCCTATGGTTTAATATCTTCCTCTTATCGCTTGAATACATTATCTGTGGCGCATTATTATCATATAATATTAATAAAGAATAATGTAATGAAAATTTATTCTCCAATAAAGTTAAACAACTACTTATCATGTCCTCATTATTATCTGAAGATGCTAGTATTTCTTGAAAATTGTTAATAAAATTAATTTCTTCCACCTTATCATTTAATAGTCTAATAGAAGCTTCCTGCTTAGCGGCTTCACTTATCCATGTAAGCTCTGACAAATAACTTCCAAAATTATAGTTTTCACTTTCTTTACCCTGAAGTAAATTTAGATAATATTCCAAACAATTCTCTCTACAGTAATTGTACCCTCTACGTATAATGCTATCTGAATCAAGAAACTTTCCACATTTTATTAATAGCTGCTGATATTCCAAAGTAAATTTTGGATATAAACATTTTAACGACCCCTTAATTTTACAGAGGTGGAACCAAGCTTCTTGGAAAAATTCTTCTGCCTTATCTAACTTCCCTTCTTTTCTGAGCAGCAACCCTTGTGTAAAATTATTCAAAAAGTATTCATCATCATCCTCATAAAATTTATTTGGACTAATAACAGTCTGCATCTTAGATAAAAAAGAATAGCTTTTATATGAATTTCCTAAAAAAAAGTGGTTCAGTGCAATAATTCCGTATATTCTTGATAATGTTGTTAATCTTAGTCGTGATAATTTTAGTTCTTTGATTACTGATAATAAAATTTCTAATTGCTTTTCAGCCGAAATATAATCTGAGACCAATATTGCATTTATGCTTTTATTAACTAATGTAATACATATCTCATCAAAATTCCATTCAGTTTTTAAATGTTGAAGAGCTTTATCATAATATTTATTAGCATCTTTATATTTTCCAGCTGTTAAATAGTAATATCCAATGCCATTATAAGTTTGAGCCAATCTGAAATCATCCTTCATTTCTATTAATAGCTTCTCAACTTTTTCATAATATTGATTACTAACGTTATGAAAGCCATTAACAGCGTAGACAAGTGCAGTTTTTAAATGAGCAGATAAGATACAATTCTCATTTTTTAATTCTTCAGCCAAAGCATGGCCTTGATTATAATAATCTTCTCTCTGATCACTTGGCCCTCTAAAAGATAGTGAGTTAAAACTATGAGTCAGAAAATATGCCAATGAATTTTTCTTATTATACATCTTTGCCAAAGTAATGAATTCTTCTTCAAAACCCAAATTTTCTATGGTTGTCCTATATTTGCCCAACTCATTAATCCAAAAAAGTAATTCATATGCTTTAAGTTTTAAATAATTATTTTTAATTTTTATAGAAATTTTATAACTCTTTTTTGCAAATTCTTCTGCCGAACTGAATTCCCGTTTTAAAATATCTAACATTGATAATCTTTGATATGCTTTAATTTTCAAACGTTCATTATTTAATTCAACCGCTTTATTAAGTAGCAAATCATAATATATATATGCATTATGATAATCATCTTTCAATAAATATATATCACCCAATCTACTAAATATGGACTCCAATTCTTTATCTTCTATTAATCTTTCATTCTTTTTTATGACTTCATACCTTTTATTAAAACAGTAGAGTGCTTCATCTAGTGCTAAAAATTGATAATAATTTTCTCCGGCATTTAAAAAGTTAATCTCAGAGTCATTCTGACTACTTAGTACATTCTCTAATTCCTCATTCTTTTGATTGCTATCTACCTGTAATAATGAATATCCAGCTTCAACGGTCTCAATAAAGTTTTCAAACTCATCTTGCATTTCGCTCTTATAATATGTATAAGTACTAATAGTTAAAATAAATCGAAAATTATATGTTTTCTCATTCTCAACCAGCCATTTTAACCACTGCAACGAAGAGTATGGCATATAATTTATGTTCTCAAACAATACAAAAACTTTGCTCTCATCACTATATTTATTAAAGATATTGAAAAACGATTGGTACAGTTTATTTTTTTCATATTGATAATCGAAAGGAATCATTTCTTCCTCTCTAGATGCTAAGCCATTACTTATAAAACTGTAAAATACATTTCTTTGACTTGGATATATACTATTTGAATCTAGAAAATCCGATGCCGTTCCTCCTGATTTTATTAGTTCCTCTTTTATAAAGGATAAAAAGGGGTAAAAAGGTTCAAAAGAATAGTTTTTCTTTAAATTCATATAAAAGCACTTATCACTGAGATTTTTTTCTACTACATACTTATGAAATTCACTTAAAGATAAGTCGCTGCTCCCTTTTAATAGTATTATCTTATTATTTGATTCAACAATTGCATTCGATAAAAATGAAATCATATTTTCACTATTAATAAACATATGTTATCGTTTCCAAAAATATGTAATCTCTAGGACTTGCTAACATTTTTCAAGTTCTATTTAATCATAATTTCGGTAAACGCTCCCCCCTTTACTCATATACTGTATATCATTTGTGCAAAAAATAATATTAACCTGCTATTGTCTACCATTATAATGCTTAAAATATAATTTAACAATAATCAGTTGAATTTTACAGAAAATAAGTCTCAATATTATAAATATAAGAAAAAAGGATCGCTTTTAAAGCAATCCTTTATAATAATATTTTCAGTGAACATTTATAATCAAAAATCTACCGTTTTTAATACTAATTAAACCTCTGTAATAGGCTTTCTTTCACCTTTAAAATTATTAATTTTATTTCTTCTCTTTTCAAGCTCTGCAGATACTTCTTCAACAGAAATATTCATTTGAGCCATTAATACTAGTAAGTGATAGGTAAGATCACAAATTTCATTAATTTGTTCTTCTTTATTATCTTCCTTACAACTTATAATAACTTCTGTACATTCTTCCCCAACTTTTTTTAATATTTTATTGGTCCCTTTTTCAAAAAGATAATTTGTGTAAGACCCTTCTCCGCCTTCAATTTTCCTCTTAATAATTATATCATATAAAGCGCTTATATTCCCATCCATGTATTAATCCCTCCAACTTACTCAGTTAACAGTTAACTGTGAATATATATTTTATACTATAAATCTCTATAGAAGCAGCTAATGTTTCCTGTATGGCATGCTGCACCTACTTGTTCTACAAGCATTAAAATTGTATCATTATCGCAATCTATTTTTATTTCTTTCACATATTGAAAGTGTCCAGATGTTGCCCCTTTATTCCAAAGTTCATCTCTACTCCTACTATAAAACCATGTAGTTTTTTCTTCCAATGTCTTTTTCAGGCTTTCTTTTGACATATAAGCAAGCATTAATACTTCTTTAGTTTTATAATCTTGAACAATAGCAGGGATTAGTCCATTCCCCTTTTCAAAATCAACTTGCTCTACCCTTTTGCAATTTTCCATATTGAGCCCTCCTCATAGCCTTTAATTATTACATTACTGCTTTCTAAATCTTATATTTCATAAATAATTCATTTAATATAGTCTATCATAAATATTTATTCCAAACTATATTAATGAAGTATATTCTTAATATTAGCTATTAAAGACGTACTGCAATATTTCTATCTTTCAGATATTTTTTAACTTCATCGACAGTTAATTCCCCATAGTGGAAAAGCGAAGCCGCAAGAGCAGCATCTGCTATATTATTTTCAAAGACATCATAAAAGTCTTCTAGACATCCGCAGCCTCCCGATGCTATTACTGGAACGTTAGTTATATCACTTACTGCCTTCGTCAGCTCTAGATCAAACCCTTTTTTTGTCCCATCTGCATCCATTGATGTTAAAAGAATTTCCCCAGCTCCAAGTGATGTTGCCTCCTCAACCCATTTTAGCAAATCTATCCCAGTATCAATTCTTCCTCCATTTATTACAACATTCCAACCAGTATTGTCGGCTCTCCTTTTTGCATCAGCTGCTAGCACTATACATTGATTCCCGAAATAAAAAGCACCTTCTTTTATAAGGTTCTTATTTCTAACAGCAGCTGAATTTAAGCTTACCTTATCAGCACCAGCTCTAAGTATTGATTTTATATCCTCTAAGTTTTGAAGGCCCCCACCTACTGTAAAAGGAATAAATATTTTTTCAGCAACACTTTGAACGACCTTCTCCATTATACCTCTTTTTTCATGAGTAGCTGTAATATCTAAAAATACTAATTCATCTGCACCTTGCTTATTATAATACTCTGCAAGAGCAACAGGATCACCTACATCAACTAATCCTTCAAAGTTAATTCCCTTAACAACTCTACCTTCTTTCACATCTAGGCATGGAATAATTCTCTTTGTATGCATAATCCTATCTCCCTTCTTTAGAAACCTTTATTGCTTCTTCTAAAGATAATGTTTTAGCATATATTGCTTTGCCAGTAATTGCACCATATAAATCTATATCAATTAAATCTTTAATATTTTCAATATCTTTAATTCCACCTGAAGCTGTAATATCAATATTCACAGTTTCTTTTAATTTTTTAAGCATTTCCACATTAGGCCCTTCTAAAGTTCCATCCTTACTTATATCCGTAACAATTATATTCTTTACTCCCAAACTTTCCATTTTCTTAGCAAAATCTATATAATCCAAGTCACTTCCAGCAAGCCATCCTCTTCCATAAACTTTGCCATCTTTGCAATCTATACCAACTGCTATTTTATCACCGTATGTTTCTATAGCTTTCTTCAATAGCTCTTCATCTTCCATAGCTATAGTTCCTAGAATTACTCTTGCTACGCCATTATCCAATAAATATTTAATAGTCTCAAAGGATCTGATTCCTCCGCCAAGTTCTACTGGAATTTTAAGTTCTTTTGCAACTTTTATTACTAATTCATGATTTTGATTGCTGCCACTCTTTGCTCCATCTAAATCAACTAAATGTACGTATTCTGCACCCATATCTTCAAAGGATTTAGCTGTTTCAAATACATCTTCTGCTACTACTTCTTTTTTATTGTAATCACCCTGATATAATCTTACTGGCTTCCCATCAATTATATCAATTGCTGGTAAAATTATCATTTAATCAACTCCCCAAAATTTTTTAAGATGGTTAACCCTACAGATCCACTTTTTTCAGGATGAAATTGAGCTCCCATTACATTATTTTTTCTAACCACACCTGGAATCTTATTTTCCCCATATTCACTATAAGCAACTAAATCTTCATCATTATAATCTTGTGCAAAATATGAATGTACATAATAAACAAACTTGCCTTCTTCTATAGAATTAAACAGTTCATCTTTTTTGTTGTATATTAAGTTATTCCAGCCGATGTGAGGAATTTTTATATTTTTTTCCTTATCATCTTTCATTTTAACAATGTTACCTTTTAGCAAACTGAGCCCTTTTCTCTCCACGCCTTCATATCCGTTTTCAAATAATAATTGCATTCCAAGACATATTCCAAGAAGAGGTTTGTTTTTACCAACCTCTTCTTTAATTATCTTATCTAAAGATAATTTTTCAATAGTCTCCATAGCATCCGGAAAAGCTCCAACACCTGGTAATATTAGCGCTTTTGAGTTTCTTATATCTTCTATATCTGATGATATCTTATTTTCAAGACCGAGAAAATCAAGAGCATTCTTAACGCTCTTTAAATTTCCCATTCCATAATCTATTATAACTATCATTTAAACACCCCTTTATTCAGTTAACAGTTATAAATTAACAGTTAACAGTTGATGATGAAATGCTAAAGCATTTCTTTAATTTATTTTACGACTACTCCTACCCCAATTTACATTTATATAACATTTCTTATTTACAGCTGACAGTTAACATTCATTAAAATATTGAAATACATTTCTCAAATCCCCCAAGAGATTTGTTCCCCAACAGTTAACTGTGCACTGTTAACTGTAAACTGCATTAAAGGCTTCCTTTTGTAGATGGCACCCCATTTTCAGAACTTCTAAATTTAGCCTCTTTAATAGCTCTTCCAAAAGCTTTAAATAAAGCTTCTATTTTATGATGATCATTTTCACCATATAATACTTTTAAATGAAGTGTTATTCCCGCATTAAAAGCAAAGGCTCTAAAAAACTCAACTACCATTTCAGTAGCCATTTCTCCAACTTTTTCTCTTTTAAGGTCACAATCAAAAACTAAGAAAGGTCTATTACTAATATCTAATGATGCTAATGCTAAGGTTTCGTCCATTGGCACATAGAAAGTTCCATATCTATTTATTCCTGACTTATCTCCTATAGCTTCTTTAAAAGCTTCACCAAGAGTTATTCCAATATCTTCAATTGTATGATGATCACATATTTCTAAGTCACCTTTTGCAAATACCTTTAGATCAACTTTGCTGTTAAATGCAAATAAGTCGAGCATGTGATCAAAAAATCCAACTCCTGTATTTATTTCACTATTTCCGCTTCCATCTAAATTAATTTCTAACTTAATGCTTGTTTCTTTTGTTATTCTCTCTTTTTTTGAGCATCTATTTATCATATTAATCCCCCTTAAAGCTATAATTGCAACCTAATTATGTATAAATTTACTTTGTAAAATAATCAAAATCCTTACATTAATATACGAAAATTTTTCTTATTCCATCTACAACTTTTTTGTTTTGCATTGGTGAACCTACAGTAATTCTAAATGTGTCATCACTTAAATTCCTAATTACAATACCAATGTTTTCAAGTCCTCTTATAAGAGCTTCTTTATGTGGTGTCCTTCCATAAATATAATTCCCATTTGAAGGATAAAATTGTATCTTCATTGCTGCATTTTTTTCAACCTCTTTAAGATTTTTATATAACTCTTCTCTTTGCTCTATTATTTGTTTTGCATTTTTCACAACATTTTCTGGATACCTCAATGCAATAGACGCTAAATTTTGTGAAAAAGAACTAATGGAATATGGCACCTTATAATTTAATAATTCTGGTATATTTTCTTCATGAGTTATTAAAAATCCTACCCTTAGGGATGCAAGTCCCCATGCCTTCGAAAGAGTTCTTGTAACAATTAAGTTTTTGTACTTATTAATATATGGAATCATTGATTTACCATAAAACTCATAATAAGCTTCATCTACCAGAACCGTTTTATCCTTAAATGCTTCTAATATGCTAATTATACTTTCAGTATCTATAGCAATTCCAGTGGGATTATTAGGATTTGAAAAAAGAATTAAATCAACATTTTCCTTTTTACCAAGTTCTATAAATTCTTTCACATTAAAATTCATAGTCTTATCTATATTATAAGTTATAAGTTCTCCGCTAGATCTTGAAACAAAAAAGTCAAACATTACAAAATCCGGCCCTAAACTTAATACTTTTTTCCCATGACTAATTTCTTTACTTACCACAAGCTCCAGCATTTCATCTGACCCATTTCCTACAATGATATTTTTACTTTCAGTACATGAATATTTTGCATATAGTTCTTTGATTGTCTTCATTTCATTAGTAGGATATCTATGAAGCTCTACGCCATTTAAGCAAGATTTCATCTTCATTAATATATTTTCATCCATTTCTAGATATATTTCATTGCTATCTAGGTGTATTATATATTCATCATACGCATTGATATATTCATTAAAGATTCCCATTGTTCAACCTCACCTTTACTGAATTCGCATGCGCAGTCAAACCTTCTTTATTAGCTAATGTTATAATTTTTTCTCCATTTTCCAAAATAGCCTCTTGAGAATAATATATAAAGGATGATTTTTTTATAAAACTATCAACTGACAATGGTGAGAAGAATCTTGCAGTTCCACTTGTAGGAAGAACGTGGTTTGTTCCACCAAAATAATCTCCTATTGGTTCTGGACAATATCTGCCTAAGAATACAGAACCTGCATTTCGAACCATACCTAAATATTTCATCGGATCATCTACCATTATCTCTAAATGCTCTGGCGCAATGACATTAGAAATATCAATACATTCTTCAATACTCTCACAGATTATCGCACTTCCAAAATCTTTAAGAGAAGTTCTTATTATTTCTTCTCTTTCAAGAGTTTTAACTTGTCTTTCTAATTCAACCTCAACCTTTTCATACAATTCTTTAGACGTTGTAACTAATATAGATGAAGCTAATTTATCATGTTCTGCTTGAGACATCAAATCGGCTGCCACAAAACTCGGATCAGATTTTTCATCAGCTATCACCAGTATTTCACTAGGACCAGCAATCATATCTATATCAACTTCTCCAAAAACCAGCTTTTTAGCTGTTGCCACGAAAATATTTCCTGGCCCTACAATTTTATCAACCTTCTTTATACTTTCAGTCCCATAAGCTAAAGCTGCAACTGCTTGCGCTCCTCCAACTTTATATATTTTATCTATTCCAGCAATTCTTGCCGCCACCCCTATATATGGATTAATTCCACCATTTTTATCCGGAGGAGTTACCATTACAATTTCGTCTACTCCTGCAACTTTAGCTGGAATTACATTCATAAGCACTGATGATGGGTATGCTGCTGTTCCTCCTGGAACATATACTCCTACTCTTTCTAAAGGAAGAACTCTTTGTCCTAGATAAACTCCTTGATCTTTTGTCATCAAAAATCCATTTGATCTTTGCTTTTTATGATAATCTTCTATGTTAATCTTGGCTTCTTCTAATGCTTTAATAAAATCTCCCTCTACTTTATTAAAACATTCATCAATTTCTTCAGTTGACACTTCTAAAGTTTTAAGCTCTACCTTATCAAATGATTTAGTAAATTCAAATAAAGCTCTATCTCCATCTTTTTTAACTTTTGATAAGATTTTATTAACACTTAATAGTACTTCTTGTTCTGTTTCAGTAACTCTACTTTTAAGCTCATCAATTAAGACTTTCTTATTGCTTTCAGTGATTTCCATCAAATTTAACATATAACAATGGCCCCCCTTTAATTTGATATCGAAACAATAATATTTTTTTAATTTTCTTATTTATATATTATCATTTTTTCAATATATATTACTTATAATTATCAACATTTCACGATTTTTGTCAATTATTGATCACTTTTTTAATTCTATCTATGAATTCCCATATTTCATTTTGCTTCATTTTAAAACTTGCTTTATTTACTATTAATCTTGCACTAATTTCGCAAATTCTATCCAATACTACTAAACCATTTTCCTTTAATGTTGTCCCAGTTTCCATAATATCCACAATACCATCACATAGCCCGAGTATTGGTGCCAATTCTACTGATCCTTCTATTTTTATAACTTCAACATCCATACCCTTGTTTTTAAAATATTCCTTGGCAACCTTTGGGTATTTGCTTCCAATTTTAATGTGACCAACTTTTTTAAAAATATCATTTTCAGGTAACGATGCGACTATAAAACCACATTTTCCAAAGCCTAAGTCTAGAACTTCGTAACAATTATTATCACTTTCTAAAATTGTATCTTTACCAACAACTCCAAGATCGGCTACTCCATGTTCCACATAAGTTATAGAATCAGCGGCTTTTACTAAAAAATATTTTATATCTTGTGTTTTATCTTGAAACACAAGTTTTCTTCCTTTATTTTTCAATTCTGATGGGTCAAAATTGGCTTTATCCAAAATTTTTATTGTTTCTTGTTCTAATCTTCCTTTTGTTAATGCTATACTAATGCTCATTTTACAATTCCCCACCCTTAATAATTTTAATTTCTAAAATATCATCTTTTGGTAATAAATCAACAATAAATCCTTGATTTCTAAGCTCTTCACTTTGCTTTATAGCTTCAATTCTATTTTTTTCATTATAATATATTTTATATACATCATCATTTAAATTCTTATTTAGTTTCACATTTGGTATTACTGAATTAATATCTATTGAGAAACCTATAGCCGGAACATACGTATCCGAAAGATAAATTAATTTATCATATCGGCCTCCTCTTAAAAGGGTATTACCTACTCCCTCACCATATCCTCTAAAAATTATTCCTGTGTAATAGTTAAGACTTGGAACCATTCCTAAATCGAAAGTTACATTTTCTCCATAACCCAATTCCTCTAGTTGAGAATATAATTGTTCTAAGTATTCAAGATTTTCCCTTAGATCTTCATTAAAGGCTAACCTTTTTGCATCTTCTAAAATCTTTTTATCACCGAAGAGCCAAGGTAATTTATTGAAAAACTCCTTATATTCCTCTTTAATATCTATGCCAGTCAAGTAATCTTCAAGGTTCTTTAAGTTTTTATCTTCAATAAATTGTGCAATAACTTCTTTATATTCTTGATCTATTTCTAAATTTTTAAATGCTCCATTAAAAAAGCCAATATTACCTATTTCAAGCTTAAAATCATTTAATCCTAATTTTTTTAAAGCTTCTAAGGCCAATACTAAAACTTCCAAATCAGATTTTTTGTCTTTAAGACCTATAAATTCAACACCACAATCCGTATATTCATTTCTTTTTCCGCCAAGACTTTCATGAACCCTAAATACATTAGATGTATACCTAAGTTTAATAGGTAATTCTACATCCTTTAATTTAGTTTCAACTACTCTTGCAATGGGAATTGTCATATCTGGTCTTAAAGTTAAGATACGCCCTCTATTATCAAAGAACTTGTACATATCTTCTTCTCTCAAAGTTTGAGAGTTGTTATTAAATGTTTCATAAAATTCTAGTGTTGGTGTTATTACTTCTTTATATCCCCACTTTTCAAAAAGTTTATCTATATCTCTTTCTAAATTTCTCTTAATTATACATTCATCTAGTATTAAATCCCTTGTTCCTTCCGGAAGCATATTTTTCTTACTCATACTACACCTTCCAATCATTTATCGCTATACCATTGTGTTGTTTTATCATTTTATCAATTTAGCACAGTAAATCGTTGTTAAATTTATAATATATTATTTCCCCCCTTGTGTCAACGATTCTAAAAAACTTTTCCAAATATCTTTTGGTTTTGGAAAAATAATCTTAAAATTATATAATATTAATTATACTCTAAATATATAAACAACTTACAATACATTAATATATATCCGTAGTTATCTTTCTCAATTATATTGATTTTTATTATTTATTTAACTATTATGATATAAGGATTGAAAAATAATATCTTAAGTCAATTTATCAAATAATATATCTTATGAATATATATTTATTGAAAGGAGATACATGAATCTTGATTACAAAAGATATACTTAACAAAGATATTCAAAGTGAGACTTCAAACCTTAAGATGAAGATCTATGCTAAAACATCTGAATCTGTAAAACTCGGATTTCTTCTTGCAATAGTTGGGGGATTTTTAGACGCTTATACATTTATTTGCAGAGGAGAAGTATTTGCCAACGCTCAGACAGGTAATATTGTTTTACTTGGAATAGAACTTACCAAAGGAGATTTTGTACAAGCATTAATGGCTTTTTTACCTATTTTAGCTTTTATAGTTGGCGTATTTGTAGCTGAAATAATAAGAGATTTTAAATCTCCATCTATTACTTTTGTTTCAGGGGCTGAACGAATAATTTTAATTATAGAAACCATAGTACTCATCATTATAGGATTTATACCAACTACGGTACCTCATATATTTGTAACAGTACCAATATCATTTGTGTCCTCTGTACAAATAGCTTCGTTTAGAACCTTAATTGATTCTCCTTATTGCACAACTATGTGCACTGGTAATCTAAGATCAGCGTGCCATTCAGCTTACATTGCTTTAACATGTAAGGATAAAAAATCAGCTACAAATACTACTAGGTATGCAATAATAATACTTTCTTTTTTACTCGGAGCTTGTATTGGTGGAATTCTCACTTTGCGCATAGGCGTTAAATCTATATGGTTTGCTGCATTAGTGCTAATATGTTCCTTATGTTTGTATAGTATAGATGAATATAGATTTACAAAAAGTAATTTAAAATAGATAATAGATATGTAGAGCCAATAATCCTATTTGAATTAATGAATTCATCAATTTATTAAAAATATAAATAAAATTAGATACATATTTGTAATGAGTAACTACAAATATGTATCTAATTTTTTTAGAGTTAAAATATAGTTTAAGTACTAAGGATTCTTATTGAGCTGTAACATTAAAGAATAGTGCTTTTCCAATAGGAGTATCTTTTATTGCTTGTTTAACTATAGGAGCTGCTTTTTGATCATCATCATAGCTAGAATCAAAAATAATCTTAAGACCTTCTTTTTTCACATATTTAAAAACCTTTTGATTTTCAATTTCAATGTTTTCAACAATTTGAATTATGTCGTCTTGTCTTAATGCACAATTAACTATTATCATTTTCTTTACCTCATTTCTACTATTCTTTTACTAAAATAACATAAGTTATATAGTAATTAACTTCTCTTTATTTTGTTATATTAATATTATAAATTTAATATAACATATAGTTGTTGTTTTTTCAATTTTTTCAGTTAATAAAATATATAAATTAATAAATAAATGCATGTTTTTTACTCATTATTCAACAAAAAGAGGCTATTACAAAACAATTCAAAGTTATGTAATAGCCTCTTTTCTTTATTAAAATGTTACAACTTCTATATTTTCCATTGATTTTTCAACCAATTCATCTATATTTAATTTTTCTTCTTCTTTTCTTATAGCATCAAGCTTGGGATTAGTTTTTGGATGCTTTGGAACAAAAATTGTACAACAATCTTCATAAGGAAGAATTGAAGTTTCATATGTTCCTATTTGTCTAGCAATTTCCATTATATCTGTTTTATCCATAGCTATTAATGGTCTGAATGCTGGTCTATCAGCACAATCATCACTAACAACAAGTCCATCCATGGTTTGGCTTGCAACTTGCCCTATGCTCTCTCCAGTACTTACTGAATTTATTCCATATTTTTCTGCAAGAACACAAGCTATTCTCATCATAAATCTTCTCATTATAATAGTAAGCTCATCCTCTCTACAATTTTTTATAATTTCCATTTGAATGTCCGTAAATGGAACTATGTATAAATTTATTTTTTCTGTGTATTGAGCTAATATTTTCGCTAGTTCTTTAACCTTATCTTTAGCTCTTTCTGAGGTGTAAGGATGACTATGATAATATACACAGCTAACTTCAACACCTCTTTTAGCCATTAGGTATCCTGCTACAGGAGAATCTATACCTCCAGAAAGCATAAGCATTGTGCTCCCATTCATTCCATAAGGAAGACCAGCTGCGCCCTTAGTTACATCTGAATTTGACCAAACATAAGCATAGTTATTTCTTATTTCAATATTTATTAGAATTTCTGGATTTTTAACATCAACACTTATTTCTCCATCATAATTAGTAAGAACATATGCGCCAACTTTTCTTGATACTTCCATAGAGTTTAACTCAAATTTTTTATTAGCTCTATTAGTTGTAATTTTGAAAGTACTTCCCTTAGCCCCGTTAACCTTCTCTAAAGCAACTTTTTGTATGCTGTCAAAATCTATTTCTACCTCTCTAACTAAACATACTTCTAATATTCCAAATACTTTACTAATCCTCTTAATGCTTTCCTCTATTTCATCTGTTTTAATAAAATATCTTCCACTATCATGTATAAACTCTACTTTTATTCCCTCAAGTTTTTTACCTATATTGTCTCTTAATTTTCTTTCGAATTTACCTCTATTCAATCCCTTTAAAAATATCTCTGGGGCATACTTTACCAAAATAAGTTCTTTCATTACTTTTTTATCCTCCTTAAAAATTTAAGTCCTTCATTTAAAGTTTCTATTACATAATCTACTTCTTCTATATTATTATCATCAGAAAAAGAAAATCTAATTCCTCCTGATATCTCATCTGAACTTAATCCTAAAGCTTTGAGCACATAACTTCCACCAATTTTTTCTCTTTCTTTTGAAGAACATGCTGAACCTGTTGAAACATATATTTCAGATTCCTCTAAAAAATGAAGAAGTACTTCACCTTTTACGCCTTTAAATGAGACATTCAATATGTATGGTGAAAAATCTTCACTTAAATTACTGTTTATTCTTATACTATCTATACATTTAAGTCTTTCGATAAATTTCTTCTTTATTTCAAAAACTTTTTCATAATTTGCTTTTAAATTATTATTAGCAATTTTAGCTGCCAAGCTCATTCCCATAATGCCTGGTATATTTTGCGTTCCAGCTCTTACTCCAAATTCTTGAGATCCACCTTCTATTAATGGCGCTATAGTATTGGGTTTCTTTATGTATATAAATCCTACACCCTTTGGACCATGAAATTTATGTGCACTTACAGTTAAAAAATCTATATTTGTTTTTTTCACATCAATAATAAATTTTCCATAACTTTGAACAGCATCAACATGAAATTTTGCTCTATTACTACTTTCCTTTATTATGTTACTTATTTCATTTAAATCCTGAATTACTCCAACTTCATTATTTACATGCATTATCGAAACAAGTACAGTCTCTTTAGTTATAGATTCTCTTAGATGATTTAAATCAACTTTCCCGTCCTCATTTATTTTTAAAAATGTAATTTTAACATTTTTATCTTCCAGCTTTTTTATGGTATTTAAAATAGAAGCGTGTTCAAAAGGGGTTGTAATTAAATGAGAACCACTTTTCAAAATCCCCTTAAGCACCAAATTATTTCCTTCACTTCCACCTGAATTAAAATATATTTCACTTTCATCAGCATTTATAGTTTTTGCTAACACTTCTCTACATTCCTTCAGTTTTCTTTCGCTTTTAAGTCCTAAATTATGTAGAGAAGACGGATTTCCATAAAATTCTTTCATACCAAAAGCCACTTCATCTATTACTTCTTCAAAAGGCTTTGTTGTTGAACTATTATCAAAATAAACCTCCATTATAACACCTCTTCCTTTCGAGTTTATATCTTAAAGTAATATTACTCTTTATTTTATCACTTTTCTTATAAACTTACTCCACAAATACATGTCTTATTATAACAAAAAAATGACATCTGCATAGTCTTTTTTAATATACATATAAATAAAGCAGTAAACAAGTGTTTCTTATTTACTGCTTCAGAGAGAGAGAGAAAATTGTTAAGGGGTAATTATTTAGTATTTATTTAGTATTTATTAGGGTTAATTGTATTATATCATATTTTGACAAAATAAAACATATTTTATATAAAATTTATTTACTTTTATTTTACTTTTCTTGTTTTTCTCTATTATTAAAATAGGATAATATTTAAAATAAAATTTATTATTTAAAACATTATCCTAATGTGTTTAGTTAATTGGAATTTGTTACTCCCATATTTTTTATTAAATAACTATAATCTATACCCAATATTACTATGTTTTTTAAATCAAAATTATTGTTAAGATCTAAAACTTCTCCACCAGTAACTTTAATTACAGGCCTTAATGGATTATCTGTATTTCTTTTAATAATATTTCCAGCTCTTCCGTCACTTAACCTTACTCGTGAACCAATAGGATATGGTTCAATCTTTCTCAAAAAAGCTTTCACTACATTATAATCGAAACTTGTCCCTGCACCACCCATTATATACTCTATGGCCTCAAAGGGTTTTATTGGTCTCCTATAAGGTCTATTAGCCGTTAATGCATCGTAAACATCTGCAACTGCAATTATTCTTCCAAAAAGAGGAATGCTGTCCTTTTTTAAACCATTTGGGTATCCTGTTCCATCAAATTTTTCATGGTGGCTAATTATTCCAAAATATATATCATCTTTTACTTCTTTATTTCCACTAATGAAATTTCCTCCTAAACTAGCATGTGTTTTAACAATCTCAAATTCATCTTCTGTAAGTCGTGCTGGCTTTGATATTAATTCAATTGGTATTTCTACCTTTCCTATATCGTGTAACATTGCACATACCCCTAGGTCGCATAATTGTTTTCTATCCAAGCCTAGTTCTGCTCCGATAGCAATAGATATTACTGTTACACTTAATGA
The DNA here is from genome assembly GCF_002760435.1 of Clostridium sp. LS. Taxonomy (GTDB): domain Bacteria; phylum Bacillota; class Clostridia; order Clostridiales; family Clostridiaceae; genus Clostridium. The sequence goes on from NZ_AUUU01000195.1 coordinate 23,957, forward strand.
ATGTAAATATGTATTTTCATCATATGATTGCAAATCAGAAATTCCTATTGTAATGCCCTTATTTTTGTTTATATTTCTAACAAGTTTGTCTGATATCTTTTCTACTTCTTTTATAGTATCATCACTTAGGATTTGGTGAGAATTCTCACAAACCTCAAAGATTTTTTTAATTGCTGATACAGATTCCTTTCTAAGCCTATAATCAAGGATTTCATTTGTTCTGCCATCTTCAATATATACTCCTGATATATCAAAAGTAACCAATTTATCAATTTTTTCCCGTGTTAATATTGTTCCATTTTTAAACAAAAACGCCTCCGACCTTCTATTATGAGCAATTTCTACATCAGAGGCCAATATCATACCACTTTTTAATTTATACTGAGGCACAAAAATCATTTAAATACCTCCTAAAATTTTATTATTTGTATAAATTATATAAAAAATGGTTAATTATAGTCAAGTAAATATGATAATTCAATTTATTGTATTTTATCTTTTAGTCTACTTATCTCAGCCTCTTGTTCCTGAATTATTCTTTTGTAGCTTACTTCTTTTTCTCCCCATTCCTTGCTTAAATTGTTTATTAATGATGCCATTTCATCTGCACTTCCTACAATTCTATTAAACAATAACAAATTAGATTGAAGAATCTCAGGAATTTCACTATGTGAATATCTTAGCCTATGATCTATTTCTCCATAACCTTCTTCAAAAATTGTTCTGACTTGTATTTCTGCAATAACCTTTTCATTCGTTGGGTAAAATTCTACTAGGTAGTGAACCGAACGATAACCAGATGCCTTTGACCTCACCTCTATATTGGGATCATCAAAAACATCAATATTATCTCCATCTCTAACATTTGCAGTTATTTCAATCACCTTCCAGGTCTTTACAATGAAATCATGTATTTCCTGCCATTGATCTTTAAATATATGGATAACTCTTATTCCTATTAAATCATTTATCTCATTTTTATAATTACTTACTGTAAACTCAAAATCATTTCCATACTTATTTTTTCTATCTTCAGTTTTTCTTATAATTTTTTCTATCAATCGATTTGGTTCCTTAATTCTTGATTTAACGGAGTGCACCATTTTTTGTGACCTTAATATATTGGCTATAAATTCTGCTTGGGTTTCATATGTAATTTTATAATCTATATAGTCTTCATAAATCTCCTTAAGACAATCAATATTAATATTATTTCTTAAAATTGTTTCTTTTGCATGTGGATATCTTTGCAAAAATTCATCTTTGTTAAAACTTCTTTTCATAGGATATACTCCTTAAACTTAATTATAATAATTTTTAAAAGAAAAAACTTATCATACTAATTCTAAGCTAACTTAACTAAAAACTTCAACCAATTCACAGGTTGAAGTTTAATATTAATTTTTAATTAAATTTAATATGACAATATCCATTTGGATTTTTCTCCAAATAATCCTGATGATATTCTTCTGCTCTATAATATTTTTCCAACGGTTTAATTTCTGTAACAATTGGATTTTTATATTGCTCTTGTACCTTCATTTTGCTATTATTAATTACATTAACATCACTTTCATCAATATAATAAATCCCACTCCTATATTGCGTGCCAACATCTGCAGCTTGTTTATTAAGTGTTGTCGGATCAATAATACTCCAAAATTTATCTAATAATACCTCTAATGAAACTAGTTTTTCATCGTATGTTATGTAACATACTTCAACAAAACCTGTATCATTTCTGCATACTTGTTCATAAATTGGATTTTCTGTTTTTCCATTTGCATATCCTACTTCAGTTACTAACACTCCTGGTATCATAGAAAAAAACTTTTCCACTCCCCAAAAGCATCCACCACCTAAAACTATCTTTTTCATTTCAAGAGCCTCCTTAATACTAGTAATTTAAGTTATGCTTTTAATATAATTTCTCCCACGATACTTTTTAAAGATTAAAATTAATTATATAATATCTTTCCCAACTTTCCAACTTTTAAAAATTTAATTCCATAATTAAATATAAATTTGTAAAAGAATTTAATTCTATTATTTATTCAAAATAAAATGCCTCAAAAGTTATTAATTTGAACTTTTGAGACATTTCGTTCTATCCTTATCTTTAATTTCTTTTGAACAATGTTTCTAGCTTAGAATTCCTTATAAATTTCAATTAATTTTTAGCAGCAGTAACTATTTTACTCACACCTTTAATACTAACATCTATATCCGAAAAAATTCTTGATAAGATATTCTTATCCTTTCCATGAACTAAAACTTCCTCTAATTGCTGATTTAACATTTGTATTTCATTATTTAAATTATTGATTTCTTTTTCTTTTTCATTAATTCTACTATCTTTGAGCATTAACTGTTCCCTTAGTATCGTTAGCTCTTTATTAATCGTTTCTATATTATTATAATAAATCGTTTGCAATTGATCACTCGTAATTCCTAACTCCGTATCCCTATATGTTTTTTGCTTTATACAATCAAGTAACTTATTTACATTATCATATTCCATACGACATATATATTTCCTTTCAACATCATTGCAACTGCTTGAAACTCTATAAATAATATCATTTATTATGTTGGACAATTCAATACATGATCCATATGTTTTACTTTTTTTCTCACATACCATAAATGTATTAATCTTTTCTTTAATATCTCCTAAGATGCTTAAATTCACATTTCTTTCATTATATATATTAAAGAAATTCTGTTGCATTACATAGCTGTCTCGATTATTTCTGGCTTCCAAAATTATCCCACCAGCTTCTCCATTATTGCTTATAATAAATGAATAGAATTTTTTTAACAACTTCTTAGCTGCAATGGAATATGAATCATTTGATTTAGTAGTATCTTGTTTTATTGTACTTGCTATTATTGTAAATTTTAAGCTGTTAATTAGTGATGGTAATCCATCAATAAATTTCTTTATTTCCACCATATTAATACTTTTGTAAACTTTTTCATCGAGAAGGATATCATCAAACGGTACATGGAAACTGCTATGACTAAAGATTTTTTCTTTGTATTCACTTAACTTTGTCCTCAATACACAATTTTCACTTTTAGAATCGATGCAATAATCATATTCAAATATTATTCCAATCAGTGTATTATTCCCATTATCATATGAATTCAAAAAACCTCTCTCATCAACAAACATTACATACCTTTTTTTCATATTATTCTCCCCTTTAACAATTATTACGTAACCTTACATATCTAAATATTTTTCAATTTAGTATATTAGTACTTATGAGAATACAAATATACTTATCTATTTAGCTCTTTTCTGTTATTAATGTTAACGTCATTATGCAAAGGAAATTTGTTTGAAGCTCTTAATACCTTTGAATTATTACTTGACTAAACCATTGTTTTCATCCCCTATCCATATGCTTCTATAATTATTATTATTCTACATCAAATCAAATTTTCCTTTATTTTCTTAACATTAACTCCAACAAATAAATACAATTGTAAAATAAAAACATTTTACCTTACAATTGCATTTAACAATTACAAATTAATATATGCAGCATAATAATGATATTATAACCTATTTTAGAAATATTTTCTATATATTTCCATAAATAAAATTTGCTCATGGTTATCCATATATAGAACATTTACCAGGCCTAATCATATATCCAAACAAAGAAATTATATAAATGTTTGCGAAGTGGACATTTGAAAATAAGCTGTAAAAGTACTTAATATAGGGTTGTTCCGCTTTAGCTTGCCCAATGAATAATTGGAGCAAGCTAAAGTGGACGCAACCCTGTATTTAGTACTTTCAGCGAAATTTTCATAGTTCCACGGAGTAAACATTTATATAATTTTGGTTTGCATATATATTAAGTCTAGTTACATGTTGTATATATGTTCACTTTCGTGTTTGGTGGATTATTTATTTTTGCCTTTACCTTGGTTATTACCTTTTGAATTTCCATTATTACTTTTTTCTGACTTTGAAGAATTACCATTATCTGCTCCATTATTTTTCTCTTTTTCATCTGAATCAGAAATTCTCTCTTCTTTTCTTTCAGCATTTTCTTCTTTTTTTATTCTTCCATTATTAACTTTATCCTTATCTGAATTATCATCTTTTTCTGAATCACTTGAAAGCTGTAATACTTTTTCATCCTTTTGGATGTCATCTCCACTTGCTCCTGTATTAGTTACAGTAGTTGTGTTAGAACCAGCCGAAGTATTAGTATCATTGCTAGTATTGGTATCTGTATTAGTATTAGTTGTTGTATTTTCACCAGTATTTGTATCGCTATCATTCTTCATTTTTCTCAATTCCTTAGCTTTCTTTTGAATATCCTTTACAGAACTAGACTTATAATCTTCTACTTTTATAGTTGGATCCAATGCTTGAAGCTTTTGAATAAGATTTAATTTTCCTGGAGTTATTCCAAGTTGCCTTGCTTCATCTCTTCTTGCAAGAGCTACCTTATCAGTTTCAACTGCCGCCTCTAACTCATTATTCTCTAGAGTCTTATCGGCAACTTCTTTTAAAGATTCTTCTAATTTAATTGCTACCTTTTCTTTATCTGTAGATACTGTAATTTCAACTGCTGCAGACGTAGTTGCAGTTGTACTTGCGGTATTGTCTGCCAATGTATCATCTTCTTTTACGTATCCATCAGAAACCGCATTGGATATTACAATTTTTACAGCTTCGTTAACATTACTGTTTACTAAATTAGTTCCTTCTAAAACCTTTTGACCATCTTCATTATACGCTTCAACTGATATTACCTGGTCAAATGTGTTTACACCTAACTCAACGCTTGGATTAATATCTAAACTGACATATGCAACAGGAGTGGTTTTAGCATACGCATATCCTCCTCCCCCTAAACCTAAAGCAACAACTGTCGACAATGCTAATGCTATTTTTCTCTTCATAAGTATTCCTCCTAAAATATTATTTATTTTATCTGATAGTGTAATTGTATTGGCTGACTTATAATATCCTGTTTTTTTCATTACAGATTCCTCTATTCGTTTTCTTGTAGAAGAATTCAGTAATAAATTTATTTCTTCATTTAATAAAAAATCAGTACTGCTAATATCTAAATCCTCTAATTTTTCAAATAACTCATCCTTCAATTATAATATCCCTCCCAACACATTTTTTAATTTCTGCATACATCTAGATACTTTTTTATCAATAGTGTTAACTTTAATACCTAAATCACTAGAAATATCTTTTGAACTCTGATATAAGAAGTATTTTCTTATGATTATTTCACTATCAGGTTCTCCCAATGACTTTATGGCATTAATTAGAACCGAATTGTCTTCTTTTAATAAGAGCGAATGCGCTGCATCATCTGCTATACTGCATAAATCTTGAGCTACATCGTCTATTGGTATATGATTATTATTCTTATTTTTTCTATACATATCTATTGCTTTTCTTTTTGCTATAACTGCTAAAAATGCTTTAATAGATCCCTTTTCTAAATCAATTCTATCTTTATAATTAAACACCTCAAAAATTACATCACTTACACATTCTTCTATGTCTTCTCTTGAATATATTCCAGAAAGTTTGTTATGTATTATTGTATAAATAAGAGCCATATAGTTATCCATCATCATTTTCAGGCCTGCTTCAGGTTTATTATGCAAAAGCTTAAGTAATTCAATATCCGAAATCAAAGCGCACCTTCTTCCCCTAAAATTCACTTTCACTATATAATTCGTAATATAATTAAATAATCTGACAAATAATTTATAAAAAATAATAATATATCTTATTAAGATAATTATTGCTAAAAAATTATACTTTTTCTCACATTATTTAACAGAAATATATAACACATTGAAGTTTATGATTTATTATTGTTATAACCTTTAAAATTACTATAAAAAATTTTGCTTGTATAGTAAACTAGCAATTAATATCAAATTTGACATTAGCTTCTGATTTAATCTTACTAATTTTTATACAAGCACTGACTTTCATACCAGTACACATAAGAAATAAAATAAGTAGCTAATATTGAATTCAACACTAGCTACTCACTTAATTTAATTAATTGTTCTTATTTTTCCCAGCACTATTGCCCTTATTTTGCGAATTTGAGTTGCTGTTATTATTTTGTTTTTCAGATTTATCTGCAGTGTCCTTTTCTTTATCGCCTGCAGTAACATTATCTTCTTTTTTACTATTTGAATTACTATGTTCTTCTTTTTTAACAGTTCCGTTGCCATTAGAAGAATTATTAGTACTTTCTTTAGCAATTACATCTGTATTAACGTTAGTGTCTGTATTTGCGCTGCTATTTGTGTCTGTATTTGTGTCTGTATTTACAGCATCATTACTCTTATTTTCTTTTTTTAATTCCTGAAATTTCTTTTGAATATCTTTTACAGAACTATCTTTATAATCTTCTACATTTATACTTGTATCTAATGCTTGAAGTTTTTGTATAAGATTTAACTTTCCTGGTGTAATTCCAAGTTGTCTTGCTTCATCTCTTCTTGCAAGAGCCACATTGTCAGTTTCTACTGTTGCTTCAATGCTATTATCTTCTAATGCCTTATCAGCAGCTTCTTTTAAAGATTCATTTAACTTATCCGCTAAACCGTCCTTATCTGTGGCTGTTGTAATCTCAACTGCTGCAGATGTGGTTGCAGTTGGATCAGCTACCCCCTTTGAAATTGTATCATCATCTTTTAAATATCCATCAGAAACTGCATTTGAAATTACAATATCAACTGCATCCTTAACCTTAATATTTACTAAGTTAGTTCCTTCTAAAACTTTTTTACCATCTTCATTGTACGCCTCAGCAGAAACTACTTCATTAAAGGTATTCACACCTAATTCAATACTCGGATTAATATCCATACTAACATATGCAACCGGTGTTGTTTTGGCATGGGCATATACTCCTCCACCTAAACTTGAAACTGCAACAACTGCTAATGCTATAGCTATTTTTCTCTTCATAATAATTCCTCCTAAAATATTATTTATCGTTTCTGCAAACAAGTTGTTTGAATTATAATAACCTGCTTTTTTCATAACGGATTTTTCAAGCCGCTTTATGGTAAGGTGATCTAATTCTAGATTTATATCTTTCTCTAACAAAAAATTAGTGTCGCTAATATTTAAGTCATCTAATTTTTCATATAATTTGTTGTCCAAATTATCAAATCCCTCCAAATAATTATTTAATTTTTCTTATATCTAGATACTATCTATCGATTTTATTAATTTTTAATCCATGGTGTTAAGAAAGACTTTTTCAAAATCTATAAGGACTTTGTGACTTACATAATACAGTTCGCAGTTCAAATTTAAAATCTGACATCAGAACAGATAATTTATATATTTTTTTAGTTTCATATTATTATTCCGAGAAAATTTCTGTGGGTTTTAAGTTTATTATTGTTCTAAAATAAAGAAAGAAAAGAGCCTTATTTAGACTCTTTTCTTACGGGTTTATATTTAGAATTTGTTTTATCATCTGGATTTATATAATCATAATCGCCATTTTCAGTTTTTTTCAATCCCAACGAGGCCATTTGTTTTTTAGTAACTTTTCGTTTATTACTCATAAATATTTCCTCCTGTAATCTAGGATTTATTAATTTTCTAATATGTATTTAGATAAATTTATTATATACCTTCTCTATAAGTTTATACCTAATATAATTTTTCATAAATTTGATTCTAATCAACTTTATTTTATTAACAAATTTTATTAAAAAATTTATCTTTTATTTATATTTGATTTAGGGCAAATTTATATAATTGTTCTATTCTTTAATCAAACCTTAATATTCATATATTATAATTTACTTGTATGAAGAATTTATTAATCAATAAGGAATGATTATCCATGAAAATAAAAACTCATCTCAAATTAGCAGAACTGTCACTTATTAAAAATGTACCAATAATCCCAGAAGGATTTTCTATGTTTATGTTCAATTTTGGTTTGGTAATGGTAGATCAAAGCTGGCTGGTTAAAACTCATCCACATTATATGCAAAAATCTCTTGAATATATTAATAAAAAGATAGAAGATCTTTTCTCAATAAAAAAATTTAATTCCTATTCCTCTATGCAGCTTGGAGTAATTGTTCATTACCTTTGTGATTTCTGCTGTCATTCTCATACTTCCGGCTCAGTTGGTAATATTTCATTTCATTTAAAATATGAACGTGAATTGCAAAAATATCTCATTAGAAACTTTGATGTTCTTAAAAATGAGCTTAGCTTTAATTCTGATTTTCACTTACCTACAAACAATATTACCACGCTAAAAAGCGCAGTAAACGACAGATTAGTTAGATATTTCAAAGGAGATGCATCTTATTTTTGGGATATTATACATTGCATAGAAATCAGTTCCTTAGTTTGTTCCTCAATTTTTAATTTCAATTTGAACTTCTCTAATAAAACTGAATATATCAAAAGGCAATTGCAATTATCCAATGCAAAAATATAATTTTTTATAAATATCTACAAATTAAAAATGGAGATGATATAGATATGAAAATTCTAATTACAACAGACGTATTTACTCCTACTGTTAATGGTGTAGTGACATCCGTGATAAATTTATACACTCAGCTTAATGCCAAAGGACATGATGTTAAAATCTTAACTTTATCAAATAGTAAACATTCATTTAAAAAAGAGAATGTTTATTATATAAAATCCTTCGGAATTAAAGTATATGATAATGCCAGAGCAACCCTGCACTTTAATGATGAACTTATAGAAGAAATCCTTGATTGGTCTCCAGATATTATACATTCTCAATGTGAGTTTTTTACTTTTGTGTTTGCAAAAAGAATTTCTAAAGAGCTTAATATTCCTATAGTTCACACTTATCATACTCTATATGAGCATTATACCCACTACTTTACAAGATATAGAAAATTAGGCATAAAGCTAGTATCTACAGCTTCAAAAATACTTTTAAGTAATGTAAGTACAGTTATTGCACCTACTGAAAAAGTCAATGATGTGCTAAAAAATTATGGCATGAAAAATAAGATAGCTATTATTCCAACAGGTATAGATTTAAATAAATTTAAAATCGAATATTCAACTGCTGAAATACAAGAGTTAAGGAAAACTCTTAGAATAAATAGGCATGATAAAGTTTTGATTATAGTAGGAAGACTTGCAAAAGAAAAAAACATTGATGAGTTGTTAAACAATATGCCTAAACTAATATTAACAGATTCAAGAATCAAATTATTAATCGTTGGCGATGGTCCTTATAAAGCACATTTAGAAAACAAGGTGAATGAAATGCATCTCAATAACAATGTTATTTTTACCGGAATGATAAATCCAAAGCATATATATAAATATTATAAATTAGGCCATTTATTCGTAAGCGCTTCAAAAAGTGAAACCCAAGGGCTAACATACTTAGAAGCCTTGGCAAGCAACTTACCACTAGTCTGTAAAAAAGATTCATGTTTAAATAATGTACTAATTAATAATTACAATGGCTTTTCTTATGAAACTTCAAAAGAGTATATTGAAAAAATAGAAATAATATTAAATGACGATAAATTATACTCTGAAATGTCTAAAAATGCATATACTACAGCCGAAAAATATTCAACTGAAAACTTTGGTAAGCAGGTTGAAAATGTTTATTTTAATGAACTATTACAAAGTAATTTATATTCATCAACTACCTCTGACTATTATGTAAAAGAGAATCTAATGGTTAAAAATTAATCCTTATATATTTTTAAAGAACTTATTATTAATTTTTTTAGTTCAAAATATTATAGATATTCAATAAATAAATTTAGTTTATATCTTAAAGAGAAATAAGTCACATACTTCTGTGTAATGTTTCACTAAGAATTTTGTTTGTTCTGATTCTTAGAAACTTGAACAAAAGTGTGTGACTTATTTGGGTAATTTATATTTTAAATCTATAGCCCGCTCCCCATACAGTTTCAATAAATTTAGGATTACTGCTGTCTTCTTCAATCTTTTCTCTTACTCTATTAATATGTACTGTCACAGTTGCAACATCAGCGTAAGAATCCAGTCCCCAAATTCTATCCAAAAGAGTAGTTTTTGAAAATACTATATTAGGATTAGTTGCTAAGAATAATAACAATTCAAATTCCTTATTTGCAAGTTTAACTTCTTTACCATCAACATAAACTCTCCAGGCCTTTGTCAATATCTGTAGCCTACCATAATTGATAGCTCCAAGTTCTAATTCATTATTTTTTTCTATTGATGATAATCTCTCATAACGGGAAAGGTGTGCCTTTACTCTAGCAACAAGCTCACTAGGATCAAAAGGCTTAACAATATAATCATCTGCTCCAAGTCCGAGGCCTCTAATTTTATCTATAGATTCTTTTTTTGCTGTCACCATTAAGATAGGTATTTCCTTATTGCTTCTTATCTCTCTACAAAGCTGAAATCCATCTTTACTTGGAAGCATTAAATCTAACAGAATTAAATCAAAATCCTTGTTTAAGGCTAGCTCTAATCCCATATCCCCATTCCTTGCAATTTCAGTTTCAAAACCATTAATTTCAAGATAATCTTTTTCTAATTCTGCAATAAGTTCATCATCTTCAATAATTAGAATTTTTTTCATTTTCTTCTCTCCTATTATACCTATTTTAGTTATAACAAAACGCTACCAATTTTCAACTTGCTTATCAAATGGTATAGTCATAATAATTGCAAGTCCATCCATATTTTCAGCCTTAATTGTACCGCCATGAGCTTTTACTATATATTCAGAAATAGAAAGACCAAGGCCACTGCCTTCACTAGGGTTAGTCCTCGCTGCATCTTCTCTATAAAAACTAACAAATAGACGCTCAAGGTTCTCTTCACAAACTCCGGGGCCGTCATCTTTTATTATTAAAACAATATTCTCTTCATTTTCATTCACTGTTATGTTTACATTACCATATTCTTTAATTTTATATTTTGCACTATTCTCAAGAATATTAATTAAAACTCTGTTCATTTCTTCTATATCTATATTAATGAAAATATTTTCACCGCAATTATTTTCATAAGACAAATTAAGACCTTTACCTTTGAATTCCTCTGCAGCACTCCTAAAAAAGCTCTCAAAAAAATCATTACTATTAACTCTTTCGAAATGAAATGGAAATTTCCCAGTATCTAATTTAGAAAATAAGAACAACTTATCAACCAGCATATCCATATCACAGGCTTTACCATATATAATATCATGATATTTCTCACGTTTTTCAGGCGTATTAGCGACACCATCCTTTAATCCCTTTACATAACCTTTAATTGTTGTTAAAGGAGTACGTAAATCATGTGATATTCCCGCAACTAATTCCTTTCTATTTTCTTCATACTTTAACTGCATTTCAACAGATTCCTTTAACCTAGTTCTCATTTTATCAAAATCAGCACAAACTTTTGCGAATTCATCATTTCCATTATAATTCATTTTAAAATCAAGATTACCTTCTTCAATTTGACCTGCACCATAACTTAATAACTCCAAAGGTTCTATTAAACTTTTTGCTACCTTAGATGATAATATACCATTAGTGAGTATTATAATAAGCAGAGCTACTATTAGTACAATTCCCATATAGCTGACAAAAAAGGTTCTTACCTCAGTTCTCAAATGATCCTTATTTGTTACATTGTCTGACTTTATGGCAATTATGCTAATGTTCTTATTGTTCTTTATAAAAGTACTTTTAACTAAGCTAACAGAATTAACTTCAAGTGCTATTGAATCTGATGAGGAAAGAATATCACTTTGAAGCTTAGAAATAGCATCTTTATCTTCATCAGTTAAATTTGAAAAGATAGTATCTGAATCCCTTGTTATTAATAAATTATATCCTGTATCTTTAAGGGGCTCTTCAATATGTTTATATTCTTCCTCTTTTATATCATAATTCTTTAGGTTTTTACTATAGGAATTTATTATTTTTTGTACAAAATAAGTCCCATTATCTTCATCAATAACTTTAACCTTTTTTCCATATACCTCTGTAAAACCTTCAAGTACCCCCCCAGCTATAACTACAATTAGTATAGCTGGAACAACCAACATTAAGATATTAGAAATGGCAAGACGTTTTTTTATCATCATATTAAGATACCCCCTAATCTATCTTATAACCGTTCACTTCATATTTTCCCCTATAGAAAATCTATTGGTAAAATCAACTTACCGAAATTAAGAATCTGTGTATCTATATCAAAAACTATTTTCCAGAAAAATTAATATTCCCTTTTTTCAAATAATGCATATGCTCCTGAAAAGAAAAGCAAAGAATATCCTGCAAATAGTCCTATAATTGTTAAAATTGATTTTAATGGCATTTTTGCACCAATAAAAAGTTTATACCAATTCATATATGAGACAAATATTACTGACGATAGCGATGGAAAAATCACTCCAATTAACATAATTATAATATAAATTAGCACTGAAAGCATTAATGAAGAGGTACTGCTTTTTGATAATTGGGATATTAGTATAGATAAAAAAATTGTTGGTATTATTGGCAGTATTGAGGCAGCATATGCTGTAAAAATCTCTGGAATGTCTATTATTTGCGTGCGCCCAAACACTATTCCCATAATGGAACCTATTATAAATGTTATTACCAAAATGCTAACCATGTAGATTAATATAGATATCATTTTTGAAATTAGAATTTCATTTCTGCTTATAGGCCTTGTTATTATAGCTTTAATCGTTCCATTTTCCTGCTCTGCTGCAAACAAATCTGCAACTGCCATAAAAACAATTAACGGAATTAAAACCATAGTTAATATTGATAATATATTTAACGGAAGATTTGATAAGGAAATATTAATGTACCCTTGTGTGTAATTACTTATTAGACCCAAGGCAATAGTCAATACTGCAATAAAAACCAAGAAGCCTCTATACTTACTTCTTTTAAATAATTTTGTACTTTCATTAATTACTCCAACTTTAATTGTATTCATACTTCCTCCCTCCTTACACCAACCTGCTTTAGAAAATATTTTTCTAAGGTTTCACATTCCTGTAGTGCATTTTCCATAGATGATATATTTAATAATTTACCTTCTTTCATTATTCCAACTTTATTACACATTAATTCTATTTCATGGGCAATATGGCTCGAAACAAGAAATGTTACACCAAGCTTTGCCTGCTTAATTATGATTTCCCTAATCTCCACAGTTCCTTCAATATCTAATCCATTAGTGGGTTCATCTAAAATTACTAATTTAGGATTAGATACTAATGCTAGTGCAAGACCTAAGCGTTGTTTCATTCCGAGTGAAAAGTTTTTAACCTTCTCATTTGCATATTTTATTAATCCAGTTTGTGTAAGAATATCATCTATTCTTGGCCATTTTATTTCCGGATAATAATTTACAGCTAATTTTAAATTTTCCCTAGCTGTTAAGTACTCATATATTGCTGGAGCTTCAATAAGACATCCAATTTCTTTCGGGATCTTTTCTAATATATCATTTCCTAATATTTTAACACTGCCTTTATCTGCATAAGATAATCCAGTGATTATTTTCATTGTAGTAGTTTTTCCAGAACCATTTGGACCAAGTAAACCAAAAATATCTCCCTCTTCAATTTCAAAGGATATATTTTCAATTCCACGTCCATTTTTATATTTTTTTGTAAGTTCATTAACTTTAAGTATAGACTCCATGCTAATCCCCCTCTATTTTTAAATTAACTGCCTCAAAAACAAATGAAAGATATGATATAATCATCCGATTTTATATCTTTCTTTTGATTTGCTTTTGAGACAGTTTTAGGCTAGCTACTCTTGTTATGCTTTGTAACTCTATTTATTACGTTGTACCTTATTATCCATAGTTTGTACTTGCTTACCTGTTGTGTCAATAGTATCTGCTTTTGTTGTATTTATATTACTAATTGCTGTATTTACAGATACTTCGAATTCATGTGAAGTACCATTTTCATCTTCTCCAGTAATTACAACTTTTAAATCATTCTCAGATAGTACATTTCCATCAACTTTTGCATTCAAGCTTAGTGATTTAATATCTACATTCTTTAATGTTGGCATACTGGTTAATGCTTGTTTTAATTCATCATTTCCAGCTCCACCTTTGTTACTATTATCCTTTTTACTATTTTGTTCTTCTACAGCAGCTGAAATTGCTAATTTTGCAAGTTCAGGAATTTGTGCGCCTTCAAGATTTACACTAATTGTATCTCCATCTACAACAAATTGTTTTTTAACATCTCCAACTAAAGTATCTACAACCATTTCTCCTAATTTTGCTTTACTTGATGAAGTATCAAATTTTCTATTGTCCTTTGCAAAATTACCTTTACCATTAGTGTCTCTAGAATAATAATTATCCCCATCTTTAATTATAGTCTTACCATCTATTCTGCTTGTTTCGTTATCTTTTGTAACATCGCCAATTTTAACCTCAGTGCTTGAAGAAACATTGCTGCCTTCAAGTTTTTCTACATTAGTTCCAGAAATATCAGTATTTCCATTATCTTTTACTACAAAAGAAGTTGAAATTGTAGCATTTCCAGTAGTAGCCAATTCTTTTACTGCACTTTTGTATGTTTCATATCCTGTTGCACCACTTGCAGATGCTGATACAGTAACTGCAAGTAACATACAACCAGTTAAAGCAGTTATCATTATCGTTTTAATTTTCTTACTTTTCATAGTTTACATCTCCTTTTATTTCTTGCTATCAACTAGTAGAATGTCATTATAATTAATAGCTTACTTGAATTATAAAAGGCATGTGTAATTATTTTATAAATGATATATAAACAATATATAAACACTGGTATATATTGTTTTTCAAATCAATAACTATGTTTAAGTGGTAACTCACTGAAATCATAAATATTTTTGTTCCGAATGGCTATGAAAATATCGCTGAATGTTCTAAGTCGCAGGCTGCATCCACTTTAGCATGCTCCCGCTTTCAGCGTGACAAGCTAAAATGGAACAGCCTACAACTAAGAGCCATTAACAGCTCATTTTCAAATGCATTCTTCACAAAAATATTTATAATTCCTAGTTAAGGTGCCCACTTAAAATTTTATAAATATGCAAATAAATTAATAAAATTATGTTTTTTTGATATATACATTAAATTTATAACCCGACTTATAGATATAATAAACTAAAAGAAAAGCTGGATATGCTGACTAATTATTATTAGATAACAGGGTTTAGAAAGATATGTGTCTATAAATAACAAAAAGTACTAGAGTTTAATTATAAAATTTCTTTTTAAATCTAGTACTTTTTTCTTTATATATTTTAGTGCTATTTAAGCATGTGTTCATAATTATGTTATCCTTTGCTTTCGTTTATATTTTAACAACAACCTCTGCGGCGACGTCTTCTGCAACAGATTCCGAATAGGATTTGTTGTTTTGCTAAGCGAAGTCCAGCCCTTACTCCTAATTGATATCCCTCAGTAGCCCCCAACTGCCTGCCATCTCTACATCCATCATTATAGCCATCATTGTAGCCTTGATTATAACTATCTGCTAATGTATCTTCATAAGCGCTATTTCTTCTGCAACTACGGTTAGGCCTAACATTGGCACCTGCCGTACCTCTATGCCTATCTCTACAAGCTCTTCTTATATCATCTCTATTTGGCATTTGTTTCTCTCCTTTAAATTAATCATAATATATTCCTGATACTATATTATGATAATTTTCTCCATTTGCTATCAATTAAATAAAACATAGTTCGAACTTAAGCGTATACTAACCGAAATCAGATACATATTTGGTTCCGCAGGGCTAGTGAAAATACTCTGGAAGTTTCTAAATGGAGGGTTGTACCCATTTCTGCATGTTCCTAATTTCATTATGACAAGCAAAAATGGAACAACCTTTCATTAAGTGCTTTCAACAGCTCATTTTCACATGCCTGCTCCATATTATCACCCTTGTGGTTACAAATATGTATCTCATTTCTGGTGTAGATGTACGCTTAAGTTCAGTGGATATTTTATAGATTAATATGATCCTTTAATTATTTCCTTACATATTAATTTATTAAGTAAAAGAAAAAGATGCAGTCAACCGCAGACTACATCTTTTTTCTATTTACAAAGGATACTTATGAAGAAAAACTTTTTTACAAGATTTATTATAATTGACCATCCTTAATAGTAGCTGAATAAATATAAAAAAATAAATATAGAATATATTTAAACAAGTCTATTCTAAAATAATACAAATGCAAATTAGCTTTAGTAACCGTTGTTGTTATATATGTTAATTTTGAAATATACTAAAAACTCAACTATAAATCATTTTAGCTTATCATAAGTTTCACCTCAGGAATATGCTAAAATGGTGCAACTTTTAATGTTAGAAGTCCATAACCATTTTCTCTAGTAACCGAAACAACAGAGTAGCCTTTTTGTCGGTAGGTTATATTCAAACCATAGTATTCATGTTATTTTTATATATACAGAAATAGCGAGGGTTTCCTTCGCTATTTCATTCCAATTAAAAAATAAAAGCAAGGGTTAATTAATGGCATTTGTCCTTGCTTTTATTATACACATTATATTGTATTTTTTATGATTTCAAAAAATTTAAGCACGTTTCTAGTACATTTTACTTCAAACTACTTGGTCTTTTATCTCTAATATATAATTATTTTTGAATTTGAACTTCTGAAATTTTTAAATATTGGCCATTTTCAACTGTTAAGTAACCATCTGCTTGAACATTTTCATTTGAAACAATACTATCTAGTTGATGTCTGCTATTTTGAGATACCTCTGTATATCCAATACTACCAGTTAATTTTACTTTGTATTCTCCTGCTGGTATATCTTGCCCAACCTTGTACATTCCATCTTTATATATTCCATCCTTAGGTACTATTGAAGGAGCTTCTGCTACTGGATACATTTCAGCACCAGTCATTTTGAAGTATTCCCCTTCATTTACAGTTACATAGCTGTTACTGCCTGATTTTAAATTATCATTAAATACAATACTGTCTAGTTGTCCTTTGCTATCTTTTGCACATTCAATATAACCCATACTCTTTGCAATAACTAAATATTCACCTGCTGGTATATCTGAACCAACTTTATATGTTCCTGATTTTATTTTCTTGGCGTCCTTTTCTGCTGCTGCCTTAGCTTCTGCATCAGCTTTTGCCTTTGCTTCTTCATCTGCTTTTTGTTTAGCAGCTTCTGCATTTTTTTCTTCTTCTGTTTTTTCTTTTGGTTGTTCTTTTACTGTATTATCTGCCTGAGCTGTTGTCGACTTATCGGTTGTGTTTGATGTTTTAGGCGCAAATATGCCGACTAAAATAAATGCAACAATTAGTCCAATTCCATAATATTTCAATACGCTTTTTCTATTTCTTTTTTCTACTATCCCCCATCTAACAACAATACTTGGTTTTATTAGTCCTATTATTAGACAAACAAAACATACTAAAAATAAAATTATCATTACGTTTTCCATTATTATTCCCCCCTAGTATTTATAATATTATTGTATATTATTTTACATTTTTGTCAAATCAGATAATTACATGATAATATTATAAATAATGTATAAAAATAGCCATTTATAAGTAAATATGATTACTATCTTAATGATGTTAAGTTTTCGTTAATTGCATATTTTCATTATTAAACTGTCTATAATTCCACTAATGACATGATAACCAAATAGAAAAGAGATAGTATATTTAAGTCACCCAACCTAAATACTATCTCTTTTTTATCAATAATTTATATAATCATTAGTGTTATTCCATGCCTATAAATTCAACCTTCTCTACGTTTTTAAGATGCAGTAAGCCCCCTGTTAATGTTTTTATATCCCCATCTACTGTAGAAAGATCTATTGTTATACTTAAGTTTGCATAGCCGTTTAGTGGAATTCCTTGATTTATTGTTAGGATATCTCCACCTTTTTCGGCTATATAATTGCTTATATTTGATAAAACGCCCTTTTCATTTTTTAATATTATATTATAAGTGACTTTGCGTCCTTCTGACGTTTCAGAAAACTCAAATACAAAATCCTTATATTTATAATACACGCTTCTGCTTATTCCTGCTATTTTCACAGCTTCAGTTATTTCTTTTACTTTTCCATCTTTTAATAATTTTTTTGCAAAAAGAACTTTTTCATAAACATCGGGTAAAACCCGCTTATCTATAACCAAGTAATCTCCACTCATTATTTTGTACCTTCTATAATGGTTGCCCCCGCATTATCTAAAGATAACTCTAATATGTCCCATTCCAATCCTTTTATTCTCAAGAATTCTTTAAGCTTATTGCTAAAGCGCTCATCATTTTCGTCGATAATCGCCATAATAGTTGGACCTGCTCCACTTAGGTAACAAGCCAATGCACCTAATTCATAGCTCTTATTATACACCTCTTCAAAACCAGGAATTAATGCACTCCTGTAATTTTGGTGAAAGGCATCTTTACATGCATATTTTATTAATTCATATTTTCCACTACTAAAACAAGCTACCATTAAAGCTGCCCTTGAAACGTTATAAACTCCGTCTTTTAGGCTTATTTCTTTTGGTAAAACACTTCTTGCTTTTTCAGTAGATAATCTAAAATTAGGAATTATGGAAACAAACTTGATTCCACCTTTTACATTTACTTTATCATAGTAAGTCTTGTTTTCATCAACTATTGCAACAACCATGCCCCCAAGTAAGGCTGGTGCAACATTATCTGGATGGCCTTCAATTTCCACAGCCATTTCCAATAACTCATCGTCTGAAAACTTCTTCCCCAAGATTTCGTTAGCTCCTACTAGTCCCCCAACTATACATGTAGAGCTACTTCCAAGACCTCTAGATACTGGTACATCTTGTTTGATTTCACTTATTTCTAATCCTTTTATAGTATAGCCCGCTTTATCAAAACAATGCTTCATTGCCTGATAAATTATATTATTTTCATTACAAAACTCTTCTGGCATTCCATTAAATTTCAAACCATCTTCTATTTCCCTGAATTCAAAATCATTATATAAATTTAATGCTATTCCTAACGAATCAAATCCAGGCCCCATATTTGCCGAGGTAGCCGGTACTCTAACCTTAACCATATTCATTTCCCCTATGAATTTAAGTAAGATAATAGAGCATCTCTCATCTCGCTCTTATCCCAAACTTCATCATGTAGTACTTTAGCAGTTTCCAAAGTACTTAAGCTTGCTGGTATTTTATTATTTGTATTAGTTGATAACTTTTCTAATACTTTAAAATCATCTATTCCTGCCACATCAATATCAAGTGCATTACAAATACTTCTTGGGAATTTGAATGGACTTGCTGTTGAAAGAATTAAAGCTGGTTTGTTATCTTTGGTTTCTGCCACATATTTCTTTTTAACTACATATGCTACAGCTGTATGTGTATCCATTAAATAGTTATCTTTTTCATATATTTCTTTAATAGCATCATATACTTCTTCTGTAGTTGCAAAGTTTCCATAAAATTCTTTTATAAAGTTTTTGATTTTTTCATTAACTTCATAAACACCTTTAGTATTTAGATCTTTCATTAATTCGCTAACTACTGCAGCATCTCTTCCACTTGCTTCAAATAATAATCTTTCAAGATTAGATGAAACAAGTATATCCATTGATGGTGATTCTGTTAAAACAAGTTCTCTCTTCTTATCATATACCCCAGTTTCAAAGAAATCAGTTAAAACTTTATTTTCATTTGATGCACAAATAAATTTATCTATTGGTAATCCCATTTGTTTTGCATAATATCCTGCTAGAATATTACCAAAATTACCTGTTGGAACTACTACATTTATAGCGTCATCTATTTTTATTACTCCTTGATTTACCAAATTGAAATATCCATAAAAATAATACACTATTTGAGGTACAAGTCTTCCAATGTTAATTGAGTTAGCTGATGATAAAATAAAACCTTTTTCAGTTAAATCTGCTCTGAAGTTATCATCCCCAAAGATTTCTTTTACTCCTGTTTGAGCATCATCGAAATTCCCCTTAATTCCAATTACCTTAACATTGTTGCCTTCTTGACTTGACATTTGTCTTTCTTGAATTGCACTAACTCCATTTTTAGGATAATAAACTACAACTTTAAAGCCTTCAACATTTTTAAATCCTTCAAGTGCAGCTTTTCCTGTATCTCCCGACGTTGCTGTAAGAATTGTTATATCTTCTTTAACATCACAGATTTTCTTAGCTCTTTTCATAATTTGTGGTAAAAATAATAGCGCTGCATCTTTAAATGCACATGTTGGCCCATGATATAATTCCAAGAAATTATTTTTAACTTCTACACTAAATCTATTATTGTATGCATCATTAATTGCCCCCATTAATTCTGCATCATCAATATCTGTGAAATACTCATTAATAATTTTGAATGCTAGATTTTCATAGCCGATATTTGTATCTTTCTTTAATTCATCATATACCTTAGGGAATTCATCTGGAACATATAGTCCACCATCTTTTGAAATTCCATTAATTATTGCTTTAGCAGATGCTATATCTTTTTCTAAGCCCCTAGTACTTCTAAATTTCATTTAATCTCACCTCAAAATTGTATTAAATATGAACAACATATTCTTTTGTTATTTACAAAAATAAATATAATTAAACATATTTCATCTGTTATCTATATTATCATGTATTCTCTAGATATACAAGTGTTTTTCTATTAAATACATTATAATTATAATAATTTTTTTACATGTAAATGTTTAAAGGCATAATTTGTATTGCACATTCATTTATCCTTAAATCTGGGCACTCTGGTACAAGAATATCATTACTTCTTAAACACTCTAAAAGAGGAATGCATTTTTCAAAAAACTTTTCAAAAAATTCTTCCTGGCCTGTTTTTCTAAGCAAACTTATTGTATCGCATTCTTCAGTACAAGTTTTAATTACCTTTCCAACTACTTTACAATGACAATTTATATTGTCAAACACACTGTATTGATTATTCATAAAATTATCCTTATTTACAGTTAAGACAACTGTTCCATTACCACTTTTCATTATTAGATCCACAGTATTGTTGTGGGATAAAATACTTTTTATATATGTTAACATTTTTAAAAGTATCGAAAAGTTGATTTTACCTATACAATCCTTAGCTAATGCATCTAAGTATTCAGCTCCAAATATAGTAATTAAGTTTATTAATGTATCAATATATGATATTATCCCTTTGTTAGTTATTGTACCCTCAATTTCAATTAAATCACCTGGGTATATATTATTATTTTCTATATCATCTTCATTTTTACGATGTAAATGGTTATTTTCATTAAAATAGTTCATTAAGTTTCCGTTGAGAACAAATGTAGTATAAGTAGTTTTAACCTGTCTTTCTTCTCTTATACATTGCCGAGCATCAATATCATTATCAACATGATGGTTGAAGAAGTTATTACTGGCATCTAATCTATTTTTATCCCTGAAGCCCTTTCTTTCAATTCTTGAAATGCTTCCTTGATTAGAACTTTCAATCTTATCTCCTTGGTGATATCCTGCTGATATTGTTCTATCAAAGGCTTGGGTCTTCGTTATTGTTTCGATAAAACCAGTTAATACAAGTGAAGATAAATTTCTTACTAAATTTTCATCTAAATAGACAAGTACATCAAAAGACTTATTCATAAATCCTCCTTTCAAAAGGATTAAAAGCAAATTAGCTTATTCTTATATATTATTCATATTCATTTGAATATAAAATATTATTTGAATTATATTTTTACTTTAGAAACCATCATAATATGCTAATATACTAGGATTTTCCCGCACAAATCTTTTTATGGTATAATTTATTGTATAAATTATTGCTAATAAACAAACTCTAGTAGAGTGTTTAGCATAAAGTTAAGATAAAATTTGTAATTATAGAATATTCAATGTATACCTTAGTTCATATATTGATTGTATAATATTCTATTGATTCTATAAGAAAGGAGATAAGCCTAATTAATACAATTTTTATCATTAGGCACATATTTTAATGAAGAAATTTTTTAAAATGTTTTTTCTGATTTTATTCATTGCAATTATTATTTTAACTGTAGTATTCCGTAAAAGGATTATGCTCTCCTATAGAATAGCTGAAAAATATATTTCTTTAAAAAGTCGCGCTTGGCCAACACAAGAATTGGATGTAGAAAAATCGTCAAGTTCTATGAATTATAAAGATGTAATTTATAAAAATACTAATGGAGTTCCTCTAACATTAGATATTTATGGTCCTAAAAATAAGGTTTATAAGTCCTCACCCGTAATTCTATATGTCCACGGTGGCAGCTGGGTTTACGGTGATAAAAGCATTCCTGAGGCTTTAAGCCCTATACTAGATACATTTAGAGATCAAGGCTATACAATTATAAGCACTTCATATGAACTTATGAGGAGTAAAGAAAATTTCAATAAACAAATTTCAGATGTAAAGGATACAATCAGATGGATATATAAGAACGAATCTACTTATAATTTTGACACAAATGAGATAGGAGTTTTAGGTGTTTCTTCTGGAGCTCATCTTGCACTTATGGCAAGCTATAGCAATGAAAATGAATTTACGGATGATTTAGCTTTAAGCAAATATTCATCTAAAGTTAAATATTTAATTGATTTTGCTGGCCCAACAGACTTGAGCCTTTTGAATACTACAAATTTAAATTACGATTTAACTAAGGTTTTTGCATCAATTTCAAATAAGGAAGATGTAATAAAAAAATATAATCCCATAAACTATGTAAAAAAATCAGATCCTAATACATTAATAATTCATAGTTATTTAGATGATGTTGTTCCATATGAAAGTTCAAAAAAGCTTTATAATAAATGCATTGAAATAGGTGCTAAAGCTGATTTGATTACCTTAAACAGCACTGCTCATGATTTATCGAGTATTTCAAATATTGATGTGACATCTCTTTCTGAAGGATTATTAAAATTTGTGATTTTTAACTCTCCCTTATAATACATGATCAAAAAATGCAACACAAAATCTAAATTTTAGATTATTGTGTTGCATTAAATGGTTTATCTATATTAGTATTGGTAGCTCTTTATATTTTCACATAATACTATATTTATTTTTTTATCCTCAAGTACCTTTTTATAAGAGCATAAAAATTCATTTAACTCATTATCATTTAAATCTATATTCTTTTCACTAACTAAAAATACCTCTTCATTTTCTAAAAGTATTTTAAGATCATTTTTTTCATTTTTTATAAAATACTCAGACATAGATTTATTAGTTATTCTACTTTTATATTTTTCTTGAAAACTTATAGACTTTTTTATACTTCCATAGTCCATCTTTGAATTACTCATACCAAGTCCCGGAATATTAAATTGACCTTCTAGCATAGCTGGATCTATACCATATCTTTCTAAGAATTTCTTTTGAATACTTATAAGCTTATCTTGTGATATATTATTTTCTTCCATATAAGCAAATATATCCTTCGAAAAGTCTGTCATATTCATTTTTCCTTCAGCTAATTTGTAATACATAGAATAAATATAATCCTCAAATTTATCTATATCTTTATCTTTAACTTTATTTTTTAATTCATTAAAGTCTATAATTTTATCAGACATATTAATCCTCTCCTTTATACTATTATATAATAACAAGTATTTATCTGTTGTAAATTTTTTATTACATCGTAAAAAAGGTACTAATATATTCGAGAAATTCTAAATTATTTCTGCTGAATTATTTGATCTTCAGAATTCATTCGTTCATTTTTAGAAAATACACATCCACAATAATCCTGCCTATAAAGATTATATTTCTTTGAAAGCTCTATGGAACGTTTATATCCTTCCTTCTTCTTAAAGTCTGAGTATAAATATTTTACATTATATTCTTCACTTAACTTTTTGCCAATTTCATTTAGCTTTTGTGAATCTTTATGAGGACTTATAGATAAAGTTGTAGTGAAATACTCAAAGCCTTTAGACTTAGCTATGACAGCAGCTTCTTTAAGTCTTAGCTCATAACACTTAAAACATCTTTCACCGCCTTCTTTTTCTTTTTCTAATCCCTTTGATATTTCGTAAAAATCTTCTGTATCATATCTTCCCTCAATAAAGTTAATTTCATGTTTAACCTTAAGTTCTGAAATAAGTCCCTTTTGCTCTGCCACTCTCCTAGAGTATTCTTCAACTGGATATATGTTAGGATTATAAAAGAAAATTGTTATACTAAAATATTGAGATAAATATTCTAGTACATAACTGCTGCAAGGAGCACAACAGCTGTGAAGTAACAAAGATGGCACTTTCTCTTCATAAACTAATTTTTCTATTAAGGAATCCAATTCCTTTTGATAATTAATTTTGTTCATTCTTATAGTCATTCCTTTTATAGGTTTATTGTTTTATTATTATATAATTGTATTTTAAACTAAAAATCAGCTTTTTTCATCTATAACTTATAACTTGTTACCGCTTTCCTCAACAGCAAATTCTTCAAAGGCCTTAAGAAAAGTATGAATATGACTTTCTTCATGTTTTACACTTAAGAATAATGCTTCAAATTGTGATGGCGGTATGTTTATACCGTTCTTAAGCATATGTTCAAAATATCTATTAAACAGTTCTACATTACATGTTTTTACATCCTCATAGGTTCTGACTTCTTTTAAATCTGTAAAGAAAATTGTCATCATTCCTCCAACTCTGTTCATTACTACTGGAAGATTGTGTTTTTGTGATATTTTAAGTATTCCCTCTTGAAGCATAGTTCCTATCTTTTCAATATGTTCATAATAATCTAGATTATTTTTGAGTTTAGTTAAGGTTGCTAGTCCTGCTGCCATAACTATAGGATTTCCTGACATAGTTCCAGCCTGATAAACTCCGCCTAGAGGTGCTAACTTTTCCATTATTTCTTTTCTTCCTCCATAAGCACCACATGGAAGTCCTCCACCCATGATCTTTGCATATGTAACTAAATCTGGTTTTACATTAAATAGAGATTGCGCTCCTTTAAATGCTACTCTAAAGCCATTCATTACTTCATCAAAAATTAAAAGTGCACCGTATTCATTACATAGCTCCCGCAGAGTTTCCACAAAATCATCTTCAGCTTTTATTACTCCCATATTTCCAGCTACAGGTTCAATAATAACGCCTGCAATTTCATTGCCATATTTCTTAAACAGCTCTGTAATTTGATTTTTATCGTTATAAATTCCTATTAAAGTATTTTCAATACTTTCATTTGGAACCCCAAGAGAACCTGGAATCCCTCCTGTAATCACACCCGAACCTGCTTCGATTAGAAATCCATCAAAATGTCCATGATAGCATCCTGCAAACTTTACTATCTTCTTTCTATTAGTATATCCTCTAGCAAGCTTTACAGCACTCATGGTAGCTTCAGTACCTGAATTAACCATTCTTATCATTTCAACATTGTCTAAATTTGTACACATAAACTTAGCTAAATCAAGTTCAAGTTTAGTTGGAGCTCCAAAAGCTAAAGCTTCAGAACTTGTTTTTTGAATAGCACTTACAACATCTTCATCACAATGTCCAAGGATTAGCGGTCCCCAAGCCAGCACAAAGTCTATATATTCATTATCTTCTTCATCTTTAATTATTACGCCTTTTCCAGACTTTATAATTGGAGGATTTAAATTTACTCCTCTAAAAGCCCTAACCGGACTATTAACTCCACCAGGCATATACTTTTCTGATTCTCTAAATATATCTATGTTATTCATCTTAATTCCTCCTTAGCCCGCAGAACAAAGTGGCTGCGCCACGTTTTATTAGTAATGAATAGCGAATGATGAATAAT
>NZ_AUUU01000024.1 GCF_002760435.1 Clostridium sp. LS
ATTTTGATTTCGGTGAGTTATATGCATAAGTCTAAGTTATATGTTGTGTATCTATATTCAATAACTTAACTGTAAATGTCTGAAAACTCAATGTTTATTTTTTCAACTTTTGATTGATTTAAAGAATCATTTTTGTCTTTCATATGAGGCTCTCCTGAAGTTACTTTAGCTGGGAGGCATATCGTAAATTCAGTGCCTTCTCCATACTCACTTTTTACTTCTATTGTGCCTTCATGCATTTCAACTAAAGCTTTCACTATAGATAATCCTATACCGCTTCCTTCATGGCTTCTATTTAACAAAGGATCTATTTGCTTAAATCTTTGGAAAAGTTGTGATAATTTTTCTTCTGGAATTCCTCTTCCCGTATCTTTTACAGAAATAATGATATGGTCATCCTTATCATTTAGGGTAACATAAATTTTGTCTCCAGGCTTAGTAAATTTTGTAGCATTTGATATTAAATTAAGCAGGATTCTCTCTAATTTTTCTGCATCAAATGCCATAACCTTTTCCTCTTCATCTGTATCAAATATAATCGTCCTTGACATAGATTGTACATACTCAGCTGTTGATTGGGTTATTTCTTCTGCCACTTCTACTATATTTTCATTTCTTAAATCCAGCTTCATAAACCCTGAGTCAATTTTTGTCATATCTATTAAATTATTTACTAGTCTTAATAATCTATAACAATTTTGTTTTATGCTGCTGGTATAATTTCTTATTTTATCAGTGCTTAAATTTTCTTCCTTATTTATAAATACATTAAATAGCTGAGCTGTTGAAAAAATAATATTCAAAGGTGTTCTTAATTCATGAGACATGTTAGCAATAAATTCTGTTTTAAGCTTATCATATTGTACTGTTTCCTCTAATAGTCTCTGATTTTCTGCAAGCATATTATTGAAACTATTTGCCAGTACCCCTATCTCATTTTCGCTGTCAATATGACATCGAACTGTTAAGTCACCTTTCCCAGCTATCTCCATGCATGACTTCAACTTATTAATAGGTTTAACTAAGGTATTAGTCAAAAATAATGCTATAATTCCTCCAAAAAGAATTATAATTAATGCTGCAACTACAGTTGTCGTTAAAATTGATTTTGATGAAGCATTTAATTCATCATAATCAGCAGTAGTAACTATATACCAATTCCAAGCTTCAAAATACTGATAATATCCTATTTTTTTAACTCCATTGTAAGTATACTCAATTGTTCCATTCTTAGTCTCCTGCATTTTTTGAACAAAATCACAATCTCTTACATTTTTCCCCTTTTCTGATGGGTGAATAATCACATTACCTTCTGAATCCAGTATATATAAATAACCTGTTTTCCCCAGCTTAATATTGCTTAATGTATCTTCCAAGTAATTATTTAGAATTTTATTTCCAATTCCTATTGCACCAATAACTTTTTTATCTTTATCGAATAATGGCTTCATTCTAGTAACATAACCAATACCTTCTATATCAATATTACCAATATATTCTTCATTGCTGACTATTTTTTTATATGCAATTGAATCGCTTGATATATATGTGCCTACTACCCTCTTATCATCTTTAAAGATTGTAGAAGAAATTCTTATAAGTTTATTATCATGTAATAAAAAAATTGTTGCTGCAGTACCTGTAGACTGTTTTAGCTTATCAACCACGGTTTCATCTAAAGATAACCTTTGTTTTCCCGCATACATTACAGGTAAGTTAAATTCTCCAACTTTTATATTTTCATTATAATCTATCCTTATATCTGTCAAATCATTTAATAAAGTATTAGCAAAATTTGAATCACCATAAGATTTTTCTGTAAGCAGATCATTTCTTACACTTAAAGTTGTAATAATTGATTCTGTTAATTTCTGACTTTTTTCATTGACTTCGTTGAAAACTGCATTATCTGATTTTTCAGCAATTAAAAAACCTAATACGCTTACTGCAAATACAATCAAAACCAAAAAGCTTATCATTAGTTTATATTTTATTTTCATAAAAAACCACTTCTCCTAAATTAACTATGTTCATTAGTCTTAAATTTCATTACAATTCTAGCTATTTGATTTAGAACATATCTCCTATTTTACCATACAAATGATTAATTTGCATTGCATATCTATTTAATCAAATCTAACTCAACATTCTATAATTTTTTCGTCAAAAAAGAGGTAACCATGTCTACAGCCACCTCTTTTTTTAATATATCTTTAGTTTATTTAAATCTTTAGTTCCTGAATTTCATTAGTATGTATATAATATACCACCATTTGACATAATAGTCTATATTTTTTTACAAGAACATTGAAATTTTCATTCGACAATTGACGATTTATTTTAAAACAATTGAAGTTACACAAAATAAATTAAGATTTTTTAAAGGTTAATACAACTAATATATGGTAAAATATATTAGTTATCTATACACAAGGAGTGAGTGCATGGCAATTAAAAAGCAGACATATGGAATGTCCAAAATAGTTTTAATATCTATATTTCTAAACTTAATAGAAATAGTGTTTATAGCACTTTTTATCTATTACAAAAGTAACAATCCCTATATGATTGAAGGAAATTTCATTATTTATATTATTGCAATAAGCATAGGTTTTAACAGTATAATTACAGGAATAATTTTTTATAGTCTTTTATTCAAAAAAGGGAACAATAACCTAATAGATACAATAAAACACCTCGAATCCTTTAATAAAACTTTAAGAACTCAAAGACATGACTATTTAAACCATATTCAAGTTATTTACTCATTACTCGAACTTGAGGAATTTGATGAAGCCAGAAAATATATAGAGCCTGTTTATAAGGATATAATACGAATCAGCAAAGCATTAAAAACTTCAAAACCAGCCGTCAACGCACTATTACAGGCTAAATTACAAATGGCTGAAAAAAATGAAATAGATATGGAGCTAGAAATAAAAAGTGATTTAAAGCACCTTGTTATGGAACCTTGGGAGTTTTGCAGAGTTATAGGTAATATAATAGATAATGCTATTTTTGCCTTAAAACAAAAACCTGATAATAGATATCTGCTTGTTGAATTATCAGAGGACTTATATAATATAAAAATTAATATATCAAATAATGGTTATATTATACCTAAAGAAATAATTGATAATATTTTTAAAGAAGGCTTTACTACTAAAGGTGATAAAGGAGATGGAATGGGACTTTCCATAGTTAAGGATATTGTTGAAACATTTCATGGTTCAGTTGCAGTTTTCTCCACAGAGCAAAGAACATCCTTTGAAATAGCACTACCAAAAAAGATTCAAAAATGACATTTCAGCTTTAAAAGTGTATATTTTAGAGGTTTTATATTACAAAACTTTACTATTAGCATTATTATACTAATATAGAAGTTACAATTTTGATGTTACAGTGCCAATAATTAAATTATAAGAAATCCAGCGATGGATTTCATCCTTAACTGTAAACTCTTAACTGTAAACTGTTAATTGAAAAAAGGGGAGGTAAAAACATGAATGCTTTTTTGCCAGATATGACCGTTCTAACAGTCTTACTACTCATTTTAGGCTTTGTTCTAGTATTTTTAGAAATGCATATTCCTGGTTTCGGGATTCCAGGAATCGCAGGAGCTATATGCTTAATACTAGCAGTAGTGTTAACAGCTGAAAATTTTGCACAGGCACTAGTTATGACATTAGGAATTTTAGCCGTACTAGGAGCCATGCTAGGCGTAGTTCTTACGTATTTTACAAAAGGAAAACTATTTAAGCCATTAATTTTACCTGATGAACAAAAGAAGGAACATGGATATATCAGTTCTTCTGATTTAGATTATCTATTAGGAAAAAAAGGAATTACAACTACTGACTTGAGACCAACTGGTTCTATAGACATAGACGGAGTTAAGTTTGATGTGATTTCTGAAGGAGAGTATATATCTAAAGGAACTGTTGTTGAAATATTTAAAGTTAGCGGCGTAAAATTATTAGTTAAAAAGGTTAATGCCTAAAATAAATTAAAATTTAAAGGAGAGATTATTAATGATTATTAATTTACTTATAGTAGCTATAGCAGTAGTATGTTTAATTTCTGTATTTATCACATTTGTTCCAATAGGATTATGGGTTTCATCACTTGCAGCCAATGTTCAAGTAAGCATATTCAACTTGATTGGTATGAGACTCCGAAGAGTTGTACCTTCAAAAATAGTAATTCCACTTATTAAATCAACAAAAGCTGGCATGGGACTTACTGTTAATCAATTAGAAGCACATTATTTAGCAGGTGGAAATGTTGATAATGTTGTAAATGCATTAATTGCAGCTCACAGAGCTGACATTGACTTACAATTTGAAAAAGCAGCTGCTATTGATTTAGCAGGTAGAGATGTTTTGGAAGCAGTTAAAATGAGTGTTAATCCAAGAGTTATTGAAACGCCAAATGTTTCAGCTGTTGCAAAAGATGGTATAGAACTTTTAGTTAAAGCAAGAGTAACAGTTAGAGCAAATCTTGAAAGACTTGTTGGTGGTGCCGGAGAAGCAACGATATTAGCTAGAGTTGGTGAAGGTATAGTAACTACCGTTGGTTCTTCTACTAGTCATAAAATAGTATTAGAAAATCCAGATGCTATTTCAAAAACTGTATTAAATAAAGGCCTAGATGCAGGTACTGCTTTTGAAATTCTATCGATAGATATTGCTGATGTAGATGTTGGAAGAAATATAGGTGCTCAACTTCAAACTCTACAAGCAGAAGCTGATAAGAATATAGCACAAGCTAAGGCTGAAGAAAGAAGAGCTATGGCTGTAGCCAAGGAACAAGAAATGAGAGCTGCCGTTGTAGAATCGGAAGCAGAAGTACCTAAAGCAATGGCTTATGCACTTAGAGAAGGGAAACTTGGCATAATGGATTATTATGATATGCAAAATGTTATTGCTGATACAAATATGAGAAGCTCAATTTCTAGTGCAGGAAATAAAAATCAATCTGTTACTAGTGATAGCAAAGAAAAGAATGACAAAAAATAGACTCCTAGGAGAGTGAGAATATGAATGATGATGCTATTGAATTATTAAAGGTTTTTGTAAATGCTGTATTTGACCCTACGTCATTAACAAAAAATCTTAGAAATAGTGCAGCTTCGAAATATCCAAGAATCCTTGAACCAATTAAAAATGTGAATAATAATGTTTATATAGAAGCTGAGGACAACGGAGAAGAAGAATACACCGAAAGTGATTCCATAGAAAATACTCCAAGTGAAGATGTTGAATCTTATAATGCTGCAACAAATAATAAATACTCTAATAAAGAAAAAGAGGATTCTTCGAATCCTCAAGGAGTTATAGATTCTATTGCACAGGAACTAACCTCTGTTAGACTTCAGCAGGCAATCATACTTTCAGAAATAGTTGGAAAGCCAAGAAGTAAAATTAGAAGAAAAAGAAGATTTTAAAAATAGGAGAATTTTTCTATGAATATAAAGGTGCTTATAGTTGATGATGAACAAGGAATGAGAACCATAATAAAAAAAATATTAGACAAATCTGGTGGTTTTGAAGTTATTGGAGATACTGATAATGGTGAGGAAGCTATAGGCATATTTAAGGAACATCGCCCTGAGGTGGTGTTCTTTGATATTGAAATGCCTGGATGGAGCGGCATTGAGTGCGCTAAAGTACTATCTGATATAGATCCAAAGACAATAATTATTTTTGCAACAGCTCACGCGGAATATATGTCAGATGCCTTTCAGTTATATGCTTTTGATTATTTGGTTAAACCATTTAAGATAGAAAGAGTGCTGCAGACTTTAGATAGAATAAAAAAGCTAAATAAACCTAGCTATGACAATGGTATAGATAAAATAATAAAGCATGAAAAAGGCTTAGATAAGCTTATGATAAAGAATAAAGAAGGCATAAGTTTTATTGATACAAAAGAAATTGTACTAATTCAAAGAGAAGAGAGCTCTACTGTAATATATACCAAAACAGACAGCTTCAATACCTCTATCACTTTAACTGAAATAGAAGAAAAACTAGATAATACTCAATTCTTTAGAAGTCACAAATCTTATATCATAAATCTATCGTTAATCACCAAAATATATCCCTATGGACGATGGACATATATAGTCAAGCTTAAGAATACAGAAAAAGATGCACTTCTTACTCACGAAAAGTATGAAGAAATAAAGAAACTTTTTAGTTTATAGATATACAAGAAAGTAAACCACTTGGAAATATTAATTTCGAAAAATATTTCCAAGTGGTTTTATTCATACTACTCCTCATCAAAATACGCATATAAATTAACTAACATCTCCATAAATATAATCATAATTGGTTGATTAGTATATGCACCTGGTTTATAAAATTGCCCAGCCGACGGTAATTGAAAATAAAAATTAGATTTACTTCTTAAGGTTGGAACATCATTTGTTGAGATAACAACAGTTGTTATTCTATTTTTATATGCTTCCGTTACCTGTTTACTTATTTCCTTGCTTTTGCCACTGTCACTAATAGCAATAAGCATATCTCCTGCTTCTGCCAAACCACAACTTTCATCTATTTCATACTTATTATCTAATGCTTCAATATTTCTTCTATATTTAAAAATCCGATATCTTAAGTATTTGGCAATTAATCCAGAGGCTCCTATACCTATTACTCTAATGTTTTTACTCTTCTTCATTTTGGATACTAATTTTTTCATTTCATGTTCATCCAACATATTTTCAAGTAAATTTAAAACAGATAAATATGTACTAGTTGTTCTATTAATAATATGATCTTCATCCCCTTTTTCTTCTTTATTAAAATAAGAAGAAAAATCATATCTAAATTCTACATACCCATTATATCCTAACTTTTTGCAAAATCTTGTTATTGCAGAATTAGACACTTTAAGAAATTCAGCAAGTACTACTATTGTGCTGTCCATAATCAAGGTTGGATCAGACAGCAACCTATTATATATTTCAAGTTCAACTTTTGTGAATGTAGAAGCCCTAGACTTCATCAAGCTAATTGGATCCAAATTTCTCCCTCCATATTTCTTATTTATTGCATTATACCAATATTATAAAGAAAAAACTATACAATTAAAAATATTTTAAAGAAAGAATAAACTTGTCAATTCTTAAATAATGTCATTACAAATATTTTTATAAACAAAAAACCCCTTTGTTTAAAAGGGGCTTCTCATCAAGCTAAAGCTTTTGTAACAAGAAATACTTTTATTCTATTCTGCTACAACGTTAAAGTATAATACCTTGCCTAATTCAGATTCTTTTATGACTTTTTTTATAATTGAACACGCTTCTACATTATTATAATCAGATTCAAAATAAATTTTTATTGCTTGCTTTTTCGCATACTTAAATACTTTCTTATTTTCAATTTCAATATTTTCTACAATTTTAATTATATCATCTTGTTTTAAAGGGCAATTTACAACTATCATTATTTCTTCCTCTTTTCTTCAATTTTCAAATTTCCGTTAGGAAAATATATTTATGACCACTCCTTTGTATATTAATAATTAACACGATAAAGGAATGGCCATTTTTAATTAATTTATTTTATATTTCATATCTTTCCTTTTTTGTTTACGCTGTTACATCTTCGCCACTTTGTGCAGCTTGCTCATTCTTATAGCTCATAGCATCCATTTTCTTAAAGAATGGAAGATAAATAAAGAATGATAATACTAACATCAATAACTGGAATATAGCTGTTCTTGGACCTCCAACTAAAAGTCCTGATATTGGTGCTGGTGTTGTCCATGGAACTTGTATTGCACTAAATGGTGGTATTAATCCTGTTGCAATTGCAAAATAAGTAAGTATACCTGATAATGTTGGTGTAAGCATAAATGGTAGTATCATAAATGGATTCATTACTATAGGTGTACCAAATGTAATTGGTTCATTTATATTAAATATTCCTGGTACAATACCTAATTTACCTAATTGCTTAAATTGAGCTGACTTTGCAAAGAATAACATACATAATACAAATCCTATTGTCATCCCTGAACCTGTTACTGTCATAAATTGATCCAAAAATGATTGTGTTACTATATGAGCTCCATTTGCTATTGTTAATTGTTTTCCACTAGTGATTATAGCTTGATTTTCTAATCCATTTGATGTTAAGATTCCTGTCATAACTCCACTTACAATAGTTGCTCCATGAATACCAAACCACCAGAAGAATGGTATTAATAATCCCATAATTATAACTCCACCTAATGAATCTGTCATTCCTTGTAATGGTGTTTGAATAATTTTGTATATCCATTCAATTACTGTTGTTTGCATTCCAAAGTTAAATATAGCCCAAATTGCAGTTGCACCTACAACAATAACTGCTGCTGGTATTAATGCTGCAAATGAATTTGCAACCCCTTGTGGTACACCATCTGGCATTTTAATTGTAATATTTCTCTTTAGAAACCATGAATAAACAGCACCTACTATTAATCCTATGATAATTGCAGTAACCATACCTTTTCCACCGCACCATGCTCCCGCTGGTATAATGTCTCCTACCACTTCTCCACCCTTAGTTGTTACAGTAGAAGGAGTTGTTAATATAAATACTACAAAAGATATTACTCCTGCTGATAAAGGTTCATGACCTTCATTCTTAGCATAAATATATGCTATACCTATTGTTGTGACTAATGCTATTACATTGAAAGTTGCTCCAAAGGCTTTCCATAATGGAGCAGTCCATCCTGGACCAAACACACTTGCTATTGCATCATTTAAAGGTGCATAAGGTAATTGAGCAAGTAATAAGAATATTGATCCTACCATTGTTAACGGTAATGTGTATATAATACCGTCTTTTAAAGCGATAACACCCTTTAAGTTAACGAATTTCATAATGACTGGTATTACTTTTTCATTTAAATTGTCTTGAAATGATGACATAATGATTCCCCCTTAAATAATTTAATTATATATTCGTTTTAATATAAATATAAGATTATGAGTTATGTTTAATTAATATATTACTTAAAGTTTCATGTCTTTATACAAATTACAATGCGCGCTTAAAGAATTTATATAATGATAGATACTTGATAAGTCTTTAATTAAAGGCTCTCGCCTCTTTCCTCTATTATTTTCTTGTACCAATAACCTGATAATTTTATCTTTCTATTTAAGTTATTCTTATGGTCAACATATATAAATCCATATTGCTTTTTATATCCATTTAGCCAGCTTAATAAATCGATTGCAGACCAAGCATAATATCCCTTTAAATTTATGTTTTCCTCTATTGCTCTTTTTACTGCTTTTAAATGTGCTTCAATGTACTTAATTCTTGGAACATCCACTATTTCATCATCAATTATTGGATCTTCATCACCTAGGCCATTTTCAGTAATGTACATTTTTATATCACCATAGTTTTTCTTTAACATTCTTAATCCATCTAGGAATGCTTCCGGAGAGACTTCCCAACCCCATTTTGTATATACTTTATCATCCATCATAACAGTCTTATAAACTCCATCAAATGAAGGATTTCCTGGTGCTCCTGTTGATTCTTCTCTAGATCTTTCCTTATTAATTTCTTCAATGTCATTTTTCATTACTCTTTTAGGCTGATAATAATTAAGGCCTATAAAATCATTTAGTGATGACGTTTCTTTTATTATATTTAATTCATCTTCATTCCAATCTGGTGTCCAGCCATTCTCTTCTAGCTGCCTTACTACATATTCAGGATAGCTTCCTTTTAGTACTGGGTCATAATACCAGTTAGTATCATGTTGATTAGCATGATATGTTGCTTTTATATTTTCTTCCTTTTCATCTACACTAAATGATGGAGAAAACACATGAGTTATTCCTATCTCACCAAATTGTTTCATTTCTTTATAACTTTTCACAGCTTTTGCATGAGCTGTAAAAACATTATGTGTTACTTGAAAATATTTCTTAGGATCATTCCTAATACCTGGTGGATGTGCACCTGCTAAATATCCTAATGATGCAAATACAACGGTTTCATTAAACGTAATCCAATGTTTTACTCTGTCTCCAAAAGCCTTAAAGCATACATTTGCATATTTTAAAAAAGCATCAATAGTTCTTTTGTTTGTCCATCCTCCATCTTCCTCTAAATTTTGAGGTATATCCCAATGATATAATGTAACAAACGGCACAATCCCATACTCTAAGCATTCATTTATCAAACTGTTATAAAAATCGATTCCTTTTTGGTTCACTTCTCCATCACCATCTGGAATTATTCTTGGCCATGAAACAGAAAATCTATATGACTCTAAACCGATTTCGGCCATTAATTTAATATCCTCTTTAAATCTATGATAATGATCTACTGCAACATCTCCATTAGTTCCTTCAAAGGTCTTTCCAGGAATTTTTGAAAATACATCCCAATTTGATATGCCTTTTCCATCCTCATTGTACGCTCCTTCTACTTGATATGCAGCAGATGCTGCTCCAAATAGAAAATCCTTAGAAAATTTCATAATTTATTACTCCTTATACTTCTATTTAATTAGGTTTAATGCAAAATCTAAAACTTTAGCCCCATTCATCATTCCATAATCAACCATCGGAATTACATCTACTGGAATTCCCCTAGGTTCACAAACTTTTTTAGCTTTAGCTATTGTATAACCTACTTGAGGCCCTAATAATGCAACATCAACATTATCTAAATGTTTATCCATTTGTCCTTCTGGAAAAGCTTCAATATCAACTTCTATTCCTTTAGTCTTAGCAGCAGCCTTCATCTTACTTACTAAAAGACTTGTCGACATACCTGCAGCACAAAATAATCTAATTGTTATCATAATTTATTCCTCCCCTTTAACAATTCATAATAATTTCTTAAAATTAAATTTTTATATACATACCATTTAATTTCTTTAATGATTTTTATTATTTCACTAAAGTATTCACAACCTTTCTTAATTCAATTATTTGCTCAATTAAGTTCTTTTCTGTTATTGCTGTCATTAAATGATCTTGTGCATGTACAAATAAAACTGACATATCTATTTTTTCACCGTTAGCTTCTTTGTGAAGAAACATTGTTTGCCCGTCATGAGCTTTTGCTAATGCTTCATTTGCTAATTGAATTTCGTTTTCAGCTTCTTCATAATTACCCTCGTTTACATTATTAAGAGCCATATAAGCGTGATTTTTACAGTCTCCAGCGTTAATTATAATATTCATTATTGCTATTTCTAATTCTTCCATTTTACTCTCCTCCATCCTAGATCATTTAAGACTTTTTCTCTTACACTTTTATATAAAGCAATATCAATGCCAAACTCTCTAATAATTTTTTAAAATTCCTTCCCATTAAGAAGCTAATATGTTTCTTAAATAGTATAAAACCGCACTACATCAAGGCTTTTAATAATCTCTAATCTTTAAAAATATTTTTAGTTTATATTTTCATTAATAAAAATATTTTTAATTAATATTTTTACTGTTTGATACTTTTTTATACTGTTTAATTTATTATGTACTGTGTTTGAATATTAAGTGTGGTTTTCAACAGTGTTTGAATTAAATACTATAGTGTTTATAATATAGTATTATTCACTCACTAGCTTTCGGAAATCTTGCTATTCAGTTTTCATTGCTAATCAATTGTTTTACGCACCTACAAGTAAAATCACCTTATCAAGCAAAAAAGCTGCTACATCACTAAATATTAGTTATGCAACAGCTACTTTTTATTAAAATTATTTATACATTAAACTTACTTATTACCTTCAGAAGATTATTAGATTGATCAGATAAAATATTCATTGAAGATGCTACTTGTTGGATACAAGCCGTATACTCCTGAGTTGCAGAAGAAACTTCCTCTGTCCCTGATGCGTTTTGCTCTATTATTTTCACAATATTTTTTATAGATTTCTCTACGGATATTGCATTTTCATTAATTTCTTCTGTTTCAATAGCAACATCCCTTATCTTGCTTGTTACTTCTGAAACAGCTTTCTGTATGAGAATAAATGATTCATCTGTTAATTTAAGAGAATTTACTTGATCATCTATCGAATCATTTGTATTATTTACTTCAATGACAGCCTTTTTTATATCATCTTGCACTGATAATATTAAATTATTTATTTTTTGTGTAGAATCCTTTGAAAGTTCTGCTAAATTTTTCACTTCATTTGCCACTACAGTAAAACCCTTTCCAGCCTCCCCTGCTCTTGCCGCCTCAATTGCTGCATTTAATGACAATAAATTTATCTGTTCTGTAATTCCATTTATAAATTCTATAACTTTCCCAATTTCGCTGGACTTTTCGGATAATTCGAGAATAATATCAGTTACAATACGAGCTGTACTCTTTGTATCAGTCATTCTATCTCTTTGATGATTAAGACTAGAAATTCCGTTAGTCACAGTTTCCATTGCTCTGTTTGAAAGTTCATTTATATATACTGTATTTTCTGTTATGCTGCTTAACCCACTTACAACATCTTTAACAGAATTGTTGCTCTTATCAGCCAACTCAATCTGCTTTAATGAGTTTTCTGCTACAGTAGCAATACTACTTGCAACTTCCTCTGCTGTCTTACTAATTTCGTAAGAATTTTTATTAACTTCGTTAGATGAAGCTGCTACAGTTTCACTCGTAGTTTTTGCTTCTAAAATCAAATTTCTATTAGTATCAATAAATTTATTGAACTTTTCAGTAAGTTGACCTAATTCATCCTTTTTATATATTTCGCCCCTCACTGTAAGATCTCCATTTTCTGCTTTTTCCAAAAGCATTTTAAACTGTTCAATAAATTTAGCAATATTTTTATATGTGCGTAAAATGGTAATAGTAAATAAAACAATTAAAATTACCCCTATAACTGCACAGAAAATTAAATTATTATTATATTTATCTGCATCAATTTTAGATTGCTTTGTTATATTTTCACTATCTAATTTTGCCTTATCCTGTATTTGTTTTACCAAAGCGTCCATATCATCAGTTGTTTTTCTATCTATTCCTTTTACTAACTCATCTACAATATGGTAACTTTCAATATTATTAGAATCATAACTTTTAATGGCCTTATTATATTTTCCATATATATCTTTATGGTTATTTATTAGTGTATCAACTAAAGAAGTATCCATGGAATATCTGTCCATATCCTTTTTAAGTTGTAATAATTGCAAATCTACATTATCATTTTCCTGTGAGAATTGAGAGAAATATTTTTTAAAAGATTCCGAATCATTACCTCTTAATAATGTATCTTTCCACTCTTGTACCTGTTTTTTGAAATCTACTTGAGCTTGCCTTGCTTCATCTACTATATTTATATATTCAGTTATAGTAGTTAGACTATCTTCAGATTTTATACTATAATTTTTAAAGGTAATCCACGAAAAACTTGTAATTCCTAATATAAAAATTGTGACAAATACTACTAGAACATATAACTTTAAACCTATCCCCTTATTTTCTTTCATTTTCTAATTACGCTCCTTTTTATAAATAAAAAATGACTTACTAAAATGTAATAAGCCATTTACAAAACAATCAATCCACAATCTGTAAGTAAAAACTATATTCTTACTATATTATATATAATACGACAACAATGTCAATATTTTAACAATTAAAAGGAGTCTTTTTTCTAGTAGGTTACTTTTACTTTAGAACGTTTCTTCGCGCAATATAAATAACTTTTGTTTATTTAACAAGAAATTTATCTATATATTGCTTTAAATACTCTGAAAGCTTATTAATTTCTTCATTTTGAGGCAAACAATTAATTAACGCATTTAAAATCTTTTTTTCTTTTATATAATTAAAAGAAAAGGAGAAATTTAAATCTGTTATCCAACTTAATTCATATAATTTTCTTTCATTGTAATTTTTCATTGAATTATTATTAATTCTTCTTCCCAAAAGAATATCTTGTAGAAATTCTTTATTATATCCGGGTGTAAAAGGTAAATTATCAATTGCAGGATTGGGATTCTCCTGCCTTTCTTTTTCATATTCAATAATAACTCTAAAGATATCAAGTTTGTCAGCATCTCTAATTAACTTACAAAATACAGCATCTTCTTCATTTAAATCGTTTGGAAGTAGCTTTGTATTATGAAGTATTATTGCTTTTATAATTATTTCTTTTCTTCTGTCATCTAAATTTTCTAATATCTTACTTTCTTCTAATATCTTAACACCCAGAGTCGCATGATTTTCTGAAAGAGAATCCCTAAAGGTTTTATATTTCCTAAATTGTTCAAACCTTCCTATGTCATGAAATAAACCTATTATTTCAGCGGTGTTAACTTCTTCTTCTGATAGATTTAAAGATTTTGCAATATTCACAGCATGTTTAGCTACATTAAAAGTATGTTTTTCCTTAAGTCCAACATTTTGATCTACTAAACTATCTTCTCCATAAAATTTCTTAACATAAGAATTAAACCAATTATAATATTCATTAACTAATTTATTTTCCATTATAATCTCCTTAATCTTGTAAATATTTTATTACTATTAAAATATAATTTACTATTCGGTACTAATTATACATTATCTTACCACTCATTTATATAAGTTATCTGTTAAATTTATACTTTTTAATATATAAAAAAGGAACTGCTTAATTTAACAGTTCCTCTTAACAATTCAAAATCTAGACCAAATAAATTTGGTGGCTCACCCGGGAATCGAACCCGGGACACCATGATTAAAAGTCATGTG
>NZ_AUUU01000196.1 GCF_002760435.1 Clostridium sp. LS
TGATTTCCTTCAAATATTAACTTAACAGGAATATCTTTTTGAACATAAATAGCATCAGGGGTATAACCATTATTATCTGCTGTTATTCTTATGACTTGAACCCCATTTTCAATAGCTGCCTTAGTTATATTTACTTGAGAGGCATTAGCTTCATTTCCAGATAAGTTTTGTTTTAATTTTTCATTCATATCAAAACTTGACATAAAATTACTAAGTAATAAAATAGCGGCACCTATAACAAATAATCTTAAATATTTTTTATTATTTGAACATCTAGCGTTATATACTGCTTTACTAACTTTTCTTCTAATATTCATGCTTATCACCTCTATTATCATAATTATTTTATTTCAAAAATTTATCGTAATCAAAAGATCTTCTTTATATAACTAAGTATAATAAAAAGTTATGAAGATTCTATGAGGATAAGCTATAAAATTTCTATTAGTGACACGATTCTACCTCCACCCCCTGAAATTAGAAAATGAATTTTGCTAAAAGTAAAATAGTCTTTTCTACTTTTACTTTTTATGAGCATTTTATTAAATTCAATGAACTTTTTCGAAGGACAATTTCATATATTTAATTGATAGAAATGATTAAGAGGAATTTATGGCTACTTATTTTGAATTCAGATCAATTGCTGAATTATTAGACGATAATTGTGATTTTGATAGTGAGCAAAAAGAATTGATACAAAACACATCCTGTAAATGTCAAGAATGTATGCTGGCAGGTGTACTTGCAGGATTAGAAGAGATTCTTCTAGAATATGCCAAACAAATTCAAGAATGGCAGGCTAAACTATTAGAATGTCCAGGAGTAGCAACTGGAGGCACGGCAGCAAAAATCAGCCTTGGAGTTTCGTCAGAGGAATTTGAACTAGTAGGGGGATCTTTAGATTATGCTGGCTTAGGTCTTCCTGGAGGTGAAAAAGCTGGAGGTGTACCAAAAAAAGCAGGGGGAGCAGCTGGAGCTTTGCCACACACAAGTGGAAGTAACGCCTTAGGTGGAGCTGGTCATCCTTAAAGTACAGCAACAGCTGGGGGTTTGCCATCCCCAGGTGGACGTACCGAAAACAATAATGAACTAGATAAGAAGGGATATACTTTATTATTAAAAATTAATTACACACATTAAAAAGATGCTGTGACACAACTTTCTAAGTAGTTAAGCCACAGCATCCAATATCACTATTTAATATATTTTTTAACATTGCTCAAATGTTCTTCATAAGTTTTGCAAAAAACATAACCACTACTTCCTATTGCCACATAATATAGATAATCATTCTGCGTTTTGGTACGTTTCAACTATAAAGTCGAATTCCTTTGGATTAGTTATTTCACCATAAGTATCTTCTTTAATTCCTGGATAATAGTATAGTACAAGTTTGTCATTAGAATCATTTAAGTTTTCTAGTAAAATATATAAATTGTTTAATGTGCAATCTTCTACTAATGCTAAAACCTCATATTTAGAAGAACGTCCAGTATCATTATTAGTTAAATCAACTGTATAGTTATCAAATTTTCTTACATTAACCCTTTTTCTATCGCATGAACAGATTTTAGAGTCTTTTCTACAGCTTGAACATTTTTTAAAATTACATTCAAAACTACAGCTTAAACATTCACAACTAGAGCATTTTTCTAATTGTTTGAAGGCTTCTATATTTTTTGTTTTAAAATCTTGAAGTAAATCGATACAAGGGTTAGATTTAAACATTGAAAGTAAAGATTTCTTTTTACACTCAGCTTCAGCTGAATCTAAAAGTTTAGTATACTCTTGGAGAATTGATGCTTTTGAAAAATATTTTCTTATGCTTAAATCTCTTTCAGATAGAAAAGGGGCTATATCATTTATAGCATAAGCTACATCAGTATAAACTTTTCCCCAATGTCTTCTTTCTTCATTGATAAAGTCAATATCCTTATTGTTATCCATTTTTTAATCACCTATTTATTTTTATATTTTGCTAATTCAGCATCTAAATCGACTTCGTCTAATTTCTTAAATTCACTATCAAAATCATCTAAATCTCTTAATTCACCTAATCCTTGGGCAAGAGATTCTTTTCTTTCAATTTTTCTTTCAATACTATCAATTTGAATTGAATTACTTTTAGTTTGAACATTAGCAAGAACTTCATTAACTTTTTGAGAAGCTTCAGCATTGGCAAATCTTGCAGCAGCTTCATCTCTATAATTTCTAGTTTTTGTTATTTCTTCTTCTAAAACACGAAGATTTTCTTTTAGAGTATCAGCTTGAGCCTTAGCATTGTCATAACTTGCTTGTAAAGAAGAAATCTTTTTATCTGTTTCAACTTTTTTAGCTAAAGCCCTTTTAGCTAAATCTTCATTTCCTTTACTTAAAGCTAGTTTTACTTTTTGATCAAAATCTTCAGATTCTTTTTTAGCAACATCTAATTTCTTTTCAATCTCATGAACATTACCTAAAATTTGAGCTGAACTTAATTTAGCTTTATTAAGCTGTTCATCCATATCTCTTAATTTTTGATCTAATAACTCAATTGGATTTTCCATTTCATCTAATGTATTATTCACCTTTGCTTTAATCATATCTGACATTCTCGAAAAAATTCCCATGTTAATACCTCCAAAAATTTTTTTATTTTCTTTTATTATTTAAATATTTTTTCATCAGTATAATAGCTAGTACAAATATCCCAGCTAAAACTAAAGTATTAATTAATAAGCTTGAAGTTGAACCGAAATAAAACGGTCTGTAAAAATATCCACCACCCCAACCAAAGAATGGCCAGAATGAACTTCTGCTCGGACCAGTATTATATGTTTGAGTATTATTGTCTTTATTTCCATTTGTATTGGTAGAAGCTGAGGAATCTGCAGTTTTATTTTTATCAGTTGTAGAATATGAACCGCTGCTAAACCCTTTTGAAGCTCCATCACTTGAAGAGGAACTATCACTACTGCTCGAAAAACTACCAGATTTAAATCCTTCTCCACTTTTTGAACTAGTAGAGGATTTGCTCGATGAACTTGAACCGCTAAAAGATCCAGAACTAAATCCACCGCTTGATTTTGAAGTGCTAGAACTATATTTGCTGCTACTAAAACTTGATTTAGCATATGCCATTGTACTACTAGATGTACTTATCCCCATAAAAGATAGAGCATCTAATGGTAAACTTGAAAATGTAAAGAAAAATATTAAAAGTATAGTTAAAGCATATCTCCTGTTAATCTTATTAATAGTGATCCCCCCTTAGTTAATGTAGTTATTTCTATCATATTTAAGTTATATCTAATGCTATATTTCATTTTAGCTTGTTTATAAATTTCAAGTTGCTACATTGCGTCTTATTTCTTACATAATTATTCCTCCTGTTTATCAAAATGTTATTCTACTTGTAATAT
Organism: Clostridium sp. LS; assembly: GCF_002760435.1. GTDB lineage: Bacteria > Bacillota > Clostridia > Clostridiales > Clostridiaceae > Clostridium. The sequence goes on from NZ_AUUU01000196.1 coordinate 3,402, forward strand.
ACAATATAACTGTGAAGATATTATGTAGATTTATCTTCTTAAAATAATTATTTTTTATAAAAATAAACTCTAATTATTAACTTATATTTTAATAATTAGAGTTTCAGCTTTTATACTGATTATTTTCGATTAATGGTAACTATTTTTTACTATATCACAATATAAATCTGAATTTACCTTTACATCAGTAAATCCAGATTTATATATAATTTCTACTATCCTTATATGTACACGTGTTCTCTGGATATTAATTACAATAATTTAATTAGTTTCACTGTTTTTTATTTATACTTACAGTAAATACAGTTCCTTTATTCTCCTTACTTTCTACATCTATTGTTCCAGAATGCAGA
>NZ_AUUU01000197.1 GCF_002760435.1 Clostridium sp. LS
CCTTTGGCTTTTCAAAAATAAAATGTTTAAGAAATTACGAAGTAAAAAGTGAAAGCCCAAAAAGTGATGCTCCAAATTTTATATTTGGTTAGCAGAACTCTCTCTTTGAGCTTTTATATTTGGTTACTTGAACTTTCTCTTTGAGCTTCAACCTTAATCATTAATTATTCACCATTCGTTATTCATCACTAATAAAACGTGGCGCAGACACTTTGTTCTTTAAGTTCTTGGTTGAACTCAACAAGTTCCGAACCGTTCTTCGTACTCTTTTCATATGTGAAAAGAACCTAATTGTGCTTCGCACTCTTTTCATATGTGCGTGCTTTTTTCATATGTGAAATGAACTTAATTGCGCTTCGCGCTTTTTTCATCGGTGAACTGAACTCAATTGTGCTTCGCACTTTTTTCATAAGTGTGTATTATTTAGCATTACTTGGTTATACTCTTAAAAGCAACATTAATTTAAGAGGTGAATATAATTATGCGAATACCAAAACATATAGGTATTATTCCTGATGGCAATAGACGCTGGGCTTTATCTAACTCATTGACTAAAGATAAAGGTTATGATCATGGAATAAATCCAGGACTAGAAGTTTTTAAACTATGCCAAAAGGAAAATGTACAGGAAGTAACCTTTTATGGTTTTACTATAGATAATACCAAACGTCCTAGTGATCAAAAAATTGCTTTTACTAAGGCTTGTGTTGATTCCGTTATGCTTCTAACAAAAGAAAATTGCGAAATATTAGTTTTAGGAAATACTGATTCAAATTGCTTTCCTACAGAATTAATACCCTTTACCACAAGAAAAAAGTTTGGCTCAGGCGGAATTAAAGCAAACTTTTTAATTAATTATGGATGGGAATGGGATTTGAATTTATTAAAAAATCATGGTTCTTCAAAAAAGCATATTCAACCATATATTCATTCAAAAGATATTTCTAGAATTGATCTCATAATTAGATGGGGAGGTCGAAGAAGATTAAGCGGTCTACTACCAGTTCAATCCGTTTATTCTGATTTTTATATTTTAGATAGTTATTGGCCTGATTTTAAACAAGAAGATTTTTATAGCGCATTATCTTGGTATAATGAACAAGATGTAACCTTAGGGGGGTGAAATCAGTTATAAGTTGAAAGTTAGAAGTTTAGGAAGAAAAGTCTGCAGACTTTTCCCATTTTTAGAAATCCCTTTTGGGATTTCATCCTTAACTTATCATTTATAACTAATATTATATTTGTTAGTATAAGCATAAATTTCATGGACTTTAATACGTTTATATTCTAAAATAAATTATATTATTAATTAAAATATATTATTGGAGTGAAAATTATGCTTAAAGTTATATTAACATACTTCCTAATTATTAATTTCATTGGATTTATTATTATGCTTGTGGACAAGCAAAGAGCTATTCATAAGGAATGGAGAATACCAGAAAAAACTCTTATAGGAATTTCTATTTTAGGAGGATCTATTGGTATGCTTATTGGCATGTCTACTTTTAGACATAAAACAAAGCATAAAAAGTTTACTGTTGGAGTACCTTTTATACTTCTTATGCAGATTGGCTTAACAATATTATATTTAAAATACTTACCTTAATCTGCTTTAGCTTATTTTGCATTAATAATTAAATTGATCAATTCTGCTAGTTAGACCACTACAATTATTTAAGTTAAATCAAAGGTTAGAGGTTATATACCTCTAACCTTATTAAGTTGAAATACTATATTTTTATAAGTTGTAAATGTTTTTATGAGTTACTTTTATTCTGCTACTGAATAGTTGTAGTTACTAGAATTGTTACTATCCCAAGTGCTTGATTGATTTTTAAAGCACATATTAAGCATATAACTGCCAGATGGCAATGTAATAGTAGCTGCCCATCTTCCATCAGATTGCTTAGTCATTGTAACATCAGATGGAGTAACCCAGCTATTATATCCCCAGTGTAGAGTCATAGAAGTAGCGCTAGATGCTAAACTTCCATTATAATAAACTGTAACACTTTTTCCAGCAGTTGGACCAGGTGTTACTTGTACTGGAGCAGAACTTGAATACACTGGTAAATGCCAATCTTGACTGCTATTATTATCCCAGCTGCTTCCATTAGTAAAATCAAAATCTAATTTTGTAGCTGAAGAAGGAATAGTTACAGTTCCTTCCCAAAAACCATTTGCATCTTTAGTCATTGTAACATTAGTTGGAGATGTCCAGCCATTATATCCCCAATGAAGTGAAACACTACTAGAACTAGCTAAAGAACCATTATAATATACAGTAAAACTCTTACCTTGAACAAGAGTACTACTATCGTAATCTACTTTATAACCAGAAGTTGGTGCATATGTTACACTTCCACCTGTACTTCCACCTGTACTTGTACCATCATTATAAAGTACTACGATTGAATTTGCAGGAATAGTTCCAGAAATTGTTCCATTTGAAACAGTTAGCGTGCAGCTAGAGCTACCATGATTAGTATAAGTTCCATTTGCCAAATTAGTTGATGAACTAATAGTAGTGCTAGAACCATCATTTACGATTAAAGTACCAGCAGTTCCGCGGTCTATTAACATTGTTGTATTATTGTTTGTCCATCTTAAATACTCGTTTTGTCCTACCATTGCATTATGAAAATTATTAATTGCAACTATATCTGCATCTTTCCATAAAGAATCACCTTCACTACCGATTGAACTGGTAGGTCTGTCAAAAAATAAAGGAGTTGCATTAGCACGACCAGCAGCAATTGCCCAGCCCAATTTTCTTTGAGTATCTGTTAAACTTTTACTTGTACCATCTTCATAGGTATCATGAGTTTCAACAAAATCTACTGCCTTATTGGAATCGATTCCGGAATAAGTCGTACCAATTGAACTTAAATTATTAGAAGTAATTGCACTTCGTAAACCGTAACCAAAACTGCTTGCTGTAACATTCATAAATGTTTCATAAGAAGAAACATTATCTACAGTTCCATCTTGTAAGATTTCACCATAAATGAATAAGTTTGATTTATTGTTTAAGTTCCCCAGAACATTGGTCCAATAATTTCCTGCCCATGACTTTCCAGCATCTAATCCTATATTAGTTTCAATATGCTTAGCAGCGTCAAATCGGAACCCATCAGCTCCATCTGTTACACATTGATTTAAAAATGTAATTGCTTTGTTTTGAACTTCGGAATTCTGGGTATTTAAATCTGGCATACCAATTCCTTGTTGTGTAATAGAATATCTGTCACTCCAATTAGTACATTGTCCTAAATTATGATAGTAATTAGTATTTTGGAAACTAGAATCAACTGTAGAATCTAACTGATCTGCATTTCCATTGTTAGCCATATGATTCATTACTACATCCACAATAATTGAAATATTATATTTTTCAGCTTCAGTGCAAAGTGCTTTAAATTCCGCTTCAGTTCCAAGTTGCGCATTACCAACAGATTGATTGGTTGGTTGATATAATAACCACCATTTGCTTGCATCAGTAGAGGAATCTTTAGTTCCTTGAACAGGGGAAACCTGAATTGACTTATAGCCTGCTGCTGCAATATTAGGTAATTCATTCTTTATATTATTAAAAGACCAATCAAAAGCATGTAGAATAACTCCATCCTTAGTACTTGATGGTAAACTAGTTGTAGTATCAGCATAAGCTGCTGTAGATAAAGTATTTGTAGCTATGTTTAATTCCGGAAGCGCAAATACACTTAGATTTAAGATTAGACCAGCTGCCAATAATTTTGATATTAATTTTTTTCTCATTAACATTAATAACACACTCCTACATTTATGATTTTTATTTCAAAGCAACCGTTTGCACAAAAATAAAAACAATTCTTTAATTTATACAAAATTATAAATATATTATCCCTCCCTTTTTTATAATAAAAGTGATTTATTTATTGAGAAACAGTTGATTTTTAGCAAAATATTATAGTTTGAATTGATGCTTTGAGTGTATCAATAGATATTTAGCGTTCATTGGTAGGATAAATAGGACAAATGCTGCTACGATATTACTAAATTTTACGAATACGTTTTCTTGACCTTTTTAAACATATTATATCACATATGTAATATTATTCAATATAAAAATGCAAAATATGTTAAATTTTTAATTCGATACCACGCAAAAAAGTGTGATAGTAAAATTAATAGCTATCACACTTGTTTATATTTCTTCATTTGAAGTTATTTGTATATAAAAATAACTTTTAAAGTTTATTAAGATCATAAGGTGTATTTTGATATACACAGTAATTCAACCAATTTCCAAAAACAATACTTGCTGGACCTCTCCATATATATAGAGGTCTTTCATTTACATCATCATTTTTAAAATAATTTTTAGGTAAAGCTATATCATCGCCTTTTTCTTTATCTCTTATATATTCATCTTTTAACGTATTTCTATCATATTCCATATGACCAGTTACAAATACATTTCTTCTATCCTTCGTTGCTACAATAAATACCCCAGCTTCTTCAGACTCAGATAGAATTTCAAGTTCTGAAATTTTTTCTATATCTTCGCGTTTAACTTCAGTATGTCTTGAATGCGGTGCATAAAATACATCATCTAATCCCCTTGTAAGATCAGCATTTTCATCATTTACCCAGTGCGAAAATACTCCAAACATTTTTTCTTTTAAATCATATTTAGGTATATTGTAATGGTAATATAACCCTGCCTGAGCTCCCCAGCAAATATAAAAAGTTGAAAACACATTGGTTTTGCTCCATTCCATTATTTCAGTGAGTTCTTTCCAATATGTAACATCTTCAAATTCCATCTGCTCAACTGGAGCACCTGTAATTAATAATCCATCAAATTTTTCTTGCTTTATGTCATCAAAATAGCTATAAAATTTATTTAAATGTTCTGATGGCGTATTATGAGATACATAACTCTTAGTTTGAAGCAATGTTATTTCCACTTGTAATGGTGTATTAGATAAATATCTTAATAATTGATTTTCTGTTACAATTTTTTTAGGCATCAAATTAAGAATTGCTATTTTTAACGGTCTAATATCTTGAGTATTCGCTCTTTCGTCATTCATAACGAATATATTTTCATTAGATAAAACTTGAAATGCAGGCAATTCTATAGGAATTTTTATTGGCATGCCTAAAGCCCCCCCTCGATTTAAATATTTCTTCTTTGAAATCATTATTTAATTATTTATAACTATAATTATTATTATATCAAAATTCTATGCCTTATCAACATTAGAAACTTAATATAAGTTCCTTAAATTAATTTTTCTTAATGTTATTTGCATTAATTTAGATATTAAGGGAAATTAATATAAATATATGCTATTCATGCTTATTTACATATTCAGAAGTCAATTGGATGTGTTTATGTTATACTTATGGGTATAGACACCAAACATTATAATTTGACTTATTATATGAATATCCTTACATATTTACTAAATCTTCAT
>NZ_AUUU01000198.1 GCF_002760435.1 Clostridium sp. LS
GGAAACAGATGAACAAAGACATTGGTCATTTGCAACTATGAATACAGCAAGTACAGTACTTCAACTAGGTGACAGTGGGGGTGAAGTAGAACTTCTTCAAGAGAGATTAATAGAGAGAGGCTATGATTTAGGCGCAAGTGGAGCAGATGGACAATTTGGTCCAGCAACTCAAGCAGCAGTTGAACAATTCCAAGAAGCCAATGGATTAGATGCTGATGGAATAGTAGGAAAAAATACGCAAACAGCGCTATTGCAAGCAAAGTATGTTGCAAGAGATAAACAACAAGACGTAGTAAAACTTCAGAAGAGATTAATTGAGTTAAACTACGATTTAGGCAGCTATGGAGCTGACGGAATCTTTGGTTCAAAGACAAAAGAAGCACTTATGCAATTCCAAAGTGATTATGGGCTAGACCCTGATGGAATATTAGGACCAGAAACTGAAAAAGCACTTCAATCGGCATATATCAGTAACGTAGGAGATAAAATTGATGAACGTCAGGAACCAGCTAATAATGGGTGTGATGGGGCTAATTATTTTGATGAAACTAAACATTCTCCACCATCAGCAGGATTTGTAAATCCTAAAGATACACGTGGTATAGTAATTACTCAAGATCAGATGGATGCGTTCAATTTTGCGATAATGTCTTTGCCACCAAATCCTGTAAGTGGTGGAATTGAACTTGCTGAAAGTGCAGTAGTAAAGACTGACGAGGCGGCGGAAGAATTTGCTAATTATATTACTACAATGGCAAGAAATAGAAAGATGGCTCAGGAGGCGGCTGAAGCTGAGGCAGCACAGACGACTGTGGAGGAAAGTAATACAGCTTCAGGAGCTTGCTTTGTAGCAGGGACTATAGTATTAACTGAGCAAGGAAATAAGTCCATAGAAGAAATAAAAGTAGGAGATAAAGTTCTTTCTGAAAATGCTGATACAGGAGAAAAAGGATATAAAGAAGTAAGAAATGCCTTTGTAAAAGAAGTAGATACTTTAGTTCATCTAGATGTAGAAGGAACTAAAATCGATACTACAGAAAACCATCGATTCTGGGTAGTAAATGAAGGCTGGATAGAAGCAGGAAATTTGGAAGAAGGAGATAAAGTGCTTTTATCTTCTGGTAAAATTGCTGAGGTAAGCAAGGTTTCCAAAGAAAAGCTAGACAAAGCTATAAAGGTGTACAATTTTGAGGTTTCAGATTGGCATACTTATTTTGTTTCAGATGCTGGAGTTTTTGTTCATAATGTTTGTAAGGCAAATCCTAGTACTCAGGGGGCGGGTAAAGCTCCAGATTATATAAAGGATAATCGTGTACCATTAGATAAGGAGACCGTATTGAGCAGTAAAGATTATACAAAGACTAATATTAAGGTTAAAGGTGCTCAAGTTTACAAAAATGGTGATAATTATTATTACCGTGATACTTTCCACACAGGAGAGGCATCACATTTGGAGGTATTTGATAAGAGGGGAAATCATATTGGTGAAGCTAATCCACAAACAGGAGAGCTAATACCAGGAACTGCAGACCCAACAAAAAAGATTAATGTAAGATAATATCTCCAGTAGAAAGGTATTGTTGTATACATGCCTTTCTACTAAAATATTTATTTTGGAGGTGAGTCAAGTGCTTATAAAGACAAAAGAATTTAAGCAGAACGATATATATTTTATGGAGGTTTTATCAGATAAAATAATCATTAATGATAACTATGATGGTATACTAATACTTGATAACAATCTTGATTTAATAAAAAGATTAAATATTTTTGAAGGTATAACAGTGTACTCCTCTTTCATTAATAATAGTGAAGAAATGTTACTATTTTGTCCAGATAACGAGTGTATGGTGTATATTGATATTGCAAACTATGAATATAAAGTAATTTATCTAAATAATGGATTAGAGAGTTTAATTTTTTCAAATTTATATGAATGGAATGAGAATGGCTTAGTTTTAACAACATATAAGGGTGACTTCTATAGGGTTTGCGCATATGAAAAAACAATAAAAAAAATTGATTGTAAAGAAATTGAAAAGTTATATCCTAATTTATGTAAAATTCATCGGGAATCAATAAAACACAAGGTTATTAGAGCATTTCCGCATGAGTACATAGCGATTATAGATGATGAGAAACGTAATATTAATATGCTCAACGTTAAGGACCAAACTAAATATGTCCTTAATAATGCCACTGTTAATTTTCTTGATATCGAATTTAGATGGGGAACATTTGCCATAGTAAATGAAAATATAATAGAAATAATTACAACTCAAGATAAAAGAGTACTGCATCCGAATAAAAATTATATATTTCTAAAGGCAAGATTTCTAAGCATACCAAATGATATTTGTCTTGTTACACTGAGTAGCAGTCAATCAAATGTTAATTACTCTAAAATTGATATGTTTCAACTAAGTGCCTTATAGTATAATAAAAAGCTATCTTCAAAGTGGTGAGTTCTGACTTCAAAATTAGAAAAGTATTGGCTGCAAAAGAATGGAGATTGCTAATAGGAATATAAAAGTTCACTATTATTATATCCCCTTGGTTCAATAAGTAACGTCAAGGTTGCTACATAATAATGATAATGCAGTAAGCTGTAACAAAAGTAAAAATCAAATATATATTATAACAATAATGAAGGTTAACGCTGATAAAAAGGCGTTAGCCTTTTTTCTGTGCCTAAAACAATGAAAGGAGCAAATAAGCTGGTACAAAGATTCAAGATACACCTAGAGGAGGACGGAAAGAGCGTGAAAACAATAGAAAGCTATGTTGGAGATACTTCTGCCTTTGTAATATTCGCTGAAGGAAAGGGAGTGGATTTCAACGGAGAAATGAAAAGATTGTACATCATCAGTTGAAGGGAAGCAATTGCAACAGTCAAGGAAGAGATAAAGAAAACAAATTAGAATACGAAAATAATGGTAATCAAGTTGGCTGGGATAACAGAGCTCAAAAGCCAAAGATTAATGGAAAGTCACCACAAGTAGTAGATGAAAATGGTATCTATGAAGT
>NZ_AUUU01000199.1 GCF_002760435.1 Clostridium sp. LS
TTAAAGTTGTTAAGGTTATGTATTTTGGAGAAAGTCCTACGAAACTTGAATCAATTTCAGTCTCTATAGGTACCAAATTAGCATTAACTATATCCATGATAGTGCTTGTTGTTCTTGGAATTTATCCTATTCAAGTGGTAAATGTGGTTTTAGAAATTTCAAAAGCACTTTTTGCTTAAGGTAAAAACATTAATCTATCTTCAATGTAAACATAATGTGTAATTAAAAAACACTATCAAATTTTAATGATAGTGTTTTTTAAGCATGTATAAAAATATTTAGATGGTTATTTATAGCAGTAGATATTTTTATGTGCTTAAGTGTAACAGAATTTGAAATTCAGCATAATAAGAGAACTTCTTCAAGAAATAATTTTAGATGAAGAACTGCAGGTAAAATTTATATGAAAAATATAATATAAGATATCGGCATTTACACATAAAATTCATAACTTTATGCTAAATTATTAAATATATGATAAAGTAATATTAATATTAACTACATGGGGTGAAAGTTATGAACAACATTTTAATAATTGAAGATGAAAAAAGCGTATCAGATGTTGTAAAGGCGTATTTGGAGAAAGAAGGATATGGAGTGTATTCCACTGAAAATGGATTAGATGGAATTGAAATTTTTAGAAAAGAAAAAATTGATCTTGTCATTTTAGATTTAATGTTGCCAGACATAGATGGTGAAGAAGTTTGCAAAATACTTAGAAAAATATCAGATGTATATATTTTTATGTTAACTGCTAAAAGTACACTAAGTGATAAAATAGAAGGATTAAATATTGGAGCTGATGAATATTTAACAAAACCTTTAAGTCCAAGAGAACTTACTGCACGTGTTAATGCTCTGTTTAGAAGAGTTGGAGGAAGTAAAGAAAATATTCTTTCTTTTGATAATAATAAATTAATACTTGATATTGATAAAAGATTAGTTAAATTAAACGGAGAAGAAGTCAATTTAACTCCCAATGAATTTGATATACTATATGTTTTAGCTTCAAACAAAGGAAAAGTATCTACAAGAGAAGCAATAATAGAAAGAGCTTTTGGTATTGATTTTGATGGTTCAGATAGAAGTATAGATGTTCATATCAAAAATTTACGTAAGAAAATTGAGGAAGATACCAAATCTCCAAGATACATAGTTACTGTTACAAAAATCGGTTATAAATTTGGTGATGAAATATGAAGCAAAATATTAGAGAACGCTTAAGTTTTATTTTAATTTTTTGTTCTGTAGTTTCAGTACTTTTATCAGCTTTAATTGTAAATACGACAATAACAAATACTTTTAATAAATACATGGAGGATATACAAACTAAAAGAAATACAAGCTTGGTAGAATATTTTCAACAAGTTTACAGAAGTGATGGCACCTGGACTGAGACTTCAGGAGAAGAAATGAAGCATGAAGCATATATGAGCAATTATTGCTTAACACTTTTAGATGAAAACAAAAAAGTTGTTTGGGAAATGAATCATGAGGATATACAAAATAAAAATCATATGATGGTAAATGGTAAAGAAGAAACTGGGGTTTATACTACAAATACTTTTGATATAAATGTAAATGAAAAAACTGTAGGATATATTATAGTAGGTCAATATTCACCTGTTTTACTTTCTCAAGAAGATATAAGCTTTAAGTCACAGATTAATAAGGGAATTATATTTAGTGGTGCGTTAACGTTATTAATAGTGGCAGTGATAAGCTTGATTTTATCAAAGCAATTTTCTGAACCGATTAAAGCAGTTTCGAAAATTTCTGTAAGTTTGTCTAAAGGAAATTATAATTCCAGATCAAATGTAAAAAGCAGTATTGAAGAAATTCGAAATTTAACTGAGAGTATAAATTCTCTAGGAGAGAAACTAAATAGCCAGGATCTACT
>NZ_AUUU01000200.1 GCF_002760435.1 Clostridium sp. LS
CGGGGTGTGGCGCAGATGGGAGCGCGCGTGGTTTGGGACCATGAGGTCGCAGGTTCAATCCCTGTCACCCCGACCAAAATATTTTTCATGCAACTTTAACAGCTTAAGGAAAAATCCTTAAGTTTTTTTATTTTATACTATAAAATTATAGTTTTATATTATTATATTTCAATTACGACTTTATATCAAGAAACAATTGTTTAAAATGTAATTTTAGTACTTACAGACTTTATGTTGAACTCATTTCCATACTTAAATACCCTATCGTCAATATATAGTTAATTCTTCACTAATAGTAATTATCAGCATGATAAAATCATAAATAAAGATATCTAGGAGGTGACCCATGTTAACTGATATAAAAGGAGTAATATTTGACTTAGATGGAACGCTTGTTGATTCCATGTGGGTTTGGACTCAAATTGATATTGATTACCTTAAAATAAAAGGGTATTCCATGCCAGAAAATTTAAGAAATGATATTGCACACTTGAGCTTCCATCAGGCAGCTGTTTATTTTAAAAATGAGTTTAATATTAAAGATTCCATAGATGAAATACTAACTGATTGGCATACTATGGCATACAATCATTATGCAAATAACGTGAAATTAAAACCTGGCGTAAAGGAATTTTTAGATTACTTAAATTCTCGTAATATTAAAATTGCTTTAGCTACAAGTAATTCAATTCCACTACTTGAAGCTTGTTTAAAAAATAATGGAATCTACGACTATTTTGATTCAATTACAACTACTGATGAAGTTGTTAAAGGCAAAAATTGTCCCGATGTATATTTACTAGCATCTAAAAAGTTAGGAATAGAACCAGAACATTGCTTAGTATTTGAGGACATCCTTCCTGCTATACAAGGTGCAAAGGCTGCTAATATGAGAGTTATAGCAGTAAGTGATAGTGAGTGTACAAATTCAAAGGAAGAGCTTCTTAAATATGCAGATAAATATATTGATTCATTTATAGAATTGTTATAGTTTTTAAAATCGTATAATTTAGTACTAGCTTAAACGCTATATTTATGAAATTATTAAATAGTAAGAAAGTACTCTTCTAATAACATTACTTAATGTAATGTTATTAGAAAGAGTACTTTTTTTGATATAGTATAATCCAAAGCCTGTTTTCATCTTAATTAATTATTTTCTTTCAACTCCATATTTTGCTTCTAATTCTTTTATCATGTCTTCATATTTTTTATGTTGATTTTGCTTTATTAGTTGATCTAAAACATTATCTTTTACTTCATCAAAACTCTTAGTTGATGCTTCATTTTTTTCATCTACTAATATTAAATGATATCCAAATTGAGTTTTAACTGGTTCAGTAATTACTCCTATTTCTGCTGTAAAAGCTGCTTCTTCAAATTCAGGAACCATCTTTCCTCTTGAGAACTCACCTAAGTTTCCACCTTGCATGTTAGATGGACACATTGAATATTTCATTGAAGCATCACCAAAAGATATTTTACCACTTAAAATTTCTTCTTTAGCTTTATTAGCTTCTTCTTCTGTTTCAACTAATATATGTCTTGCCGAAACTGTTTCTGGTTTACCAAAAGCTTCTTTATTATCTTCATAATATTTTTTAACTTCATCATCTGTAACAGTTATATCACTTAATATTTTATTAACAGCCATTGAAGTTATTACTTCTTTAGATATATTCTCCATTGCATCTTTATATTCTTGAGTTTTATCTAAACCTATTTCTTTTCCAAACTTATTCATTAATTCAAATGAAATTAATTGTTCTGTTAATTGTTTTCTCTTTCCTTCACTTTGCAAAGCTACTCTTTGTTCCTCAGGATATCTAGAGATTATTGCATTTAAATCTTTTTCAGTTATTTCGTTTCCCGCTACAACAGCTAATACCTTATTTTCCATGTTAATTCTCCTTTATGTACTTATTATTATTTTTTGCATTTATTATATACCATTTTAACAGTATCTACCGCTTCTAACAATAATATAACTAAATAAAATTGAAATTAATAACCTTAAAGATGCATTGTACATAAAATTGTAATAAAATGCTATAATAAGTATGGGTGATGTTATGTCGGAAATATTAAAAAATGATTGGAAAAATTATTTAGAATCTGAATTTAAGAAAGACTATTATATTAATCTAAGAAGATTTCTAGTGAATGAGTATAATTCAAAAATTATCTATCCTAATATGTATGACCTTTTTAACGCATTGCATTTTACACCTTATAGTAATGTTAAAGTTGTTATACTAGGACAGGATCCTTATCATGGACCAAATCAAGCACATGGATTAAGTTTTTCAGTTAATCCTGGTGTTAAAGCTCCACCATCTTTAATTAATATCTATAAAGAGCTGCATACAGATTTAGGCTGCTACATTCCAAACAATGGTTATTTAAAAAAATGGGCAGATCAAGGGGTTTTATTGCTTAATACAGTACTTACAGTTAGAGCTGGAGAAGCTAATTCCCATAAAAATAAAGGCTGGGAGGAATTTACCACTAAAGTTATCGAAGTATTAAATGATAAAGAAACTCCTGTAGTTTTTATTCTTTGGGGTAGTAATGCTATTTCAAAAACCAGCTTGATAACTAATCCAAAACATTATATTATTAAATCTGTTCATCCTAGTCCATTATCAGCTTCAAAAGGCTTCTTTGGCAGTAAACCATTTTCAAAAACAAATGATTTCTTAATTTCAACAAACCAAAAACCAATTGATTGGCAAATTGAGAATATATAAAGATTATAATATAGACATAGAATACAAATTTTTAGTATGGATTCTAAAATATAATCTTTGAGCTTTCAATTCTCAAGCTTTATTATTAAAAGGGGGGATATTTTATGGAGTATAAATTTACTCATGATAACAAGGAGTACATATTAACTAAAGAAAATTGTGACGGAATATTTTTTGAAGATGAAAATGAGGTAACAGGCTTATCAATAGATATGATACTAGATGCTTTAAATGAAGGTGACGAAGTAAGTTTTTCAAATGAGTATTATGCAGATAAATGCTCTTGCAATACACAGGAACAAATAAATAAATCTTATCGTTATTTTGAGTACCACTTCTACAGTTATACAAAAAATAATGAATACATTATAAATACTATTAGTAATGAATATAAAAACACATCTTTTAATAAACTTTTCGGATTAGGAAAGATTGATGATAGTTACATAGTTAGTGTAACTGTATGCCCTAATTGTGGTATCTACTCAGTATATGTAGATCAATGTACTGTTTAGTTAACATTAATAAATGACACTATATAAAAAATAAATAACATTTGAATATAAATATTATCTTTATACTCAAATGTTGTTTATAATATGTATTATAAACATTATAAAAAAGCACTAACATATGTTAGTGCTTTTCATTATGGTGGCTCGAACTGGAATCGAACCAGTGACACGAGGATTTTCAGTCCTCT
>NZ_AUUU01000201.1 GCF_002760435.1 Clostridium sp. LS
GTATTGATTTAGAAAAATTATGTGGTAATAAAATGCTTATATATACTTGTACTGCTATTATAAATAATCAAGAAAAGATATTCGAACTTAAGTATGATCTGGAAGGGTGCAAATGGATCTTGTTTAAAATATAATATAAATTATCCATGAGTCAAATTTTAAAATAAAGGCATAAGCGAATTTAAGGCAATAAACTCAAAATTAAAGTTCATTGCCTTTTTCTACTTAAGCCACTCTATTAGAATCATTACTAGATCCGTCAGAATCTATAACGACTCCAAGCTTCGTAGATATTATGGTATTTAGTTTATTAATTGAAGTAGAAAGATTGTTGATTTGTTTTTCTAAGCGAATTAATAGATAAGCAGCAACAGCGATGGCAAACCCGTTATTAGCTACAAGATTAATCAATTCATTTATTTCCATGATTTCATCACCTCCTAAATTGGATATATGACGAAAATCACATTGTCTCATCTTAGATATAAAATAATTATATGGAATTAAAAACAGATAAAAAAATTATTGATTGCCCCCTTCATTTAAAATGTGATTATGGTAATAATCTATAGCAATATCTACTATGGTACTTACACATACACTAATGTCTGGATGTATGCTTTTTAGTTCGTTTATTTTTCTTATAGTGGAACTTCTAAGGATATAGCTTCTCTTAATGATTGGAGTTTCTCCATCAATAGCAGGAGCTGCACCATTAGGAATAGGAGTTCTTCTGTTATCAAATATTTCTTTTGCAGAGCTCAAAGAATTTTGAATTTCAATAGAATCACTGATGTTGCATTGTTGTGTATTGCTGTTATCTGAAATAATATTTTCTTGAGCATTAATTTTTAGGTCAGAAATAGCAGCGGTATCATTAGTAGATTTACACTCAGGATTAGCTTGAGTATTTTCAAGTGCAGAGTCATCATCAAAGGAAAAGGAAGATATACAATTTCCACCTGTAGGAACTTCACTAGTAAATCCAAATACTTCTCCTTCATCATATTCAAAATCATTTTTTATTATATTAGATGTTTTTTTCCTAGCCATAAA
>NZ_AUUU01000025.1 GCF_002760435.1 Clostridium sp. LS
CCAATCTACTTCCTTGTCTGATGAAAAATAATCATGGCATTTTGGACTTGTTATTTATTTTCATGTGCCTTAAACTTTGTTTTATAAAGTTTAAATACCTAATTTAATTGGGAAGTATTATTTTTCAGTTCTTTTTAAAATTGTATGATTTTGGTGTCCTATAAATAATGGGACATTTTCTACATCAACGTCACTATTTTCAAGACCAAACCATCTTGTTGGAGATACAGTATATCTTTTTATAAAGAATTTACACTTAAGAATAAGTTCTTCCCAAAAATTCAATTCTGTTTCATATGATAATTGTTCTTGGATTAAAATAAAACGGAAATCGCCAACTTTTCTATCTGGAATAATTGTGTAGTTTCTGGCTTGATGTTCTATTTCACCACTTTCTACTAACTCAGTTGATATTTGGCGTAAAAATACATTTAATTTTTGTGGTACCCTAAATCCAAGCTTTATTTGAACTTTTACAATGTATGAGGTTCCAAAAGTATCTACACTATATTCAGCAACGTAAGGTTCATCAGTAACGTGAATATTAACAAACCAATACACATCTGCTTTTTTTGGCCTTTTATCCAATATAGAATACATAATTTTTCTTTCAATCTGCTTTGGTTTGCTAGAACTAGTTAGACATACAAGATTTGTTGTATATTTAGGACGATCTGGATCTTTCCGTAATTGGTTAAGTGTTTCTTTATAATCTTCAATAGGTACATTATTTATTAAACGCATTTTAATGTAGTAACTTTTAATCCAAACATACATAACTGAAAAAATTGCTAAAGCAATTAAAGCAGCGATAAATCCTCCATGCATAAATTTAACAATATTTGCAATAAAGAAAGAAAATTCAAATGTTATAAAGAAAATAAGCATAATTAAAGCAGCAGCAAATGAAGTTTTTTGTTTTAATAAATAATTAAATAAAAGAATAGTTGTCATTAACATAGTAACTGTGATTGATAAACCATAGGCTGCTTCCATATGTTCTGAATTTTGAAAGTAAAGAACAATTCCTATACAAATAATCCATAAAAGTGTATTAATTGCTGGAATATAGAGCTGCCCTTTAGAATGAGATGGATACTTAATATGTAACCTAGGAAATAAGTTAAGTTTAATTGCTTCAGAAACTAGTGTGAAAGAACCTGAAATTAAAGCCTGAGAAGCAATAATGGCAGCTAAAGTCGATATAATTATACTAAAAATCAAAAAAGTGTGTGGAATCATTTGAAAAAATGGATTTAAGTCTTCTATATTAAGAAATAATGGATTATTCTTAGAAGATAATACCCAAGCGCCTTGACCAAAATAATTTAGCAATAAACATACCTTTACGAATGGCCAGGAGCAATAGATATTATATTTGCCAACATGACCAAGGTCGGAATAAAGAGCTTCGGCACCAGTTGTTGCTAAAAATACGCTTCCAAGAATAAAGAATCCTAATTTATTATCACTACTTAAAAGAATATTAATTGCATAATATGGAGATAATGCGCGTAATAATGTTAAATTATGAGATAGCCCAATTATTCCGAAGATTGCTAATGAGGAAAACCAAATGAGCATTATTGGACCAAACATTTTTCCAATTAAGTCAGTACCAAAATGTTGAATAAAAAATAGAAGACTTAGTATTATTATGACAATTGTAATAATAATATCCTGATTCATACCAAAAAGAATATTAAAGCTTGGAATTAGTTTTAACCCCTCAATTGCGGAGGTAACAGTTACAGCAGGAGTAAGCATCCCATCTGCAAGTAATGCGGAACCACCAATCATGGCTGGGATAATAAGCCATTTTGCACGATTACGAACCAAAGTAAAAAGCGAGAAAATTCCACCTTCGCCTTTATTATCTGCCTTTAAAGTTATTAGAACATATTTTATAGTAGTTAAAATTGTTATTGTCCAAAAAATTAAGGACAAAGAACCTAAAATAAAATTTTCCGATATGTTGCCCAAACCACCATTTCCTTGGACAATCGACTTCATTACATAAAGTGGTGAAGTTCCAATGTCGCCATAGACAACCCCTAATGTTACAATAATTCCAGCCAAACTAAGCTTTGTAAAATTATTTTGTTTCATAGTTGATTTCATATTTAGCCTTCCTTTACATTAATTATAATCATATTAATTACTATTTATATTTATTGCTTCAACTATATTATAAAATTTAATTGTTAAATTAAAGTAAAAATGGTACTTTAATCTGTAAAATAATATTTATCATAGCACTATGAAAAAAAAAGTCAACTTATTTTTGAATATATAATAGTTGAAATTTTCCAGTTCTAATTTTAAAGAAATATAAAATAATATAATAGATAGCTAATATAATAAAAAATGGCGAGGAGTATGAAAGTTATGAAAAATAAACCTTATGATAAAAGAAAAAGCATTAATAGTCTTGGAAGCGATTTGACTACAGCTATTCAAAATCTCCATGTTAGCGGAGAAATGGTTGAAAATACTAATGGCGAAAAAACCAAGAATAGTAAATCATAAGCTCGAATTATTTATAATAAAATAGTTTGTTTTTAGAAATAATAGTGTTATGACACAATTATAATGAAATAAAAATTATACATGTATTATTACAAAGGAGGATTTATTATGAGTAGAAGAAATAATGGTGATAAATATCGTGAAATGATGAGTATAGGGAACTTTACTAAACATGCAGTGGAAAATTTCGAAGAAAATATAGTAGAGCAGAAGAACTACTTAGAAAAGGTTAGGAATAATTTAAAATCTAAAGATATAGAATAATTTCATGGAGAGGTGAAGAAATGGAAAATATATTAGGTTATTACTTAATGCCTCACCCGCCAATTGTCATTCCTGATATTGGTAAGGGTGAAGAGAAAAAAATAGAAGAAACAAGTTTAGCATGCAATAAAATCGGGAGAGAAGTAGCAGACCTTAAGCCTGATACAATAATTATTATAACACCTCATGCTACCATGTTTTCAGATGCAATTGCCATATCTGATGAAGAAACAATTTCAGGAGATTTGAGTCAATTTAGATGCGCAAATATAAAAATGGATATTCCAATTGATAAAGAATTTAATATTAAATTAGGCACAGCCTGCCACTTAGAAGGAATTCCATCGGTTTTAGTAAATTCTGAATTATTACGCAGATATAATGTTAGCTATGAGTTAGATCATGGAACTATAGTTCCATTATATTTTATTAATAAGTATTACAATGAGTATAAACTAGTTCATATTACATATTCCATGATAGGAGATATTAATTTATATAAGTTTGGTATGGAAATAAAAAAAGTCGCAGAGGAATTAAATAGAAAAGCTATAGTAATAGCAAGCGGGGATTTGTCCCATAAGCTTAAGGAGGAAGGCCCATACTCATATTCACCATATGGAGAAAAATTTGATCGTGAGCTTTTAAATAATCTTGAAAAAGGTGACGTCATTAAAGCTTTTAATATGAATAAGACTATGGTTGAAGAAGCGGGTCAATGTGGATTAAACTCTGTGTACGTACTTCTAGGCTCAATGGAAGGAAAAGAGATAAAGGGTGAACTCTTATCTTATGAGGGAACCTTTGGTGTTGGATATGGAGTAATGAAATTGAAAAATCAAGAAACTCCCAAGAATTATTTGGAAGAACTGATAAGTAATAAGGAAGAAAAACTTCGAAAAAAATTAGAAAGTAATAATCCTTATGTAAAGTTGGCAAGAGAAAATTTGAATCATTATTTCTCTCACGGAAAAAGTTTAGAAGATGCGTCTAATTTACCAGAAGAACTTTTAAATAAAAGACATGGGGTTTTTGTATCGTTAAAGAAATTTGGTAATCTTAGAGGATGCATAGGTACAATAGCACCAACAACTAACAGTGTAGGTGAAGAAATAATTAGAAATTCCATAGAAGCAGCTATGAATGATCCAAGATTTCCAGAAGTCTCTGAAGATGAAATGAATGATATTGATATATCCGTAGATGTACTTATGGATTCTGAGCCATGCAGTAAAGAAGATTTAGATCCTAAAAGATATGGAGTCATTGTATCTTCTGGAAGGAGACGTGGTTTATTATTACCTGATCTTGAAGGAGTAAATACTGTAGAAGAGCAGTTGCAAATTGCTTGTGATAAAGGCGATATTGATTTTGATGAGGATTATAATATTGAAAGATTTGAGGTTATAAGATATAAGGAAGATTAGTTAAAGGGACATATTGGTATATTTAGACTTTAATTTGCAAAAAAGTTAAACACCTATTGACAATAAAAGAATGTTCGTTTATTATAGAAATATAATAGAGGTGTTTAAATGAGAAGGAAAGATGATGAAAAAGAAAAAAGTATAAAAGAAGCCGTAATTAAGCTGATACTTAAAGAAGGTTTTCATGGTACTTCCATTTCTAAAATCGCAAAAGAAGCAGGAGTTTCTCCAGCTACAGTTTATATTTATTATGAAAATAAAGAGGTAATGTTACAGGATATATATCTTGAGTATAGCGAAGAAATTTTTGATTATGTTCTTAATAAACTCACTGATTATATGGATGGACAGCAATTAATTGAAATGCTAGTTAAAGAATATTATATATATATTAAAGAGCATAATGAAATTTTTCACTTTGTAGATCAATTTTCAAATTGTCCAGCTTTATCAAATCAATGTTTAACAAAAAAAGGTATAAACAATCTAAATGGTTTTTTGGATAAAATGAAAGAAAAAAAAGTTTTTAAAGATTTTCAAAATGATAATTTAAAAGCAATACTTTTTTTCCCGGTAAAATCAATTGCAATAAATCAATGTATAGAAGAAGCTGAAAAAGCTGAGCTACTTAAAGAATTAATTAAAATTGTACAGGATGCTTTACTACTATAATTAAAAGAATTTAATTAAAGCGAGAGAATTTTGTGAATCAATGATTACAAAGTGTATCTCGCTACAATTAGACAGATAGTTAAATGAGCATTCGTTTATAAAATTACTGAAAGAGAGGATGATTAAGATGACTAATTTAAATAAAGGCGTAGTAATTCCTATTTATGATATTGTATTATTACCAGGAATGATTCACACATTAAAATTAAATAGGTTTAGTGAAAAAGAAGTTGAACATTTAGGCGGGGAAGAAACAAATATTGCTTTACCTCTAAAACAGGGGTTTGGTCAAAGTCAGTTAAAGGAAGACGATTTTCATAAAGTTGGAGTTTCATTTCAAGTAAATGAGATGGAAAAAACAGAAAAGGGATACCAAATAAAGATTAAAGTACTAGATAGAATTGAAGTTAAGGCATTTCATATTGAAGAAAATTCTATTAATGTAGAATTTGAATTTGCACCTGATATTATTGATATTGAAGAAAAAAGCCAAGAAGAAATGGTTGCTTATATTAAAAAGGTTACTCATGAAATCAGCGAAAACTTTAGAGGTTCAGAAGATTTCATGAAAACAATAGAAAATCAAAAGAATTTAAATAAACTTATAGGATATTTAACACACTTTATGCCACTTTCAAATGAAGAAAAATATGAATTATTAGAGACTCAATCACTAAAGAATAGAGGACTTAAATTCATGGATTATTTATTAAAGCAAAAGGAAGCTTTAAAGTTACAATTTGAATTGGCACAAAAATTTACTGAGAAAGCTAATAAAAATTATAGGGAATCAGTATTAAGAGAACAATTAAAAGCTATCCAAAGTGAATTAAATGAAGGAAAAGGCAGTGGAGCTAAAAAAGAAAAAGACTATTTAAATAGAATTGAAGAAGCTCAAATGCCAAGTGAAATAAAGGAAGCAGCTTTAGAGGAATTAGAAAAGCTAGAAAGTCAAAGTCCAAATAGTTCAGAATATAATGTTATACGAAATTACTTGGATTTACTAGTTCAGCTTCCTTGGAAAAAGAGTGAACCTAAATTAATTGATTTAGAAGAAGCAAGACGTATATTAAATGATGAGCATTATGGCCTTGAAAAGGTAAAAGATAGGATAATTCAACATTTAGCAGTAATGCAGCTTAAGAAGAATAAAAAAGGTTCAA
Organism: Clostridium sp. LS; assembly: GCF_002760435.1. Taxonomy (GTDB): domain Bacteria; phylum Bacillota; class Clostridia; order Clostridiales; family Clostridiaceae; genus Clostridium. The sequence continues at coordinate 6,056 of NZ_AUUU01000025.1, forward strand.
TTTTATTATTAGTTGGCCCTCCAGGAACCGGAAAAACAAGTTTGGGTAGAAGCATAGCTGAAGCTCTTGGAAGGAAATATATAAGATTAAGTCTTGGTGGTGTACGAGATGAAGCTGAAATTAGAGGTCATAGAAGAACTTATGTAGGAGCAATGCCAGGAAGAATTATACAAACTATTAAAAAAGCTGGTGAAACAAACCCAGTAATGATTTTAGACGAAGTAGACAAGTTGATGGCAGGCTATAATGGTGATCCAGCTAGTGCATTACTAGAAGTATTAGATCCAGAACAAAATGACACATTCACTGATCACTACTTAGATTTACCTTATGATTTATCAGATGTATTCTTTATAGCTACAGCAAACTCTTTAGACACAATTCCTAGACCTCTATTAGATAGGATGGAAGTAATTCAAATTTCAAGCTATACTATTAATGAAAAATTCCATATTGGTAAAAATCATTTAATCCCATCTATTCTTGAAGAGCATGGATTAAATAGCAGTCAAGTTGTAGTTGAAGATGAAGCTTTGAAAAGAATTATAAGTGAATATACTTTAGAGGCAGGTGTAAGAGGACTTAAAAAGCAATTAGCAGCAATTGCAAGAGTTGCATCAGAAAAGATTGTTTCTAATAAGGCTGAGTTACCATTTAAGGTTACAGCAGATGATTTAGATGACATTCTTGGAAGAAAAGTTTCAAGCCATGATAAAGCTCAAAATGATAATTCGCCAGGAGTAGTAACAGGATTAGCTTGGACACCTGTAGGAGGAGAGATACTTTTTATTGAAGCAACTGGTATGCAAGGAAATGGACAAGTTACTTTAACAGGTCAACTTGGAGATGTAATGCAAGAATCTGCAAAGATTTCCTTAAGTTTATTAAAATCAAGATTGCCAATAAATGCAGTTAACTTTAAAGAAAGAGATATTCATATACACGTTCCTTCAGGATCTGTTCCTAAGGATGGACCATCAGCTGGAATTACTTTATTCACAGCACTAGCATCTCTTGTTACAGGAATAAAGGTTGATTCTAAATTAGCTATGACAGGAGAAATTACTTTAAGGGGAGCAGTCCTTCCAATAGGCGGATTAAAGGAAAAATTATTAGCAGCACAAAGAGCTGGAATAACAAAAGTATTAATTCCAAAAGATAACGTAATTGATCTTAAAGATGTCCCAGATGAAGTTAAGCAAGAATTAACTATAATTCCAGTAGAAACTGTAGAAGATGTTCTTAAAGAAACTTTAGGAATATCATTACCAAAAATAGAACACGTATTTAATCCTACTAATTTTATCGAAGGAACATTTGTTGTAGATTAATTAGAAGAGCATATTATTAAGGGAGCATCAGAAAGAGATGCTCCCTTTTATAGGTTATATAGATACTAATGTTATAATTTGATTTACTATATAAGCCTGATTACATGTTTACTAAATCTCTATGTGGATACCTTCACCAGAAATTATAAATATTTTCATAGTTTTTCGTAACAAAAATATTTATGATTTCGGTAAGCTATCACATAGGTTTAGATTACTGTTGTGATACCTAATCAAAGATTTGGGATAGACCTATTATAATCATTAGTATTCCAGCTAAAATTGTAGGTTTTTTTCCTACGTTTAGTTTAGTAATAAATTTTAATGCGTAATTACCAGAAAAAAATATTCCTAAACTAATTATGAAATAAGGCAAAGAAACCATAAATGCACTATAACCTACTAATGCAGAACTAACTGAACTACTTATATCATCAAGAGCTAGGGCAATGCCAATAGAAAAAGCTTCTTTAAATCCTAGTTCTTTTACATTATTTTTATTTGCTTCAATATTATTTTTATCGGAAAATGATGTGTATATCATTCTTATACCCATGATGACCAATAGCAGCATACTTATAATTGAGCACTCAGTATCATTAAGAAAATAAGATATAAATTGTCCAAATAATGATGCTAAAAAAGAGACCAAAAAAGCAAGAGATGCTATTAATAAATTTTTAGCCAGCTTAACTTTTACTCCAGCTACACTATATGCTACTCCTACACCAATATTATCTATACTATTAAGAATTGCAATAACAAACAAATAAAGTACTTGCATAGTTTTCACCTCCTAAAATAAATTAAGTAAAACTATTTTTGGAAGAGAAAATTCAATTAACCTAAGCATTTATATTAAGGATGAGCTACTATGCTTTTCTTACATTATATGCAGGATAACATAGTATGTTGTAAATATTAATTAGTGTAAAGGGTAAAATATATAATAAAGAGATATTTAAAGAAGGTGAAATGATTGGATGCAAAAATACCATTTTATGAAGAATATAAAGATAAAATTAGATGTAGAGTCTGTCCACATAATTGCATAATTGATGAAGGTAAATTTGGTATATGTAGAGTTAGAACTGTAAAGGACAATATGCCTACTGCAATTAATTATGGAGAAGTGACATCAATGGGAGTTGACCCTATTGAAAAGAAGCCTTTGTATCATTTTAAGCCATCAAAAGATATTTTATCTATTGGAAGTTTTGGCTGTAATATGACTTGCAGTTTTTGTCAAAATCACGAAATATCCCAAGGTAAACCAGAAACACAATACATAAATGTAGAAAAACTAATAGAGATTATTCCGTCGATAAAAAATAATGTTGGTGTTGCATTTACTTATAATGAGCCTTTTATGTGGTATGAATATATGTATGATGCAGCTAAAAATATAAAAGAAAGCACTCCCGAAACCAGTGTTGTAGTTGTTACTAATGGTTATATTAATGAAGAACCGCTTATGGAGCTTCTTCCTTATGTTGATGCTATGAACATTGATTTTAAAGGATATACAAACAGGTACTATAGTAATATTTGTGGTGCAAAATTAGAACCAGTTCTTGAAACTATAAAAAAATGCAATTCTCACTGTCATGTGGAAATAACAACATTACTTGTAAGTGAGGAAAATGATTCATTAGAGGAAGCAAGACAAATTGCAGAATTTATAGCTAGTGTCAGCGAAGATATACCTCTTCATTTAAGCAGATATTTTCCACGATATAAAATGGAAAATGCTGCAACCCAGGTGGAAAAAATAACAGCTGCTCAAAATGAAGCAAAGAAATATTTAAAACACGTATATGTAGGTAATGTTCAAGGGGTAGATAATAATACTTATTGTGATAACTGCAATGAATTGCTGATTGAGAGAAATGGGTATTCCACAGAAGTTTTTATAAAGGAAAATAAGTGTGAAAAATGTGGAGAGGAGATTAACATTATATTATAAAATAAATAAAGTTGAAGCAGGGAAATTAAATTCCCTGCTTCAGCTTTATTTATTAAGTGTAAAAGGATTAAATTTAATTGCACCGCTATATTGATAAGGATAAAATTGTTTTAAGTGGCAAAGATAATTTATCCATTGTGCAGTTAGGGTTTTGTATACTCTGCAAATATCACCATTAATATGAATGCTGTCATCGTCAGTTAATTCCTTGTATTGTAAGAATATAATTTCATCTCTTAAATGCATTAAAGACATAAGTAAATCTGCAAATGTTTCATGTTCTAAAATATTTTCATTGCTTATAAGATTAGATAAAATATCTCTGTTTTCTATAACAAGTTTCTCAAGCTTTGGATAATCAATTTTTTCGAATTTAATATTATGATCATGAAGTTTAAGTTTGTCCCCAGATGATTTTAAATCACTGAAATCTAAATTTAATAATTGAATTTTTTCATCACCAGCAACTATTATTTTCAAAAGAGTAAATCCAATATCACTAAAAAATAATCCCACTAGCATGTTCAATTTACTTAAGCGTTCAAGTTTAGTTCTTCTTTCAACAAGCTTTTCAAATACGAGTGTTACTGCAAGTATGTTTATAGGAATAAAACATAAGCTCATCAAAGAATAATAAATAGTATTTTCCAATTGACCAAATATTAAGTAATGAACAAAAAACATTATGAACGATAAAAAAATTAGAATGAATGATACAAATAAATATTGTTTAAGATTTTTCATAAGTACTCCTTTAAAATTTAGTTAATATTAATTACAATGCCACATTTATATAACTAGTACAAATATCATTATTTGTATTCTTGTAGCAATTGGCCTATAATATATTAAATGTTATCAATTTTAGAAGTGGATTGTCAAATTAATTATAGTTAACCGGTAGAGGGGGAAATACAATGGATACAAATGAATGCATAATAAGCAAAGATAAAAATCTATTACAGATAGATAGAATATGTGAATTATTAAAAATGACTTATTGGGCTAACAAAAGAGATAAGGAAACTATTATAAAATCAATCGAAAACTCAGTTTGTTATGGAGTATATTGTGAAAATGTACAAGTAGGTTTTGCAAGAGTTATAACAGACTTTGTTACTAATTTCTATATTTGTGATGTTATTATAGATGAGAAATTCCAAAAAAGAGGATTAGGTAAAAAACTAATAAAGGAAATATGTAATGATAATAGTTCGAAATCTTTATTAGGGCTATTAATTACTGAGGATGCTCATAAACTATATGAAAAATTTGGCTTTGAAAAAGATAGTAGAAGTTTTATGTGCAAAAAAAGAAATGAATAGTATTTTATTTGTAATGCATTTTTATTTTTAAATTTGTGGTATTAGTTAAAGGGGAAAACAAAATGAGTGAAGATTTAATTAGTTATTGGGAAAAATGGATTGAAGGAGAAGAGGAAATTGATCTTACAATAGATGGTATTATTCTAAAATATTCAATGATAAATAAGCAAAATAAAGATGGAGTGAGAGATTGGGTGTGCTTCACATCTAAGGAGAAGTTATATTCATTCATTAAGTATGTTTTGCTGCCATCAATTCAAATTTCAAGAACTATAGGAATTAAGGAATCAGAAGTATATCTAGATGTATGTGATTATGAAAAAACCATAAATTTGTTAAAAGCCTTTAAAGCAAATAATTATGAAATTGCTATAGAAGATTATAATAGATGGCTAAAGGAATTAGAAGGACTAGAAAATGGAGATTTTAATTTTGATGACATTCATAGTTTTATTCATAAAGTGAGTGATGAAATAGACACTAGAGAAGTTGTCCACTTAGAAGTGAAGTTATTCGAAAATATAAAATGCGTTGGCAGGAATCTTGTAAAAGAATACGAAGACAATAATATGTTAGATGTTTTAGAAACAAAATTTGAGTTAAGCAAAGATGAAATAATATGGCTGTTTGAAGCTATTGATGATAATAAGTTTATGATTAAGAGAATAACTACATTATTAAATGAGAAATTTGTTTAGATGCTAAGATATTTTATTAATTTTAATTCAAAGTGATTTTGGGAGGATAGTAATTATGAATAAATATGAATTTGAGGAATTTATACATGATAAAATTCCAATTACCAAAGCTATGGGGGTAAGTGTTGTAGAATTCACTCCATCAAAGGTTAGGATATTAGCCAAACTAGAACCCAATATTAATCATAAGCAAACTGCATTTGGTGGAAGTATAAATACATTAATGACGATTTGTGGATGGGCAATGACATTTATAAATATTAAGGAAATAGATCCAGATGTTCATATAGTAATTAAAAAAAGCAATATCAATTATTTAGCGCCAATAAGAGAAGATTTTATTGCAGAATGTGAATTACGTAATGAAGAAACTAAAAAAGAATTTCTTGAAGCATATGCTAGGCATAAAAAGAGCAGATTGAATCTTAAGGTTTATATTAAGGACGAGAAGACTATTTTTGCTGAATATGAGGGGCAATATGTTGTTTTTAAATAAGTCAGAAGCAAAAAATAATTCTGGTATTTTTGATTTGGTATTTTTTTATGCGCCGAAAAAGTTAATATGACTTACTGTTGTCATATTCAGTATAGTATATTTTGAATAGGATAGGAGTGAAGTTTTATGAAATATGAATGGAAAAAGCATGCAAAAGAATATTATATGCCTAAGAGTGAGGTAGAAATAATTAAAATTCCAGAATTTAAATTTTTTATGATTAAAGGAAAAGGAAATCCGAACCATGAGCATTTTTCAGAAGCGGTAGGTGTTCTTTATTCCCTTTCTTATGCAATAAAGATGATGCCTAAAAATGGAGTGACCCCAGAAGGATATTTTGATTATACGGTTTTTCCTTTAGAAGGTGTATGGGATATTAGTGAAGAAGGAAAAGGAAAGAATAATCTAGATAAAAACGAATTTATTTATACTATTATGATTAGGCAGCCAGATTTTGTAACAGAAGAAATAGCTATGAAAGCAATTGAAATTGTTAAAAAGAAAAAGCCACACCCTTTACTAGATAGTGTTATCTTTAGCAGCATAGAGGATGGGTTATGTGTCCAAATGGCGCATAATGGTTCTTATGATGATGAACCAAGGAGTTTTCAAAAGATGAAAGAATTCTGTGACCAAAATAATCTTGAAAGAGTGTCAATGCCTCATAGAGAAATATATATTTCTGATGCCAGAAAGGTAGAACCATCAAAATTGAAAACTGTTTTACGTTACAAAGTAAATTATAGATAAACAGAATGTGAACTAGATTTATGCGGTAGCTTACCGAAATAATAAATATTTTTGTTCCGAAAAACTATGAAAATATCGCT
>NZ_AUUU01000202.1 GCF_002760435.1 Clostridium sp. LS
TTTCCATCTGAATTTCTTACTAATGCAACATATAAGTTATTAATGTCATTTCCTCCACCTACCAGAAGGTCTATTTTGCCATCTCCTCCGATTATGAAGTTCTTTGCAGTCCACATCTCTCCAACCTGTCCGTCACCGCCATCTTTATAACTCCATAAATGATAGGTTCCTTGTTGATTGAAAGGACCGCCCCATCCCCAATTGATATCACTTGTAACATCTTTACTGCTAAACGCATCACCACTTTTTATAGTCCAGCCTGTTAAATCGCCAGTTTCAAAATCATGGTTAGTAAAGGATGATGTTACTTGTGTTGGCATTGTCTTTACTATTAATGCTGCACTGTTATCAGATGTATTTCCTGCCGCATCATAAGCTGCTATTGTATAGGTATACTCTGTATTTGGAGTTAAACCAGTATCAGTGAAACTAGCTGCACTCGTCGTAGTTCCTACTACTACATTATTACGTAGGATTTTATATCCCATTACCCCTACGTTGTCTGTAGATACATCCCATGTCAATGATATAGAATTAGTTGTAACTCCACTGCTTACTGGGGTTCCTGGAACACTTGGCTTTTCTATATCATTACCGTCTGATACAGTAATTGTAATCGTATTGCTTGGTGAAGATACATCACCTGCATCGCCTACTGA
>NZ_AUUU01000203.1 GCF_002760435.1 Clostridium sp. LS
GTAAGCGTAAAAAAATTAACGGATAGAAAATGCAATCCTCCATTGTTAAAATTAGCATAGATTTTAACAATGGAGGTTTATCTATATGAATAATAATGAAAATATAAATTGGAGAGAAATAGTTGCTGGCTTTTCTTCTTACGAAGGAACGTTAGGAAATTTCTGCAATTCAAATCACATTACTAAAAGTCAATTCTATTACTATAAAAAGAAGCTTAATAATGAAAATAATAATTTACAGTTTCATGCAATTTCTATGAAAGAAAAAAGAGTAAGAACTGAGATTACTGTAGTTCAAGCTGATAGACCTAATATAATAATAGAAATAGGAGTAGCTAAAGTACATGTACCGGCTAATGAAATAGCTATTTTAAGTAATTTACTTAAGGATCTGATTACAAATGTTCAATCTTAATAAAGTTAATACAGTTTATCTTGCATGTGGTATAACAGATTTGCGAAAAAGCATTGATGGACTAGTAGTTATCGTGCAAACGCAGCTAAAGCTGGATCCGTTTGAAAAAGCCTTGTTTGTTTTTTGTAATAGGCAAATGAATAGAATTAAAATCCTCCACTTTGATGAAGGATTCTGGCTATATTATTTTCGACTTGAAAATAGTAAATTGAAATGGCCGATGACTCCAGACGAAGCTCTTAAGATTAACAAAGAAGAATTGAAATGGCTGCTTATGGGATATGAAGTTAGAACTAAGTCTAAATTTAAGCCAATTGAAGTAAGAAA
>NZ_AUUU01000204.1 GCF_002760435.1 Clostridium sp. LS
CGTTCGCTGAGTAAGCGACTCACACCAAATCATAGATTTGGGTTCTCTGCTTAAGAACCTTTAGCAGCTCATTTTCAAATGTTTTCTCCAAAAAATATTTATGATTTCTGGTGAAGATATTCACATAAAAGTCTAGTAAAAACTGTTTATATATTGAGCGGGAATGAAGAGTATAGTGTAGAAATTACAATTGGTGGTAAATTATGTTATAATTATTTTATTTATTATAGAGAATTGATTAAATTGGTATTATAAGGAGCATGAAGATGATAAAATTGTTCACAGCATTTGCTACAGGGGAAGATTTCTTTTATGAAGGAGCCTTTATTGCTAAGGTAAAATATCAAAGATTTAGTGAAAGTACAAGTGATGAAAACTTTAAAAATGAAATAATAAAGAATAGTAAGAAACTTTGTATAATTGAATGTTCAGGATATAATGGAACACAAATTATTGAGAAATTGACAGTTTATTTGATGATGAATGTAGAAGTAAAAGAAGCAAAAAAACCAGATGTATTAGAAAATCAAGGAGACTTATGGCGTAATTTTTCAAAGAAAGAAATTGCGGATTTTAGTCATACTACTGGTGATACAAATTCAATTCATTTAACAGAAAATCCTGTAGTTCAAGGATTATTTATATTAAAAGAACTCTGTCATACTACAAATGCAAATGAAATAGAAGTAAAGTATTCACATCCTGTATATGGGGAAAATCCAGTGTATATTGTAAAAGAAGAAAATACAATAAAGGGATATAGTGATGGATTCTTGTGTTTCCAAGCTACAGTACTAGGTTGATAATGTTACATTAGTTTTAGTTGCATAATGTAATATATGTTTTTCTTATGAGAGGATGGAACTCATTTATGAGGATAAAGCGAATTAAATTCTTGGTTCAGTTAAAATAATCTGATAGCAGATTGTACCAAGATAATTCAATAGGAGTTTCCAGGGTTCACAGTTGAAAAGAACTTTAATGAACTTTGTGAATTACAAAATGAAATAGCTGAAAGAGGCTATTATGAAACCTTTGAACACAGATTTGTAATAGCTGCACAAAATAATAAAAATTAGTTAACTTTGGGATTATAGATACCTACAAAAAAGTGGGTAATATGCAAATATTAGAAAGTGTGTTATCCTACAGATATACTTAAAAAGGGGTGTGTGCAATGAGAAATCCAGTTGAAACTATAGGAAATTTAATTGATAAACAAAGTGTAGCTTTTATTGGCTCTGTAGATGAAGATGGTTTTCCAAATAACAAAGCTATGTTGCCACCTAGAAAAAGAGAAGGAATAAAGGTTTTTTATTTTACAACAAATACTTCTTCAATGAGGGTAAGGCAATATAGAGAAAATCCAAAAGCCTGCATTTACTTTTGCGATAAGAGGTTTTTTAGAGGTGTAATGCTAAAAGGAACAATGGAAGTTTTAGAAGATAAGGAAAGTAAAAAGATGATTTGGCGCGATGGCGATACGATGTATTATCCATTAGGAGTAGATGATCCAGATTATTGTGTTTTGAAATTTACAGCAAAATTAGGAAGATTTTATAGCAATTTTAAATCTGAAGATTTTACTGTTGAATAATTATGTTATTCCTTTCATATTTAGTTTTAGGCTTATAGTCAAACAAAGAAATTAGGTGTATGTGTTTAAAACCTTTACGGTTAAATGAGGGAGAGACATATGTACCTAATTTTTGTGTTTATCTAAAATTTTAAATAATTAATAAAAAATCTTCATATAATCTTCACAATTATATTGTATTATTTATTAGTAATTACTTAAACTAAGTTTTAAAATGGGATTATTGACCATAATTACAAATGTTAATATTAAATTGTAGGATGTAGGAGGTTTTTATGGCGGGAAAGTTTATTAAATTTATAACAGTAGTATCAGTAGTATTCGCATTAGGTTATATTTTTACTTTTTCATCTGACAAAAGTACTATAAGTGATAAGCTTGATAATGTAAGTAGTTATGTAAAGTCGCTAAGAAATTCTAATTTTGATAACCTTCTAAGTAAATTGAAAGGAATTATAATTGTTAGAAGAACTGATGGGGAAAACGATGAAATATCCCCTAGTGAATTAGAACAATATATTTTAAATGAGATTCATAATGTAGAAGGAATTCAAATAGTTAGAGGACCTAAAAGCATAAAAATAATAAAACCAATACAAAAAACTCCTGTAAAAAAAGATTTTCAGTTGGGAGATATAAAAGAAAATACTAATCTTGTTGTAAATGACCCTGGATATAGATATGAGTGGGATATTAGTTACACAGAATCAGATAAGGCATGGCCTTTAATAAAACAAAAAAGGGAAATAAAAGTTGCGGTTCTAGATACAGGTGTAGATTATACACATCCAGATTTGAAAAATAGAGTGCTAACAAATAAGGGATATAACTTTGTAGACAATAATTCTAATATAATGGATGATAATGGTCATGGCACTCATGTATCGGGAATAATAGCTGCAAGTGCAGATAATGGTACTGGTATAGCTGGAATTACAGGAACTTTAGATGTGAAAATAATTCCTATAAAAGTGCTTGATGGCAATGGAGAAGGAGATATAGATACAATTGTTAAAGGTATTAAATATGCAGCAGATAATGGAGCAGATGTGATTAATTTGAGTTTCGGGACAAATGAAAAGAGTAAAGAGATTTCTGCGGCAATAAATTATGCTAAGAATAAGGGAGCTTTTGTAGTAGCTGCTGCAGGAAATGATGACTCAAGCAGTGATAATGTGAGTCCAGCAAGTGATGGGGCATTTGCAGTAGCTGCAATGGATTATAATTATAAAAAAGCTTACTTCTCTGATTATGGAAATTGTATAAAGGTTTCTGCACCAGGAGTTCAAATATTAAGTACAGTTCCAGGAGGGTATGAAGCGTGGGATGGAACAAGTATGGCGGCACCAGTCGTGACAGGAATTGCGGCTATGGTAAAGGCAGAAGATCCTAACTTATCTCCAAGTCAAATAGAAGAGGTTTTAGATAGTACTACAAAGGATATTATGTCAAAAGGAAAAGATATGCAAACAGGATATGGGCTTATCGATGCCTATAATGCAATTAAGAAAGTAAAACAATTAGAAAAATAATAAATGTAAAATACAGGTTATTTACCTGTATTTTTTGTAGTTATGGATAACTTAAACATGAACAGAAAAGTATATTTTTATAGTGATTAGAAAAAAATATGTTTTGTAATATTTAAATATTAAAGGAGGAAATAAAAATGGAAACTACTATGACTAGACGTTCTAATTCACTTATATCTGAAGGAAATCCAATGCAGTCATGCATTGATATGTGCAGTCAATGTATACAATTCTGCCAAGAGTGTATAAATCTATGTTTACAAGAAAGCAATGTTAGAGATAGAATGTACTGCATAAAAACTCTTCAAGATTGCGCAGAAATATGTTCTACTGCAGTTTGTTTTATGTCAAGAGGCAGCGGACATATTAGAGAAATATGTACTGTGTGTGCAGCAATCTGTGAAAGTTGTGCAAAAGAATGTAGTACATTTGATGATCAACACTGTCAAACATGTGCAGATACATGTCGCCAATGCGCCAGTGAATGTAGACATATGTTAAATATGTAGAATTATTAACTTTACTCTATGCCTTAATATAAAAAATTAAATAATAAATTGAACTCAAAATCGCTACCAAAATGATAGCGATTTTTTATTTTCTTGATTGTGCCTTATATCAAAATACATTATTTATTCATATTATATTAACTGTAAAAGTTTTTGGAGGAAAATAATGAATTATAGTTTAGAAAATTGTCCATTTACATTGAATTCTACAAGGATTTGTGCAAATAATGCATTAGAAACAGCTATAAAAATATCTAAAATGGGTTTTAGTAATATGAAGCCTAATGCTGTAATTTTGGTGAATAAAAATGATGTTTTTCATGGAATAGCAGCAACCTCTTTAGTTCATTTTCCAATTAATGCAGCTCTTTTGTTTACGGATGGAAAAAGATTAAGCAAGGAAACCTTAAAGGAAATTCAAAGACTATCACCAAAAGGGTATAAAGGTATACATGTAATTTTAGTTGGAAACATTTCGAAAAATGTATCTTCAGAGCTTAATAGTTGTGGATTTAAAACACATCATATGGCAGGCTGCAGCCATTATGAAACAGCATGTATAATACCCAATGTAAGAAAAGAGTTCAAAAACGTTCTTATAGTTTCAGGAGAAGATTATTCAGAAGGAATTACCGCAGGGTATTGGGCTGCGCATCATGGGGATCCAATTTTATTTGTCCAGAAAAAAAGAATTCCTCAATGTACTATAGACACAATTAAAAAAATGAATGGTATTAATATTTATATTATTGGATCAGCCAGAACCATATCAAAGGAAGTTGAAAAGTATTTATGTAATATGGATAGTGTTAAAAGTTTGACTAGAATAGACGGAAACACCCCTTACGATATAGCAGTCAATTTTGCAATATTCAAAGATGTTAAAACTGAATTTGGATGGGGAAGAAATTATAGAGGAGGCCATGCATTTACATTTGGAGACCTCAACAATCCTATGGAAATTATAGCAGGCGCATTATTTGCACATATGGGCAAACATACGCCGCCATTATTGCTTGAAAAAGATAAAATACCAGCAGTAGTAGAAAGATATATTAAATCAATTAAGCCTTTACCACATAAGGACATGCCTAAACCTCAATTTATGCATGGATTTATTCTTGGTAATACAGAGATTATCAGCTATGAAACACAAGTAATGATAGAAACTTTTCTTTCCATTGACCATGAAATGATGTGTCAGATGAGCAATGAAGTGAAAGATAACATGGATAATGAAATGAAGGAGCACATGGATCATGGAATGATGTGCCATATGGGTAAAGAAATGAAGGGTAACATGGATCATGGAATGATGTGTCAGATGGGTAAAGAAATGAAGGATAACATGGACCATGGAATGATGCATCATATGGGCAATGAAATGAA
>NZ_AUUU01000026.1 GCF_002760435.1 Clostridium sp. LS
TCGTTGTATTTTTTTGTTTTATTGTGTCGCCCTTAAGCGACTTAATCAGTATATCACCGTGTCGAAAGCTTGTCAACAACTTTTTTGAAATCTTTTTAACTCTGTATTTAAGAGTTTTTGTTGATTTACTTTGTAGTTGCTTACGTCTCTTAGCGACGTGTTTTATCTTAACACATATATCGATTGAAATTATCAAGAAAGCTAATATATATTGAGTTTATATTTATAATTCTAAGATATTCTCTGATTATCTACATCATTCTATTATTGACACACCCCGTAGAGTTAATTGCCATTTTCATAATATATTTCAATTTAATGATAAAAAGAATACTAGGATAACGACTTTAACACCATAAAAAATATATAAAATTTAGCAAATACATAAAAAGCTATCAAAATATATTTAAGAACATAATTATAGCTCTAAAATATACTTGATAGCTTTCTATGAAAAAAACAAATCTTATTTATTCTCTAAATACTTTTTATAAAATAATCCATAAAACTTAAATCATCAGTTAATTCTGGATGAAAGGAAGTAACAATAATATTATCTTGCTTGGCTGCTACTATTTTATTATCTACTTTACATAAAATCTTAACATTTTCCTTTAATTCAGTTATATATGGTGCTCTAATAAAAACAAGCTCCATCTTCTCTTCTGATATTTCCGGTATTGCCATACAAGTTTTGAAACTATCTATTTGCCTTCCAAATGCATTTCTTTTAACTTTAATATCCATAAGCTGAATATATTTTGACTCTTGTTCTTCTATTTCTTTAGCCAGTAGAATCATACCAGCACAAGTTCCCCATGTAGGTAATCCACTTTTTATCTTTTCTTTTAATGGATTAATTAATCCAGTTATTTTAAGAAGCTTACCAATCGTAGTACTTTCGCCACCTGGTAATACTATTCCGTCAATATCATTTAAATCCTCTTCTTTTTTTACTTCAACACCAATATGTCCTAATAGCCTTATCTGATTTAAATGTTCAATTACACCACCCTGAAATGACAGAACTCCAACTTTCATATTACCAGCCTCTTTCAGCATACTTTGTTGCCACTTCATTTGAATTTATACCACTCATAGCACCACCTAAATCCTCTGAAACTTCTGCTAGTTTCTTTGGATCATTATAATAAGTTGTTGCAAGAACTATTGCTCTAGCTCTCTTTTCCGGATTATCAGATTTAAATATTCCTGATCCTACAAAGACACCTTCACTACCTAATTGCATCATAAGTGCAGCATCTGCTGGAGTTGCTATTCCTCCTGCTGCAAAATTAACTACTGGAAGCTTACCATTTTCCCACACATACTTAACTAAGTCGTATGGAGCACCATAATTTTTAGCTATAGTCATTAACTCCTCTTTTGATGCTTTTTGTATTTCTTTTATTTGATCATTCATTGTTCTCATATGAGTAACTGCATTAACTACATCGCCAGTTCCTGCTTCTCCTTTAGTCCTTATCATTGATGCGCCTTCGCCAATTCTTCTTAATGCTTCACCAATATTAGTTGCACCGCATACAAATGGAACTTTAAAATCTTCTTTATTTATATGATATTTATCATCTGCAGGAGTAAGAACTTCACTCTCATCAATAAAATCAATGTTTAATGATTCTAATATCTGAGCTTCTACAAAATGTCCTATTCTTACTTTCGCCATAACAGGAATTGATACAGCTTCCTGAATTTCTTTTATCATCCTAGGATCTGACATTCTGGCTACTCCCCCTTGTTTTCTTATATCAGAAGGTACCCTTTCAAGAGCCATAACAGCACATGCTCCAGCCTTTTCAGCAATTATAGCCTCTTCTTTGTTTGTAACGTCCATAATTACTCCGCCCTTTAACATTTGAGCTAAATTTTTATTTACTAATTTTCTTTCCATAATTTCATAACTCCCCCTTTTTCTAATTACTTATAATAATAAAATATGTATGGATACAATGCAAATGTACCCATACATTTAAAGGAGTTTTATAGAATTATTTTAATACTGATAATTTGATTCTTCTACTCACAGATATTTATATATCTCTTAAACTTACCTTTTAAAACATAAGTTTTATCGATAATATTAAATCCTGAATTAATAATATATTCATCCATATCTTCAAAAGTAACTATAACTAATCTATTACTCATTCTGCGTGCACTTTTTATAAGAGCAGTTTGTTCCTCAATGGTTGTTGGCGTGAACAGCCCATATGGTAAATCTATTATAGCCACATCATACTTTTCTTCTATCTGATTCATGTCACCATTTGTTATTACATTCCTATAACCAAAGAACTCCAAATTTCTCTGAGCATTTTCTGCGATATTTTTATTGAGTTCATATCCCACTACGTCAATCCCCATTGAAATTGCTTCAATAACAACTGTTCCTACCCCACAACAAGGATCTATTAATTTACAATCTAAATTATTTTTAATTGCTATATTAACCAACGCTCTAGCTACTTTTAAACTTAGTGAGTTCGAATAAGAGTATGGCTTCTTATCGTGAATATGCCACGCAAAATCATTTCTCTCATATTCTCCAAATATCCATTTTTCATTGACCTTGGTAACTCCTAACATAACCTTTGGATTATGCATTTGTGGTTCTCCAGTTATAACAAATCCAATTCTACTTAGAATCTCAAGCCTTTCTTGGTAACCTATATTTCCATTTTCTAATTTTAAAAAACAAACCTTAAACTTATCATAAGATAAATTATCTTCCATAATGTTATCAAGTATTTTTTCTAGGATAATTATGAAAAAGAACTTAGTTTCGGGAATCTTAGCTTCTGTTATGGCTATGACACTTCTTGTTGGTTGTGGCAGTTCAGCGGGTAACGGTTCAAATGGAAATAACTCGGGGGATGTTATTAAAATCGGTGCTATCGGACCTTTATCTGGTGCAGCATCTACATATGGTGTATCAGTAAAAGAAGGTGCTCAATTATTAGAAAAGGAAGTTAATGCAGCCGGCGGAATCAATGGCAAGAAAGTTCAATTTATTTTTGAAGATGACCAAGCTGATCCTAACTCAGCAATGCAAGCTTTCAATAAGTTAGTTGATGATGAAAAGGTAAGTGCAATCTTAGGGCCTGTTACATCAGGTGCAACACTTGCAGTTGCTCCAAATGCTACAGCAAAGCAAATTCCAATGATTACTCCAACTGCTACAGAGCCAACTATAACAAATGTTGGTGGAGATTATATGTTTAGAGGTTGTTTTGTTGATTCTTTCCAAGGAGATGTTCTTGCTAAATATGCTAGTGAAACGTTAAAAATGAAAACAGCCGCTGTATTATATAATGCTGGTTCAGATTATTCAAAAGGAATAGCTGACAGCTTTAAATCAAAATATGAAGCTGCTGGTGGACAAGTTGGTGAGTTCCTTACTTACAATGATAAGGATACTGATTTTAAGGCTCAATTAACTAAAATTAAGAGTTTAAATCCAGATATAATAGTATTACCTGACTATTACAATGTTGTTGGTCTTATTGCTAAACAAGCTAGAGAAATGGGAATAACATCACAATTCCTTGGCGGAGACGGCTGGGAGTCAGAAGAACTAACAAAGATTGGTCAAAAAGCTGTTGACGGCGCATTATATATTAACCACTACTATTCAGGTGATTCAGATGAAAATGTAAAGAAATTCGTTGAATCATATAAGAAAGAATATAACAAAGAACCGGATGCTTTCGCTGCTCTTTCATACGATACTTCTAAAATTTTAGTTAAAGCAATCGAAAAAGCTGGTAAGACAGATGGCGCTGCTATTAAAGATGCTTTAGCTGGAATGGAAATGGACAGTGTTACAGGTCATATCAAATTTGGTAGTGATAGAAGCGCTATAAAGAGTGCAGCAATTATTAAGATTGATGGTGACAAAAAAATATTAGCTGGTAAAGTTAATCCTTAAAAATAAATTAGGAGGAATATACTATGGAATTTTTACAACAACTAATTAATGGCTTAGCCTTAGGTAGTGTATATGCCCTCCTAGCATTAGGATATACAATGGTATATGGAATAATACAATTAATAAACTTTGCTCATGGTGAAATATATATGATAGGAGCCTTTTCAGGCTTCTATTGTGCTTCAACGCTAAAATTACCATTAATACCAACTCTATTGGTTGCAATGGCAGTTTCGGCATTGGCTGGAATAATAATAGAAAAAGTTGCTTATAAGCCATTAAGAAATTCTCCTAGAATTGCATTGCTTATAACAGCAATTGGAGTTTCTTTATTCTTGCAAAATGCCATGAGATTATTAGTTGGATCTAATCCAAAACCATTCCCTGATTTAATTAATGCTGGGAGTATCAATTTAGGACCAATTCAAATTGAAGTTAAAACAATATTAATGTTTGGAGTTTCTGCACTTCTTGTTATTTTACTTCAATTTATTGTTTACAAAACAAAGGTTGGAAAAGCCATGAGAGCATCTTCACAAGACATGGAAGCTGCTTCGCTTATGGGTATAAATGTTAATAATACTATCTCCATAACTTTCGCTATAGGTTCTGCATTAGCTGGTATAGCAGGAGTTTTAGTTGCAATATCTTATCCTAGCATAACTCCTTACATGGGTGCTATGCCTGGACTTAAGGCATTCGTTGCAGCAGTTCTAGGCGGAATCGGAAGTATTCCTGGAGCCCTTGTTGGTGGAATTGCTATTGGATTACTTGAAACTTTTTCTAAAGCTTATATATCTACTAACTTTTCAGATGCAATTGTATTCTCAATTTTAATTATAATATTATTAATTAAGCCTTCTGGTCTACTAGGTAAAAAGACTAACGTGAAAGTGTAGGTGTCAAATTATGAAGAATTTTTTTAACAAAAAGATTATTTGCACTATATTGGGAGTCTTAATTACATACGCAGTATTATTCGGCTTAATTAGTGCAAATGTTATTAACTCATATTATAAGGGAATTATAACTTTTGCTTTAATAAATATTATATTAGCTGTATCATTAAATTTAATTGTTGGATTTACAGGTCAATTATGTTTAGGACATGCTGGCTTTATGTCAATTGGAGCATATGTATCCGCAATGGTAACTCAAAAGGCCCATATGCCATTTGTTGTTTCAATATTTATTGGTGCAATAATTGCATGTATTTTAGCAGCTTTAATTGGATATCCTACACTAAAGCTTACTGGAGATTATTTCGCTATAACCACCTTAGCATTTTGTCAGATTATACAAATAATAATTATGAATATTAATGTAGTAGGTGGAGCTCGTGGACTTACTGGAATACCAATAAAGACTACCTTCACAGTTGCTTTTATATTTATGGTAATTAGTATTATTGTAATAAAAAATATAATTAACTCCTCTCACGGCAGGGCTATGCTTTCTGTTCGTGAAAATGAAATAGCAGCTGAATCTATGGGAATAAATGCACTAAAATATAAGATAATGGCATTTGTTATAGCAGCCTTTTTTGCTGGACTTGCTGGTGGACTTTATGCTCATTACGCCGGATATATAAAACCAGATTCTTTTGACTTTAATAAATCAATAGATTATCTAACCTTTGTTGTATTTGGAGGTATGGGTTCTTTATCTGGTTCAGTTATTTCTGCTGTAATATTGACATTCTTACCAGAACTTTTAAGAGGTATGGGTGATTTTAGAATGGTTATATATCCATTGGCATTAATACTCCTTATGATCTTCAGGCCTGAAGGACTACTTGGTGATAAGGAAGTTTCCCTTAATATAATAAGAAACATATTACCTAACAAAAAATCAAAGGATGGAAAGGAGGCTTAATTCAATGTTAGATGTTCAAAATTTATCAATTGTCTTTGGTGGATTAAAGGCAGTTTCAGATTTTAATCTCAAAATAGAAGATAAAGAAATTGTTGGACTTATAGGACCTAATGGTGCTGGTAAGACTACAGTTTTTAACATGCTAACTGGTGTTTATACTCCAACTCAAGGTACTATATCTTATCTTGGAGAAAAAATTCAAGGTCTTAAGCCTTATAATATTACAAAAAAGAAAATAGCGAGAACATTTCAAAATATTCGTTTATTTTCTAACCTTACTGTTCTTGATAATGTTAAAGTAAGTTTTAATTACAGAATAAATTATTCCCTTTTTGATTCTATATTTAGAACTCCTAAATTCAGAAAAACAGAAAAGGAAATAATAGATAAGAGCATAGAGTTATTAAAGGTATTTTCTCTTGATATAAAAAAAGATGAATTAGCTAGCAATCTTCCTTATGGAGAACAAAGAAAGCTTGAAATAGTAAGAGCTCTTGCAGCTGAACCATCATTACTACTATTGGATGAACCTGCTGCAGGCATGAATCCTCAAGAAACAATGGAGCTAATGGATCTTATAAACTGGATTAAGGATAAGTTTAATATATCGATTCTATTAATTGAGCATGATATGAAGCTTGTTATGGGAATATGTGATAAAATAGCAGTTCTTGACTATGGGAAAAAGATTGCTGAAGGTACTCCAGAAGAAATAAAAAACAACCCTAAGGTAATTGAAGCGTATCTTGGAGAGGGGGTTTAAAGATGTTAAAAGTAGATAATATTAATCTATATTATGGTGTAATTCATGCATTAAAAGATATTTCTCTCGAAGTAAAACAAGGTGAAATAGTAACACTAATAGGTGCTAATGGTGCCGGGAAAACTTCTACGCTTAGAGCTATATCAGGGCTCGAGCCAATAAAATCTGGTGCTGTAACTTTTAAGGGATCTCAACTAAATAAGGTTCCTGCTAATAAAATTGTATCTCTAGGTCTTTCCCACGTGCCTGAAGGAAGAAGAGTTTTTCCTCAACTAAGCGTTATGGAAAATCTTGAATTAGGCGCTTATTTAAGAAATGATAAAGCTGAAATAAAAAAGGACATGGAAATGGTATTTTCTAAATTTCCAAGGTTAAAAGAAAGAATAAAGCAACAAGCTGGAACTCTTTCTGGTGGTGAACAACAAATGCTTGCAATAGGAAGAGCCTTAATGAACAGACCGGAAATGCTTATACTAGATGAACCTTCAATGGGACTTGCACCTCTTGTTGTTAAAGATATATTTGATACAATTGTTGAAATTAATAAATCTGGAACAACTATACTCCTAGTTGAACAAAATGCCAATATGGCACTTGCAATTGCTCATAGAGCTTATGTTCTTGAAACAGGTAATATAGTTAAATCTGGTGATGCAAAAGAACTTCTTAACGATGAAAGTATTAAGAGTGCTTATCTTGGAGAATAAACTTTCAGTTTTAAACTAATTTAAATAAATACCATGAAATAAGGAGAACAACTAATTTTTAATTACTTGTCCTCCTTATTTTTATATTGTTATATTTAGGCATTTTGTTAAATAATTAAATAACAACTTCCACTATCTTGTTTGCACCTTTTCTTAAGTTTGCTCGACTCTTTAGCCAATGCATATATACTAGCAAATTCTCTTCTCTTATTAGTTAATCCAGCAATAGATACAGATACTAACGGAAATCTTTCCTCTATACCATGTCTATTTTGCGCTGATATATATCCATTTTTGATATCTTTCTCATCGTAACATTCTAATGCAAAGGAATCAAAATCACTTATTATTTTTTCGCATATCTTTTCAACTTTCCAAGAACCTATTATGGCAATAAAATCATCACCGCCAATATGTCCAATAAAATCTCCAGGTGATATGTTAGAACTTATTGCTTTCGCTAAATACTTTATTATCTTATCTCCATTTTCAAAACCATAGACATCATTATATGGTTTAAAATTATCAATATCAAAATATAAAACACAATATTCTTCCTTGGAGAAAATACATTTTTCAAGATTTTGTTCAATTATAACATTTCCCGGAAAACCTGTTAAAGGATTTGAATGCCTTGCATTATCGACTTCTATCTCAATCGTTTTTTCAATTAAATCTTTTATCGTTACCATCCCATAATATTTAGAGTCTTTTGTCACAGTAATATGGTCATATAATGTATCTTTGGATCTTGCCATTGCAAGCTTTATTACCATATCAATTGGCATTTTGTAATCAACGCTTAGAAAACTTGTATTCATTATATTTGATATAGCCTTAGATGAATACAGACTATATCCATATTGCCACCCTAACTTACTATAAAAAGAATTTCTTGTAACAACACCTTTTACAGTTCCGTTATCTACTATACAAATACCTAATAAGTCTTGATTCTTTTTAAACTTTGAATCAATTTCCGATACTAATACAGTTGGTTTTTCTGTTTCCATTTTTTTAGCTATGCTGCTGATGTATACATTAGCTATATTATACCCATATTGATTATTTTCTTTTACGTTAAATTTTTTTATTAAATTAATAATTTCGTTTTTAATTGGAAGGATAGATACATCTGGTTTTTGAATAAAATATCCTTGCCCATATTGAACCCCTAGATCTACAATGGTCTTTAATTCATCTTTTGTTTCAATTCCCTCTGCAATCAAATTACAGTTTGTTAGCCTTGAAAATTCACACATACTTTTAATAATTGCCTGCTTAGTAGAATGCTTATCAACATCACGAATAAGTTCCATATCTAATTTTATGTAGTGAGGCTTTATATATGCAATTCTATTAAGACCTGAATTACCAGAACCCACATCATCAATTGCTATTTTATATTTCTGGTTTTTATAGTGGTCAATAGATTCATTAAAGCTGCTTATACTCGTAATGTCATTTCTTTCTGTTATCTCGAAAACTATATTTTCACAATCAAGATGATATTTCTTTAAATAATCTTTGGTAAAGGAATTTTTTAATTTTAAGTTATCAATAGTATTGGGGTTAATATTTAAAAATATTTTTCCCTGTATATTGTTTTTAGAAACACTTTCCAATGCCTTAGAACGAAATAATTCTTCAAGTTCCCATAATTTATTGCACTTTTTTGCTATGTTTAAAAGTACTTCTGGATTTTTCATATAAGAATTTTTAGGGCCTCGGCTTAATGCTTCATAACCCATTACAGTTCCATCTATAAGAGAAATAATTGGCTGAAAAACAGATTTTATATTAGCATTTTCAAGTATGTTGCAGAATTCTTCGTATTCATAATTCTCATATTCCTGCCCATAAAAATCATTCATCAAGATTTCCATTTCTCTATTCCACATCCTTTACTATGAATTATTGAATACCTTATATATTCCCAATTGAAATAGTATTTGACGTACATATCTTTATCATTACTTTCTATCTTAGTCTTACGAAGTTAATTCATTATGCTATTTATGTAAAATTTATGTAAAATCTACGTAAAATAAAAATACTAATCATTCGTAAATGACCAGTATTTTTATTTTACATTTCTGATATTTTTTACAGCTTCAAATCTGCCATTAATATTCCCAATATTTCTCTGTTTTCATCTCTTATGGGTACAGACATTGCTATGCAATAATTATTCGTATCAACAGAAATATACGGTTCAGAAATAAATTCATTACCTTCAATTGCTTGTTTAAAATATGGTCTGTGGGCAAAATTAACATATACTTCTTCTTCTGAATAATCTAATGTAATTGCCTTACGCAGACCATCTCTTTGCATTAAAGCAATTAATTCAAAATAAGGATACTTTTCTATTTGTTCTAATAATATCGGTGTAGCTTGTAAATATTCCATGGTTTTAAGTATTGGATTAGCAGCTATTTGCTTTAATGTAGCAATTCCATTATTAATATACTTTTGTTTTTCACTATCTATTTTATAGCTTTGTATAAATGATGCTACATGGCTTTTTATATGTTTATTCATATCACTAAGATTACCTAATCTATCAAATATATTTTCTGTTATTTTATATTGTTCTTCAGATGCATAAGCTATTTCAGATGTTGATTTAAACAAAGATTCAAATGTTATGTATACATCATTTACTGCACCATCTATTTTACTCATTTCATTCACTTGACTTGTTATATGTTTTTCTATTTCTAAAAATTGATTAAATGATTTATTAGTTTGTAATTTTAAATTATCAAGATTGCCCTCAATACCCTTAGAAACTTGTATATAATCATTTATCTCACTTATTTCACTTTCTATACTAGTAGATATATCTTTAATTTCTTTTTTTACCTCATTTATAATTCCCTCTATTTTCTTAGCCTGCACCGTTGAATTTTCTGCAAGCTTCCTTATCTCTTCTGCTACTACTGCAAAACCTTTTCCATATTCACCTGCTCTTGCTGCTTCAATAGATGCATTTAAAGCCAATAAATTTGTACTCTCGCTTATCTTACTTACTTCGTCTGTAATACTTTGAATTATGTGTGTTTTATCATTAAGTTTCATTATTTTTTTACTTGTATTTATATTTGAATTTGCAGTTTGCTCAATTTTTCTTAATAAGGTCTCTAAACTTGTATAACTTAATTCTAATGTCTGTAAATTTTCAGCTTCCATTTCTTTAATATTTTCTGCTTTTACTGCGATCTCTTTTGTTGCCTTATTTACATCGTGAGCATACTCTCTTGTTTCTTGAATTAGATTCGCTTGCTTTTTCATGTTACTTGATACATTATTAATATTCTCTACATTTTCCTTACTCGATATTTTTATACTCTCTGCATCCCTTTTTAATTCTGTTGTATAATTTATTGTTTTATCTGATAAAGTAATTATTTGAGCTATCAATCCTCTAAACCTAAATATTACACTATTTAAATTAAAGGCTAAAGTACTTCGATTTGATAACTTTAAATCAAAGGTTTTTGTAAGATCTCCTTGAGATATTTTATAAAGCAATGAATCAATTTTTTTTGATGACATAGATGATGAAAGTAAACTTTTCAACATACCTCTTCCTCCTTTTATATTTATACTATTCCCATCTGTTTTGTAGTATTTTATACTAATTTGAATATCTTGTCAATAAAATGGCAAAAGATTCTAAATAAAATTTACTTTTCTTTGTTCTTACGCTGATCCTTTAAGAATAATTTACTTAAATATAAACGAATATATTCTATTTAATTGGACAAACTAAACATACAAAAACATTAGTGGGAGGTTATATTTATGAGTAGAGAAAATAAAATTTCATTACATGATAGAGCAAAAAAAATGATGATTGATGGTGAACATTTTAGCACCATTCGTGAAAAGACTCATTTACGATTGAAAGACTTGAGAAGAATTCAAATAAATGAAATAAACCCTAAATTCTAAAATTTAAAATGTAAATTGTATTTCATTTTTAAAAGCATATAAAAAAACAATAACTTAATGCTTTCTATAATGCCATTTTACATTGATATTTGTTAAGCAGAGCTAAATAAATATTTATAAAATAATTAAAATTTTTATAAATATTTTTTAGCTTTGCTTATTTTATTGTTTTCAAGCATACATATATAATATAGAAAAAGGTGAAAATTTTTGTAATTTTCTGAATATTTTATTGTATAATATAAGTGTACAATAATTTAAAAAATAAAGGGGATGTTGTAAATGGTATCATATTTCATACTTATCTATAGTGTTATAATTATTTCACTTATAGTAATTGGTTATTTGGTCAAGTATACATTTTCTCAAGACAAAGGTACCACTCAAATGCAAGAAATATCAACTTACATTAAAGAAGGCGCCATGGCATTTATTAAAAGGCAGTATAAAACTATATCTATTTTATCAATTCTAGCTTTATTTTTAATTATTTTATCTAATTATTTTGGTAACATATCAAAAGGCTCTGGACTTGCTATATCTATATCTTTACATACTGGTATAGCTTTTATAACAGGGGCATTCTGCTCAGCTTTATCTGGTTATATTGGTATGTATATGGCAGTCAATTCAAACATAAGAGCTGCTGCTGGTGCTAAAAAGGGACTAAACAATGCATTGCAAATAGCCCTTAAAGGTGGCGCTGTTACAGGATTAGCTGTTACTTCATTATCTCTTTTAGGTGTTGCTTCTCTTTTCCTAATATATGGAGGAATCTCTGGAAATGATACTTTAATAAAAGAAGCACCATCTCTTATAGTTGGCTTTGGATTTGGTGCCTCATTTGTTGCGCTTTTTGCTCAGCTTGGTGGAGGTATATATACAAAAGCAGCTGATGTTGGTGCTGATCTTGTTGGAAAAGTTGAAGCAGGAATTCCAGAAGATGATCCTAGAAACCCTGCTGTTATTGCAGATCTTGTTGGTGATAATGTTGGTGATTGTGCCGGAAGAGGTGCAGATCTTTTTGAATCGACAGCAGCTGAAAATATAGGTGCTATGATCCTAGGAGTGGGACTTTATCCTATATTTGGATGGAAGGGAGTACTATTTCCTCTTGTAGCTCGTGCTCTTGGTATTTTAGCCTCAATAGTAGGTATATTTTCTGTTAAAGTTAAAAATAATACTGATGATCCAATGAAAGCATTAAAAAATGGATTTATAATAACTTCTTTAATTAATTTAGTAATACTATTTTTCGTAGTTAAAGATATGTTAAGTGGCTCACTTACAACTGGAGGTACTGTAAATTATATTTATTTATATGGATGTGCAGTTGCCGGAATTGTTCTTAGCTATGTATTTGTAGTGTTGACTGATTACTATACCTCAATAACCCATAAACCTGTAAAAAAGATATCTGAATCTTGCAAAACCGGTTCTGCTACTAATATAATTACTGGATTATCAGTTGGTATGGAATCGACTGCATTACCTGTAATATTCATATCTATTTGTATATTTATATCTTATAGGTTAAGTGAATTGGCTCTACCTAATGTTGCTAATGCAGGCTTATATGGAACCGCCATAGCTACTATGGGAATGCTTTCAACATGCACCTATATTCTTGCTATGGATACTTTTGGTCCAATAACAGATAATGCCGGTGGTATAACAGAAATGTCTGGTGCCCCTGAAGAAGTTAGGAATGTAACTGATAGATTAGATGCTTGTGGAAATACAACAAAAGCATTAACCAAAGGCTATGCAGTAGGTTCAGCTGCCTTAGCCACTTTCCTATTATTCTCTGCATATCTAGATGAAGTTAAAAAAATATTAGGCAAGCCTTTAGATTCATGGTTTTCAGTTGATATAGGAAAACCTGAAGTATTTATTGGTGGTTTTATAGGTGCTATGGTAGTATTTTTGTTTAGCTCTACAGCAATAAGTGCTGTTGGTAAAGCCGCTCAATATGTAATACTCGAAGTAAGACAACAATTTAAAGAAATTCCAGGTATAATGGAGGGAAAAGCAAAACCTGATTATGCTCGTTGTGTTGACATCGTTACAAAAGGAGCATTAAAAGAAATGATACTTCCTGGAATAATAGTGGTATCTGTTCCTATATTAATTGGTGTTATTCTAGGTAAAGAAGCTGCTGCAGGGTTTTTAATGATAACTACAATTACCGGAGTTATTATGGCTCTCTTCTTAAATAACGGTGGTGGTGCATGGGATAACGCTAAGAAACTTATAGAACTTGGAGAACACGGCGGTAAAAATTCTGAAGCCCATAAAGCTAGTGTTGTTGGTGATACTGTTGGTGATCCATTTAAAGATACTGCTGGACCATCACTTCATGTGCTCATAAAACTTGTAAGTACTTTAACTTTAGTATTTGTAGCATTATTTGCATAAACTTTATAATTAATACCTTATAATCTTTTTATAAAAGCCTCAACAATTATAGTTGAGGCTTTCTATATATACTCTTACATTAATCCGTAGTACCTATAATTATATGCTTGTTTCTAACAATGAACGATATTGTGTATAATTTCCTACCATTTATAGCTTAAATCTTTTGATACAATCTTTTAACTCATCGGCCATAGTGATTAATTTCTCAACTTCTGCTACTATACTTTCACTATAAGCGGTCTGTTCTTCAGTGGAGGCTGTTACTTCTTCAGTACTAGCTGCTGTTTCTTCTGATACAGCTAAAATTCTTTCCATATCTTGCTGTATATTTTCCCCAGCACTTTTTACTCCACCAGTAAAACTTGAAATTTCTTGAATTCCACTTGCAATTTCATGTACTATTTCTAAGATGTCTTTAAAAACTTTAGACGTATTTTGTACTGCTTCATTTTGTTCACTTATAGCATCGGTAGCATTTTTAGCACTGTCTACTGCTGTATTGGTGGTATTTTGAATATCTTTAATAATTGATTGAATTTTTCCAATTGATGTTTGCGATTCTTCAGCAAGCTTTCTAACCTCATCAGCTACAACTGCAAAACCTTTTCCTTGTTCTCCTGCTCTTGCAGCCTCAATAGCAGCATTCAATGCTAATAAATTAGTTTGCTCTGATATACCTTCTATTACTTCAATAATTTGTCCAATCTGAGTTGTTTTATCATTTAATGTGAAAATAACTTTAGATACTTTTTCAACTGCATGAGTGCTTTCTTCCATTTTAATATCTTGAGCCTGTACGATCCCAACACCAGTTTTAACTAATTGTTCAGCTTTAGATGAAGATTCAAAAGAATTATTACTATTAATTGCAATTTCCTCTATAGATTTAACAATTCTATTAATAGATCCAAATGTATTTTCAACACTTTTAGATTGTTCATCACTTCCTAGTGCTAACTGAGTTGTTGCTTCGGATATTTGATCAGCTATAATCTTAGCTTGTTTAGATGAAGTTAATACATCCTTTGAAGATATAGTTACATTATCAGATGCAAAAGAAATTTGATTAACCAAATTCTTTAAACTTTCTCTCATCTCAATAAATGATTTAGATAAATCTCCAACCTCATCACCAGAATTAATTTTAAAATCATATGTTAAATTTCCATGAGCTAGCTGTTTAGCTGCTTCTTTCAAAATTAACAATGGTTTTATCATACTTTTCGATAAAATAAATCCAATTATAATCGTAATAGCTAAAATAATTACTGATGTTATAACCATTTTTATTTGAGTTTGAGTAATAGTCGAAAAGGCTTCGTCTTGATTTTGTCTAACTACAACTGCCCACCCTGTAGTTGACACTTTAGTGTAACTCCCAAATACTTTTGCACCGTTGTATTCATATGTTTGAGCTCCTGACTCTCCAGCTAAAGCTTTTTTAACAATTTCTACATTTGAAACATTACTTCTTTCATCCACCATTTTTTTATCAGGATGAGCTAAAATCTGTCCTTGCGTATCAGTAATAAAAGCATATCCTGTTTCACCAATTTTAACTTTACTCCTAAGTTCTTCTAAAATGCTTAAACCTAAAGTTCCACCCAGAATTCCTTGAAGCTCACCTTTTTCATTTAAAATTGGGGTAGCAATAACTACTGCTGGTTTTCCTGTTGTTTTCGAAATTAAAACATCACTCACAACTGTTTTTTTATTTGAGTATACTGCTTTAAAGTAATCTCTATCTGACATATCATCAAATTGATCTTTATCATCAGATCTAGCTACTTGCTTTCCGTTAATATCTGTTACAAATATTACAGCAAAATCCTTATTTTCTTTATTAATTTTTTGTAAAAGTGCTTTTTGATCTTGAGCATTATATAATCGCAAATCACTAGTAATTGCTATACTTTCAAATACAGCTATGTGTTGTAACAAAAAAGAATCAATTTCTTGACTTAATCCATTGGACATTTCTTTTGTGGTATACGTTAAATTACTATTAATAATGGAAATCTGAGAATTAGTTGATATTATTCCTATGACTGATACAGACGCTATAACTAGTAATGTAAGTAATGAAATTATCTTAGTCCCTAATTTTAAGTTTTTAAACATTATTATATTACATCCCCCTTTAACAATTGACCAAATATTATATAATTTGACATTGCATTTATTATTTTATCGAATATCATTGATAAATCTAAATACTTTTGTAAAAATATTACAAAATATACTCTTGAATATTATTTCCTATTTGTGCAATAAAAAAATGAGTTTCCCATTTACACAAAGAAACTCACGTATAATATATAGAATTTATTATTATGCCCATGCAATAGATAGCAGCTTTATACCTTCAATAATTTCATTTTCTGACATATTACCAAAACCTAATAGCACCATATTATTGGTATACTTCTCTAACATTATCCAAAATGTTGATACCGGATAAATTTTAACACCAAAATTTCTAGCCTTTTTTATAAGTTCCTTCTCACATAATCCATTTTTTAATTCTAGTATTATGTGTAAACCAGCGTTTCTACCATGAATAGTAACTTTATCTCCTAGAAATTTATTAACTGCATAAATTAACATATCATGTTTTCTTTTATTAGAAATACATATTTTTCGTAAATGCCTTTCCCAATATCCTAAACTCATAAACTGTTGGATTATATTTTGTTGTATTAACGAAATAGATGAATGATATTTGTTAAAAAATTTATCATATTTTTCTGCCAATAGCTGAGGCAATACTATATAACTTGTTCGCATGCTAGGAGATAGCGACTTTGAAAATGTACCTACATAAACAACCTTTTCACTCTTATTAATGCCTTGTATTGATGGGATAGGCCTAGTATTATACCTTAATTCACTATCATAATCATCTTCAATTATAATTCCATCTTTTCTTAATGCCCAATCCAGTAATTTTAGTCTTTTTGATATTGGCATTACTGCCCCCATCGGAAACTGGTGAGAAGGAGTTACATACACTATTCTTGCAGAACTATTTTCTAACTCCTCAATATTAATCCCATCATTCTCTAATCCAATTGGAATTACTTCATAGCCGTTATTAGTAAATATTGTTCTAGCACCATCATATCCTGGATCTTCTACAGCAATTTGATTCGAATTGCTTCTTAAAATTTGGCATATCAAACTTAATGATTGCCCAATACCTGAAGAAAGGATTATTTGTTCAGGTTTGCAATAAACACCCCTAGACTTGTTTAAGTATTTCATAATTTCTATTTGTAAGTCTAGTTCACCTTTATTTGAATTATAGGACATTATATCTTTAACTTCCATACTTGATAAACATTTATTTGATATCTTCTTCCACAATTGTAAAGGAAAATCTGAAGCACTTAAATTTCCATACTGAAAATCATATTTATACCTTTCATCAACTTTAGTATTTATGTTTCCATAGCTATTTGTACCCTTAATTTCTTGTTCCTTAAGCTTAGATACTATCGAATTATCTAACTTTTCAACAATGAATCCGCTCCCTGCTTTACTTGAAATGTACCCTTCTGAACAAAGCTGCAGATAAGCACTTTCAACAGTATTTCTACTAACACTTAGACTTGCTGCAAGATTCCGAGTTGATACAAGTTTACTTCCCTCTGGCAATTGCCCAGAAATTATATCTTTTCTTAATACATTATAGATCTGTACATATAACGGATCACTTGAATTATTATCTAGAATAATCATACTTAAAATACTCCCCTATTAGACTGTATCCTATAAATTAAACAAAACTGGCACTTTTTCCAATTCCAGATTGATTGTATAATTATCATATACAAAAGTCAATGCATGCATTTAGTAAGAATTTTCTTATGCAAACTATTTATATAAGGGGGATAAAATAAAATGGATAAAAAATATGTAGTTATTATTCAATGCGATATTGCTCATAACCGTTGCAGTGGTTTTGCTTGCACAAACGCTTTTTACAATAGGGATGCAGTTTTTAGTAATTATGATGATTCTACTAGATATATTTCATTTACTTGTGGTGGTTGTTGTGGAAAAAGTATTGCAGCTAAATTAGAACATCTTTCTAAAAAATTAAAAACTAAAAATAATATAAACAAAGATGAGGTTGTGATCCATTTATCATCTTGCATATCAAATGATAACTATCATTATGATAGATGTCCTCATATAGATTATATAAAATCGATTATTTCAAAAAAAGGCTATACAAACCTTGTAGAAGGGTCTTACATAAGCAGTGGCGCTGAGAGAAAAAGGAATGAAGGAACTTATAATTGCTATGATAGGGGATAAACTTTTAATAGTTCATCCCCTTATTTTAATTTTCTAAAAATAGGTTCCAGTATGCTTTTTCTATTTAGCGGTATCTCTTATCCATTGTTTTATTTCTAAATCATTAACACCTTTCTTTAGTGGATCCTCAATTGTTATCTCTCCTAAAAATTTATTTTCTTTTAATATTTCCTTAAACTTAATAAATGCTTTCCCTTCCCTGCCTCCACCGTGACAGCAGAATAAAATTATCTTTTTATTTTTAATAGAGTTCTTCTCAAAGAATGTATTAAAGACAGGCGCAAAGTTGCCTGCCCATATTGGAGTACCAAATACAATTAAATCATATTTTGTAAAATCAACTTTTACCTCCTCTATTTCAGGTTTCTCACCAAATACTGCTTGCTTTCCACCAATTAAAAATTTCATTAAACCATTATTGGGAATCTCTTTTTTAGGCTTAATTTCTATCATATCCCCTCCCAATTCATCATTTATTGTGTTAGCAATAAATTTGGTATTACCATCCAATGAATAATAAATTATTACAGATTTCATAACATAATTCCCTCACATTTCATAATACTTTTAATAATTCTAGTAATAAAATCACTCTTTTGATTAATAATATATTCTTACTTACTCTTTTTCTTCTTAGCACTTAAAGATTCATTAATATGTACTACATGATGTCTTGTTAAAGGCATTAGTAAAATTCCAGAAACATTTTTTCTGCCCCAGAAATCTATTAACCAAATAGCCGATTCATCTTCTGAAACAGCACCTTCATTTAAGATTCTCCTGAGTCCATCCTGTTCCATCTTTCTTTTCATATCAGAAAATTGAAGATTTTTTATAATTTCCTCAGACTTTCTTCCTACTGCAATTCTATAATTTTTAAGTTCCTCTATATTTATATGTTTACTAAATTCTAATATTTCTTCATTTGTTAATTGATTTCCAGTATTCTTTATTATTGAATTTACTTTCTTTAACCAATTACCTGAATTAATAACCTGCTCTCCATTATTAACTAATATATTCATGGTAATATCTTCAATTCTAGCTGAATGCCACATTCCATATGCAATTGTACGACCTTTATCATTTACTGCAGTGCGAATCGTTTCTTCATTTAAGTCTTTCCATAATTCATCTTCAAAAGTTATAGTACTCATATTTGACATTTCAGATGAATGAACCATAGCATGGAGTTCTAAACATAAATTCATAGCTTCTATAAACTTATCATTTTTTAAAATAATGCTTCTTAATTCTTTTAACTTTTCATTCCAAGGTTTTAAATCCATTCTAAATTCCTCACTTAACTACCAGTTATAATTTAAGCTTTCTTCAATAATTCTAATTATTATTATATTATCATTATTGTTACTTATTGGAAACTCATTTTATATTTGTAAATTATAAATATTTTTTGAGATACGTGCTCAGTGGTTTCTCTAATAAGATTAGGATATTAAAGGCAGGATTTTATCTCCTGCCTAAATGCATTGATCATTTTCCATGAATTTCTGGATTCTCCATGCTCCTAAAATGAATTCTAAATGCTGCCTTATCTACTATTTCTGAATAAATCTCAGGCGCTGATTTCTTAATTGCATTTATCTTATCAGTGAAACTATTATATACCTTTGTAATATCATTATATCTTTCACATAGCACTTTATTTTTTGCTTGTATGAGCTTATCTGTTTCTTCTAATCTTGTAATTGGTTGAGGGGTGTGTGGTTTGTCAAAAGTTATACCTACAGTATTTCCATTTCTAATAATCTCTTCTTCTGTATATCCTATATCTTTTAATGCTTCTATAAATGCATTACACATAACATTATCTTTTAGAGTAATATTTAGGTTTACTGCTAATTCTGATGGCTCTGAATATTCACCAAGCTTAAAGCCAGCTAACCACCAATGTTTCTCATCTCTTGAGAAAAGAATTTTACCATTCTTTTTTAAAGTAAAAGACATTGTTAACCTTTCTTCATCATTTGCACAGTTATAGAACATAAATTTATACACTTCAGGGATATTTAAAATTGGTTTATCTGCAGTATATACTCCAATCTCACAACCAGTATTTAAATCATATTGTCCTTTCCATATTTCAATTAACCATATTTTATTATTATATTCAAAATAGATTGGCTCACAATCTACTATCATTCCAAATGGCGCCATTGCTTCATCATACAAGCGGTTATAGCCCATATTTCTCTGCCATGGATTCATATTACAATAAAATATATCTTGCTCTGGATCATAACCATATCCAGCTAATTCCATCCCTCTATCTATAGGATTTCTAGCATTTAATATATCTCGTACTCCTCTTCCCATATTCTTCATTATTCGGACTCCAGTAAGCATGGCTATCAAAGCTCCAAACATAATACTCACCCCAAATAAATTTCTTTATTTATATAATATTCAGAATGTAATCATTATGTTAAAAAAAACTAGTTTTTACCTTGCTTAACATAAAAATATTATTTCAATGAATAGTATTTTATATTAATCTTAAAATTAAAATAGCAGGCAGTTTTGTATAAAACATAACTACCTACTGTTCTTAATACTATATATTATAAATATTAACATTTCATTATTTTAACCAAGTTTTTGAACTACATTATTAAATTTATCAGCTACTATGATTGGACCTAAATTTACAAATTCATATTCTCTTAATTCTGTATTCTCTAAAAGATTTAAGACTTCATTAAAATTATGCGCTAAATTTATCTTTCTTTCATTTAATAATATTTCTAAAGAATGATTTTCCCACTCAACCCATTTTACATAACTATTCCGTTCCTTAAAATAATTTTTATATTCGCAGTGATTTTCTATTTCTGAAACTATTTCATCACAAATATAAAAATTACATACATAGCTCCTGTATTCTTTAGGCAAAGTGCAGCCTTTTCCCGATTTCACAAAGGGGCAAGCTCTAAAGAAAATAGATTTATCAGCCACACGAGAATGATATTTTTCTTTGCTCTCTATGTAATCTTTATAACCTGCTTCATCAAAATATCCTATTGCATGAATATAATAATTATAAATCTTTACTTTAGGAAGACTTATAATATTATTTAATGTTTTCAGCCCATCTTGATTTTTGGTCATTTTATGAATTTCATGCAGCGTAAATTTAGGAAAATACCAACAGCATCCTCTATTCTTGATAGAACATAAACTCTTTCCAAAAACACTTTTACAATTGCTACAGGAATTGCAACTGTATTGAGGAGTGCCTTTGTCAAGTTTTAATTTTACTTCAACCATATTATCCTCCTATTTTCATTATAAAAATATTTATTTATATACAATTATAGTAAATATATGGTAAGAATCAAGCGGTAAAAACACTACTAATAAATAAAAAATTGACCTAATCTTAAATTTTTCCCGGGAAATTTTATCTATTCTTAATTTCATGTGTTTTTTCATTGTTTGTAGCTATATTACATATGAACTTTGAATATTTACCACTATGTATCAAACAACCTGCATATTATCCATTACATTCCTTTAAATTAATATATTGACAACAAAAAGATTTTATATTATTATAAATTATACCAAACAGGTATACTTTAAGGAGCAAGATATATGAATATTAATCAAGAATCTGATTATGCATTCAGAATAGTTCTTATGCTATGTAAAGAAGGTTTAGATAATAAACTTGATGCCAAGTCCTTATCAGAAAAGGGAAATATTCCTCTTAGGTTTTTATTAAAATTAACCAGAAAATTAACTCAAGCAGGCATTGTAAAATCATATAGAGGAGTCAATGGCGGCTATGCTATAACAAGAGATCCTAAAAACATATCTTTAAAAGATGTAGTTGAAGCTATACAGGGTCCAATTATTGTAACTAGATGTATTTATGATAAACAAGCTTGTAGCGCTAATAAAGCAGACCACTGTTCTATACATAGAGCTTTAGGGAATATTCAAAGTACAATGGTACAGGAATTAGAAAAGGTAAATTTTGATGAACTTAAAAATGATCCTTGGTAATTTACTAAAAAATATATAAGGCGAAAGCCTTTTATATTTGCACGAAAGTATACCAAATAAGTATAGTATCAATTTGTATTTAAATAAATTAATTAGAATAAAAGGAGACGATTAATATGTCAATGTGTACATCAGCAGATTGTAAATTATGTGAATTTTTATCATCAAAAGAAGAAGTGGAGACATCTTTTAATAGAGTAGAAACACAAAAGGCAAAATGTAAATTTGGAAAAGATGGAGTATGCTGCAAACTTTGCTCAAATGGTCCTTGTAAAATAACACCAAGCTCACCCAGAGGCATATGTGGCGCTGATGCTGATACTATAGTTTCAAGAAACTTTTTAAGAGCTGTAGCAGCTGGCTCATCATGTTATATCCATGTTGTAGAAACAACAGCAAGAAATCTAAAAAGTATTGGGGAAGGGAAAGGTAATACTAAGATAAAGAGTCCAGAAACCTTAGATAAACTTGCAGAAATTTTCGATGTTGTTGAAACTAATATGAATACCAAAGCCATAAAAGTTGCCGATGAAGTCTTAAAGGATTTATATAAACCAAGATTTGAGAAAATGGAGCTAGTAAAAAAATTAGCATATGCTCCAAGGTATTCTAAATGGGAAGAACTTAACATACTACCAGGTGGAGCTAAATCAGAAGTTTTTGATGCTCTTGTAAAGACCTCAACAAACTTAAATAGTGATCCTGTGGATATGTTGCTTCATGCACTTGAGCTTGGAATTTCTACAGGAATATATGGTTTAGTGTTAACAAATCTTTTAAATGACGTTATGCTTGGTGCTCCAAAAATCAGACAAGCAAAAGTAGGTTTCAGAGTAATTGATGAAGATTACATAAACATAATGATAACAGGGCATCAACATTCTGATATTGCTCATTTGCAAGATAAATTAATAGATTCAGCTGTTACAAAAAAAGCGCAAGATTTAGGTGCTAAAGGCTTTAGACTAGTCGGCTGTACATGTGTCGGCCAGGATTTACAGTTAAGAGGTGAACATTATACTGAAGTCTTTTCTGGTCATGCTGGAAATAATTATACAAGTGAAGCAGTGCTTGCAACAGGCGCTATCGATTTAATTGTTTCAGAATTTAATTGCACTATACCAGGTCTTGAAACTGTTGCCGAAAGATTTAATGTAAAAACTATCTGTTTAGATGATGTAGCTAAAAAAAGAAATGCTGATTTTATAAACTTTGATATGAAAGATGCAGAAGAAATAAGTGAGAAAATCATATTGGAAGCATTAGAAAGTTATAAAAATAGAAGAAATACTGTTGAAATTGATATTCCTAAAGATCATGGACATGATGATGTAGTAACTGGTATTAGTGAAGGATCATTAAAAGAATTCTTAGGTGGAAATTGGAATGGACTTATTGACCTAATAGCAAAAGGAAAAATTAAAGGTATTGCCGGCGTAGTAGGTTGTTCTAATTTAACAGCAAAAGGTCATGACGTATTCACTGTTGAGCTTACTAAAGAATTAATAAAGAGAGATATTTTAGTTCTTTCAGCAGGCTGTTCTTCAGGAGGACTTGAAAATGTTGGACTTATGTCACCTGGTGCTGCTGAACTTGCTGGAGATAATTTAAAGGATGTATGCTTAACACTAGGAATACCTCCAGTTTTAAACTTTGGACCATGTCTTGCAATTGGAAGATTAGAAATGGTAGCAACTGAACTTGCAGAAAATTTGGGAATAGATATTCCTCAGCTTCCGCTAGTACTATCGGCACCTCAATGGCTTGAAGAACAAGCATTAGCCGATTCAGCATTTGGTTTATCACTAGGACTACCATTACATGTTGCGATATCTCCATTTATAGATGGAAGTGACGTTGTAACAAAAGTCTTAAAAGAAGATTTAGTAAACTTAACAGGAGGCAAACTTTTAATTGAAGATGATGTTGTTAAAGCAGCTGATGAATTAGAAAAAATTATTGAAGATAGAAGAGTTGGACTGAATATTTAGTAGATTATTTACTACCAAGTAAGGAATCAATATACGAGAAAGAATCATTATCAGTTAAATTGCAAAATTCTAGACAATATATACGGAAATATTCCAACCATATATATTGTTTAGAATATTTCCATATAAAATTATAGTTCATATTCAATTCTTGTTCACATAAATAATTAATAGTTTATTTTATTTTCCCTATTCATTACTCCATCAATAAGACCATATTCCTTTGCCTCATCTGCAGACATAAAATTATCTCTATCTGTGTCAACCTCAATTTGTTCAATTGACTTTCCTGTATTCTCTGCAAGAATTTTATTTAGATTTCTCTTATTTTTTAAGATATGCTCAGCTGCAATTTTAATATCACTAGCTTGACCTTTTGCACCACCAGATGGCTGGTGAATCATTACCTCAGCGTTTGAAAGAGCAAATCTTTTTCCATTTGCACCTCCTGCAAGTAAGAAAGCCCCCATGCTTGCTGCCATACCAACACAAATAGTTGATACATCGCACTTAATGTAATTCATTGTATCATAAATAGCAAAACCAGCTGTTACAGAACCTCCTGGACTATTTATATATAAGTGGATATCTTTATCCGGATCTTCTGCCTCTAAAAATATAAGCTGTGCAACTATAAGATTTGCAATAGAGTCACTTACTTCCTCTCCTAAAAAAATAATTCTATCTTTTAAAAGTTTAGAATAGATGTCATAACTTCTTTCTCCTCTACTTGTTTGTTCAATAACATATGGAATTAAACTCAAGCTGCTTTCACCTCGCATCTCATATTTAAGTTTGAATAAGAAGTTCGTTCAATTCTTTGCTGTTCAAATTTCAACTGCTTAGGCCAAAAGTCTTTTCTCTTTCTATATACTTGTGGTGATTCTTGATAAAATCTTTTAAATGCTAAAGTAAAAGACTGTTGTGTTTCATAACCTGAGATAAACGCTATATCAATAATTGATTTATCTGTGTAAACAAGTTGTCTAGCGGCTTCAGTTAATCTTCTTCTTTGAATATATTGGTGCATTGTGCATCCAACAATCTGCGAAAAGATTCTGTGTAAATGAAACTTTGAGTAACTCGCAATGTCAGCTATTTTATCTAAATCTAGATCCTCTTCATCTGTAAGGTGTTCTTCTATAAAATCAATAACTTTTGAAATTACATCTGAATTAGTTTTCATGCAAACAACTCCTCTCATATATAGTATAACTAATATTCTATATATTTTTTTAATATAAATTGCTATTTTGACTTTCTGTAATAGAAAATATACATATTTTATAGTATAATCTGGTTAATATGTAAGTGAATAATAATCCATACCAGTTCATTTCAAAAATATTATTTAAAATTCAATGAATAATCATAATATAATCTTATAAAAGGAGATTGTTATATAATGATACATGAAGTAGAAGCCAAAACCTTGCTTTCCCCAAATAAAAAACCAACAAGTTGGTTTGGAACTAGCTACCTTTTTAATATATATAGGGGGTGTGAACATGGCTGTATATATTGCGACTCAAGAAGCTTATGTTATAAAGTGGATAATTTTGATGATCTTATTGTAAAAAAAAACGCAGTGGAATTATTAAAAAAGGAACTTAAAAGTAAAAGAAAAAAAGGATGCTTGGGCACTGGTGCGATGACAGATCCGTATACCATATCTGAAAAAAAATACTTATTAACTAGAGGTTGCCTTGATGAAATAGCTAATTATAACTACGCAGTCCATATTACTACAAAGAGCAATTTAATATTAAGAGATGTTGATATACTTCAGGAAATTAATAAAATTTACGCTTCCGTAGCAATGACTATAACTACAACTGATGACAGCCTATCTAAAATAGTGGAACCTTTCGCTCCGTCTTCTTCAGATAGATTTAAAGCTCTTGGAGTTCTTTCTACATTAGGAATATGTACATGTATAACAATGATGCCTATACTCCCTTTTATTGAGGATACTGAAGAAAATATAATCGATATTGTTAATAAAGCTAATTATTATGGAGTTAAATATATTGTTCCTTGGCTGGGAATGTCATTAAGAGATAGACAACGAGCATACTATTATGAACATTTAGATAAAAATTTCCCGGGAATTAAAGCAAAATATGAAAGACGCTTCGGAGATAAATACAGATGCTCTGCTAGAAATATAAATGGATTAGGGTATGCATTAAAAAATGCTTGTGATAAATACGAAATTTCTCTTAAAATGCCAAGCTATCAAGAAAAAGTTTCTTCTGTTCAATTGGATTTATTAAATAAATTAAAAACGTGAATTAAGGAGTTAAAACCATAGAACTTTACACAGAATTCAGAAATGAATGAATAATTCTTATTATATTAAGCCGTCCCATTCATTAAAAAATTCATTTAAAAAATTCTCCATATATTTATGCCGTGATTCGGCTAAAGTTTTAGCTGTTTCCGTATTCATCAAAGATTTTAACTTTAACAACTTTTCATAGAAATGATTAATTGTTGTTCCTTTAGACTTGGTATATTCTTCTACATTCATATTTTCCCGTGGTTTTTCATTTGGTATGTGCATGCTTCTATTTTTACTACCTCCATATGCAAATGTCCTTGCAATTCCAATAGCTCCTATTGCATCAAGTCTATCTGCATCTTGTACTATTTTTCCTTCCAAGCTTTTTGGTATTTGTGTGTCCGTCCCCTTGAAAGATATTGATTCAATTATGTCACATATAGCCTTTATTTTTATATCAGCTATTTTGTTACTCATTAAAAATACTTCTGCACTTGAAGAAGTTCCCACATTCCCACCAAATAATTTATAATCATCTACATCATGTAATAAAGCAGCCAATTGCACTATTTCCAAATCAGCATTTTCTCTTTTACAAATAGAAGTGGCTAATTTATAAACTCTAATGCTGTGATAATAATCATGGCCACTATAATCATTTTGAAATTTCTCTTGAATATATAATAATGTTTTTTCTAATAAATCTTTATTCATAATTGTCTCCAACCTTTATAAATATCTTCTATAATTTTACTGTCTCTGAATTACAAATCTCTTCTCATCAAACAGTAATTATCTTCCCACTTCCTTGTTTCTTAAAATATGGAATTGTTGCTTTAGCTGTATATAATGCCCTTGTAAAATTCACATCCATTACTTTCTTCCACTCTTCAATACTTAGTTCCTCAACTGGCGCTTTATCACAATCAGCCCCCGCGTTTATAACTACTATATCTACTCTACGATAAGTTTTATAAATATTTTGAAAAGCCTTCTCTAATTCAATATAATTACTAACATCACAACTTAATGCTATTGCGCTTTTACCTTGGCTTTTTATATAACTCGCTGTTTCATCAATTTCATTCTGACTTCTTGACAGGCAGCATACTCTTGCGCCATTAAGAGCATATGATATTGCAATAGCCTTACCTATCCCTCTTCCTCACCCTGTAATAACTGCAACTTTATTTTCTAAATCAATATTCATAAAATCCCATATCCTAATTCTTTTTGAAATGGACTTCCTTTTTCCCATCCTATATATTCCGCTACCATATCTGATTTAAGCACATGTCCCAAGAAACCTTGAATTCCTGTTAACGCTACTGTTATCACTAATTGATAAAACAGCAA